>NZ_JBNCNM010000016.1:0-223247 GCF_049846985.1 Streptomyces sp. DT190 | reverse complement strand
CAGACGGTGCGGTTGGAGCCGGCCGTCCGTCGGCTCGCCCAGTCCGGGCACGGTGCGTTCCTGGAGATGAGTCCGCACCCGGTGCTGACCGTGCCGGTGGCGGAGACCGTCGAGGCGGCCGGCGCCGATGCCGTGGTCGTGGGGTCGCTGCGCCGGGGCGAGGGCGGCCTGGATCGTCTGTACGTGTCCCTGGGCGAGGCGTGGGCGCGTGGTGTCGCGGTGGACTGGACGGCCGCCTTCGACGGGCTGTCCCCGCGCCGCGTCGACCTGCCCACCTACGCCTTCCAGCGCCGCCACTACTGGCTCGAACCGGTCGGCCGCCCGGCTACTGCCGACACGGGCTCCGACGCCGTGGACGTCCTCGACGACGACTTCTGGACCAGCGTCGAGAACCACGACCTCGACGCCCTCGCCGGAGACCTCGGCATCGACGACGTGCGCTCACTGGCCAAGGTCGTACCGGCGCTGTCGTCCTGGCGGCGCGACCGCATCAACCGCTCGACCCTCGACGGCTGGCGCTACCGGGTGACCTGGCGGCCCCGCGCCGAACAGCCCGCCCGCGCCGCCGAACTCCCGGGGGTCTGGCTGGTGGTCGTACCCGCCGGGCACGAGGCCGACCCCCTCGTACGCTCCGTCCTCGATGCCGTCGAAGGGCACGCGAGCGACGTACGCGTCATGGCCGCCGGAGCGCCCGAGGCCGAACGCGACCGCATGGCGGACCTCGTACGGCAGCACACCGCGGACACCACCGTGGGCGGAGTGCTCTCGCTGCTCGCGCTGGACGAGACGCCGTGGTCGCGGGAGGGCGTGCTGCCCACCGGCATGGTGCTGATGACCGCCCTTCTCCAGGCGCTCGGCGACGCACGGGTCGACGCACCCGTGTGGTGCGCCACGCGTGGGGCCGTCACCGTCCGCCGGGGCGACCCGCTCGTCAGCCCGCTGCAGGCGATGAGCTGGGGCCTCGGACGCATCGCCGCCCTGGAGTACCCGCAGCGCTGGGGCGGTCTCGTCGACCTGCCCGAGACGCTCGACACCCGGGCCGCGCGGCGCCTGGCCACCGCCCTGTCCGGGGCGCTGGAGGAGGACCACGTCGCAGTGCGCCCGTCCGGGATCTTCGCCCGCCGGCTGGTGCGCGCCGGCGACGGACCGCGCCCCGGAGGCACCTGGACGCCGTCCGGCACCGTGCTCGTCACCGGCGGCACCGGCGGTCTCGGCCGGCACGTCGCCCGCTGGCTCGCCCGCGGCGGCGCCGAGCACCTGGTGCTCGTCTCCCGGCGCGGCCCGGCCGCGCCCGGCGCCGACGGCCTCGTGGCCGAGCTCGCGGAACTCGGCACCCCGGCCACGGTCGTCGCCTGCGACGTGTCCGACGCGGCAGCCGTCCGGCGACTCGTCGACGACCTGCCCGGGGGCGGCACCCTGACCGCCGTCTTCCACACGGCGGGCATCATCGACGACGGCCTCATCGACGCCCTCACCCCGCAGCGGGCCCACGACGTACTGCGGCCCAAGGCCGACGCGGCGCTCGCCCTCGACGCCGCCACCCGGCACCTGGACCTCGACGCGTTCGTCCTGTTCTCCTCCATGGCGGGCACCCTCGGCGGACCCGGCCAGGGCAGCTACGCCGCCGCCAACGCCCACCTCGACGCCCTCGCCGCCCGCCGGCGCGCCGAGGGACTGCCCGCCACCTCGATCGGCTGGGGCACCTGGGCCGGCGGCGGCATGGTCGGCGAGGAGGTCGCCGAACGGCTGCGCCGTGACGGCGTGCCGCCGATGGACCCCGAACTCGCCGTCGCCTCCCTGCAGAAGGCGCTCGACCAGGACGAGGAGTTCCTCATCGTGGCCGACGTCGACTGGAAGCTCATCACGGCCCGGGCCTTCGCCGCACTGCGCGAACTCCCCGAGACCCGGGCCGCCGTCGCCGACCGTGCGGCTGAGCGGGAGACCGAACCGGTCGACGGGCCGCCGCTCGTGAAGCGGCTGGCCGCCCTGGCTCCCCCCGAGCGCCGTGCCGCCCTGCTCATGGAGATCCGCACGCAGGCCGCCGCCGTCCTCGGGCACGACGACGCCGCCGCCGTTCCCGAGGGCCGCGCCTTCCGCGACCTCGGCTTCGACTCGCTGACCGCGGTCGAACTGCGCAACCGGTTCGCCGAGGCCACCGGGCTGCGGCTGCCGGTCACGCTCGCCTTCGACCACCCCACCGCGTCCGCCCTCGCCGCCCACCTGGACGGCGAACTGTTCGGCGGGCAAGTCGCCGACGCCCTGCCCGCCCTGCCCACGGCGTCCGTGACCGACGACCCCGTGGTCGTCGTCGGCATGGGCTGCCGCTTCCCCGGCGGCGTCACCTCCCCGGAGGAGCTGTGGCAGCTCGTCGCCGACGGCACCGACGCCATCACCCCGTTCCCCGGCGACCGCGGCTGGGACGTCGAGAACCTGTACGACCCCGACCCCGACCGCGTCGGCCACTCCTACGCCCGGCACGGCGGATTCCTGCACGACGCCGACCGGTTCGACCCTGCGTTCTTCGGCATCTCCCCGCGTGAGGCGGTCGCCATCGACCCGCAGCATCGGCTGCTGCTCGAAACCTCCTGGGAGACGTTCGAACGCGCCGGCATCGACCCGGAGGGGATGCGCGGCGCCCGGGCCGGCGTGTTCGTGGGCTCCAACTACAACGACTACGCCCGCAGGGTGAGCAAGGCCCCCGAGGAACTGGAGGGCTACCTGGCCACCGGCAGCGCGAGCAGCGTCGCCTCCGGCCGGATCGCCTACACCTTCGGCCTCGAAGGCCCCGCCGTCACCGTCGACACGGCCTGCTCCTCGTCGCTGGTCGCCCTGCACCTGGCCGTGCAGGCCCTGCGGTCCGGGGAATGCGAACTGGCCCTGGCCGGCGGCGTCACCGTGATCTCCACTCCGGACACGTTCGTCGAGTTCAGCAGGCAGCGCGCGCTGTCGCCCGACGGACGCTGCAAGCCGTTCGCCGCCGAGGCCGACGGAGCGGGCTGGGCCGAGGGCGTCGGCCTGCTCCTGCTGGAACGCCTCTCCGACGCCCGCCGCAACGGGCACCCGGTCCTCGCCGTCGTCGCGGGCACCGCGGTCAACCAGGACGGTGCCTCCAACGGACTGACCGCGCCCAGCGGCCCCGCCCAGCAGCGCGTCATCCGCCAGGCCCTCGCCTCCGCCGGGCTGTCCCCGGCCGACGTCGACGCCGTCGAGGCGCACGGCACCGGCACGAGACTCGGCGACCCGATCGAGGCGCAGGCCCTGCTCGCCACCTACGGCCAGGACCGGCCCGCCGAACGCCCGCTGTGGCTGGGGGCGCTGAAGTCCAACATCGGGCACACCCAGGCCGCCTCCGGTGTCGCCGGCGTCATCAAGATGGTGATGGCGATGCGGCACGGCATCCTGCCGCGCACCCTGCACGCCGACCGTCCCTCCCCGCACATCGACTGGTCCAGCGGCGCCGTGCGCCTGCTGCACGAGCAGCGGGTCTGGGAACCGGGCGACGGACCCCGGCGCGCCGGCGTCTCCTCCTTCGGGGTCAGCGGCACCAACGCCCACGTCATCCTCCAGGAGCCGGACCTGCCCGCACCGGCGCAGCCGCAGCCCGGCGCCCGGCCCGCGCGGGCACTTCCCTGGCTGCTGTCCGCCCGCGGCACCGCCGCCCTGCGCGACCAGGCCCGCCGCCTCCTGGACCACCTCGCCGCCCACCCCCGGACCGCGCCGGCCGACCTCGCGCTGTCCCTGGCGACCACCCGCGCCCGGCTGGAGGACCGGGCGGCGGTCGTGGCCGACGGCACCGACGCCCTCACCCAGGCGCTCACCGCCCTCGCCGAGGGCCGGGAACACCCCCAGCTGCTCACGGGCCGCGCCCGCGGCGGCAGGACGGCGTTCCTCTTCTCCGGCCAGGGCACCCAGCGACCCGGGACCGGCCGCGCCCTGTACGAGACCCACGACGTGTTCGCCGACGCCCTCGACGCCGTCTGCGCCCACCTCGACGGCCACCTCGGCACACCGCTGCGCGACGTCCTGTTCGCCGAACCCGGCAGCGCGGAAGCGGCCCTGCTCGACCGCACCGACTACACCCAGGCCGCACTGTTCGCCGTGCAGGTCGCCCTGTACCGGCTGCTGGAGAGCCTGGGCGTACGGCCCGACGTGCTGCTCGGCCACTCCGTCGGCGAGATCGCCGCCGCCCACGCCGCCGGCGCCCTCACCCTGGAGGACGCCTGCCACCTGGTCGCCGTGCGCGGCCGGCTCATGGCCGGCCTCCCCGAGGGCGGCGCCATGATCTCCGTCCAGGCCCCCGCGGAGGAGGTGGCACCACTGCTCGCCGCGTACGAGGGCCGGGTGTCCGTCGCCGCCGACAACAGCCCCCTCGCCACCACGCTGTCCGGCGACGAGGGCGACGTCACCGCGCTCGCCGCCGAACTCGCCGCGCAGGGCCGCAGGACCCGCCGCCTCAACGTCGGCCACGCCTTCCACTCGCACCACATGGACGGCATGCTCGACGCCTTCGCCGAGCACACCGCGGGGCTGGCGCACGCGGCCCCCGAACTGCCGGTGGTGTCCACCGTCACCGGACGCCCCGTCACCGACGCCGAACCCCTCGACGGCGCCTACTGGGTGCGCCAGGTCCGCGACAGCGTCCGCTTCCGGGCCGGCATCCGCACTCTGGAGGAGCAGGGCGTCACCACCTACGTGGAGATCGGCCCGGGCGGCGTGCTCACCGCGCTCGCCGGGGAATGCGCCGGCGGCGACGCCCTCCTGGTGCCCACCCTCGCCCGGGACACCGAGGAGAGCCGGTCCCTGACCACCGCCCTCGCGCGGCTGCACACCCACGGCCACCACGTCGGCTGGGACACCTGGTTCGCCCCCACCGGCGCCCGGCGCACCGACCTGCCTACCTACCCCTTCCAGCGGCGCCGCTACTGGCTGGAGACGACCGGCAGCGCCGACGCGGGCCCGGACTCCGTACGGCACCCCCTGCTCACCGCGGCCGTGCCGCTGGCCGACGGCGACGGCCTGCTCCTCACCGGCACCGTCTCCTTGGACAGCCGGCCCTGGCTCGCCGACCACGCCCTCGACGGCCGGATCCTGTTCCCCGGCACCGCCTTCCTGGACATCGCCCTCGAGGCGTGCGCCCACGTGGGCGCCGGCCGCGTCGGCGACCTCACGCTGAACACGCCGCTCGTCCTGCCCGGACACGGCGGCGTGCAGCTCCAGGTCGGCGTCTCGGCGCCCGGCCCGGACGGCGACCGCACGCTGACCGTGCACTCCCGACCCGTCACCGGCGACGGCGCGGACGCCCCCTGGACCCGGCACGCCGAAGGCGTCCTGTGCGCCGCCCCGGCGGCCGCCGGCGAGTCCGTTCCGGCCGCCTGGCCGCCGCCCGGCGCCACCCCCGTGGACGTGACCGGCCTGTACGAGGGGATCGCCGAACGCGGCTTCGCCTACGGCCCCGCCTTCCGCGGGCTGCGCGCCGCCTGGCGCGACGGCGACACGGTGTACGCGGAGATCGCTCCCGAGGACGGCGAACACCTCCAGGGCACCGACCGGTTCCGCATCCACCCCGCTCTCCTCGACGCGGCCCTGCACACCGTGGCCCTCACCGTCACCGACGGCACGGGCACCGTGCTGCCGTTCGCCTTCCAGGACGTCACCCCGCACGCCGCCGGGCCCGACGCCCTGCGGGTGCGGCTCGTGCCGGCCGGGGAGCACACCCACCGGGTGACGCTTCTCGACGGCACCGGGGCGCCGGTCACGGAGATCGGCACGCTCGCCCTGCGGGCCGTGGACACCGCGGCCCTGCCGGCCACCGCGGGCGCCGGCGCGCTGCACACCGTCCGCTGGACCCCGGCGGCCCCCGCCGGACCGTCCGTCGCCGTCGCCCCGCCGCACCTCGTGGGCCCGGCGGCCGACCTCGCCGGGCACCCGGTCCTGGACCAAGCCGTGCGGTACGCCGATCCGGCCGCGCTGGCCGCGGCGACCACCGGGACCGCCGCACCGCGCACCGTGCTGGCCGTCGTGCCGACGCCCGACGACGACACCGACCCCGCCACCGCCGCCCGGCAGGCCACCCACCACGTGCTGCGGCTGGTGACCGAGTGGCTCGCGCAGGACGCCCTCGCCGCCTCCCGGCTGGTCCTGCTGACCCGCCACGCGGTCACCACCGGTCTCGGTGACGCCTCCCGCACCGATCCCGCGCACGCCGCCGTATGGGGCCTGGTCCGTGCGGCGCGGACGGA
Organism: Streptomyces sp. DT190; assembly: GCF_049846985.1. NCBI lineage: Bacteria > Bacillati > Actinomycetota > Actinomycetes > Kitasatosporales > Streptomycetaceae > Streptomyces > Streptomyces sp. DT190. The sequence goes on along the minus strand of NZ_JBNCNM010000016.1, from coordinate 217,008 downwards.
GAACCCCGGCCGGTTCGCGCTCGTCGACCACGACGGCACGGCCGCCTCCCTGGCCCTGCTGCCCACCGCCCTGGCCGGCGAGGACAGCGAGACCGCACTGCGGGACGGTGCCGCCCTGGTCCCCCGGCTGACCCGCGCCACGCCCGACACCGACGCGCCCGACGCCGTCGGCGACGGCACGGTGCTCGTCACCGGCGCCGGCGGCGTCCTGGCCCGGCGGATCGCCCGCCACCTGGTCACCGCGCACGGCACCCGCTCGCTGCTGCTGGCCGGACGGCGCGGCGCCGCCGCCGAGGGCATGACCGAACTGTGCGAGGAACTGCGCGCTCACGGCGCCCGCGTCACCGTCGCCGCCTGCGACGTGGCCGACCGGCAGGCCCTGACCGCCCTGCTCGCCCAGGTCCCCGACGACCGGCCGCTGACCGCGGTCGTGCACACCGCCGGCGTCCTCGACGACGGCATCGTGCAGTCGCTCACCCCGGAACGCCTGGACACCGTGCTGCGCGCCAAGGCCGACGCGTCCCTGCTGCTGGCGGAACTGACCCGCGACACAGGCGCCGCGCTCGTCCTGTTCTCCTCCCTCGCCGGCACCCTCGGCGGGGCCGGACAGGCCAACTACGCGGCCGCCAACGCCTTCCTCGACGCGTTCGCCGCCCGCAGTACCGCCGCCGGACGCCGCGTGCAGTCCCTCGCCTGGGGGCTGTGGGCGGAGCGCAGCGGAATGACCGGCACCCTGGCCGAGACCGACCTGCGCCGCATCGCCCGCAGCGGCCTGCGCCCCATGGAGACGGCCGACGCGCTCGCCCTGCTGGACACGGCGCTGCGCAGCACCCAGGCCTGGTTCGCCCCCGCGGACCTGGACACCGGCGCGCTGCGCGGGCCGGACGGTGCGGTGCCCGACCTGCTCCGCGACCTCGTTCCCGCCCGCGCCCGGCAGGCGGCCCGTACGGCCCCCGCCGCGCCGGCCCCCGTCTCCGCCGGGAACAGCCTGCGCGAACGCCTGGCCGGGCTGGACGCGGACGCCCGCCACAGTGCCGTACTGGAAGCCGTGCTCGCCCAGGCGGCCCTGGTCATCGGTCACGACACCCCCGACTCCCTCGATCCCGAGCGAGGCTTCCTGGACATCGGCTTCGACTCCCTGACCGCCGTCGAACTGCGCAACCGGCTCGGCACGCTCGCGGGCGTGCGGCTGCCGGCGACGCTCATGTTCGACCACCCCACCCCCGAGCGGCTCGCCGCCCACCTGCTGGAGCGGATGGCCCCCGCCGAACCGCCCGCCGCCTCCCCGGCCGCCGCGGACCGGCTGGAGCAACTGGAGGCGCGGTTCGCGGAAGCGCTGGCGGACCCGGACCTCCACGCGGGGCTGCGGGTGCGGCTGCGCGATTTCCTGGACCGGCTCGACGGCGCCCCGGCACCGGCACCGGCCCCGGCACCGGGACAGGGCCCGGACGCACTCACCGACGAGGTCTCCGACGAGGAACTCCGCGCCTTCCTGGAGGGCGACCTCGACGACGCCTGAGCACCGGCCTCCGGCCGCCGCGGCGCGGACCCGCTCCCGTCGCGGCGGCCCCCGGCCCGTACACCGACTTCGATCTCGATCCCGACCCCGACCGACCCGCCGACCGCCCGATCCGTCCCACGACCCGAACATGACCCGGCGCCCGCACGACCGCGGGCGTCCCCGCCCACCGATCCGCTCCACACGGCCGGGAACCCCCAGCCCGCCGGCCGTCCGCCCCTTGTCACCTGGATGGAACAGTGAAGGCTCTTGTGCTCGCGGGGGGATCCGGTACGCGACTGCGACCGATCACCCACACGTCCAGCAAGCAACTGGTCCCGGTCGCCAACAAGCCGATCCTCTTCTACGGACTGGAATCCATCGCCGCCGCCGGCATCACCGAGGTCGGCGTCATCGTCGGCAGCACCGCCGCCGAGATCCAGGCCGCGGTCGGCGACGGTTCCGCCTTCGGCCTCGACATCACCTACATCCCGCAGAGCGAACCCCTCGGTCTCGCCCACGCGGTCCTCATCGCCCGGTCCTTCCTCGGCGACGACGACTTCGTGATGTACCTCGGCGACAACTTCGTCCTGGACGGCATCAGCGACGTCGTCGACGAGTTCCGCAAGAATCCCTGCGACGCGCAGATCCTCCTCACCCGCGTCAGCGACCCCACCGCCTTCGGCGTGGCCGTGACCGACGACCAGGGCAACGTCGTCGAACTCGAGGAGAAGCCGCGGACCCCGCGCAGCGACCTCGCCGTCGCCGGCGTCTACCTGTTCAGCCCGGTCGTCCACGACGCCGTCCGCGCCATCCGGCCCTCCGCCCGCGGCGAACTGGAGATCACCGACGCCCTCCAGTGGATGATCGACCGGCGGATGACCGTGCGCTCCACCGTCATCACCGGCTACTGGAAGGACACCGGCAACGTCACCGACATGCTGGAAGTCAACCGCACGCTCCTGGAACGCCTCCAGCCCCGCGTCGACGGCTGCGTGGACGACGAGAGCGAGATCATCGGACGGGTCAGGATCGAGGCCGGGGCCCAGGTCCGGCGCTCCCGCATCGTCGGCCCCGCCATCATCGGCGCGGGCAGCGTCGTCAGCGACTCCTACATCGGACCGTCCACGTCGGTCGCCGAGGAGTGCCTGATCAGCCACAGCGAGATCGAGTACTCCATCGTCCTGCGGGAGTCCTCCTTCGACCGCATCCGCCGCGTGGAGGGGTCCCTAGTCGGACGCAACGTCAAGGTCACCCTCGCGCCCCGGCTGCCCGCCACCCACCGCCTCGTGATCGGCGACCACGGACAGGTCCAGTTCTCCTCATGAGCGGGGTCCGTGTCCTCGTCGTCACCGCGGTCGCCGCCGAACGCGACGCCGCGGCCCGCGGGTTCGGTCCCGCGGCCACGTCCCCGCCGCCCGCGCCCGCGCCGTCAGGACTGGACGCGGTCCGCGTGACGCCGGGCGGCGACGGTCCCGGTCACCGGCCGGTCCGCGCCGACCTCGTCGCCGGGGGCGTCGGACCGGCCGCGTCGGCGGCGAGCACCGCGACCGCGCTGACCGCGGCGGCCGCCCGCGGCGAACCCTACGATCTGGTCGTCTCCGCCGGCATCGCGGGCGGGTTCGCCCCCGTCGCGGCCCTCGGCTCCGTCGTCGTCGCCGACCGGGTCATCGCCGCCGACCTGGGAGCCGACTCGCCCGACGGGTTCCTGCCCGTCGACGCCCTCGGCTTCGGCACCACCGCACACACCTGCGCGCCCCACCTCGCTGCGGCGGTCGCCCGCGGGCTCGGAGCCGTCCACGCCCCCGTCCTGACCGTCTCCACCGCCACCGGCACCGCCGAACGCGCCGCCGTACTGCGGGAACGCCACGGCGCCGCCGCCGAGGCGATGGAGGGGTTCGGGGCCGCCGAGGCCGCCGCCGGGCACGGCACACCGTTCCTGGAGATCCGCACCATCTCCAACGCGGTCGGTCTGCGCGACCGCTCCGCCTGGCGCGTCCCGGAGGCACTGGCCGCCCTGCGGGACACCTTCGCGGTCCTGCGCACCGTGCTCACGCGGGGCGTCCCCCCGCCCTACGGCTGACCGCGGGGGCCGGCGGCAGCTCCGGGGCGTCACATCTCCCCGCGGCCGACCGCCGGGTCCCCGCCCCGGCCGGATCGCCCCGCCGGGCTGCCTCTTCCCGCGTCTTCCTGTGCCCGATCACCGGATGGGTGCGGTGGCTTCGCCCCGGCGGGGCGGTCCGCCCGCCGGCCTGCGTCCTTCTGTGCCCGATCGCCGGCGGGTGCGTGAGCCTCGCCCGGACGGATCGCCCACCGCGCTCCCGGGCCGGTCACCCCCCACGGCCGTCCTCCTCGGGGGGTGACCCCCGGCACCTCGCCGCAGCGGTCCCGGCCCCAACTCCGCTCGCACCCAAGGCCGTAGAGCGACACGGCCGTGCTCCGGGCCGATGCCCCGGCCTGCGCGAACAGCGAACCGCGGACGATTTCAAGGGTTTCCCCAAACAACCCCGCCGGGGACCGGAATCGGGTGACCGCGCGGGTCATGCTGTCCCCACCGCACGAGGAGATCACCACCGGCGGGGCCCCCATCGGGCGCCCCGGCCCGGCACCCGGGCCTCCACGCGGCACCACCGTCACCGAACCGAACAGCATGGGGGCAGTCCATGACGAATGAAGCGCAGCTTCGGGACTACCTCAAGCGGGTCACCGTCGATCTCCACACCACCCGCCGCAAGCTGCGGCAGCTGGAGGCCCGCGAACAGGAGCCCATCGCCATCATCGGCATGAGCTGCCGGCTGCCCGGAGACGTGCGCACCCCGGACGACTTCTGGAACCTGCTGGTCTCCGGAACCGACGCGGTGACGGACTGGCCCACCGACCGCGGCTGGCCCACCGTCCCCGGCACCGACTCCGGCCACCGCCGGGGCGGCTTCGTCCACGACGCCGACCGCTTCGACCCCGCCTTCTTCGGCATCTCCCCGCGCGAAGCCCTCGCCATGGACCCGCAACAGCGCCTGCTGCTCGAAGTGGTCTGGGAATCCCTCGAACGCGCGGGCATCGACCCGGCCGCCCTGCGCGGCAGCCGCTCCGGCGTCTTCGTCGGCTGCAGCGACCAGGGTTACACCTCCGGCCTGACCGAGGTGCCCGAGGACGTCCGCGGTCACCTCCTCACCGGCAACTCCATGTCCGTCCTCTCCGGCCGTGTCGCCTACACCCTCGGCCTGGAGGGCCCCGCCGTCACCGTCGACACCGCCTGCTCCTCCTCCCTGGTCGCCCTCCACCTGGCCGCCCAGTCGCTGCGGTCCGGCGAGTGCTCCCTGGCGGTCGTCGGCGGTGTCACCGTCATGTCCAGCCCCGGTGCCTTCACCGAGTTCGCCCGGCAGGGCGGCCTCGCAGGCGACGGCCGCTGCAAGGCGTTCTCCGACGACGCCGACGGCACCGGCTGGGCCGAAGGCGCCGGCATCCTCGTCGTGGAGCGCCTTTCCGACGCCCGCCGCAACAACCACCCCGTGCTGGCGGTCGTCCGCGGCAGCGCCGTCAACCAGGACGGCGCCTCCAACGGCCTGACCGCGCCCAACGGCCTGTCCCAGCAGCGCGTCATCCTCGCCGCCCTGGCCAACGCCGGACTCCCGGCCACGGACATCGACGCCGTGGAGGCCCACGGCACCGGCACCGCGCTCGGCGACCCGATCGAGGCGCAGGCGCTGCTGGCCACCTACGGCCAGGGCCGTCCCGCCGACCGTCCCCTGCTGCTCGGCTCGGCCAAGTCCAACCTCGGCCACACCCAGGCCGCCGCAGGCGTCGTCGGCGTCATCAAGTCCGTCCTCGCCCTGCGCCACGGCGTACTGCCCCCCACCCTGCACGCCGAGCGGCCCTCGACCCACGTCGACTGGACCGCCGGCCACGTGCGGCTCCTCACCGACGCCCACGACTGGCCGGAGACCGACCACCCGCGCCGCGTCGGCGTCTCCGCCTTCGGCGTCTCCGGCACCAACGCCCATGTCATCGTCGAACAGGCCCCGCAGCCGACGGCCGAAGAGGCGGACGGCGCCGACCGGACCGAGGGCCCCGACCGCACCGACCGCGCCGACCGCACCGACCGCGCCGACCGGACTCCGCGGGCGAGCCTTCCGGTACTGCCCTGGGTCCTGTCCGCCCGCGACGAGGAGTCCCTGCGCACCCAGGCCCGCCGCCTGGCCGACCACCTCGCCACCCGGCCGGACGCCGACCCCTACGACCTGGCCGCGTCCCTCGCCACCACGCGCACCGCACACCCGTACCGTGCCGCGGTCGTGGGCGCCGACCGCTCGGAACTCCTGTCCGCGGTCGAGGCGTTGGCCCGCGGCGAAGCCGCTGCGGACGTCTTCACCGACACCGCGCAGGAAGCGGGCAAGATCGCGTTCCTGTTCTCGGGTCAGGGTGCGCAGCGAGCGGGTATGGGGCGTGAACTGTACGAGGCGTTCCCGGTGTTCGCGGAGGCCTTCGACGCGGTGTGCGCGTACGTGGGCGGCGGGTTGAAGGACGTCGTCTTCGGTGACGATGCGGAGCGTCTGGGGCGTACGGAGTGGACGCAGCCGGCGTTGTTCGCGGTCGAGGTGGCGTTGTTCCGGCTGCTGGAGTCGTGGGGTGTGCGTCCGGACTTCGTGGGCGGGCACTCCATCGGTGAGATCGCTGCTGCGCATGTGGCCGGGGTGCTGTCCCTGGAGGACGCCTGCACGCTGGTGGCAGCCAGGGGCCGGTTGATGCAGGCGCTGCCGTCGGGTGGGGCGATGGTGGCGGTGGAGGCGGCCGAGGACGAGGTGCTGCCTCTGCTGGCCGGGCGTGTGGTGTCGGTGGCGGCGGTCAACGGCCCCCGCGCCGTGGTGATCGCGGGTGGCGAGGCGGCTGTGTCCGAGGTGGCCGCCGAGCTGGCCGGGCAGGGCCGTCGCACGACCCGCCTGCGTGTCTCCCACGCCTTCCACTCGCCGCTGATGGAGCCGATGCTGGCGGAGTTCCGCCGGGTCGCCGAAGGCATCACCTACGCCACCCCCGCCCTTCCGGTCGTCTCGAACGTCACCGGACAGCTCGCCACGGATGGTGAGTTGACCACCGCCGACTACTGGGTCCGCCACGTTCGCGAGGCGGTCAGGTTCGCCGACGGTGTCGCCGCCCTGGCGGCGGAAGGCGTCACGCGGTTCCTGGAGATCGGCCCTGACAGTACCCTGACGGCGCTGGCTCGTGCCTGCGTAACCGACGACCGGGGGCTGCTCTTCCTGCCCGCGCAGCGCAAGCAGGGCACCGAAGCCCGCAACCTGATCGGTGCCTTCGCCCGCCTGCACCTGCACGGGGCGACGGTGTCGTGGCCCGCCCTGCTTCCGGGCGCCCGCGTCGTCGAGCTGCCCACCTACGCCTTCCGCCGCGACCGCTACTGGCTGGAGCGCTCGTACGCCGAGGACGGTGCCGCCCTCGTTCCTTCCGGGCCACATCACCGCGTCGTCTGGACCCCGGTCCAGGCGCTGCCGGAAACGGCGCGGCTGTCCGGGCGCTGGCTGCTCGTCCGGCCCGAGTCCCTCTCCGGCGACGACGGATGGGACGGCGCGCTGACCACCGCGCTGCTCGACGCGGGCGCCGACGTGGTCACCGTGGACCACCACCCCCTCGACACGCGGGCCGAGCTGGCAGGCCGTATCGCCGCCGCCGTCGGGGACGGCCCGGTCGCCGCGATTCTCTCCGCGCCGGCGCGCAGCGGCTCGGTGGACGACGTGCCCGCGGGCGTGCCCGCCACCGCACTGCTTCTCCAGGCCCTCGGCGACGCCCGTGTCGACGCTCCGCTGTGGGCGCTCACGCGGGGCGCCGTGACCGCCGTTGCGAACGATCCGGCACCCGACCCCGCGCAGGCCGCCGTCTGGGGCCTCGGCCGTGTCGCCGCCCTGGAGCACCCCGACCGCTGGGGCGGGCTCGCCGACCTTCCGCCGACGCTGGACCCACGTTCCGCGGCGCGGCTCGTCGCCCTGCTCGCCGACGGCACGACGGGCGCGTACCCGCGCGAGGACCAGGTCGCCGTCCGCGCCGCCGGGGCCTTCGCCCGCAGGCTGGCCCCCGCCGCTCCCTCCGCGGATGCGGTCTGGCAGCCGACCGGAACCGTCCTGGTGACCGGCGGCACCGGTGCGCTGGGCGCCCGAGTGGCCCGCTGGGCCGCACGACAGGGAGCCGCGCACCTCCTCCTGGTCAGCCGACGGGGTGCGCAGGCGCCCGGCGCGGAGGCCCTCGCCGAGGAACTGCGCCATCTGGGCAGCGACGTCACGTTCGCCGCCGTCGACCTGGCGGACCGTGAGGCGGTCCGGGAACTGCTCGACGCGCACCCGGTGGACGCCGTGGTCCACACGGCCGGAGTCATCGACGACGGAGTGCTCGACGGCCTCGGCCCGCAGGCCTTCCGTTCCGTGTTCGCGGCCAAGACGACGGGGGCGCGGCATCTCGACGAACTGACCCGCGACCGCGACCTGTCCGCCTTCGTCCTGTTCTCCTCGTTCGCCGGCACCGTCGGCTCGGCCGGGCAGGGCAACTACGCCGCCGCCAACGCGTGGCTGGACGCCCTGGCCGAGCGGCGGCGGACCGAGGGCCTGCCCGCCACGTCCATCGCGTGGGGGCCCTGGGCCGGCGGCGGCATGGCGGCCGACGCCGACGCCGAGGACCGCCAGGTGTGCGGCGGTGTCGGCCTGCTCGACCCCGACCGGGCCCTGGAGGCCCTCGCCCTCCACGCCACCGGGGACCACGCCGCGCCGCTGGTCGCCGACGTCGACTGGGACCGCTTCGGCGCCGCCTTCACCACCGTCCGCCCCAGCCCGCTGCTCACCGAGGTCTACGGCCGTCCGGCCGAGGCCCGTACCACCCCGGCCGCGGCCGGCCTGCGTGACCGCCTCGCCGGTCTGACCCCCGAACGGCGTCGGCACGAGCTGCTGGCCGAGGTGCGCACCCGTGCCGCGGCGGCCCTCGGCTACGCCGGGGTCGAACAGGTGGGTGCGGAGCGGGCGTTCCGCGACCTGGGCGTCGACTCGCTGATCGCGGTCGAGCTGCGCAACACCCTCGCCGCCGCGTGCGGTCTCTCGCTCCCGACGACGGTGGTCTTCGACCATCCGACACCGCAGGCCCTCGCCGGCCACCTGCACGACGAACTCTTCGGCGACACCGACACCGCCGTCACGGCCACCACTGCCGCGGCCGCCGTCACCGACGAGCCGGTGGCGATCGTCGGGATGGCCTGCCGTTTCCCCGGTGGCGTCGACTCTCCGGAGAGCCTGTGGGTCCTGCTGGAGGAAGGGCGCGACGGCATCACCGACTTCCCCGCCGACCGCGGCTGGGACCTCGACCGGCTCTTCACCCCCGATCCGGACAACCCCTACGCCAGCCACACCGCGAGCGGAGGCTTCCTCGACGGCGTCGGCGCCTTCGACGCGGAGTTCTTCGGTATCTCGCCGCGTGAGGCGTTGGCGATGGATCCGCAGCAGCGGTTGCTGCTGGAGTCGTCGTGGGAGGCGGTGGAGCGGGCGGGGATCGACCCGAGGTCGCTGCGCGGGGCTCAGGTGGGTGTGTTCACGGGTACCAACGGGCAGGACTATCCGGCCTTGCTGGGTGTGGCGGAGGGTGACTTCGGCGGGTACGTCGGCACGGGCAACGCGGCGAGCGTGATGTCCGGTCGTCTGGCCTACGTCCTGGGCCTGGAGGGTCCCGCGGTCACTGTGGACACGGCGTGTTCTTCCTCGCTCGTCGCGCTGCACATGGCGGTGCGGTCGTTGCGGTCGGGGGAGTGTGATCTGGCGCTGGCCGGTGGTGTGACGGTGATGTCGACGCCGGGTGCTTTCGTGGAGTTCAGCCGTCAGGGTGGTCTGGCGGGTGATGGCCGGTGCAAGGCGTTCGCGGAGGGTGCGGACGGTACCGGCTGGGGTGAAGGCGTAGGGGTACTGCTCGTTGAACGGCTGTCCGATGCGCAGAAGCATGGTCACCGGGTGCTGGCGGTGGTGCGCGGTTCGGCGGTGAATCAGGATGGTGCGTCGAACGGTTTGACGGCGCCGAACGGTCCGTCGCAGCAGCGCGTGATCCGCGCGGCCCTGGCGGATGCCGGGGTGTCGGCGGCGGAGGTGGACGCGGTCGAGGCACACGGCACCGGTACGCGGTTGGGTGATCCGATCGAGGCGCAGGCGCTGCTGGCCACGTACGGGCAGGAGCGCGAAGTCCCCCTGTTTCTGGGGTCGGTGAAGTCGAATCTGGGTCATACGCAGGCGGCCGCTGGTGTGGCGGGTGTGATCAAGATGGTGGAGGCGTTGCGGCGCGGTGTGCTGCCGGCGACGCTGCACGTGGACGAGCCGTCCTCACGGGTGGACTGGTCGGCGGGGGTCGTGCGACTGGTCACGGAACGGCAGGAGTGGCCGGGGGTGGACCGGCCGCGTCGGGCGGGTGTCTCCTCGTTCGGGCTCAGTGGCACCAACGCCCACGTCATCCTCGAACAAGCCCCGCAGGAGACGGCCGCCCCGGCCGACCTCGCGGTCCTTCCCGTGATCCCCTGGGTGCTGTCCGGGCGCGGTGCCGATGCGCTGCGCGCGCAGGCCGCCCGGTTGCTCGACGCCGTACGCTCGACCCCCGACGCCGACCCCCTGCGGATCGCCTCGGCGCTGGCCACCTCCCGTACCGCCTTCGAGGACCGTGCTGTCGTGCGAGGCCGTTCCCGCGAGGAACTGCTGGCCGGTCTGGCGGAGTTGGCAGCCGGTGAACCCACTGCCCAGGTCACCGTCGGCACCGTCGCCGAGGGTCGCACGGCGTTCCTGTTCTCGGGCCAGGGTGCGCAGCGTCCCGGAATGGGCCGTGAACTGTACGAGGCCTACCCGGTGTTCGCGGATGCCTTCGACGCGGTGTGCGCGCACGTCGGCGCGGAGCTGAAAGACGTCGTCTTCGGTGACGACGCGGAGCGTCTGGCGCGTACGGAGTGGACGCAGCCGGCCCTGTTCGCGGTCGAGGTGGCGTTGTTCCGGCTGCTGGAGTCGTGGGGTGTGCGTCCGGACTATGTGGGCGGCCACTCCATCGGTGAGATCGCTGCTGCGCATGTGGCCGGGGTGCTGTCCCTGGAGGACGCCTGCACGCTGGTGAGCGCGCGGGGGCGGCTGATGCAGGCGTTGCCGTCGGGTGGGGCGATGGTGGCGGTGGAGGCGGCCGAGGACGAGGTGCTGCCGCTGCTGGAGGGGCGTGAGGTGTCGGTGGCGGCGGTCAACGGCCCTCGCGCCGTGGTGATCGCGGGCGAGGCGGCTGTTTCCGAGGTGGCCGCAGAGCTGGCCGGACAGGGCCGTCGCACGACTCGCCTGCGTGTCTCCCACGCCTTCCACTCACCCCTGATGGAACCGATGCTGGCGGAGTTCCGTGAGGTCGCCGAAGGCATCACCTACACCACCCCCGCCCTTCCGGTCGTCTCCAACGTCACCGGACAGCTCGCCATGGACGGTGAGTTGACCACCGCCGACTACTGGGTCCGCCACGTCCGCGAGGCCGTCCGGTTCGCCGACGGCGTCGCCGCCCTCGCGGCGGAAGGCGTCACCCGGTTCGTCGAGCTGGGCCCCGACGCCACCCTCACCGCCCTCACCCGCACCGTTCTCGGCGAGGCCACCGACCAGGTCTGCGTGGCCGCGCAGCGCAAGGACCGGTCCGAGGCGGATGCCCTGACCGCCGCACTCGCGACCCTGCACACGACGGGCGCGCGGGTGGACTGGGCCGCGGTGTTCCGTGCCGCCGAAGCCGCCGAAGCCGGAGCCGCCGACGCGGCCGGTGCCGCCGACGCGGCCGGTGCCGCCGGCACCGTCCCGCTGCCCACCTACGCCTTCCAGCGCCGCTGGTACTGGCCCGAACCGCGCCCTGCCGACGAGCGGACGGCCGGGACCGCGGCGTCCGCCGCGCCCGCCGAGGACGCCTTCTGGCAGGCCGTCGAGCGCGGTGACACGCGCGAACTCGCCGACGCGCTGCACCTGGACGACAGCACCCTCGGCACCGTGCTGCCGGCGCTGTCCTCCTGGCGGCGCGCCACGACGGAGCGGCTCACCGCCGACTCCTGGCGCTACCGCATTCGCTGGCAGCGCCTCGACGGCGCCGCCGCCCAGGCCGGTCCGGACACCCGACGGTGGCTGCTGCTCCAGACCGAGGCCGGAGACGACCGTGCGCTCGGCGGCATCGAGGAGTTCCTGCCCCGGATCGAGCGCCTGGTCTGCCCCGCGGAGGCCGACCGGACCGTGCTGGCCGGGCTGCTCGCCGCGGCCGCCGAGGGTGACCCGGTCGCCGGCGTGCTCTCCTGCCTGCCCGGCGTCGGTGCGGCCCTGGCCGTCGTCCAGGCCCACGGCGACGCCGGGCTCACCGCGCCGCTGTGGCTGCTGACCAGCGGTGCCGTCGCCGTCGGCGGTGGCACGGAGGCCGTCGTCGAGCCGGGTGCCGCCGCCGTGTGGGGGCTGGGCCGTGTCGCCGCGCTGGAGCACCCCGACCGCTGGGGCGGGCTGCTCGACCTGCCCGTCCGGCCGGACCGCCGTGCCCTCGCCCGCGCCGCCGCCGTCCTGGTCGCCCGGACCGAGGACCAGGTCGCCGTCCGCGGCGGCACCGCCCACGCCCGCCGCCTCGTCCCCGCTCCGGCGCCCGCTGCCGCGACCGAGCAGTGGACCGCGCCCCCGCGTGTCCTCGTCACCGGCGGCACCGGGGCCCTCGGCTCCAGGGTCGCCCGCTGGGCCGTCGAGCACGGCGCCCGCGAGCTCGTCCTCACCAGCCGCCGCGGCCCCGACGCGCCCGGTGCCGACACCCTGCGCGCCGACCTCGCCCGGCTCGGCGCGAAGGTCACCGTCGTCGCCTGCGACACGGGCGACCGCGACGCCGTCGCCCGGCTGCTGGCCGCCCACCCCGTCGACGCCGTGGTGCACGCCGCCGGCGTCCTCGACGACGACGTGATCACCGACTGCACGCCGGACCGGCTCGCCGCCGTCCTGCGCGCCAAGGCCGACGCGGCCGACCACCTCGACGCCCTCACCCGCGACAGCGACCTGTCCGCGTTCGTCGTGTTCTCCTCCATCGCCGGCGTGTGGGGCAGCGGCGGACAGGCCGCCTACGCCGCCGCCAACGCCCACCTCGACGCCCTGGTGGAACGCCGCCGCGCCCGGGGCCTGACCGGCACCGCCGTCGCCTGGGGCCCCTGGGACGGCACCGGCATGGCCGCCGACCCGCAGGCGCAGGAGACGCTGCGCCGTCGCGGACTGCGCCCGCTCGACCCGGACGCGGCACTGACCGCGCTCGGCCGCGCGCTCGCCGCCCGCGACACCGCCGTCGTCGTCGCCGACGTCGACTGGGCCCGGTTCGCGCCCGCGTTCACCACCGGCCGCCCGAGCCCTCTGCTCGCCGACCTGCCCGAGGCCGCCGCGCCGGCCACCACCGGCCCCGCCGCCGCGTCCGCCACCACCGCGGGCGGCGCACTGCGCGACCGGCTCGACCCGCTGCCCGCCGAGGAGCGCGACGCCGTCCTGCTGGAGCTGGTGCGCCGTCGCGCCGCCGTCGCGCTCGGCCACGCCGACCCGGCCGCGGTCGCCGAGGGCCGCGCCTTCCGCGACATGGGCTTCGACTCGCTCACCGCCGTCGAACTGCGCAACGACCTCACCGCCGAGACCGGCGTCGCCCTGCCCACCACCCTCGTCTTCGACCACCCCACCCCGGCCGCCGTCGCCGCCCACCTGCGCGAGCGGATGTACGGGACGGGCGAACAGCGGTCGGAGACGGCCGTGGTGACCACCGGCACCGACCCGGTCGTCATCGTCGGCATGGGCTGCCGGCTGCCCGGCGGCGTCGACAGCCCCGACCGGCTGTGGGAGCTGCTGGCGAGCGGCGGTGACGCCGTCGGCGGGTTCCCCCAGGACCGGGGCTGGGACCTCACGGCCCTGCTGGAGGCCAGCGACACCCGCTCCGGCGGCTTCCTCGCCGACGCCTCCGCCTTCGACGCCGCTTTCTTCGGCATCAGCCCCCGCGAGGCCCAGGCCCTCGACCCGCAGCAGCGGCTCTTCCTGGAGACCTCCTGGGAGGCGCTGGAGCGCTCCGGTGTCGCCCCCACCTCGCTGAAGGGCTCCCGCACCGGCGTCTTCGTCGGCGCCGGCAGCTCCGGCTACGCCACCGGCCTCACCGAGGTCCCCGAAGGACTCGGCGGGCACCTGCTCACCGGCCAGGCCGGCAGCGTGGTCTCCGGCCGCGTCGCCTACACCCTCGGCCTGGAGGGCCCGGCCGTCACCGTCGACACGGCCTGCTCCTCCTCGCTGGTCGCCCTGCACCTCGCCGTGCAGTCGCTGCGCTCCGGCGAGTGCGACCTCGCCCTGGCCGGCGGCGTCACCGTCATGGCCGACCCGGGCGCGTTCGTCGAGTTCAGCCTCCAGGGCGGTCTCGCCCCCGACGGCCGCTGCAAGGCGTTCTCCGACGACGCCGACGGCACCGGCTGGGCCGAGGGCGTCGGCGTCCTCGTCGTCGAACGGCTCTCCGACGCGCGCCGCAACGGCCACCCGGTCCTCGCCGTCGTCGAGGGCACCGCCGTCAACCAGGACGGCGCGTCCAACGGCCTGACCGCCCCCAACGGCCCCTCCCAGCAGCGCGTCATCCGCCAGGCCCTCGCCTCGGCCGGACTCTCCCCGGCCGACGTGGACGCCGTGGAGGCGCACGGCACCGGCACCACCCTCGGCGACCCCATCGAGGCGCAGGCCGTGCTGGCCGCCTACGGCCAGGACCGGCCCGCCGACCGCCCGCTGTGGCTGGGCTCCGCCAAGTCCAACCTCGGCCACACCCAGGCCGCCGCCGGAGCCGTCGGCCTCATCAAGATGGTCCTCGCGCTGCGCGAGAACACCCTCCCGCGCACCCTGCACGCCGAGCGCCCCTCCTCGCGCGTCGACTGGAGCACCGGAAACGTCCGGCTGCTGGGCGAGCCCGTCGCCTGGCCCGCCGGCGACCGCCCCCGGCGCGCCGGTGTCTCCGCCTTCGGTGTCTCCGGCACCAACGCGCACGTCATCGTCGCCGAACCGCCCGCCGGGCCCGCCCCCGCGGCCCACCCCGCCGAACGCGCCGAGCGCGCCGTGGCGTGGGCGCTGTCCGCGGGCGGCCCGGCCGCGCTGCGCGACCAGGCCGCCCGGCTCCTCACCCACCTTCAGGACCGCCCCGGGGCGCACCCGGCGGACGTGGCCCACGCCCTGGCGTTCACCCGCGCCTCCCTGGAGCACCGCGCCGTCGTCACCGGCACCGGCCGCGACGCCCTGCTGACCGGCCTCGCCGCGCTCGCCGAGGGCCGCAGCGCACCCGGTGTCGTCACCGGCGACACCCTCACCACCCAGGGCGGCACGGCCTTCCTCTTCGCCGGGCAGGGCACCCAGCGCCCCGGCATGGGCCGCGCCCTGTACGACGCCTTCCCGGCCTACGCCGACGCGTTCGACACCGTGTGCGGGCACTTCGACGGGCTGCTGCCGCGACCGCTCGCCGAGGTCGTGGCGGACGCCGACGCCGGCACCCTGAACCGCACCGAGTACGCCCAGCCGGCCCTGTTCGCCGTCGAGGTCGCCCTCCACCGGCTGCTGGAGTCCCTCGGGGTGCACCCCTCCCACCTCATCGGCCACTCCGTCGGCGAACTGGCCGCCGCCCACGTGGCCGGGGTGTTCTCCCTGCCCGACGCCTGCCGCCTGGTCGCCGCCCGCGGCCGGCTGATGCAGGCCCTGCCCGAGGGCGGCGCCATGATCGCCGTGGAGGCCGCCGAGGAGGAGGTGCTGCCCCTGCTCGCCGGCCGCGAGGACACCCTGTCGCTCGCCGCCGTCAACGGTCCCCGCTCGGTCGTCGTCGCCGGGGACGAGGACGCGGCCGACGCCGTCGCCGCGCACTTCGCCGCGCTGGGCCGCAGGACGAGCAGGCTCCGCGTCAGCCACGCCTTCCACTCGCCGCACATGGAGGCGATGCTCGACGAGTTCCGCGCGGTCGCCGCCGGCGTCGCGTACGCCGAACCGCGCATCCCGGTCGTCTCCGACCTCACCGGCCGGCCCGCCACCCCCGGCGAACTCACCGACCCCGAGTACTGGGTACGGCACGTCCGGCACACCGTGCGCTTCGCCGACGGGGTCGCCGCCCTCGAGGAGCTGGGCACCAGCCGGCTCGTCGAACTCGGGCCCGACGCCACCCTGACCGCCCTCGCCCAGACCGCCTGGCGGGGCAGCGCCCCGCTCGCCGTGCCCACGCTGCGCGAGGACCGGGACGAGACCGAGACCCTGCTGACGGCCGTCGGCGCCCTGCACACCCGCGGTGTCCCGGTCGACTGGCGCGCCCTGCTCGCCGTCACCGCCCCCGGCTCCCGCCCGGTGGAACTGCCCACCTACGCCTTCCAGCACCGCCCCTACTGGATCGCGCCCACCGCGGCGTCCGGCGACCCGGCCGCCGCCGGACTCGTCGCCGCCGACCACCCCCTGCTCGGCGCGGTCGTCCCGTCCGCGGTCGACGACACCCTGCTGCTGACCGGCCGGCTGACCGCCGACGGCAACGGCTGGCTCGCCGCGCACCGGCTCGGCGGGACCGCCGTCCTGCCGAGCACCGCCTTCCTCGACCTCGCCCTGCACGCCGGCGCCGTCGCGGGCCGTCCGCAGGTCCGCGAACTGGTCCTGGAGAGCCCGCTGCCGCTGCCCGAGCACGGCGGCGTCGCCCTGCAGATCCGCGTCGAGGCCCCCGACGCCCGCGGCGACCGCCCCTTCGGCGTGTACGCCCGCGCTGCCGCCGGTCCCACCGCCGGCTGGACCCGGCACGCGGGCGGCATCCTCACCGCCGACACCGACGCCCTGTCCCTTCCCGTCCACGACCTCACCGCCTGGCCGCCGCCCGGCGCGCGGGAACTGCCCACCGACGGCCTGTACCCGCGGCTGCGCGAGGCCGGTCTGGACTACGGGCCCGTCTTCCAGGGCCTGCTGGCCGCATGGCGGGACGACACGGCCGTGTACGCGGAGGTCGCCCTGCCCGACCGGGCCGCCGACGAGGCCGCCCGCCACGACCTGCACCCGGCCCTCCTGGACGCCGCCCTGCACCCGCTGGGCCTCGGCGCCTTCGACGGTCTCGGCGACGGACGCGTGCTGTTCTCCGCCGGACCGGCCCGCCTCCACGCCACCGGCGCCACCACCCTGCGGGTCCGGCTCGACCGCACCGGCCCCGACACCCTCGCCCTCACCGCGGCCGACGCGGTCGGCGACCCCGTCCTGCAGATCGGCTCGCTGCTGCTGCGCCCGGTACCCGGCGTCACGCCCACCGGCACCACGGCTCCCACAGCCACGACGCGGGAGCCGGCCCCGGCGGCCGAACCGGCCCGCCGCCGCGCCGCCGCCCGCACCCAGCCCGCCGGCAGCCCGCTGGAACGGCTGGCCGCCAGGCCCGCCGCCGAACGCGCCCGCACCCTGCTCGCCACCGTTCGCGACCGCACCGCCGCCGTCCTCGGCCACGCCGGCGCCGACGACATCGAACCCGCCCGGCCCTTCACCGACCTCGGCCTGACCTCGCTCACCGCCGTGGAGCTGCGCAACGGCCTCAGCGCCGCGCTCGGCGTCACCCTGCCCGCCACCCTCGTGTTCGACCACCCCACCGCCGCCGCGCTCGCCGCACACCTCGCCGACGACCTGTTCGGCACCGCGAGCGCGGACACCCCCGCGGTCGCGGCCCGGCGCCCCGTCGACGACGACCCGATCGCCGTCGTCGGCATGGCCTGCCGCTACCCCGGCGGCGTCAACAGCCCCGAGGACCTGTGGGACCTGGTGCGCGCCGGAGCGGACGGCATCTCGCCGCTGCCCACCGACCGCGACTGGAACCCCGAGCGGCTCTACCACCCCGACCCCGACCACCCCGGCACCGTCTACACCCGCGAGGGCGGCTTCCTGCACGACGCCAGCAGCTTCGACCCGGCGTTCTTCGGCATCTCCCCGCGCGAGGCCCTCGCCATGGACCCGCAGCAGCGCCTGCTCCTCGAGGTCTCCTGGGAGGCCCTGGAGCGGGCCGGCGTCGACCCGGCCGGTGCCCGCGGCTCCGACACCGGCGTCTTCGCCGGCGTCACCTACCAGGACTACGTCACGATCCTCGCCGCCTCCGACGACAACTTCGAGGGCTACGTCGGCACCGGCAACTCGCCCAGCGTCCTGTCGGGCCGCGTCTCCTACGCCCTCGGGCTGGAGGGCCCGGCCGTCTCCGTCGACACCGCCTGCTCCTCCTCCCTGGTGGCCCTGCACCTCGCCGCGCAGTCCCTGCGCCAGGGCGAGTGCTCGCTAGCCCTGGCCGGCGGCGTCACCGTGATGTCGACGCCGGGCTCCCTCATCGAGTTCAGCCGCCAGCGCGCCCTCGCCGAGGACGGCCGCTGCAAGCCCTTCTCCGCGGACGCCGACGGCGCCAGCTGGGCCGAGGGCGTCGGCATGGTCGTCCTCGAACGGCTCTCCGACGCCCGGCGCAACGGCCACCGGGTCCTCGCCGTCATCCGCGGCAGCGCCCTCAACCAGGACGGCGCCTCCAACGGCCTGACCGCCCCCAACGGCCCCTCCCAGCAGCGCGTCATCCGCCAGGCCCTCAACGCCGCCGGACTGACCCCGCAGGACGTCGACGCCGTCGAGGCGCACGGCACCGGCACCACCCTCGGCGACCCCATCGAGGCGCAGGCCCTCATCGCCGCCTACGGCCAAGGCCGCGCCGAGGACCGGCCGCTGTGGCTCGGCTCGCTGAAGTCCAACATCGGCCACAGCCAGGCCGCCGCCGGCGTCGGAGGCGTCATCAAGATGGTGGCGGCGCTGCGCGAGGGCGTCCTGCCCCGCACCCTGCACGCCGAGAACCCCACCCCGCACGTCGACTGGAGCGCCGGCCGCGTCGAACTCCTCACCGAGGAACGGCCCTGGCCCGACACCGGCCGCCCCCGCCGCGCCGGCGTGTCCTCGTTCGGCATGAGCGGCACCAACGCCCACGTCATCGTCGAGCAGGCCCCCGACGACACGACCGTACGGCCGCCCGCCACGACCGGACTGCCCGCCGTACCCGTCCTGCTGTCCGCCCGCACCCCCGCCGCGCTGCGCGCCCAGGCCGCCCGGCTCCGCACCCACCTGCGCACCCGGCCCGGCACCCCGCTCACCGACCTCGCCTACACCCTCGCCGTGGGCCGCGCCGCCTTCACCCACCGGGCCGCCGTCCTCGCCGACGACGCCGCCGACCTCGACGAGACGCTCGCCGCGCTGGCGGCCGACGGCCCGCTCACCGGGCCCGCCCTGCTCGCCGACGCCGTGCCGGGCGGCGCCGAACCCGTCCTCGTCTTCCCCGGCCAGGGCGCCCAGTGGGCCGGCATGGGCCGCGAACTCCTCGCCGAGTCACCGCAGTTCGCCCAGTGGATCGACCGCTGCGAGCAGGCCCTCGCCCCCTACGTCGACTGGTCGCTGAGCGCCGTGCTGCGCGGCGACGACGACGCCGCCGACCTCGGCCGCGTCGACGTCGTCCAGCCCGCCCTGTGGGCCGTGATGGTCTCCACCGCCGCCCTGTGGCGGGCCCACGGGATCCGCCCCGCCGCCGTGGTCGGCCACTCCCAGGGCGAGATCGCCGCCGCCTGCGCGGCCGGCGCGCTGTCCCTGGAGGACGGCGCCCGCGTCGTCGCCCTGCGCAGCCGCGCCCTCACCCGCATCGCCGGCACCGGCGGCATGATGTCCGTGCCGCTGAGCGCCGACGACACCCGCGCCCGCATGGCCCCCTGGGAGGGCCGCCTCGCCCTCGCCGCCGTCAACGGCCCGTCGTCCTCCGTCGTCTCCGGCGAGGCGGGCGCGCTGGAGGAGATGCACGCCGCGCTCGTCGCGGACGGCGTGCGCGCCCGCAAGGTCAACGTCGACTACGGCTCCCACTCCCCGCAGGTCGAGGAGATCGAGGACACCGTCCGGGACGCCCTGGCCGGCATCGAGCCCCGCGAGAGCGACATCCCCTTCCGCTCCTCCCTGACCGGCGACTGGCTGGACACCACCGCCCTGGACGCCGGCTACTGGTACACCAACCTGCGGGAGACCGTCCGCTTCGAGGACGCCGTGCGCGGTCTGATCGCCGCCGGCCACCGCACCTTCATCGAGGTCGGCCCGCACCCGGTGCTCGCCGTCGGACTGCGCGACAGCCTCGACGCGGCCGGCGTCGACGGCGCCGTCCTCGGCTCGCTCCGCCGGGACCAGGGCGGCCTGCGCCAGTGGCTCACCGCGCTCACCGAAGCCCACCTGCACGGCGTGGACGTCGACTTCGAGACCGTGTTCGCCGGCACCGGCGCCGTCCGCACCGACCTGCCCACCTACCCCTTCGAGCACCGCCGCTACTGGCCCGCCGTACGCGGGACCGCCCCGGCCGACGCCGCCGGCGGTTCCCCCGCCGCCGACTCCGTCGAGGCCCGCTTCTGGGAGACCGTCGAACAGGAGGACCTGCGCGGCCTCACCGAGACCCTCGACCTCCCCGCCGACGCCCCGCTGAGCAGTCTCCTGCCCGCGCTGTCCCACTGGCGGCGCGCCGGCCGCGAACGCGCCACCGCCGACGCCCTGCGCTACGCCGTCTCCTTCAGCCCCCTCACCCTCGGCGCCGCCGCCCTCACCGGCACCTGGCTGCTCCTCGCCCCCGCCGCCGAGGCCGGACAGGACGCCACCGCCGGCCACGTCGCCGACGCCCTCACCGCGGGCGGCGCCCGCACCGTCCGCCGGATCGCCCTGCCCGACGGCGCACCCGACCGCGCCGCGATCGCCGCCCTGCTCACGGCCGGCGACGAGGACACCGGCCGGCCCGCCGGAGTGCTGTCCCTGCTCGCCCTCGACACCCGCGACCACCCCGGCCTCCCGGGCGTCACCGTCGGTCTCGCCACGACCCTCGCCCTCGTGCAGGCCCTCGGCGACCTCGGTGCCGACGCCCCCCTGTGGTGCGCCACCCGCGGCGCGGTCGCGGTCGGCTCCGCCGACCCCGCCCCCGTACCCGCCCAGGCCCTGGTCTGGGGCTTCGGCCGGGTCGCCGCACTGGAACACGCCGACCGCTGGGGCGGCCTGATCGACCTGCCCGCCGACCTCGACGCCCGCACCGGCACCCGGCTGGCCGCCCTCCTCGCCGACCCCGGCCAGGAGGACCAGATCGCGCTGCGCGCGGCCGGCGCCTTCGGCCGCCGCCTGGTGCACGCCCCCGGCACCGCCGAGCCGGCCGAGCCCTGGAAGCCCGGCGGCACCGTCCTGGTCACCGGCGGCACCGGCGCCCTCGGCCGGCACGTCGCCCGCTGGCTCGCCGACCGCGGCGCCACCCGCCTGGTGCTGGCCGGCCGCCGCGGCGCCGACGCCCCCGGAGCCGGCGAACTGCGCGACGAACTCGCCGCCCGCGGCGTCGACGTCACCCTCGCCGCCTGCGACGCCGCCGACCGCACCGCCCTCGCCGACCTGCTCGCCGGACTCCCGGCCGACCAGCCGCTCGACGCCGTCTTCCACGCCGCGGGCGTCCTCGACGACGGCGTGATCGACTCCCTCACCCCCGAGCGCATGGCGGGCGTCCTGCACGGCAAGGCCACCGCCGCCCGCGTCCTGCACGACCTCACCCGCGACCTGGACCTGTCCGCCTTCGTCCTGTTCTCCTCCACCGCCGGCGTCCTCGGCGGCGCCGGCCTCGGCAACTACGCCCCGGGCAACGCCTACCTCGACGCCCTCGCCGCCGAGCGCCGCGCCGCGGGCCTGCCCGCCACGGCCGTCTCCTGGGGGCTGTGGGCCGACGGCGGCATGGTCGGCGACGCGGCGGGCGAGCGCATGCGCCGCCACGGCGTCCACCCCATGGACACCGGCACCGCCTGCCAGGCCCTCGGCCGGGCCCTCGACCTCGGCGACACCCACGTCGTCGTGACCGACCTGCGCTGGGACACCTACGCGCCCTCCTTCACCGCGCCCCGGCCCAGCCACCTGCTGGACGAACTGCCCGCCGCCCGCCGGGCCCTGGACGCCGCCGGCGACGACACGGCGTCCGGCACCGCCGACATCTCCTCGCTGCACGCCCACCTCGGCGCCCTGCCCGAGTACGAGCGGGCGGACGCCGTCCTGGGTATCGTGCGCAGCCACGTCGCCGGCGTCCTCGGCCACCCCTCCGCCGACGCGGTCGACCCCGCCCGGCCCTTCACCGACCTGGGCATCGACTCGCTCAGCGCGGTCGAACTGCGCAACGGCATGAACCGCATCACCGGCCTGCGCCTGCCCAGCACGCTCGTCTTCGACCACCCCACCTGCCGGGACCTGGCCGACTTCCTGCTCGCGCAGGTCGCCGCGGACACCGGCACCGGTGACACCCCCGCCCCGGCCGCGGGCGACGCCGTCCACCGCGCGCCCGCCGCGGAGGACCCCATCGCCATCGTGGCCATGGGCTGCCGTTTCCCCGGCGGCGTGCACACCCCCGAGCAGCTGTGGGACATGCTGCTGGCCGGCGAGGAGGGCCTGGTGCCCTTCCCCGAGGACCGCGGCTGGGACCTCGGCGTCCTCTTCGACACGGAGCCCGGCAAGACGGGCACCGTCGCCACCCGCACCGGCGGCTTCCTCGGCGACGCCGGCGGTTTCGACCCGGCCTTCTTCAACATCTCGCCGCGCGAGGCCCTCGCCATGGACCCGCAGCAGCGGCTGCTGCTGGAGATGGCGTGGGAGACGTTCGAACGGGCCGGGATCGACCCGCGCGCGCTGCGCGGCAGCCGCACCGGTGTCTTCGCCGGCACCAACGGCCAGGACTACACCGGCATGCTCGCCGCGTCCGGCGAGGACTTCGAGGGCTACATGCTGACCGGCAACGCCGCCAGTGTCGTCTCCGGCCGGCTGTCGTACACCTTCGGCCTGGAAGGCCCGGCCGTCACCGTCGACACCGCCTGCTCCGCGTCCCTCGTCGCCCTGCACCTGGCCGTGCAGTCGCTGCGCGCGGGGGAGTGCGACCTCGCCCTCGCGGGCGGCATCACCGTCATGGCCTCACCGGGTCTGTTCGTGGACTTCAGCCGGCAGCAGGGGCTGGCGGCGGACGGGCGGTGCAAGGCGTTCGCGGACGCGGCGGACGGCACCGGGTTCTCCGAGGGCGGCGGTCTGCTGCTGGTGGAGCGGTTGTCGGACGCGCGCGCCAAGGGGCACCCGGTGCTGGCGGTGGTGCGCGGCTCGGCGGTGAACCAGGACGGCGCGTCCAACGGTCTGAGCGCGCCGAACGGCCCGTCTCAGCAGCGGGTGATCCGGGCCGCGCTCGCGGACGCCGGGCTGTCGGCGGCCGAGGTGGACGCGGTGGAGGCGCACGGCACGGGCACGCGGCTGGGTGACCCCATCGAGGCGCAGGCCCTGCTCGCCACCTACGGGCAGGAGCACGACGCGGAGCGTCCGCTGTACCTGGGTTCGGTGAAGTCGAATGTCGGTCACACGCAGGCGGGTGCCGGTGTGGCGGGTGTGATGAAGATGGTGCTGGCGATGGAGCACGGTGTGCTGCCGGCGACGTTGCACGTGGACGCGCCGTCCTCGCACGTGGACTGGGAGCAGGGCGCGGTCGAGCTGCTGACCGAGGCACGGGAGTGGACCGTGCCGGGGGACCGGCCGCGGCGTGCGGGTGTGTCGTCGTTCGGGATCAGCGGCACCAACGCGCACGTCGTCCTCGAAGCCGCCCCCGAACAGCCCGCCGCCGACACGGACGGAGCCCCGGCCGCCGCCCACGGCACCCTGCCCTGGGTCCTCAGCGCCCGCAGCCGCGACGCGCTGCGCGCCCAGGCCGCCCAGCTCCTCGCCCACGCCGGGCGGAACCCCGGCCACACCGCGGCCGACCTCGGCCTGTCCCTGACCGCGACCCGCACCGTCTTCGAACACCGGGCCGTCGTGCTCGGCGCCGACCGCGCCGCCCTCACCGACGGACTGCGGCTCCTCGCCGACGGCGAGACGGGACCGCACACCGTCACGGGCACCCACCGCGGCGAAGGGAAGACCGCCTTCCTCTTCTCCGGACAGGGCTCCCAGCGCCCCGGCATGGGCCGCGGCCTGTACGACGCCTTCCCGGCGTTCGCCGATGCCTTCGACGCCGTCTGCGTCCACCTCGGCGACGACCTGCGCGCCGTCGTCCTCGGCGACGACGCCGAGCGGATCAACCAGACCCGGTGGACCCAGCCCGCCCTGTTCGCCGTCGAGGTCGCGCTCTACCGCCTCCTCGAATCCTGGGGCGTGCGGCCGGACTTCGTCGCGGGCCACTCCATCGGCGAGATCGCCGCCGCCCACGTGGCCGGCGTCATGTCCCTCCCGGACGCCTGCGCCCTGGTCGCCGCACGCGGCCGGCTGATGCAGGAACTCCCCGAGGGCGGCGCGATGTTCGCCGTCGAGGCAGCCGAGGACGAGGTACTGCCGCTGCTCGCCGGCCGCGCCGACGCGGGCATCGCCGCCGTCAACGGGCCGCGCTCCGTGGTCGTCTCGGGCGCCGAGGCCGCGGTCGCCGAGGTGGCCGCCGAACTCGCCGCGGGCGGCCGCCGCACCACCCGGCTGCGCGTCAGCCACGCCTTCCACTCGCCGCTGATGGACCCCATGCTCGACGCCTTCCGCGAGGTCGCCGCCGGCATCGCCTACGCCCCGCCCCGCATGGCCGTGATCTCCAACGTCACCGGGCGGGCCGCCGCCCCCGGCGAACTGCAGGACCCCGAGTACTGGGTCCGCCACGTCCGCGAGGCGGTCCGCTTCCACGACGGTGTCGCCTGGCTCGCCGCGCACGGAGCCGACCGGTTCTGGGAGATCGGCCCCGACGGCACCCTGACCGCCCTCGCCCAGGACTGCCTCGCCGAGGACACCGGCGACCTCCTGTTCGTCCCGTCGCTGCGCAAGGACCGCGACGAGGCCGACGCCCTGCTCGACGCCCTCGCCCGCGCCTTCGCCAAGGGCGTGGACGTCGACTGGCCCCGCCTCTTCGACGGCACCGGCGCCCGCGTCGTGCAGCTGCCCACCTACCCCTTCCAGCGCCGCCGGTTCTGGCCGCGCCCGCCCGCCCTGCTCGGCGACGTCACCGCCGCCGGCCTCGGCACCAGCAGCCACCCGCTGCTGGGCGCGGCCGTCGCCCTCGCGGACGGCGACACCCACCTCCTCACCGGACGCCTGTCCCTGCACTCCAGCCCCTGGCTGAAGGAGCACGCCCTCACCAGCACCGCCCTGTTCCCGGCCACCGGCTTCCTCGACCTCGCCCTGCACGCCGGGGCGCGGACCGGCTGCGAGCACGTCGCCGAGCTGACCATCCTGACCCCGCTCACCCTGCCCGCGCACGGCGGAGTCCAGGTGCAGGTCCGCGTCGAGGCGCCCGACGCCGGCGGCGCCCGGGCGCTGACCGTGCACGGCCGCCCGGACGACGCCCACCCCGACGACCCGTGGACGCTGCACGTCAGCGGCCTGCTCACCGCCGAACCGGCCGCCGGCGCCTCCTCGGCGTACGACTTCACCGCCTGGCCGCCCCGGGACGGCGAGGAGGTGCCGCTGGACGGCTTCTACGAGGCGTTCGCCGACCGCGGCCACCTCTACGGCCCGCTCTTCCAGGGGCTGACCCGGGTGTGGACGCGCGGCGAGGAGGTCTTCGCCGAGGTCCGTCTGCCCGCCGACGCCGACCCCGCCGCCGGCGCCTTCGACCTGCACCCGGCGCTGCTCGACGCCGCCCTGCACGCCGTGATGTTCGTGCCGATGGAGGACGCCGGACGGCTCCCGTTCTCCTGGAACGACGTGCGGCTGGACGCCGTCGGCGCCTCCGCCCTGCGGGTGCGCATGGTTCAGCGGGGCCCGGAGGCCGTCGCCCTCGAACTCGCCGACCCGGCCGGCCGCCCCGTCGCCTCCGTCGGCTCGCTCACCCTGCGCGAACTCACCGGCGACCTCGACGGCGCCACCGTCGGCAGCCCCGGCCGGCAGGGCCTGTACGAAGTGGACTGGCAGCCGGTGCCCCCCTCCGGCGCGCCGGTCCCGGCGGACTGGGCGGTCATCGGGTCCGCGGAGGCCCGCGACCTGGCCGCCGCCCTGCGCGAGGCCGGGCACACCGCCACCGTCGTCCCCGGCCCGGACGCCCTCGCCGACGCCGCCGTACCGGACACCGTGCTGTACGCCGTGCCGGCCACCGGCCGGACCGCCGACGGCGACCCGGCGCGCCGGGCTCGGGACCTCACCGCCGAGGTGCTGGCGTTCCTCCGGCGGTGGCTGGACGACCCGGCGTTCGCCGCGGCGCGCCTCGCCGTCGTCACCCGCGGCGCCGTGCCCGCCGGGCCCAGGCCCGCGGACCCGGCCCAGGCCGCCGTCTGGGGCCTGGTGCGCTCCGCCCGCACGGAGAACCCCGGGCGCCTGGTCCTCGTCGACACCGACGGCACCACCGCCTCCGCCGCGGCGCTGCCCGGCGCGCTCGGCGACACCGCGTTCGAACTGGCCGTGCACGACGGCTCCGTGACCGCGCCCAGGGTGGTGCCGCTGGCCGCCGACCGGGCCCTCGTCCCGCCGCCCGGCACCGAGGCGTGGCGGCTCGGCGTCGAGCGCAAGGGCACCCTGGAGGGGCTGCGGCTCATCCCCTGCCCGGAGGTCACCGCCCCGCTCGGCCCGCGCGAGATACGGATCTCGATGCGCGCCTGCGGCGTCAACTTCCGCGACGTCCTCACCGCGCTCGGCATGTACCCGGGCGACGCCACCGCCATCGGTCTGGAGGGCGCCGGCGTGGTCACCGAGACCGGCGCCGACGTGACCTCCGTCGCCCCCGGCGACCGCGTGATGGGCATGTTCGCGGGCGCCTTCGGACCGGTCGCCGTCGCCGACGAGCGCATGGTCGCGCCCATCCCGAAGGGCTGGAGCTTCGCGGAGGCCGCCACCGTCCCGATCGTCTACCTCACCGCCTACTACGCCCTCGTCGACCTCGCCGCCCTGAAACCCGGCGAGAGCGTCCTCGTGCACGCCGCGGCCGGCGGCGTCGGCTCCGCCGCCGTCCAGCTCGCCCGCCACCTCGGCGCCGAGGTCTACGGCACCGCGTCCCCGGCCAAGTGGGACGCGCTGCGCGCCGCCGGCCTCGACGACCGCCACCTCGCCTCCTCCCGCGACCTCGGCTTCGAGGAGCGGCTGCGCACCGCCACCGGGGGCCGCGGCGTCGACGTGGTCCTCGACTCCCTGGCCGGGGAGTTCGTGGACGCCTCCCTGCGGCTGCTGCCGCGCGGCGGACGCTTCCTGGAGATGGGCAAGACCGACGTCCGCGACCCGGCCGCGGTCGCCGCCGACCACCCCGGCGTCCTCTACCGCGCCTTCGACCTGGTCGAGGCCGGACCCGACCGGATCGGCGAAATCCTGCACGAGCTGGCGGACTTGTTCGACCGAAGGGTGATCGAGCCGCTGCCGATGACCGTGTGGGACGTGCGCCGCGCCCCCGAGGCGTTCCGGTACCTCAGCCAGGCCAAGCACGTCGGCAAGGTCGTCCTCACCGTGCCGGCCGCCCCCGACCCCGAGGGCACCGTGCTGCTCACCGGCGGCCTCGGCGGGCTGGGCCGCGCCACCGCCCGGCACCTGGTCGCCGAGCACGGCGTCAAGCACCTGCTGATCGCCGGGCGGCGCGGCCCGGACACCCCCGGCGCGGCCGACCTGCGCGCCGAACTCGCCGCCCTGGGCGCCGAGGTGACCGTCGCCGCCTGTGACATCGCCGACCGCACCGCGCTCGCCCAGCTCCTCGCGGGCATCCCCGCCGACCGGCCGCTGACCGCCGTCGTGCACACCGCGGGCGTCCTCGCCGACGGCGTCCTCACCTCCATGACGCCCGCCCGGCTCGCCGAGGCGCTGCGGCCCAAGGCCGACGCCGTCGTCGCCCTGCACGAGCTGACCCGCGACCTGGACCTGGCCCGGTTCGTGGTCTTCTCCTCCGTCGCCGGCACCTTCGGCGGCGCCGGACAGGCCAACTACTCCGCCGCCAACGCCTTCCTGGACGCCTTCGCCCACCACCGGCGCGCCCTCGGCCTGCCGGCCGTATCCCTCGCCTGGGGCACCTGGCTGCCGGACGCGGGCATGACCGGCGAACTCACCGACGCCGACCGGGAACGGCACGCCCGCACCGGCATGGTGCCGCTCGGCCCCGAGCGCGGCATGCGCCTGCTGGACGCCGCGTCGGCCTCCGACCGGGCCGCCCTGCTGCCCATGGACCTCGACGCCGCCGCCCTGCGCGAGCACCACGACGTCCTGCCGGTCCTGCTGCGCGGCCTGGTTCGCACCCCCGTCCGCCGTCGCGCCGACGCCGCCCCCGCGACGGCCGGAGCCGCCCCGGCCACCGAGGCGACCCTGGCCGAACGGCTGGCCCCGCTGTCCGCCGCGGACCGCGAGCAGCTGCTCCTCGACGTGGTGGCCGAACAGGCCGCCGCCGTCCTCGGGCACGGCTCGGCCGACGCGATGGAACCCGACCAGACCTTCAAGGAGCTCGGCTTCGACTCCCTCACCGCGGTCGAACTGCGCAACCGGCTCGGCGCGGTCACCGGACTGCGGCTGCCCGCCACCCTGGTCTTCGACTACCCGACGCCGCTCGCCCAGGCCCGGCACCTGCTGGACGCCCTCGACCTGCCCGAGCCGCCCGGCACCGCACAGGCCCTGCTCGGCGAAGTGGACCGCCTCGAGAGCGCCCTGCGCGACGCGGCCGTGGACGGCGAGGACCGCGAGCGGGTCACCGCCCGGCTGCGGGAACTGCTCTCCCGCTGGCAGGGCGAACCGGTCCCCGCGGCCGGTGCCCCCGTCCCGGTGGAGGACGACGAGGAACTGGCCGGGGTCGAGACGCCGGGCGACCTCTTCGACCTGATCGACCGCGAGCTGGGAGACGCATGAGCACCCCGCCGCCCTCCCGACCGCACCCGACGCCCCGGCCCCGCCGGGTTCAAGGAAGTGACACACGTGGCTGACGACGACAAGTACGTGGAATACCTCAAGCGGGTCACGGGCGAACTGCGGCAGACCCGCCGCCGGCTGCGCGAGGCGGAGGACCGGGTCCGCGAGCCGATCGCCATCGTCGCGATGAGCTGCCGCTTCCCCGGCGACATCCGCAGCCCCGAGGACCTGTGGCGGCTCGTCGACGCGGGCGGCGACGCCATCGGCGCGCTGCCCGCGGACCGCGGCTGGGACATCGAGGACCGCTACGACCCCGACCCCGACCGCCCCGGCACCTTCTCCACCCGGGAGGGCGGCTTCCTCCGCGACGCCGCCGCCTTCGACGCGGCCTTCTTCGGCATGAGCCCCCGCGAGGCCCTGGCCACCGACCCCCAGCAGCGCCTGCTGCTGGAAGCCTCCTGGGAACTGCTGGAGCGGGCCGGGATCCGGCCGCAGACCCTGCGGGGCAGCGCCACCGGGGTGTTCGTGGGCGCGGCCACCTCCGGCTACGGCCAGGGCCCCGTCGAGGTGCCCGAGGACGTCCACGGCCTGATGCTGGCCGGCAACGCCACCTCCGTCGCCTCCGGCCGCATCTCCTACGTCCTCGGCCTGGAGGGCCCCACCGTCACCGTCGACACCGCCTGCTCCTCCTCCCTCGTCGCCCTGCACTGGGCGGTGCAGGCCCTGCGCAACGGCGAATGCGACCTCGCGATGGCCGGCGGCGTCGCCGTCATGGCCACCCCCGGCCTGCTGTTCGAGTTCAGCCGGCAGCGCGGCCTGGCGCCCGACGGCCGCTGCAAGGCGTTCGCCGACTCCGCCGACGGCACCGGCTGGTCCGAAGGCGTCGGCCTGCTCCTGGTGGAACGCCTCTCCGACGCCCGCCGCAACGGCCACCCCGTGCTCGCCGTGGTCCGCGGCTCCGCCGTCAACTCCGACGGCGCCTCCAACGGGCTGACCGCCCCCAACGGCCCCGCCCAGCAGCGGGTGATCGAGCAGGCCCTCGCCAACGCCGGTCTCACCGCCGCCGACGTCGACGCCGTCGAGGCGCACGGCACCGGCACCACCCTCGGCGACCCCATCGAGGCCCAGGCCCTCCTCGCCACCTACGGCCAGGACCGGCCCGCCGAACGGCCGCTGCTGCTCGGCTCCCTGAAGTCCAACCTCGGCCACACCCAGGCCGCCGCCGGTGTCGCCGGCGTCATCAAGACCGTGATGGCGCTGCGGCACGGCCGGCTGCCGCGCACCCTGCACGTCGACGCGCCCTCCACGCACGTCGACTGGGACGCCGGACACGTCCGCCTGCTCACCGAGCCCGCCGACTGGCCGGACACCGGCGACCGCCCGCGCCGGGCCGCCGTCTCCTCCTTCGGCATCAGCGGCACCAACGCCCACACGATCCTGGAGGCCGCACCCGAGCCGGAGCCCGCGGCGGACGACACGGCCCCGACGGCCGCTCCGGCCGAACCGCTGCCGCTGGCCCCCTGGTTCCTGTCCGCGCGCAGCGCCGAGGCCCTGCGCGGCCAGGCCGCACGGCTCCTCGACCACGTCACCGCCCACCCCGGGCACGACCCGCACGACACCGCCCGCGCCCTGGCCACCACCCGGCAGGCCTTCGAGCACCGGGCCGCCGTCCTCGCCCCGGACACCGCCGCCGCACGCGACGCGCTGCGCGCCCTCGCCGACGGCGAGGAGCACCCGGCCGTCGTCACCGGCCGCACCCTGCGCGGCGGCACCGCGTTCCTGTTCCCCGGGCAGGGCGCCCAGCGCCCCGGCATGGGCCGGGACCTGTACGACGCCTTCCCCGCCTTCGCCCGCGCCTACGACGAGGTCTGCGCCCACCTCGACCCCGAACTCGGCCTGTCCCTCAAGGACACCGTCCTGCACACCGGCGACGAGGAGGCCTTGCGCGCCACGGGACTCGCCCAGCCGGCCCTGTTCGCCTTCGGGGTGGCCCTGTTCCGGCTGCTGGAGTCCTGGGGCATCACCCCCAAGTACCTGCTGGGCCACTCCCTGGGTGAGCTGACCGCCGCCCACGTCGCGGGCGTGTGGTCGCTGGCCGACGCCTGCCGGCTCGTCGCCGCCCGCGGCCGGCTCATGCAGGCGCTGCCCGAGAGCGGCGCCATGATCTCCCTCGACGCGGCCGAGGACGAGGTGACCCCGCTGCTCGCCGCGCACGGTGACGCCGTGTCCGTCGCCGCCGTCAACGGGCCCCGCGCCACCGTGATCTCCGGCAGCACCGCGGCCGTCGAGGCGGTCGCCGCCGAACTCGGCGCCCACGGCCGGACCACCCGGCGGCTGCGTGTGTCGCACGCCTTCCACTCCGCCCGCATGGACGGCGCCCTCGACGAGTTCCGGCGCGTCGCCGAGAGCGTCACCGCCCGCCCGCCGCGGATCACCGTCGTCTCCGACCTCACCGGCCGTGCCGCCACCGCCGACGAACTCGCCTCGGCCGACTACTGGGTACGGCACCTGCGCCACACCGTCCGTTTCGCCGACGGCGTCGGCCACCTCGTCGAGCGGGGTGTCACCCGCTTCCTCGAACTCGGCCCCGACGCCTCCCTCACCGCGCTCGCCCGCACCTGCCTGCCCGACGACACCACCGAGCGGGTCTGCCTGCCCCTGCAGCGCAAGGGCCGCCCCGAGCCGGCCACCCTGCTCGCCGCCGTGGCCGGGGCCCACGCCCACGGCGTGCCCGTCGACCACGAGCGCCTCCTCGGCGGCCCGGGACCGGACGCCCCCCGGATCGAGCTCCCCACCTACGCCTTCACCCGCGAGCGGTACTGGCTGCGGCCCGCCGCACAGACCGGCGACGTCACCGGTGCCGGTCTCGCGGGCGCCGGGCACCCGCTGCTCGGAGCCGTGGTCCGCGTCGCCGACGAGGACCGGGTCCTGCTCACCGGCCGCCTGTCCACCCGGAGCCAGCCCTGGCTCGCCGACCACACCGTCTCCGGGACCGTCCTGCTGCCCGGCACCGCCTTCGTCGAACTCGTCCTGCGGGCCGGCGACGAGGTCGGCTGCGGCCTGCTGGAGGAGCTCACCCTCCAGGCGCCGCTGGCCCTGCCCGACGGCACCGGCGTGCAGCTGCAGATCGTGCTGGGCGCCCCCGACGACGCGGGCCGCCGCACGGTCGCCGTCCACGCCCGCCCGGACGCCGACGACGACACCCCCTGGACCCGGCACGCCACCGCCGTCCTCGCCCCGGCCACCCCCGCCGCGGCCGGCGACGACCTGACCGCATGGCCGCCCGCCGGCGCCCGTCCCGTCCCACTGGACGGCTTCTACGCCGCGCTCGCCGCCCAGGGCTACCAGTACGGCCCCGTCTTCCAGGGCCTGCGCGCCGCCTGGCACGACGGCGACGTCCGGTACGCCGAGGTCGCGCTGCCCGAGGACGAGCACCGCGACGCCGCCCGTTTCGGACTGCACCCCGCGCTCCTCGACGCCGCCCTGCACGCCCAGCTCACCGGCGGCGGCGAGGCGGACGGCGACGGCGGGGGAGTGGGCCTGCCCTTCGCCTTCAGCGGCGTCACCCTGCACGCCGTGGGCGCCACCGCCCTGCGCGTCCGGCTCGACACCCGCCCGGGCGGTTCGGTGCGGCTGCGCGTCGCCGACGGCACCGGACGACTCGTGGCCACCGTCGACTCCCTCGTCAGCCGCCTGCTGTCCGCGGACGCCACGCCCGCCGCCCGGCCGGCCGACGGAGCGCTGTACGCGGTCCGCTGGACGGCCGCCGACCTGCCCGGGGCGCCGGCCACGGACGGCTGGCGCCTGGCCGCCGAGGACCCGTCGGACCTGGTCCCCGACTGGCCCGCGCTCGGCGCCGACGGCTGCACCGCCGCCGTCCTGCCCTTCGCCTCCGCACCCGGCGAGACCCCCGCCGGGGTCGCCTCCCGCGCCCTGGACGCCCTGCGCACGCTCCTCGACGACGAGCGCACCCAGGACGCCCCTGTGGTCGTCGTCACCCGGGGCGCCGTCGCCGCCGGGGACGAGGACGTACCGGACCTGTCCGCCGCCGCCCTGTGGGGTCTGGTGCGCTCCGCCCAGACGGAGAACCCCGGCCGGATCGTCCTCGCCGACCTCGACGGCACCGACGCCTCCCGTACCGCCCTGGCCGCCGCGGTCGCCTCCGGCGCACCGCAACTCGCCCTGCGTGAGGGCCGGTTGCTCACACCGACGCTGACGCGTGCCGACACCGCCGCGGGGAATCCCGCTGGGAACCTCGCCGACACCGCTGCGGGGAATCCCGCTGGGAACCTCGCCGGCACCGCTGCGGGGAATCCCGCTGGGAACCTCGCCGGCACCGCTGCGGGGAATCCCGCCGGCACCGCCGCTGGGAACCCCGCCGGCACCGCCGTCGGCCGGACCGCCGCCTGGGACCCCGACGGTACCGTCCTGATCACCGGCGGCACCGGTGCGCTCGGCACGCTCGTCGCCCGGCATTTGGTCACCACGCACGGCGTGCGCTCCCTGCTGCTGCTCTCCCGCAGCGGCCCGCACGCCCCCGGCGCCACCGAGCTCGCCGCCGAACTCACCGCCCACGGCGCGGCCGTCCGCATCGAGGCCTGCGACGCGGCCGACCCCGCGGCCCTCGCCGCCGCCCTGGCCACCGTCCCCGCCGAGCACCCGCTGCGCGCCGTCGTGCACACCGCCGGCGTCCTCGACGACGGCGTCCTCGCCTCCCTCACCCCGGACCGCCTCGCCACCGTCCTGCGCGCCAAGGCCGACTCCGCGCTCGCCCTGCACCGGGCCACCCGCGACGCCGGCCTCACCGCCTTCGTGCTGTTCTCCTCCGCCGCCGGCCTCCTCGGCGGCGCCGGACAGGCCAACTACGCCGCCGCCAACACCGTCCTGGACGCCCTCGCCCAGCACCGCCGCGCCCAGGGACTGCCCGCCGTCTCGCTCGCCTGGACCCTGTGGCAGCACGACGGCGGCATGACCGGCGGCCTCGACGACGGCGACGTACGCCGCATCGCCGCCTCCGGACTGCCCGCCCTCGACCCCGCGCACGCCCTGCGGCTGCTGGACGAGGCGCTCACGGCCGACGAGGCCGTGCTCGCCCCGCTGCGCACCGACCCCGCCGCGCTGCGGGCCGCCGCCGCGGCCGGCCGGCTGCCCGCCCTGCTCCACGGCCTGGTCCCGGCACCGGCCCGGCGCACCGCCCGCACCGCGGACGGCGCCGACTCCTCCGCACTCCTGCGGCGCCTGGCCGCACTCACCGGACCCGAGCAGGAACGCCTGCTGCTGGGCGTGGTGCGCCGCCACGCCGCCGTCGCCCTCGGCCACGGCTCGGCCGGCGCCGTCGACGGCGAACAGTCCTTCAAGGACCTCGGGTTCGACTCCCTCACCTCGGTCGACCTGCGCAACCGGCTGAACGCCGAGACGGGACTCAGGCTGCCCGCCACCCTGGTCTTCGACCACCCCAGGCCCAGCGCCCTCGCCCGCCACCTGCGGCAGGAACTCGCCGGCGGCACCGAGACGGCCGAGACCGCCACCGCCGCCGCGGGCGACGACGACCCCGTCGTCATCGTCTCCATGGCCTGCCAGTACCCCGGCGGAGTCACCTCCCCCGAGGAGCTGTGGCGGTTCGTGTCCGAGGGCGGCGACGCCATCGGCGCCTTCCCCACCGACCGGGGCTGGGACCTGGACCGGCTGCCCGGCCTGGAGGCCGGCTTCCTGCACGGCGCCACCCACTTCGACGCCGCCCTGTTCGGCATCTCCCCGCGCGAGGCCCTCGCCATGGACCCGCAGCAGCGCCTGCTCCTGGAGACGTCCTGGGAGGTCTTCGAGCGCGCCGGCCTCGACCCGCTGGCCCAGCAGGGCAGCCGCACCGGCGTGTACGTCGGCGCGATGGGATCCGGCTACGCGTCGGGCCTCGCCGACATCCCCGAGGGCATGGAGGGCTACATCGGCCTCGGCGTGTCCGGCAGCGTCATCTCCGGCCGGGTCGCCTACACCTTCGGCCTGGAGGGGCCGACGATGACGGTCGACACCGCCTGCTCCTCCGCCCTGGTCGCCCTGCACCTCGCGGCCCAGGCGCTGCGGCGGGGCGAGTGCTCGATGGCGCTGGCCGGCGGCGTCACCGTCATGGCCACCCCCGGCACCTACACCGAGTTCACCGCGCAGAACGGGCTGGCCGCCGACGGCCGCTGCAAGGCGTTCGCCGCCGCCGCGGACGGCACCAGCTTCTCCGAGGGCGTCGGCATGCTCCTGCTGGAACGGCTGTCGGACGCCCGGCGCAACGGGCACCCGGTGCTCGCCGTCGTCCGCGGTTCGGCCACCAACCAGGACGGCGCGTCCAACGGCCTGACCGCCCCCAGCGGCCCCTCCCAGCAGCACGTCATCCGCCAGGCCCTCGCCTCGGCCGGGCTCTCCGCCGCCGACGTCGACGCCGTCGAGGCGCACGGCACCGGCACCACCCTCGGCGACCCCATCGAGGCCCAGGCCCTGTTCGCCACCTACGGCCGGGAGCGGCCCGAGGGACGGCCCCTGCTGCTGGGCTCCGCCAAGTCGAACTTCGGCCACACCCAGGCCGCCGCGGGCGCCGCCGGCGTCATCAAGATGGTGATGGCGATGCACCACGGCGAACTGCCCCGCACCCTGCACGTCGACGAACCCTCCCCGCACATCGACTGGTCCAGCGGCACCATCGAACTGCTCACCGAGCCCCGCCCGTGGCCCGCCCGCGAAGGACGCCCCCGTCGGGCCGGCGTCTCCTCCTTCGGCATCAGCGGGAGCAACGCCCACGTCGTCCTGGAGGAGCCCCCCGCCCCCGCACCCGCTCCCGAACGGGACGCGGCGGCCGTCGTGCCGCGCGCCCACCCCGTCTCCGGGCACACCCCCGAGGCCCTGCGCGCCCAGGCGGCCCGGCTGCGCACCCACCTGCGCACCGCCGACCACGACCCGCGCGACCTCGCACACACCCTGGCCGCGGCCCGCCACGCGCAGCGCCACCGGGCCGTCGTCGTCGCCGAGGACCGGGAGGAACTGCTCACCGGCCTCGCCGCCGTCGCCACCGGCGAGAGCGCCGGCCACGTCGTCACCGGCGCTGCCGACGGCGGCCGCCTCGCCGTCCTGTTCAGCGGCCAGGGCGCCCAACGCCCCGGCATGGGCCGCGACCTGTACACCGCCCACCCGGTGTTCGCCGAGACCTTCGACGCCGTCTGCGCCGAACTGGACCGGCACCTGGACGGACCGCCGCTGCGCGAGGTCGTCCTCGCCGCCGAGGGCAGTGCCGAGGCGGCGCTGCTGGACCGCACCGCCTGGACCCAGGCCGCCCTGTTCGCCTTCGGCACGGCCGCCCACGCCCTGACCGCCTCCTGGGGCGTCCGGCCCGACGTACTGGCCGGGCACTCCGTCGGCGAGCTCACCGCCGCGCACGCCGCCGGGGTGCTCGACCTCGCCGACGCCTGCGCCCTGGTCGCCGCGCGCGGCCGGCTCATGCAGGCGCTGCCGGAGGGCGGCGCGATGACCGCCGTCGAGGCCACCGAGGCGGAGGTGCTGCCGTACCTGGAGGGCCGGGCCGACCGCGTCGCGATCGCCGCCGTCAACGGGCCCGTCTCCGTCGTGGTCTCCGGCGCCGCGGACGACGTGGACGCGGTCGCCGCCGAGTTCGCCGCGCGCGGCCGCCGGACCCGGCGCCTGCGGGTCAGCCACGCCTTCCACTCGCCGCTGATGGACGCCATGCTGGAGGACTTCCGGCAGGTGGCCGCGCGCGTGCGCTACGCGCCGCCGGCCGTCCCCGTGGTGTCGAACCTGACCGGCGCCCTGTGCGCCGGTGAGGACCTGTGCACCCCGGACTACTGGGTGCGCCACGTCCGCGAGGCCGTCCGCTTCGCGGACGGGGTGCGCGCCCTGGAGACCGAGGGCGTCACCCTCTGCCTCGAACTCGGCCCCGACGCCACCCTCACCCCCCTGGTCCGCGACGGCGTCGGCGACCCGGCCGCCGTCACCGCCGTGCCCCTCCTCCACCGCGACCTGCCCGAGACGCGCGCGGCGCTGCTGGCCGCCGCCACCCTGCACGCGCACGGCCGCGGAGACCTGCCCGCCCACCCCGCCGACGCCGGCGCCCGGCCCGTCGCCCTGCCGACGTACGCCTTCCAGCGCGAGCGCTACTGGCTGGAACCGTCCGCGCGGACCGCCGCGCCCGCGGCCGACGGCGACTTCTGGGACCTGGTCGAGGCCGCCGACCCGGCAGCCCTGGCCGAGCGGCTCGACCTCGACGCGGACGCCCCGCTCAGCGCCGTCCTGCCGGCCCTCGCCGCCTGGCGCGGCGCGGACCGCAGGCACGCCGAGGAACAGCGCTGGGAGCACCGCGTCACCTGGCGGCCCGCCGCCGACGGCGCCACCGCCGCCCTCACCGGCACCTGGCTGCTCGCCGTCCCCGGCTCACTGGACGGCGGCCCCTGGGCCACGTCGATCGCCGAGGCGCTCACCGCGCACGGCGCCCGCGTCCGCGTCCTGCCCGTGGACTGCGCGGGCGCCGACCGCACGACCCTGGCCGCCGCCTACGACACCGCCCGCGAGGACGGCCCGGCGCCCGCGGGCGTCCTGTCCCTGCTGGCCGCCGACACCCGGCCGCTGCCCGGCCACCGCGCCGTCCCGGCCGGCCTCGCCGCGACCACCGCCCTCGTGCAGGCCCTCGCCGACCGGGCCACGGGCCCGGACACCACCCGCCTGTGGGCCGTCACCGCGGGCGCGGCCGGCGTGCTGGGACACGAGGCGCCCGCCGCACTCGAACAGGCCGCCGTATGGGGCCTGGGCCGCACCGCCGCGCTGGAACACCCGCAGCTGTGGGGCGGACTGGTCGACCTGCCCGCCGGCACCGGTGCCGTCGCCCCCGACATCGCCCGCCGGCTGTGCGCGGTCCTGGCGGACGGCCGCGAGGACCAGACCGCCGTGCGCGCCGCCGGCACCTTCCTGCGCCGCCTCGAACGCGTCCCCGCCGCACGGCCCGCCGGGACGTCGCCCGACTGGACGGGCACCGTCCTGCTCACCGGCGCGACCGGCGCCCTCGGCCTGCGCACCGCCGCCTGGCTCGCCTCCCGCGGCACCACCCGGATCGTCGCCGTCAGCCGCTCGGGCCCCGGCTCGCCCGGCGCCGCCCGCCTCGAGGAGACCCTGGCCGGCACCGGCACCGCACTCGTCCTGACCGCCTGCGACGTCGCCGACCGGGACGCGCTCGCCGCCCTGCTGGCCGAGCACCCCGTCGACGCGGTCGTGCACACCGCCGGTGTCCTCGACGACCGGCTCATCGACGGCATGGACGCCGACGCCCTGGAGAACGTGCTGCGGCCCAAGCTCGCCGCCGCCCGCAACCTCCACGACCTCACTCGGGACCGGGACCTCACGGCGTTCGTCCTGTACTCGTCGGTCTCCGGCACCCTGGGCACCATCGGCCAGGCCAACTACGCCGCCGCCAACGCCTGCCTGGACGCGCTCGCCGAACAGCGCCGCGCCGCCGGCCTGCCGGCCACCTCCCTGGCCTGGGGCCCCTGGGCGGGCGGCGGCATGGCGACCCGGGACGCCGACACCGAGGCCCGCATGCGCCGCGGCGGCATCAGCCCCCTCGACCCCGACCGGGCGGTGGAGGCGGTCGGCCGGGCCACGGCACGCACCGACGCCGTGCTCGCCGTCGCCGACATCGACTGGGCGCGGTTCGCCCCCGGCTTCACCACCTCCCGGCCCAGCCCGCTGCTCGCCGAACTGCCCGAGGTGCGCGAACTGCTGGCCCGGCGCCCCGAGAGCGCGGACGCGGACGCCGGGCAGGCCCTGCGCGCCCGGCTGGCCGGACAGACCCCCGCCGAACGGGAACGCACGCTGGTCGGCCTGGTGCGCACCGAGGCCGCCGCCGTCCTCGGGCACGCCTCCCCCGACCGGGTCGGCGCCACGCAGGCGTTCAACGCCCTCGGCTTCGACTCGCTGACGGCGGTCGAACTGCGCAACCGGATCGGCGCCGCCACCGGTCTCGCCCTCCCGGCCACGCTCCTGTTCGACCAGCCCAACGCCACCGCGCTCGCCGGACACCTGCTCGGCCGGCTCACCGACGACACGGACGCGGCCGGCGCCGTCCTCGCCGACCTCGACCGGCTGGAAGCGGCCCTGTCCGGGCTGCCGGCCGGCGACGCCAGGCTCGACCGCATCGGCGCCCGCCTGCAGTCGCTGCTCGGACGCATCGGCGGCACCGCGACCGCCGCCGCACCGGCCGCGGCGACCGGCGACGACATCACCGACCGCCTGGAGTCCGCCGCGGCGGACGAACTCTTCGACTTCATCGAGAACGACCTCGGCATCTCCTAGCGGGGACGGCCACGGGACCTCGGAAACGGGTGAGGAACGCATGAGCGATGAGGACAAGCTCCTCGGCTACCTGAAGAAGGTCACGGCCGATCTCCACCAGACGCGACAGCGGCTGGCGGCGGCCGAGGCCCGCGAGAAGGAACCCATAGCGATCGTCGCGATGGGCTGCCGCTTCCCCGGTGGCGTGTCCGGCCCCGACGACCTGTGGCGGCTGCTGGAGGACGGCACCGACGCGATGACCGACTGGCCGCGCGACCGCGGCTGGGACGTCGAGTCGCTCTACGACCCGGAACCGGGCACGCCCGGCCGCAGCTACACCCGCACCGGCGGGTTCATCGACCGGGTCGCCGACTTCGACGCCTCCTTCTTCGGGATCTCCCCGCGCGAGGCCGTCGGCACCGACCCGCAGCAGCGGCTGCTGCTGGAGATCTGCTGGGAGGCCCTGGAACGCGCCGGCATCGACCCGCTCGCCCTGCGCGGCAGCCGCACCGGTGTGTTCTCCGGCACCAACCTGCAGGACTACCCCGCCCTGCTCGCCCACTCCGACAACGCCGGCGACGACGGTGTCGGCAACTCGCCCAGCGTGCTCTCCGGGCGCATCTCGTACACCCTGGGCCTGGAGGGGCCGGCCGTGTCCGTGGACACCGCCTGCTCCTCCTCCCTGGTCACCCTGCACCTGGCCGCGCAGGCGCTGCGCGCGGGGGAGTGCGACCTGGCCCTGGCCGGCGGCGTCACCGTCATGTCGACGCCGACGATCTTCCTGGAGTTCAGCCGCCAGCGCGGGCTGTCCCCGGACGGACGCTGCCGGGCCTTCGCCGACGCGGCCGACGGCACCGCCTGGGGCGAGGGCGCCGGTGTCCTCGTCGTCGAGCGGCTGGCCGACGCCCGCCGCAACGGCCACCCCGTCCTCGCCGTGCTGCGCGGCTCCGCCGTCAACCAGGACGGCGCCTCCAACGGCCTGACCGCACCCAACGGGCCGTCCCAGGAACGCGTCATCTGGCAGGCCCTGCGCTCCGCCGGGCTCGCCCCCGCCGACGTCGACGCCGTCGAGGCGCACGGCACCGGCACCACCCTCGGCGACCCGATCGAGGCACAGGCACTCCTCGCCACCTACGGCCAGGACCGGCCCGCCGACCGGCCGCTGCTGCTCGGCTCGGTGAAGTCCAACATCGGCCACACCCAGGCCGCCGCCGGAGTCGCCGGCGTCATCAAGACCGTCCTCGCCCTGCGCGCCGGCCGCCTGCCGGCCACCCTGCACGTCGACCGGCCCAGCCGGCACGTCGACTGGAGCGCGGGCCACGTCGAACTGCTCACCGAGGCCCGCGACTGGCCCAGCACCGGCGACCGGCCGCGCCGCGCCGCGGTCTCCTCCTTCGGCGTCAGCGGCACCAACGCCCACGTCATCCTCGAACAGGCCCCCGAGCCGGACACGGACGAGACGGCCGCGCCGGCCGACGACACCCCCCGCGCCCGCGCCTTCCCCGTCTCCGGCCGCACCGCCGCCGCCCTGCGCGCGCAGGCCGCCCGCCTCGCCGCCCACCTGCGGGGCGCCCCCGACGGCACGCCCCGCCCCGCCGACCTGGCCTGGTCCCTGGCCGCCACCCGGCCCGCCCTCGAACACCGGGCCGTGGTCGTCGCCCGCGACCGGGACGATCTCCTGCGCGGCCTGGTCTCACTCGCCGAGGGCACACCCGACGCGGCCGTCGTGCGCGGTGTCGCCGACACCGACGGCGACCCGGTCCTCCTCTTCCCCGGACAGGGCCCCCAGTGGGAGGGCATGGCCACCGAGCTGTACGGGGCCGACCCGCGGTTCCGCCGCTTCTTCGACGAGGCCGCCGCCGCGGTCGAGACGTTCACCGACTACGCGGTCCTCGACGTGCTGCGCCGCGCACCGGGCGCCCCGCCGCTGGAGCGCCTCGACGTCGTCCAGCCCACCCTGTTCGTCGTCTGCGTCGCACTCGCCCGGCTGTGGATGGCCTGCGGAGTGCGCCCCGCCGCGGTGGCCGGGCAGAGCCAGGGCGAGATCGCCGCCGCCCACATCGCCGGCGTCCTCACCCTGGAGGACGCCGCCCGCGTCGTCGTCACCCGCTCCCGGGAACTGACCGCCATCACCGGCCGCGGCGGCATGGTGGCCGTCCCCCTGCCGCTCGCCGAGGTGGAACAGCTCCTGACCCCCTACGAGGGCCGGATCTCGGTGGGTTCGGTCACCGGCCCCCGCTCGGTCACCGTCTCCGGGGACGCCGAACCGCTCGCCGAACTGCTGACCGCCCTCACCGCCGCCGGGGTCCGCGCCCGCCGCGTCCCCGTGGACTACGCCTCCCACTGCGCCCAGGTGGAGGAGGTCCGCGACGCGCTCCTCGCCGGGTTCGCCCCGGTCCGCCCGCGCCCCGCACGGATCCCCTTCCACTCCACCGTCACCGGGGCCCGCGTCGAGGACACCACCACCCTCGACGCCGCCTACTGGTACGACAACGTCCGCCGCCCGGTCCGCTTCGAGACCACCGTGCGGGACCTCGCCGCAGCCGGGCACCGCGTCTTCGTCGAGGCCGGCCCGCACCCCGTCGTCACCACCGCGGTCGGCGACATCCTGGAGGACCTCGGCATCACCGACGGCGCCGTCCTCGGCACCCTGCGCCGCTCCGAAGGCGGACCCGAACGCTTCCTCGCCTCCGCCGCCGCCCTCGCCGTGCGCGGCGGCAGCGTCGACTGGACGGCCGTCCACGACGAGCCCGCGCACCGCGTCGACCTGCCCGTCTACGCCTTCCAACGCCGCCGCTACTGGCCCGCCTTCACCGGCAAGCCGGCCGCGGACACCGCCGCCGGCACCGCGGACGCCCCGTTCTGGCAGGCCGTCGAGGCGGGCGACCTCGACACCCTGGCCGCCGCCCTCGACCTGGACCCGGACACCGTCTCCGCCCTGGCCCCCGCCCTGGCCGGCTACCGCAGGCGCAGCACCGACCGGGCCACCGCCGACCGCTGGCGCTACCGCATCACCTGGCACCCCCTGGCCGACCACCCCGCCCCCGCGCTGACCGGACGCTGGCCGCTGCTGGTGCCCCGCGGCCACGAGGACGGCCCCGAGGCCACCGCGGTCCACGCCGCCCTCACCCGGGCCGGCGCCGACTGCGTCCCGGTCGTCGTCGACACCGCCGCCGACCGCGCCGCCCTCGCCGCCGCCCTGTCCGGCGCGGCCGACGGAGCCCGGGCCGTGCTGTCCCTCCTCGCCCTCGACGACACCCCGCACCCCGGCCACCCGCTGCTGCCGGGCGGATTCGCCGCCACCGTCGCCCTCGTCCAGGCCATGGACGACCTCAACACCCGCCTGCCGGTGTGGTTCCTGACCCGCGGCGCCGTCGCCACCGCGCCCGCAGCGGGCCCCGACCACCCCGCCCAGGCCCTCGTCTGGGGCTTCGGCCGGGTCGTCGCGCTCGAACAGGCCGACTGCTGGGGCGGCCTGGCCGACCTGCCGGCCGACCCGGACGACCGCGCCGCCGACCGGCTGATCGCGGTCCTCGCGGGCACCGACCACGAGGACCAGGTCGCGATCCGCCCCGCCGGCGTCCTCGGCCGCCGCCTGGAACGCGCCGCCACCGG
Organism: Streptomyces sp. DT190; assembly: GCF_049846985.1. Classification (NCBI taxonomy): domain Bacteria; kingdom Bacillati; phylum Actinomycetota; class Actinomycetes; order Kitasatosporales; family Streptomycetaceae; genus Streptomyces; species Streptomyces sp. DT190. The sequence goes on along the minus strand of NZ_JBNCNM010000016.1, from coordinate 174,750 downwards.
CGGGCTGCCCGCCCGCCGCCGCTGGCAGCCCGGCGGCACCGTCCTGGTCACCGGCGGCACCGGCGCCCTCGGCCGGCACGTCGCCCGCTGGCTCGCCCGCTCCGGCGCCGAGCACCTGCTGCTCGTCAGCCGCTCCGGCCCCGACGCGGAGGGCGCCGCCGGCCTGCTGGAGGAACTCGCCGCCCACGGAACCCGCGCCGAGCTGGCCGCCTGCGACATCGCCGATCCCGACGCCCTCGGCTCCCTGCTCGCCGCCATCCCCGCCGACCGGCCCCTGACCGCCGTCTTCCACACCGCGGCCGTCCTCGACGACGGCGTCATCGGCTCCCTCACCCCCGACCGGCTCGCCGAGGTCCTGCGGGTCAAGGTCGGCGGCGCCCTCAACCTCGACGCCGCCACCGCCGGACTCGACCTGTCCGCGTTCGTGCTGTTCTCCTCCTCCTCGGGCGTCTTCGGCAGCCCCGGACACGGCAACTACGCTCCCGGCAACGCCTTCCTCGACGCCCTCGCCGAGGACCGCCGCGCCCGCGGGCTGCCCGCCACCGCCGTCGCCTGGAGCGGCTGGGCCGACGGCGGCATGGCCTCCGGCACCGTCGGCGAACGCCTCCAGCGGCACGGCGTACGCCTGATGGACCCCGCCGTCGCGGTCACCGCCCTCCAGGACGCCCTCGACCACGACGACACGGCGCTGGTCGTCACCGACATCGACTGGGAGGTCTTCGGCGCCGAACTCGCCAAGGGCCGTCCCCGGCGCCTGTACGCCGCCCTGCCCGACCTCGAGCGCCTGCGGGCGAACCGGCCCGCGCCCGGCGCCGGCGACCCGGACACGGCGGACACCGAGGGCGGGCTCCCCGCCCAGCTCGCCGCCCTCTCCGACGCGGACCGCAGGCACGCCCTGCTGCACCTCGTCCGCGCCCACATCGCCTACGTCCTCAACCACCCGAGCCCCGACGACGTCGAACCCGCCCGCGCCTTCCGCGAACTCGGCTTCGACTCCCTCACCGCCGTCGAACTGCGCAACACCCTCGGCGAGGCGACCGGCATGAGGCTGCCCGCCACCCTCGTCTACGACTACCCGACCCCGGCCGCGCTCGCCGAACACCTCGACCAGCAACTCGCCCCCCGGCAAGGGCTCCCCGTCTCCGGCGCCGGCCCCGCCGGGCCGCGCACGGACACCGCCGACGACCCCGTCGTGATCGTCGGCATGGCCTGCCGCTTCCCCCGCGGCGCGGACACCCCCGAGCGGTTCTGGCAGCTCCTGGCCGACGGCACCGACGTGATGGGCCCCTTCCCGCAGGACCGGGACTGGGACCTGGAGTCCCTGTACGACCCCGAGCCCGGACGGGCCGGCCGCACCTCCACGCTCACCGGCGGTTTCCTCGACGGCTTCGCGGACTTCGACCCGGGCGTGTTCAACATCTCGCCGCGCGAGGCCCTCGCCATGGACCCGCAGCAGCGGCTGCTGCTGGAGATGGCGTGGGAGACGTTCGAGCGGGCCGGGATCGACCCGCGCGCGCTGCGCGGCAGCCGCACCGGTGTCTTCGCCGGCACCAACTACCAGGACTACACCTCCCGCCCGATCGCACCGGGCGACGAGGTCGGAGCCCACCTGGGCACCGGCAACTCCGCCAGTGTCATGTCGGGCCGGCTGTCGTACACCTTCGGCCTGGAGGGCCCGGCGGTCACCGTCGACACCGCCTGCTCGTCCTCCCTGGTGGCCTTGCACCTGGCCGCACGGTCGCTGCGGGCGGGGGAGTGCGACCTCGCCCTCGCGGGCGGAGTCACCGTGATGTCGACGCCCGGCCTGTTCGTGGACTTCAGCCGTCAGCAGGGGCTGGCGGCCGACGGGCGGTGCAAGGCGTTCGCGGACGCGGCGGACGGGACCGGGTTCTCCGAGGGCGGCGGTCTGCTGCTGGTGGAGCGGTTGTCGGACGCGCGCCGGCTGGGGCATCGCGTACTGGCGGTGGTGAAGGGCAGCGCGGTCAACCAGGACGGCGCGTCCAACGGTCTGAGCGCGCCGAACGGCCCCTCCCAGCAGCGGGTGATCCGGGCCGCGCTCGCGGACGCCGGGCTGTCGGCGGCCGAGGTGGACGCGGTGGAGGCGCACGGCACGGGCACGCGGCTGGGTGACCCGATCGAGGCGCAGGCCCTGCTCGCCACCTACGGCCGCGATCGTCAACGGCCCCTGTGGCTGGGTTCGGTGAAGTCGAATGTCGGTCACACGCAGGCGGGTGCCGGTGTGGCGGGTGTGATGAAGATGGTGCTGGCGATGGAGCACGGTGTGCTGCCGGCGACGTTGCACGTGGACGCGCCGTCCTCGCACGTGGACTGGGAGCAGGGCGCGGTCGAGCTGCTGACCGAGGCACGGGAGTGGACCGTGCCGGGGGACCGGCCGCGGCGTGCGGGTGTGTCGTCGTTCGGGATCAGCGGCACCAACGCGCACGTCGTCCTCGAAGCCGCCCCCGAACAGCCCGCCGCCGATACGGAGGGGAAGCCGTCCGGCGACGTCCCCTGGGTCGTCAGCGGCCGCGACCCGCGTGCCCTGCGCGACCAGGCCCGCCGCCTGCTCGACCACGTGAGCGCGCACCCCGGCGTGGCCCCGGCCGACACCGCCCTCGCCCTGGCCACCACCCGTACCGCCTTCCCCCACCGCGCCGTCCTCGTCGGCGCGGGCCAGGACGACCTCACCGCCCAGCTCCGGGCCCTCGCCGACGGCACCCCGCTGCCGGCCACCGTCACCGGCACCGCCCGCACCGGCGGACGCACCGCCTTCCTGTTCACCGGACAGGGCGCCCAGCGCCCCGGCATGGGCCGTGAACTGCACGCCGCCTTCCCGGTGTTCGCCGACGCCTTCGACGCCGTGTGCGCCCGCGTCCCCGGCCTGCGCGAGGCCGTGTTCGGGGACGACGCCGACCTCGTGCACCGCACCGAGTACGCCCAGCCCGCCCTTTTCGCCTTCGAGGTCGCGCTGTTCCGGCTGCTGGAGTCGCTCGGCGTACGCCCCGACGTGCTCGCGGGCCACTCCATCGGAGAGATCGCCGCGGCCCACGTGGCCGGCGTGTTCTCCCTCGACGACGCCTGCGCCCTGGTGGCCGCCCGCGGACGCCTGATGCAGGCCCTCCCGCCGGGCGGCGCGATGGCCGCCGTGCGGGCCACCGAGGCCGAGGTGGCGCCCCTGCTGGCCGGACGGGAGGACGAGATCGGCGTCGCCGCCCTCAACGGGCCCGGTGACACCGTCGTCTCCGGCACCGAGGACGCCGTGACGGAGGTCTGCGCGCACTTCGCCCGGCTGGGCCGGCGCGCCACCCGGCTGCGGGTCGGCCACGCCTTCCACTCGCCCCTGATGGAGCCGGTGCTCGAGGAGTTCCGGGCCGTCGTCACCGGACTCTCCTACGCCGAGCCGGCCCTGCCCGTCGTGTCGACCGGGACCGGCTCGGCCGCGGAACCCGGCCTGCTCACCGACCCCGAGTACTGGGTACGGCACGTCAGGCGCCCGGTCCGGTTCCACGACGCCCTGCTGCGCCTGCGCGACCTCGGAACGCGCCGCTTCCTGGAGGTGGGCCCCGACAGCCGGCTCACCGCCCTCGCCGAGGCGGCCCTCGCCGAGGCGGAGCCCGAGGCCGCGCCGGACGCGGTGTTCACCGCCGCCGTCCTGCGCGACCAGCCCGAACGACGCCGGCTGCTCACCGCGGTCGCCACCCTCTTCGCCCACGGCACCGACCCCGACTGGGCGGCGCTGCTGCCCGGCGCCCGGCCCGTGCCCCTGCCCACGTACGCCTTCCAGCGGCAGCGCTACTGGCTGCCCACCGTGCCGGCCGGCGCGGTCGCCGCAGCCGGCGGAGCCGACCCCGCCGGTCACCCGTTCCTCGACGCCGAGATCACCCGGGCGGGCTCGCAGGAGCTGCTGTTCACCGGGCGACTGTCCACGCGCACCCAGCCCTGGCTCGCCGACCACGCCGTCCTCGGGCAGGTCATCCTGCCCGCCACCGGCTTCCTCGACCTCGCCGTACACGTCGGCGACCGGGCCGGCTGCGGCCACCTGAGCGAACTCACCCTGCTCAGCCCGCTCGCCGTACCGGAGCGGGGAGCCGTCCCCGTCCAGGTCACCGTCGACGCCCCCGACGAGTCCGGGCGCCGCTCCTTCGGCATCTGGTCACGGCCCGCCGGGGACGGGACGGACTGGCGCCCCCACGCCCGGGGCGTCCTCGCCCCGCAGGTCCCCTCCCCGCCGACGGGCGACCTGGCCGCCTGGCCGCCGCCCGGCGCCGCCGTCGTCTCCGACACGGACCCCTACGCCGCCTTCGCCGCGGCCGGTTTCGACTACGGGCCCGGCTTCCGCGGGCTGCGCACCGTGTGGCAGCGCGGCGAGGAGGTCTTCGCCGAGGTCGAACTGCCCGAGCCGTACCGGGAGGACGCCGCCCGCCACGGCCTGCACCCCGCGCTCCTGGACGCCGCCGTCCAGGCGCTCCTGGTGCGGCGCCCGGGAGTACCGGCGGACGAACCCGCCGCGCCCATGCTGCCGTTCGCCTGGACCGGGCTCACCCTGCACGCCACCGGCGCCACCGCGCTGCGGGTGCGGCTGGCCCCCGCCGGGCACGACCACGGCTACTCCGTCCTCGTCACCGACACCACCGGGCAGCCGGTCGCCACCGCCGACGCGATCACCCTGCGCGCGGTGAGCCCCGCCGAGGGCCCGGACCGGGCCGAACTGCTGCGCCTGGACTGGCGGGAGACCCTGCCGCTGCCGGCCGCGCCGCGCGCGGAGTCGGTGCGCTGGATCGTCCTCGGCACCGGTGACGACCGCGTCGCCGCCGCCCTCGACGGGGCCGGCGTGCACCTGGAGACCTACGCCGACCTGGAGGCCCTGGCCAAGGCGGTCGACACCGGCATGACCATGCCCGAACTGGTCCTGGTGGCCCCCGAACCCGGCCGCCCCGACGGTCACGCGGCACCCGACGCGGTACGGGGCCTGCTGACCCGGGTGCACGAGCTGATGTGCGGCTGGCTGGCCGACGACCGGTTCGCCGGCTCCCGGCTGGTCCTCGTCACCCGCGCCGCCGTCACCGCCGGCCCGGTCACCGCGTCTGCCGGGGCGGCCCTGCCGGACGTCGCCGGCGCCGCCCTGTGGGGACTGGTGCGCTCCGCGCAGGCCGAGCACCCCGGACGGTTCCAGCTGCTGGACCTGCCCGGCGAGCCCACGGACGCCGACGACCGGGCGCTGCTCGCCGCGGTCGCCGCCGGCCACCCGCACGGCGCCGTCCGCGACGGACGCCTCCTGCACCCCGACGTCGCCCCCGCCGCCACCGGCCCCACCACGCCTGGCCTGGCCGCCGGAACCGTCCTGGTCACCGGCGCCACCGGCACCCTCGGCCGGGCCGTCGCCCGGCACCTGGTCACCCGGCACGGCGTGCGCTCCCTGCTGCTGACCGGCCGCCGCGGCCCCGCCGCCGACGGCGCCGACACCCTGGTCGCCGAACTGACCGCACTGGGAGCCAGGGTCCGGCTGGAGGCCTGCGACGTCGCCGACCGCGCCGACGTCACCCGCCTGCTGAGCCGGCTGCCCGACGACGCGCCGCTCACGGGCGTCGTCCACGCGGCCGGCGTCACCGACGACGCCGTGCTCACCGCCCTCGACCCGGGCCGTCTGGACACCGTGCTGCGGCCCAAGGCGGACGGCGCCCGGCACCTGCACGACGCCACCGCGCACCTCGGCCCGACGGCGTTCGTGCTGTTCTCCTCCGCGGCCGGCACCTTCGGCGCGCCCGGCCAGGCCAACTACGCGGCCGCGAACGCCTTCCTCGACGGGCTCGCCGCCCATCGGCACGCCCTCGGGCTGCCCGCCGTCTCCGTCGCCTGGGGACTGTGGGACGGCGACAGCGGCATGACCTCCCGGCTGTCCGCCACCGACCGCGGCCGGCTGGCCCGCGGCGGACTGCGCCCGCTGGCCACCGACGAGGCCCTCGCCCTGCTGGACGACGCGCTGACCGCCACGGACCCCGCGGTGATCGCCGTACGCACCGGCTCGGGCACCGCGGGAGTACGCGCGCTGCTCCGCCCCGCCCCCACCGCCCCGGCCCGCCGCACCGTCGAGGCCGGGTCCACCGGTGGACCGGTCACCTCGCGCCTGCTCGCCGGCACCACGCCCGAGGAGGGCCGCGCCCGCCTGCTCGGACTGGTCCGCGACCTGGCCGCCACCGTGCTGGGCCACCCCTCGGCCGACGCGGTCGAACCCGACCGCCTCTTCACCGAGCAGGGCTTCGACTCCCTGACGGTGGTGGAACTGCGCAACCACCTCGCCTCGGCGACCGGTCTCACCCTGCCCCCCACCCTGCTGTTCGACCACGCCACCCCCGAGGCGCTCGCCGCCCACCTGCACCAGCGCCTCGACACGGAGCCGCAGCAGGCCGCCGCACCCGCCGGCGGCCCGGCTCCGGCCGGCCCGCCGGTCCGCGCCGAGGACACGATCGGCGGCCTGTTCAAGGCGGCCTGCCTGGACGGCCGGGTGGACGACGGCTTCACGCTGCTCCAGGCGGCGGCCGGACTGCGCCCCACCTTCACCGCCCCGGCCGACCTGCCGTCCGTCCCGGAGGCCATCCGCCTGTCGGCCGGCGACGCCGCCGCACCCCTGGTGTGCTTCAGCTCCTACGTCGCCCTCGCCGGCGTCCACCAGTACGCCCGGTTCGCCTCCCGCTTCCGCGGCCGGCGCGACGTGTGGGCGCTGCCCACCCAGGGTTTCGGCGCCGGGGAGCCGCTGCCCGCCACCTTCGACGCGGTGGCCGACCTGCACGCCGACGCCGTACACCGCACCGTCGGCGACACCCCGGCGGTCCTGCTCGGCTCCTCCTCCGGCGGCGTACTGGCCCTGTCCGCGGCCCGGCGCCTGCAGGAGCGCGGCGCGGCACCGGCCGCCGTCGTCCTGCTGGACACCTACATGCCGCGGGCCGACTCGCCGTTCCTGCGCTTCTCCCAGCAGATGCTGAGCGGCATGTTCGAACGGGAGTCGATGTTCGCGCACATGGACACCGACCGGCTGACCGCCATGAGCTGGTACGTGGCGCTCATCGGCGAATGGGAGCCGGGCCCGCTCGACTGCCCGGTCCTGCTGGTGCGTTCCAGCGAACCGCCGGTGCCCCCGGCTCCCGGGGAGGAGCTGCCCGCGCACGAGTGGCAGACGTCCTGGGACCGGGCCCACACCGTGCTCGACGTCCCCGGCAACCACTTCACCATGATGGAGGCGCACGCCCGCTCCACCGCCGACGCCACCGACGGCTGGCTGACCGGCCTCGGCGCCTGACGCGGGTCCGAGGACACAGCGCAAGGGCCCGCCCCCTCGGATGGGGGGCGGGCCCTTGCGTCGTGCCGCGCGGTCACTCGGCCCAGTGCGGCACCTCGGTGACCGTGACCACGGCCGCGCTGCACAGCCAGCCGGGCCCCTGGGACACCAGCAGCACGTGGTCGCCGGGGGACACCGCCCGGGTGCGGACCAGGTGCTCCAGCGTGATGAACACGTCCGCGCCGCCCACGTGCCCCACCGCCCGGCCGAAGTCCCAGCTGCACCGGTCCATCGTCAGCCCCAGCGGCATCATGATCGAGTACTCGATCATCCGGCCGTCCATGTTGATGGGGACGACCTTCGCCAGGTCCGAGGCGTTGATCCCGGCGTCCACCAGGGAACGCTGGATGATGTCCAGGTCGAACAGGGTCAGCTTCTCCATCGTCTCCGACAGCGGCATCTCGCGTTCGGTGAACCGCTGCGCCCGCTCGGCCATGTCGGACATCGACCCGGCGCCCTCGCGCAGCACCAGCGGACCGTCACCGCGGTGCCACTTCTCCAGCTCGTGCAGCACCCCGGAGTTCAGCGAGCGCACCTCGGCGAACCCGCCCTCGTCGCTGACCAGCGCCGCCGCCGCGCCGTCCCCGAGGATGTACGCCTGCCCGAAGCCCCGCCAGCGGTCCATGGTGGGGGAGGAGAAGTTCTCACCCGTCGTCAGCAGCACCGACCCCGCCTCGGCGGCCCCCGTGAGCTTGCCGATCGCCACCTCCAGCGCGCTGAGCATGCCGTCGCAGCCCTGCTGGAGGAAGAGCGCGGGCAGCCGTCCCAGCCCCAGCTCCCGCAGGATGTAGCCGGGCGGGTACGCGCCTTCGGGTGCCTGGTAGTGGACCGCGCTGTGAATGTGCGCCCCCAGGTCCTCCGGGTCGATCTTCGAGCGGTCCAGCGCGATCCGCGCCGCCGACACCGCCAGGTCCATCGCCGGTACGTCCCCCGCGACATGCGCCCCGGTCAGGCCGTTCGCGGCCTGGATCTCCGCGTCCAGCCGGCCCTCGGCCACCGCCTGCTCGGCACTGGCCCAGGCGGGCAGCACCACGCCCAGCGACTCGACGTACACGTTCTCGACACGCATCTCTTCCTCCTCCTGGCCGGCCTGTCGGGCCGACCTCCATGGGCGGCGTCGAACACGGCACCGGGCGGCAGCGCACCCCTCGGTGCCCTGCCGCCCGGCGTCGGCTCGCCTCAGCCGGCGAGCAGTTCCTCCCGCAGATGACGGGCCAGCCCCGCCGGTGTCGCGAAGTCGAAGACCACCGACGCCGGCAGCGACAGCCCGGTTGCCGACTCCAGTGCGTTGCGCGCGGTCAGCGCGGTCAGCGAGTCGAAGCCCAGATCGCGGATCTCCTGGTCGGCGGGCACCTGTCCGGCGCCCGCGCGGCCCAGCGCCTCCGCGAAGTGCCCGCGCACCAGACGCAGCAGGATCTCCTCCTGCTCGGCGCCCGTGAGCGCGGCCAGGCGGTGCCGCAGCCCGCCGGGGTCGGCGACCGCGTCGCGCGCGGCCCGCCGCACCGTGCCCGGTGCGAGGCCGCGCAGCAGCGCGGCGCTCGCCGTGAGGGGCGCGGCGGTACGCGGGCGCGGTATCCCGGGCCGCTCGGCGGTGAGCGCCGGCCGTCCGGCGCCGACGGCCGCGGCGAACAGGTCGGCGGCCTCCTCCGGCGGTCCGGCCGGGCCGCGCACCGACACGGCCGCCACCCCCGCCTCCCGCAGCCGGCGGGCGCAGACGTCGAACACCGCCGCGACCGCCGCGTCCGCGGGCCCCGCCTCGCGCGGGCCGGGCGTGGCGAACACCACGGACGTCACCGCGGCGGTGGGTGCCGAGCGGACCAGTTCCAGTGCCGGGTCCACGACGGGGCGCAGCGCGGCGTCCACGTCGGCGTCCCGCTCGGCCCGTACGGAAGCGGCGAACACCACGGTCGCGGGACCGGCGTCGAGCAGTGCCCGGACGGATCCGGCCGGGTCGCCGGGCTCCCACGGCACCGGATCGCCGTCCCACGGCACCGGATCGCCGGCCCCGGTGGCCGCCGGCATCCGGTCGGCCGCGTTCTTCGCGTACGGGCCCGCCAGCAGCGGCCGGTGCCCGGGCCACACGGCCGGCAGGAACGCCGCCGGACCCGCCTCCTCGCCCGCGGCGAACAGCGCGACCCGCCCGGCCGGGGGGCCGTCGGGCACCGCCACCGGCAGCCGGGCCGCTCGCGGCCGGCGGACCTCGCCGCCGCGCAGCGCGAGTCGGGGCTCGCCCGAGGCGACCGCGGCCTCCACCCGCCGCCAGGAGCGTTTGACGGCGTCGGTCTCGATCAGCGCGATCCGGCCCGGCGCCCGGTCCTGGACCGCGCCGACCAGACCCCACACGGCGGCGGCCGCCGGGTCCGGCGGCACGCCGTCCTCCCGGGCGGCGAGGGCGCCGCGGGTCAGCACGACGAGACGGCTGTGCGCGAAGCGGGGACCGGCCCAGTGCCGCACCCAGCCCAGCGCCTCGTCGACGGCCGCGCGCACCGCGTCGGCGGACGACGGTCCCTCCGCCGTTCCGGCCGGCGAGACGACCACCACGTCCGGTACCGGGGCGCCCTCCTCCACCGCGGACAGCAGCTCCGGCAGACCGGGCTGGATCTCGCAGTAGCGGCCGGCCGACATCAGCCCCGAGCGGGCCCCCAGCGCGTCCGCGCCGACGACCGTCCAGCGCTCCTGCCGCGGCGGCGTGCGGGGCAGGTCGAAGACGTCCCACACCTCCTCGAACAGGCCGTCCTGCTGGGCCGCGGACGCCGCCCGGACGGCAGCGCGGGCCGACGGCGCGAACGTCACCGAGCGCGCCGTCAGCACCGGGTCCCCGGCACCGTCCGAGGCGTCCACCGACCAGGTCCCGTCCGCCGCGGCCCGCAGCCGCACCCGCAGCACCGACGCGTCCACCGCGTACAGGGACACCTCGCGCCAGGACACCGCGGTCTCCGGTTCCGGTGACCGTCCGACCGCGGCCGCGAACGCCGCCTCCAGCAGCGCCGGGTGCGCCTCGAACCCGTCCCGCGCCGTAGTCCAGTCCGGCAGCGACACCTCCACGAACACCTCGTCGTCCCGCCGCCACACCGTGCCCGGCACCCGGCCGTCCGGCTCGGCGTCACCGGCGCTGTCGCGGCGGGCGCCCTGCGGAGGCCACACGGCCACCGGATCGTCCGGCTCCGGCAGGGCGACGGGCGCCACCGCGCCCGACGCGTGCCGGGCCCACGGGCGGCCCGCGGCGCCGTGCGCGTCCCGCCGTCCGTGCACCTCCACGCGCCGCACACCGGCACCGTCCGCCGCACCCACGGTCACCCGCAGCTGCACACCCTCCTCGCGGGGCACCACCAGCGGCTCGTCTGCCGAGAGCTCGACCACGCGCGCGCAGCCGGCCCGGCCCGCCGCGTACAGCACCAGCTCCAGCAGCGCGGATCCGGCAACGACCGTGCCGCCGCCGGTCCGCCGCAGCAGCGAGGGGTCGGTCCCGGCGGCCGTGAGACGGCCGGTGTACACCAGTTCCCGCCGGTCGGGCAGCTCGACGCACGCGGTCAGCAACGGGTGACCGGTGTCGTCCAGGCCCAGGTCGGCGGCGCCGGTGTACCGGCGGGCCGACTCCGCGGCCTGCCGGTTACGGCGCCACAGCAACCGGCCCGCCGCACCGGCCAGTTCCTTGCGGATGACCTTGCCGGCCGGGTTGCGCGGCACCTCGGCGATCTCGTGGATCTCCTCCGGCAGCTTGAACGCCGACAGCCGCTCCCGGCACACGGCCAGCACGGCGTCGACGTCGATCCCGTCCGGGCCCGGCACCAGGTAGGCCGCGGGGACCTCGCCGAGCGACTCGTGCGGGACACCCGCCACGGCCGCGTCGGCCACCCCGGGAGCCGCGGCCAGCGCCTGTTCCACCTCGCGCGGGTGGATGTTCTCCCCGCCGCGGATGATGAGCTCCTTGAGCCGGCCCGTGATCGTCACATAGCCGTCGGCGTCCTGCCGGGCCAGGTCACCGGTGCGGTACCAGCCGTCCGACAGGACGGCGGCGGTCTCCTCCGGCTGCCGGTGGTAGCCCAGCATCAGGGCGGGGCTGGAGACCCAGATCTCCCCCTCGGAACCCGGTTCGACCTCCGCGCGGGTGCGCGGATCGGTCAGCCGCAGCGTCAGCCCGGGCAGCGGCACCCCGCACGAACCCGGCACGTACGGCCCGCCGGGCAGGTTGGTCGTGATGGCGCCGCCGGTCTCGGTGGAGCCGTAGCTGTCCAGCAGCCCGATGCCGAAGGCGGCCCGGAACTCCTCGTGCAGGGACCGCGGGCAGGAGGAGCCCGCCACCATGCACACCCGCAACCGCGGCACCTCCACGGCACCGGAGCGGGCCAGCTCCACCATGTGGTGGAACAGCGTCGGCACGCCCACCAGGAACGTGGCGTCCTCCTCCCGCGCCCGGAGCAGCACCTCCTCGGCCGCCAGCGCGTCGGTGATGCGGGCGCTCGCGCCGACGGCGACCACACCGAGCACGCAGATGTTGTGCGCCACCGCGTGGAAGAGGGGCATCGGCCACACGAGGCGGTCCTGCGGCGACAGCCCCAGCAGCGGGGCGTTGCACGCGGCCGTCGCCCACAGGGAGCCGCGCTGCGTGGAGACGACGCCCTTGGGGCGTCCGGTCGTGCCGGAGGTGTACAGCATCGAGGCCGGCTCGTCCAGGCCCAGGTCGTCGCGGGGCGGGTCGCGCAGCGACCAGGTCGACGCAAGTACCTCCCACCGCGGCAGCGTCTCGTCGCGGGCCTCGGCGAACCCCGGCTCGGAGGCGTCACCGACCAGGATCACCACGACGTCCGGCCGGTCCGCGAGGACCCGGCGCACCTGCGGCAGCTGCGCCGCACCCGTGATGACCACCCGGGCCGCGCAGTCCGCCAGCACATGGGCCAGTTCGGGGTCGGTCGACTGCGGGTTCAGCGGCACCCCCACGCCGGCGGCGCGGGTGACGGCGAGATAGCTTTCCACCGTCTCCACCCGGTTCGGCAGGTAGATCACCGCCGACTCGCCGCGGCCCAGCCCCAGGCCCACCAGGTGCCCGGCGACCCGCGCCGTGCGCCGGTCCAGCTCGGCCCAGGTGACCGAGCGGCGGCCGTCCTTGAAGGCGACGCGGTCCGGCTGCCGGGCCGCGTGCCCGGCGAGCAGTTCGTGCACCGGCCGGATCAGATCCGCCCGGAACGTGGCGTCCGTCATCAGGCCGTCCCCCTCAGGCACCGGCCGCACGGTAGCGGCGCACCGCCAGCGTCCGGCACACCACGGCGATGACCACCGACCAGGTCACCGAGACCAGCACCGGATGCTGCGCGGGCCACGACCCGGTGGCGGCCAGCCCCGGGTTGCCGAACAGCTCGCGGGCCGCCTGCACCGTCGCGCTCAGCGGATTCCACTCGGCGGCCCAGCGCAGCACCGTCGGCAGCGTGGACGGCGCCACGAACGCGTTGGACAGGAACGTCAGCGGGAACAGCCACAGGAAGTTGCTGGTCGCCGCCGCCTCCGGGGCGCGCACCGACAGTCCGACGACGACGCCCACCCACGACAGTGCGTACCCCATGAGCAGCAGCAGCGCGAAGGCCGCCACCGCCCGGAGCACACCGTGGTGGATCCGCCAGCCGACCAGCAGCGCGCAGAGGATCATCACCACGATGACGATCACGTTCTGCACCAGGTCCGCGACCGTGCGCCCGGTCAGCAGCGCGCCGCGCGCCATCGGCAGCGACCGGAACCGGTCCACCATGCCGCTCTGCACGTCGGTGGCCATGCTGACGCTGCTGTTGCTGGCCGTGGCGAACGCGATGGTCTGGGCGAAGAACCCCGGCATCATGAACTCCCGGTAGGCCGCCGGGCCCTCCGCGCCGGGCAGCCCGAAGGAGCCGGCGAACAGGTAGGCGAAGAGCAGCACGAACACCACGGGCTGCACCAGGCTGAGGATCAGCACCTCGGGGATCCGCACCATGCGGAGCACGTTGCGCCGGGTCACCACCAGGACGTCGCGTACGGCCTTGGCGGCCGTACCGGGCTTCAGTTCGGGTACGGCGGGTGCCGCTGCCGACACGTTCATCACTCCTTCTCGCTCGGCGCGCCGACGCCCACCGCGGTCCGTCCGGTGCCCCGGGACACGTTCTCGGTCAGGGCCAGGAAGACCTCGTCCAGGGTGGGGCGGCGCAGCCCGATGTCGGTGATCTCGATGCCCTCGGCGTCCAGCGCGGTGACCACCTCCGCCAGCAGCCGCACCCCGCCCTCGGCCGGTGCGGACACCGTGGCCCGGGGCCGGTCGACGTCCGGGGTGCGGCCGGCGAGCCGGGCCAGCAGCCGTGCGGCGGCGTCGAGTTGCTCGGACCAGGACACGACCAGCTCGATGCGCCGGCCGCCGGCCCTGGCCTTGAGGTCGTGGGGGGTTCCCCGGGCGATGATCCGCCCGTGGTCGACCACCGCGAGGTCCTGGGCGAGCCGGTCGGCCTCCTCCAGGTACTGGGTGGTGAGCAGCAGCGTGGTGCCCTGCCGCACCAAGTCCTCGATGGCGTCCCACAGCAGCAGCCGGCTCGTCGGGTCAAGACCGACCGACGGCTCGTCGAGGAACATCACCGAGGGCCGCACCACCAGCGCGCACGCCAGGTCCAGGCGGCGCCGCATGCCGCCGGAGTAGGTGCCCGACACCCGGTCGGCGGCGCCGGCCAGGTCGAACCGGTCGAGCAGTTCGTCGGCGCGCCGCCGGGCCGAGCGGGAGCGCAGCCCGTACAGCTCGCCGATCATGCGGAGGTTCTCGCGGCCGGTGAGCCGGTCGTCGACGGCGGCGAACTGGCCCGACAGGCCGATCGCGAGCCGCACCGAGTCCGGGTCGCGGACCACTTCGTGACCGGCCACGGTCGCGGTGCCCGCGTCGGGGCGCAGCAGCGTGGTGAGCAGACGCACCATGGTGGTCTTGCCCGCTCCGTTGGGGCCCAGGAGGCCCAGCACGCTGCCTTCCGGTACGTCCAGGTCGACTCCGTCGACGGCCCGGACATCGCCGAAGGTCTTCACCAGACCCGCGGCGTGAATGGCGCCCGCCATGGGCTTCTCCGTCCTTGTGCGCAGGGGTGGGGGTGGGGGAGCCCGGTCGTCAGGTGGCGGCGATCAGCTTCAGTTCCGGGTGTGCGGTGCCGCCCTCGATGGCCGTGGAGGACACGTGCGAGACGACGCGGTCGTCGACGGGGTCGTTCGCCGGGTCGTCGTGCACCACGAGGTGCTCGTAGGTCGTGGAGCGCTGCGCCGGGACCCGGCCCGCGGCGCGGATCAGGTTGATCAGCTCCATCAGGTTGGAGCGGTGCTTGGCGCCCGCGGAGGACACGACGTTCTCCTCGAGCATGACCGAGCCGAGGTCGTCCGCGCCGTAGTGCAGCGAGAGCTGGCCGACCTCCTTGCCGGTGGTCAGCCAGGAGCCCTGGATGTGCGCCACGTTGTCGAGGAACAGGCGCGCGACGGCGATCATGCGCAGGTACTCGAACAGGGTGGCCTGGGTGCGGCCCTTCAGGTGGTTGTTCTCGGGCTGGTAGGTGTACGGGATGAACGCGCGGAAGCCGCCCGTGCGGTCCTGCACGTCCCGGATCATGCGCAGGTGCTCGATGCGCTCGGCGTTGGTCTCACCGGTGCCCATCAGCATCGTGGACGTCGACTCCACGCCCAGGTTGTGCGCGATCTCCATGATCTCCAGCCAGCGCTCGCCGGACTCCTTCAGCGGGGCGATCGCCTTGCGCGGCCGCTCCGGAAGCAGTTCGGCGCCGGCACCGGCGAAGGAGTCGAGGCCCGCGGCGTGGATGCGCTGGATGGCCTCCTCCACGCTGACCTTGGAGATCCGCGCCATGTGCTCGACCTCGGAGGCGCCCAGGCTGTGGATGACGAGCTGCGGGAACTCCTTCTTGATGGCGGCGAAGTGCTTCTCGTAGTACTCGACGCCGTAGTCCGGGTGGTGGCCGCCCTGGAACATGATCTGCGTGCCGCCCAGCTCGACGGTCTCCGCGCAGCGGCGCAGGATGTCGTCGAGGTCGCGGGTCCAGCCCTTGGCGGTGTCCTTCGGCGCGGCGTAGAAGGCGCAGAAGCGGCACGCCGTCACGCAGACGTTCGTGTAGTTGATGTTCCGCTCGATGATGTACGTCGCGATGTGCTCGGTGCCGGCGTACCGGCGGCGGCGCACGGCGTCGGCGGCGGCGCCCAGCGCGTGCAGCGGGGCGTCGCGGTAGAGGTCGAGGGCCTCTTCGGGGGTGATCCGCCCACCGGCGGCAGCACGGTCGAGGACGGACTGGAGGGGATGGTGTGGAGGTCGGGACACGGTGCCGGCCTTTCCGGTGGCGTGGTCGGGGAAGTGATCAGGAAGCAGCGGGTTCGAGCAGCCGGACCACGACGTCGGGCGGGAAGCCCGCGTCGTCTCCGCCGACCCGCTGGGCGAACTCGGAGATGCCGGCGAGCTGGGCCCGGCCGAGGCTGAAGTCGAGAGCGGTGGTGTAGTAGCGCTCCAGCGTCGCGGCGTCGAACTCCTCCCATTGGGCGGCCTGTTCGCACACCTTGGTGACCTCGGCCAGCGACAGGTCGCGCGAGGCGAGCAGGTCGGCGTGGACGCGGTGCACCAGCTCCGGCTCCCGGTCCAGGAAGTCGCGGCGTGCCGCGAAGACGGCGAAGACGAAGGGCAGACCCGTCCAGTCCTTCCACATCCGGCCCAGGTCGTGCACGCGCAGCCCCATCCTCGGTGCCTCGTGCAGGGCCGCGCGCAGCGCCGCGTCACCGATGATCACGGCGGCCTTCGCCTCGGACATCATGGTGCGCAGGTCGGGCGGGCAGACGTAGTAGTCGGGACGCACCCCGACGCGCTCGGCCAGCAGCAGCTGCGCCAGGCGCACGGAGGTGCGGCTGGTCGAGCCCAGCGCGACACGCTGACCGTCGAGGTCCTCCAGCGGCACCTGGCTGACGATCAGGCAGGACATCACGTCGCCGTCGCTGCCGACCGCGATGTCCGGCAGGGCCACCAGGTCGTCCGCGTGCCGCAGGAACTCCAGCAGGCTGATCGGCCCGATGTCGAGGTCGCCCGCGGCCAGCGCGTCGTTGAGGCCGTCCGGGGTGTCGGTGCGCAGCTCCATGTCGAGGAGGGTGCCGGTGCGGGCCAGCCCCCAGAACAGCGGCAGGCAGTTGAGGAACTGGATGTGCCCCACCCGGGGCCGGCGGCGGCGCACCGGGATCGGCACCGGTGCCGGTGCCTCGGGGGCGAGTTGCTCGGTCATGGTGCACAACTCCCGGAACGGGTCGAGGGGGACGGTCGGCGGAGGGAGCCGGCCGCGGGAGGTCAGGCCGGTCCGGTGGTGCGGCCGGCGGCGAAGTGTTCGGTCAGCACGGCCAGTACCTCGCCGGGCCGCTCCGACAGGAAGAAGTGCCCGCCGGAGAAGACGCGCACGTCGCAGTCGCCCTCGGTGTGCCCGCTCCACGCGCGGGCCTCCTCCAGCGAGGTGCGCGGATCCGCGTCCCCGGTCAGCACGGTGACGGGGCAGCGCAGCCGGGCGCCGGGCTCGCAGCGGTAGGTCTCCACGGCCCGGTAGTCGCTGCGGATGGCGGGCAGCACCATGCGCAGCAGTTCCTCGTCCTGGAGGACCTTGGCGTCCGTGCCGGCCAGGGCGCGCAGTTCGGCGACCACACCGTCGTCGTCGAGCGTGTGCACGTGCTCGTCGCGGGTCCTGGAGGGGGCGCGGCGGCCCGACGCGAACAGCCGGACCGGCCCGGCCCCGTTCCGTTCCATCCGCCGGGCCGTCTCGAAGGCGACCAGGGCTCCCATGCTGTGCCCGAAGAAGGTCAGCGGACGGTCGTCCCAGCCGGCCAGCGCCGCCGCCACCCCGTCCGCGAGTTCGGCGACGGAGGCGGGTCCCGGCTCGTTCCGGCGGTCCTGGCGTCCGGGGTACTGGATCGCGAGGACGTCGACCCCGGGGCTCAGCGCGGCGGCGACGGGCACGTAGAAACTGGCCGACCCGCCGGCGTGCGGAAAGCACACCAGACGGCCGGCCGCGTCGGGAGAGGGCCGGAACCTGCGGATCCACAGGTTGGCGGAGAGGGTGGTGCTCATGGGATGTGGGGTGTCCTTCCCGGGTGTCGACGTGCCCGCTCCGCAGGGCAGGGATTCAGCGTGGTGCGCGGGGTGCGGTCAGGAGGGGGGCGGGGCCCGCCGGCCCGCGCAGGGGCCGGTGCGGCGGGTCCCGCCCGGTGGGGGTCGGGGCGGTCAGGCGTCCACGGCATCAGGTCCGTGGATCTCGACACCGTCGGCGACGCGGCGGACGTGGATGCACTCGCCCGGGCACTCCTTGGCCGAGTCGACCACGTCGGAGAGCACCTCCAGCGGGATCCTCGTCGTCGCGCCGGGCTCCTGCAGCAGTTCGTCCTGCTCGCTCTTCACGTAGGCGAGTCCGTCGATGTCCAGCTCGAACACCTCGGGCGCGTACTGGGCGCAGATGCCGTCACCGGTGCACAGGTCCTGGTCGATCCAGACTTCCAGGTCCTCGTTGTTCGTCGTCTGGGGGGACATTCACACCTGCCTGGCGGAGTCGTCGTGGGTTTGCGGGCGTGGGGGAGAGGAAGTCACGGTGCCGTCCGCCGGTTCACACCCGCATGGGCTGCGGGGACTCGCGGCGCGCCGGGTCGGGGCCGTCGTACTCGCGGATGATCTCGTAGCGGGTGTTGCGCTCCACCGGGCGGAACCCGGCGTCGCGGATCAGGTCGAGGAGGTCCTCACGGGTCAGCTTGTTCGGCGTGCCGTAGTTGTCGGCGTCGTGGGTGATCTTGTACTCGACGACCGAGCCGTCCATGTCGTCCGCGCCGTGCTGGAGGGCAAGCTGCGCGGTCTGCAGGCCGTGCATCACCCAGAACACCTTGACGTGCGGGACGTTGTCGAACAGCAGCCGGGAGACCGCGAAGGTCTTCAGGGCCTCCGCGCCGGTCGCCATCCGGGTGCGGGCCTGGAGGCGGTTGCGGACCTTGCCGTCCTTCATGTCGACGAAGTCGTGCTGGTAGCGCAGCGGGATGAAGACCTGGAAGCCGCCGGTCTCGTCCTGCAGTTCACGCAGCCGCAGCACGTGGTCCACGCGGTGGCGGGGCTCCTCGATGTGGCCGTAGAGCATGGTGCACGGGGTCTTCAGGCCCTTCTCGTGCGCCAGGCGGTGGATGCGGGACCAGTCCTCCCAGTGGGTGCGGTGGTCGACGATGTGCTGGCGGACCTCCCAGTCGAAGATCTCCGCGCCACCGCCGGTCAGCGACTCCAGACCCGCGTCGATCAACTCGTCCAGGATCTCGGAGGCGGACAGGCCGGAGATCGTCTCGAAGTGGTGGATCTCGGTGGCGGTGAACGCCTTCAGCCCCACGTTGGGCAGCGCCTTCTTCAGTTCGCGCAGGGAGCGCGGGTAGTAGCGCCACGGCAGGTTCGGGTGCAGGCCGTTGACGATGTGCAGCTCGGAGAGGTGCTCGTTCTCCATCGCCTTCGCCAGCCGGACGGCCTCCTCGATGCGCATCGTGTACGCGTCCGCCTCGCCCGGCTTGCGCTGGAAGGAGCAGTACGCGCAGGAGGCGGTGCACACGTTCGTCATGTTGAGGTGACGGTTGACGTTGAAGTGCACGACGTCGCCGTTCTTGCGCGTGCGCACCTCGTGCGCCAGACCGCCCAGCCAGGCCAGGTCGTCCGACTCGTACAACGCGATGCCGTCCTCGCGGGACAGCCGCTCACCGGAGTGGACCTTCTCCTCCAGCTCGCGCTTGAGCCCAGCGTCCATGGCCGGGAACCTCCTCGGTCAGTGCCTCGTGGCACACGTAGTGGGTCCGAGCACGCGCAGCACGTGGCTCGTCGGCCCCCCGGAACGGAACGATCTCCCGCGGACCGTGGACCGGCCGTCCCGCCCAGGGACGGGCGGGCGGGACGGACCGCGCCGCACCATCCGGGCGGCCGCGTCGAGGCCGTCCGGCGGGAGCCCGCGGAGCCGGCCAACGATCCGGGTGCCACGGGCCCCGGCCGGACGACGGGGGCATCGACACCGCTCCGGGTGGGGCGCTCCCATCCTCGCGGACGGCAGTCTGGGGAAAACCCCATACCCGCAACGGCTTTGCTGAGGACGACGGCCCCGTGCCGCCCGGCATGTCCCTGGCCGCCCGGCACGTCCCTGGCCGTACGGCACGTTCCGGGCCGACCGCCGGACCGCAGACCGAGGGAGCCACCGCCCATGACGTCACCGCTGACCCTGGCGCACTCGCCGTGCCCCAACGACACGTTCGTCTTCCACGCCTGGACCGAGGGGCTGCTCCCGGAAGCCCCCGAGGTGCGGCTCACCTTCGCCGACATCGACGTCACCAACGGGATGGCCGCACGCGGTGAACTGGACGTGCTGAAGATCTCCTACGGGGCACTGCCCCACGTCCTGGACGACTACGCCCTGCTGCCGTGCGGCGGCGCCCTCGGCTACGGGTGCGGCCCCCTCGTCCTGTCCGCCGGACCCGCCGAGCCCGCCGCGCTGGCCGGGGCCCGGATCGCCGTCCCCAGCACGAGCTCCACCGCCTACCTGCTGTTCAGGCTGTGGGCCGCCGAAGCCGTACCGGGCGGCGTCGGCGACATCACCGTCCTGCCGTTCCACGAGATCATGCCGGCCGTCCGCGACGGCCGCGTCGACGCCGGCCTGGTCATCCACGAGGCCCGCTTCACCTACGGGCGCCACGGTCTGCACCGCGTCGCCGACATGGGCGAGGAATGGGAGAAGCTGACGGGCCTGCCCATCCCCCTCGGCGCCATCGTCGCCCGCCGCTCCCTCGGCGAGCCCCTGCTCCACCGGATCGCCGACACCGTACGGGCCTCGCTGCGCGCCGCCCGCCGCACACCCGCCGCCTCCCGCGCCTACGTCCTGCGGCACGCCCAGGAGATGGAACCGGACGTCGTCGACCGGCACATCGGCCTCTACGTCAACGAGTTCACCGCCGACCTCGGCCAGGACGGCCTGCACGCGGTCCGCACCCTGCTGGACCGCTCCGCGCGACTGGGCCTGCTGCCGGCGCCGCGGGACGGAGCGCTGGAGGTGACCGCCCGCCTGTGAGCGGCACCCCCGCCGCACGCCCCGCCGCACAGGGCCTGGGCGGCACAGGGCTTGGACCGCACAAGGCACGGGCGGCACAGGGCCTGGGCGGCTCGGGGGTCCGGGCGGCTCGGGGCAGGGGCGGCCGCCGGACCCGAACGGCACGCACGCGCCCGGCAAACGGCGCGGCAACGCTAGAAGTTCTCTTAGAGCCCCCGGCCGAACCTCCGGAACCGTCCCCGGCCGTCCCCATAATCGCCCTGGAGGACGGCCCGGCACCGGGAGCGCCACGGCCGCCCGCCGCGAGGGCCCCGGCCGCCGGCCCCGCCCTCGCCCGGCCCCGGCACCCAGGTGCCGGGGCCGACACGATGGCCCGTGCCCCACCGGCGAGCCTCCGCGCCCGCCGCCGAAGGGAGACCGATCCGTGAGCGAGGACAAGCTTCGCGACTTCCTGACCCGCGTCTCCACCGACCTCCAGCGCACCCGCGCACGGCTGCGCCAGGTCGAGGCCAGGGCAACGGAACCCATCGCCGTCGTCTCCATGAGCTGCCGCTACCCCGGCGGCGTCCGCACCCCCGAGGACCTGTGGCGCCTCGTCGACACCGGCACGGACGGCGTCTCCGGCTTCCCCGACGACCGGGGCTGGGACCTGGACGCCCTCTACCACCCCGACCCCGCCCACCCGGGGACCTGCTACACGCGGGAAGGGGGATTCCTGCACGACGCCGCCGACTTCGACCCCGCCTTCTTCGGCATGTCACCCCGCGAGGCACTCGCCACCGACCCGCAGCAGCGGCTGCTGCTCGAGCTGACCTGGGAAGCCCTCGAACGCGCCGGCCTGCGCCCCTCCGACCTGCGCGGCAGCGCCACCGGGGTGTTCGCGGGCGTCATGTACAACGACTACGCCACCCGCTTCCCCGAGCCGCCCCCCGGGGTCGAGGGCCACCTCGGCAACGGCAGCGCGGCCAGCATCGCCTCCGGCCGCATCTCCTACACCTTCGGTTTCGAGGGCCCGGCCCTGACCGTCGACACCGCCTGCTCCTCCTCGCTGGTCGCCCTGCACCTGGCCGTCCAGGCACTGCGCGCCGGGGAATGCGACCTCGCCGTGGCCGGCGGCGTCGCCGTCATGTCCACCCCCGTCACCTTCCTGGAGTTCAGCCGGCAGCGCGGACTCTCGCCCGACGGACGCTGCAAGTCCTTCGCCGAGGCGACCGACGGCACCGGCTGGGGCGAGGGCGCGGGCCTGGTCCTGCTCGAACGCCTCTCCGACGCCCAGCGCAACGGCCACCAGGTCCTCGCCGTCATCCGCGGCTCCGCCGTCAACCAGGACGGGGCGAGCAGCGGCCTCACCGCCCCCAACGGCCCCGCACAACAGCGCGTCATCCGCGCCGCACTGGCCTCCGCCGGGCTCTCCCCGGCCGACGTCGACGCCGTCGAGGCGCACGGCACCGGCACCACCCTGGGCGACCCCATCGAGGCGCAGGCCCTGCTCGCCACCTACGGCCAGGACCGGCCCGACGGGCGGCCCCTGTGGCTGGGTTCCCTCAAGTCGAACATCGGCCACACCCAGGCCGCGGCCGGGGTCGGCGGCGTCATCAAGATGGTCCAGGCCCTGCGCCACGAACGCCTGCCGCGCACCCTGCACGTCGACGCCCCCACCACCAAGGTCGACTGGACCGAGGGCGACGTACGGCTGCTCACCGAACCCGTCGCCTGGCCGCGCACCGAACGCCCGCGCCGTACGGGCGTGTCCGCGTTCGGCGTCTCCGGCACCAACGCCCACGTGATCCTGGAGGAGGCCCCGGCCGCCACCCCGGGCGACGACCCGGCCGCCACCCCGGGCGACGCCGTGGACACGGCCCGGCCGGCCGGCCGCACGTCGCCGGTACTGCCCTGGATCCTCAGCGCGCGCACCCCCGCGTCCCTCCAGGGGCAGGCCCGCGCCCTCCTGGACCACATCGAGGCGCACCCCGGCACGGACGACCGGGCCGTCGCCCACACCCTGGCCACCCGACGCACCTTCTTCGAACACCGCGCCGTCGTCCTCGGCACCGACCGGGACGCCCTCCTCGACGGTCTGCGCGCTCTCGGCGCCGGCGGGTCCCCGGCGAACACGGTGACCGGCACCGCACGCCGCGGCGGCAAGGTCGCCTTCCTGTTCTCGGGCCAGGGCGCGCAGCGCGCGGGTATGGGGCGCGAACTGTACGAGGCGTTTCCGGTGTTCGCGGAGGCCTTCGACGCGGTGTGCGCGCACGTCGGCGGGGAGCTGAAGGACGTCGTCCTCGGCGCGGACGGCGACCTGCTGGAGCGCACGGAGTGGACGCAGCCGGCGCTGTTCGCGGTCGAGGTGGCACTGTTTCGGCTGGCCGAATCGTGGGGTGTACGGCCGGACTTCGTGGCCGGCCACTCCGTCGGCGAGATCGCGGCCGCGCACGTGGCGGGCGTGCTGTCCCTGGAGGACGCCTGCACGCTGGTGGTGGCACGTGGACGGCTGATGCAGCAACTGCCCCCGGGCGGCGCCATGGTGGCCGTCGAGGCCGCCGAGGAGGAGGTCCTCGCGCTGCTGGAGGGGCGCGCCGCGGAGGTGTCGGTGGCGGCGGTCAACGGCCCCCGTGCCGTGGTGATCGCAGGCACCGAGGCGGCCGTGACCGAGGTCGCCGATGAGCTGCGGGCGCAGGGCCGGCGTACGTCCCGCCTGCGGGTGTCGCACGCGTTCCACTCGCCCCTGATGGAACCGATGCTGGCCGGGTTCCGCGCGGTCACCGAAGGCCTCACGTACCGGCCCGCCGCGATCCCGGTCGTCTCCACCGTGACCGGCCGGGTGGCGGCGGCCGGTGAGCTGGACGCCGAGTACTGGGTGCGGCACGTCCGGCAGCCGGTGCGTTTCGCGGACGGTGTCACCACCGCCGCGGCGGAGGGGGTCACCCGCTTCCTGGAGATCGGTCCGGACGCCACCCTCACCGCACTGGCCCGCACCTGCCTGCCGGACGAGCGGGGACCGCTGTTCGTGCCCATGTGCCGCAAGGACCGCGACGAGGCGCACACGGCCGTGTCCGCCCTCGCGTCCCTGCACACCACGGGACTGACCGTCGACTGGAACGCCCTCGTCCCGGGCCCCCAGCCCCATGTCGAGCTGCCCACCTACGCCTTCGAGCGGCACCGCTACTGGCTCGACCCGGTCATCGGCCACACCGGCCACCGCGGCGAGCACCCCCTGCTGTCCCACGGCACCCACCTCGCCGACTCGGCCACCGTCATGGCGACCGGACGCCTCTCCCGGCGCGCCCAGCCGTGGCTGGCCGACCTCCCCACCGGCGGCGCCACCTCGGTACCCGGATCCGTCCTCACCGACCTCGCCCTGCACACCGGACGCGCCCTCGGCGCCCACCACCTCGCCGACCTGCACATCGACGTACCGCTGCCGCTCCCGGCCACCGGTGAGACCGAGGTGCAGACGGTCACCGAGGCGGGCGACGGCGAGAACCGCTGGACCTTCGCCCTCTACGCACGGCCCTTCCACCCCGACGCCGACCGGACCGACGAGCTCCGGCCCTGGACGCGCCACGCCCACGGCACACTGACCCGTGCCCAGGACGAGGAACCGGCCGCGAGCGCCGCCCTCACGGAGGGAACCTGGCCGCCTTCCGGCGCGGTCCCGGCCGACCCCGAGGAGCTGTACGGCGCCCTCGACCTCCCCGGCGCGCCGAACCCGGCACCGCGCACCCTCAAGGCCGTGTGGCGCCGGGCGGACGAGATCTTCGCCGACGTCGCGCTGAACGAGGGCCAGGAGGCGGACGCCGCACGGTTCGCCGTGCACCCGGCCCTCCTGGACGGCGCGCTCGTCGCACTCACCGCGCTCGGCCACCCCGCCCCCCGGCTGCTCACCTGGTCCGGCCTCACCCTGCACGCCCACGCGGCCACCTCGGTCCGCGTCCACATCACCCCGAACTCCGGCACCGGGGCCACGCTCCGGCTGCTGGACGGCGCGGGCGCCCCCGTACTGACCGCGCGAGCGGTCACGGTCACACCCCACGAGCTGGACGACCTCCCGGCGGACGCCCCGCAGCCCACCGGAGACCTCTACACCGTCACGTGGACCCCCGCCGGGCCCGCCTCCCTGCCGGAACCCGCCTCGACGACCCTCCTCACCGGCCCGGACGACGTACTCGCGGACGTCTCCGACACCCCGTACGGCGAACTGGTCGTCGTCCCCTGGCAGTCCGCCGACGCCGACGCCGCCACGGCGGCCGGCGCGCACACGTCCACCGCGCACGCCCTGGCCCTGCTCCAGCGCTGGCTCACCGACCCCCGCGCGGCCCGCTCACGTCTCCTCCTGGTCACCCGGCGCGCGGTCGCCGTGACCGGCGGCGACACGGTCACCGACCTGGCGGCCGCCGCGGTCCGCGGCCTCGTGAAGTCGGCCCAGTCCGAGAACCCGGGCCGCTTCCTGCTCCTCGACACCGACGGCACCCCTTCGGACGACGACCTCGCACTCGCCGCCCGCCTCGACCACGAGGACCTCGCGCTCCGCGGCGGCCGCCTCCTCGCCCCCACCCTCACCCGAGCGGACACGACCCGGACGGACACCACCCGAGCGGACACGACCCGGACGGACACCACCCGGACGGACACGACCGCGCGGACCCCCGTCGCGGCCTTCGACCCGGACCGGACCGTCCTGGTCACCGGCGGCACCGGCACCGTCGGAGCCGCCACGGCCCGCCACCTCGTCGTCCACCACGGCGTCAGGCACCTCCTGCTCGTGACACGCCGTGGAACGGACGCCCCCGGAGCGACCGAACTGGTCGCCGAACTCGCCGCCCACGGCGCCCGGACCACCGTGGTGAGCTGTGACGCAGCCGACCGTGACGCCCTCGCCGCCGTCATCCGCGCGATCCCCGACGACCACCCCCTCGGTGCCGTGGTGCACGCCGCCGGCGTGCTCGACGACGGAGTCATCACGTCCCTCACCCCGGCCCGGCTCTCCACCGTGCTGCGCCCCAAGGTCGATGCCGCGTGCCACCTGCGCGACCTCACCAGGGACCACGAGCTGTCGGCGTTCGTGATGTTCTCCTCGGCCGCTGCCACCCTCGCGGGCCCCGGCCAGGGCAACTACGTGGCCGCGAACAGTTTCCTCGACGCCCTCGCCTCGGCCCTGCGTGCCGAGGGCCGCCCCGTGCTGTCCATCGCCTGGGGACTGTGGGAGGCCGACAGCTCCATGACCCGGGAGCTGACCGGCGCCACCCACCACAGGGCCGCGCGCCACGGCATCACGGCGCTGCCCACCGACGACGCCCTAACCCTCTTCGACCGCGCCCTGGCCCACACCGGCGGCACCCCCGTCCCGCTGCGCCTGGACCGGTCCGCCCTGCGCCGCACCGCCGACCGGCTCCCGCCTCTGCTGCGCTCCCTCACGGGCCGCCCGGCCCTGCGCACGGCCGTCGCACCCGCGCAGGGTACCCCTGCCGCTCAGGACTTCGCGCGGCTGCCGGAGCCGAGGCGCCGCGACGCGGTGACCGATCTCGTGCGCAGCACCCTGTCCCTCGTGCTGGGACACGCCCCGGGCACATCCATCGGTCTCGACCAGCCCTTCACCCAACTGGGACTGGACTCCCTGACCTCCCTCGAACTGCGCAACACCCTCAGCCGTGAGACCGGCCTGCCCCTGCCGGCCACCCTCGCCTTCGACTGCCCCACCCCCCGGGCGGTCGCGGACCACCTGCTGACCGCCCTCGCCCCGCCGGCACAGCAGGACGTCCACACGGCCCCCGCGGCCCCGAACGGCACGAGTGGCACGCCGGCCGACGACCTGATCGTCATCGTGGGCATGGGCTGCCGCTTCCCGGGCGGAGTGGAGAGCCCCGAACAGCTCTGGGACGTACTCCTCCGGGCCGAGGACACCATCGGTGAGTTCCCCACCGACCGCGGCTGGTCCGAGGTGCCGACCCCCGGCGGTCCGGACGCGGACTACGTGCGCCTGGGCGGTTTCCTGGACGATGTCGCCGGGTTCGACGCGGAGTTCTTCGGTATCTCGCCGCGTGAGGCGTTGGCGATGGATCCGCAGCAGCGGTTGCTGCTGGAGTCGTCGTGGGAGGCGGTGGAGCGGGCTGGGATCGATCCGAGGTCGCTGCGCGGTCGGCAGGTCGGTGTGTTCACGGGTACCAACGGGCAGGACTATCCGGCCCTGCTGGGTGTGGCGGAGGGTGACTTCGGCGGGTACGTCGGCACGGGCAACGCGGCCAGTGTCATCTCCGGACGCCTGGCCTACGTACTGGGCCTGGAAGGACCGGCGGTCACCGTCGACACGGCCTGCTCCTCCTCGCTCGTCGCCCTGCACATGGCGGCACGCTCCCTCACCTCAGGTGAGTGCTCGATGGCCCTGGTCGCCGGAGTCACGGTGATGTCCACCCCGGCCGCCTTCGCGGAGTTCAGTCGTCAGGGTGGTCTGGCGGGTGATGGCCGGTGCAAGGCGTTCGCGGAGGGTGCGGACGGTACCGGCTGGGGTGAGGGTGTCGGTGTGCTGCTGGTGGAGCGGCTGTCCGATGCGCGGGCCAAGGGACACCCGGTGCTGGCGGTGGTGCGTGGCTCGGCGGTGAACCAGGACGGTGCGTCGAACGGGTTGACGGCGCCGAACGGCCCGTCGCAGCAGCGTGTCATCCGGGCGGCACTCGCGGACGCGGGCGTGTCGGCGGCGGACGTGGACGCGGTGGAGGCGCACGGGACGGGTACGCGGTTGGGTGACCCGATCGAGGCGCAGGCGCTGCTGGCCACCTACGGCCAGAACCGTGAAGTCCCCTTGTATGTGGGGTCGGTGAAGTCGAACCTGGGTCACACGCAGGCGGCCGCTGGTGTGGCGGGTGTGATCAAGATGGTGGAGGCGTTGCGGCGTGGTGTGCTGCCGGCGACGCTGCACGTGGACGAGCCGTCCTCGCGGGTGGACTGGTCGGCGGGCGCCGTGCGACTGGTCACCGAGCGGCAGGAGTGGCCGTCGGTGGACCGGCCGCGCCGGGCGGGTGTCTCCTCGTTCGGCTTCAGCGGCACCAACGCCCACGTCATCCTCGAACAGGCCCCGCAGGAGACGACCACTCGGCCGACGGAACTCGACGCTCCGCCCATGACTCCGTGGCTCGTCTCGGGCGAGGGCGGCGACGCCCTCCGTGCGCAGGCGGTCCGTCTGCACGCGTACGCCCGGACCAGCCCGGACGTCGACCTCGACGCCGTGGCCGCCGCGCTGGCGACGCAGCGGACGTCCTTCACGAACCGCGCCGTGATCCGAGGCCGTGACCGTGAGGAACTCATGGCCGGACTCCTGGCGCTCGCCGAAGGCCGTACCGCGCCTCAGGTCACCGTGGGTGCCGTCGCCGAGGGTCGCACGGCGTTCCTGTTCTCGGGCCAGGGTGCGCAGCGTCCCGGAATGGGCCGTGAACTGTACGAGGCCTACCCGGTGTTCGCGGATGCCTTCGACGCGGTGTGCGCGCACGTCGGCGCGGAGCTGAAGGACGTCGTCTTCGGCGACGACGCGGAGCACCTGGGGCGTACGGAGTGGACGCAACCCGCCCTGTTCGCCGTCGAGGTGGCGTTGTTCCGGCTGCTGGAGTCCTGGGGTGTGCGCCCGGACTATGTGGGCGGGCACTCCATCGGTGAGATCGCTGCTGCGCATGTGGCCGGGGTGCTGTCCCTGGAGGACGCCTGCACGCTGGTGAGCGCGCGGGGCCGGCTGATGCAGGCGTTGCCGTCGGGTGGGGCGATGGTGGCGGTGGAGGCGGCCGAGGACGAGGTGCTGCCGCTGCTGGCCGGGCGTGTGGTGTCGGTGGCGGCGGTCAACGGCCCTCGCGCCGTGGTGATCGCGGGCGCCGAGGCGGCTGTGGCCGAGGTCGCCGCAGAGCTGGCCGGGCAGGGCCGCCGCACCACCCGCCTGCGCGTCTCCCACGCCTTCCACTCACCCCTGATGGAACCGATGCTGGCGGAGTTCCGTGAGGTCGCCGAAGGCATCACCTACACCACCCCCGCCCTCCCGATCGTCTCCAACGTCACCGGACAGCTCGCGGCCGAGGGGGAGTTGACGGCCGACTACTGGGTCCGCCACGTCCGCGAGGCTGTCCGGTTCGCCGACGGCGTCGCCGCCCTCGCGGCGGAAGGCGTCACCCGGTTCCTGGAGATCGGCCCGGACAGCACCCTCACCGCACTCGCCCAGAACTGCCTGCCCGACGCGCACGGTGCGCTCATCGCTGCCACCCTCCGCAAGCACCGCGACGAAGTGGACACCGTGCTGGAGTGCGTGGCCGCCGGGCACACGACGGGGATGGCGGTCGACTGGGCGTCGATGATCGGCACCCGGGCCACGGAGGGTGTGGCACTGCCGACCTACGCCTTCCGGCACGAGCGGTTCTGGCCGCAGACGAAGCGTGCACGGACGGCACCGCCGGCCGAGGGCACCGGGGTCGTGGACGACGCCGACTCCTGGGAGACGGTTGCTCCCGGGGAGTCGCGCGAACTGGCGCGCTCCCTCGGCATCGGTGAGGACGTCGTCGAGGAGATCGTGTCCGGTCTCGCCGCTCGGCGGCGGGAGCGAGCCCTGCGCGCTCAGGTGGACGGCTGGCGCTACCGCGTCGAATGGGAGGCGTTCACACCGCCCTCGGCGCCCAGTGGAACGGGGCGATGGCTGGTGCTCCACCCGGCCGACGGATCGGACGGCCTCGACACCGTCGTCGAGGCACTGCCCGGTTGCCGCGTCCTCGCCGTCCCGACGGGCACCGGCCGTGCTTCTCTGGCACGCGATCTGGTCTCCGCGGCCCGCGGCGATTCCCTCGCCGGAGTGGTCGTCCTGCCCGACTCGCTGTCCTGGGCCCTCACCGCCGTCCAGGCGCTCGGCGACGCCGGCACGGCCGGACCCCTGTGGTGCGTCACCACGGGTGCCGTATCCGTCGGGCATTCCACGGAAGGCGCCGTGAACCCGGAACGGGCCGCCGTCTGGGGATTCGGGCGCGTGGCGGCCCTGGAGTACCCCGATCGCTGGGGCGGACTGGTCGACCTGCCGGCCACGCCCGACGCGGACACGGCCGGCCTGCTCGCGGCAGCGCTCGCCGACTCGGGCGAGGACCAGCTCGCCCTGCGGGCCGGCAGGACGTTCGCGCGTCGCCTCCGTGAGCATCCGGCCCCCCTGCCCGCCGTGACCGGCTGGAAGTCACCGGGGCGGGTGCTCGTCACCGGCGGCACCGGTGCCCTCGGCGGGCACGTGGCGCGCTGGCTCGCCGAGCGCGGCGCGCACGAGATCGTGCTCGCCGGCCGGCGCGGCCCCGACTCCCCGGACGCGGGTCGGCTCGTGGAGGAGATACGCGCCGCCGGAGCGGAGCGGGTGCACGTCGAGCGGTGCGACATGGCCGACCGCGATTCCGTCGCCGCGCTGCTGGCCCGACACCGCGTCGACGCCGTCTTCCATGCCGCCGGCGTACCCGACTCCACGCCCATCGACGAGGTCGACGACGCTCACCTGGCCGACGTGTGGTCGGCGAAGGCGTCGGGTGCGCTGTACCTCGACGAGTTGACGCGGGGATGGGGGCTGGAGGCGTTCGTCGTCTTCTCGTCGATCGCGGGCGTGTGGGGGAGCGGCGGGCAGAGCGTGTACGCGGCGGCGAACGCGTGCGCCGACGCCGTGGTGGAAGCGCGTCGTGGCCGTGGCGAGACGGGACTGTCGGTGGCATGGGGCCCGTGGTCGGGCGGGGGAATGGTGTCGAGTGTGGGTGCGGTGGAGCTGAAGCGTCGAGGGTTGCAGGTGATGGAGCCTCGGCACGCACTGCGGGGACTGGGGCGTGCGCTGGAGGCGGGTGACGGCTCGGTCGTGGTGGCCGATGTGGCATGGGAGCGCTTCGTCCCCGCGTTCACCAGCCGTCGGCCCAGCCGCCTGCTGAGCACGGTCCGCGCCCTCGACACCGGCGGCTCCGCCGGGAGCGCAGGGACGACGGAGAGTACGACGGGGAGTGCGACGAGCACGACGGTCAATTCGGCCGAGGACGCTCGCGAGCGTCTGGTACGGCGCTTGGCCGACCGGCCCGAGAAGGAACGGCGCCGGGCCCTGCGCGAGCTCGTCCAGGAGCGGGCCACTGCGGTGCTCGGCCGGTCCGCCGATCGCGTGGTGCACGTCGACCGGCCCTTCAAGGACGTCGGATTCGACTCCCTCACCGCCGTCGAACTGCGTAACGGACTGAGCGCCGAAACCGGCCTGCGGCTGCCCCCGTCCCTCGTCTTCGACCACCCGACCCCTCGGCACCTCGCCGATCACCTCCACGACGAACTCTTCGCGCCACAGCCGGCCGCCAGCCCGCTTCCCGCGGCGACCGGGCGGGACGAGACCCGTCTCCGCGACGCCCTCGCCGCCATCCCCTACGCCACATGGCAGGAGAGCGGCCTGCTGACGGCCGTGCTCGCCCTGGCGGAGAGCGAGAAACGAGCGTCGGACACACAGCCCCAGACTGCCAACGCCAACGCCAACGCCAACGCCAACGCCAACGCCGGCGCTACCGATGCCGACGCCAACGGCATCGGCACCATGGACGTCGACGCCCTCGTCCAGCTGGCCCTCGGCGACACCTGAGGCTGCGCCGCACGAGGCACCGTGTCGCCCCGCCCGCTGTCCTTGCCACCCGCGCCGCGCCGCCTCATCAGGTGACTCCCGCCCCTGCCGCCCGCCCGTCCGCCCGAGTACGGATCACCCACCAGTGGAGCTGAGCATGTCCACCCCCGAAGAGCGCGTCGTCGCCGCGCTGCGCGCGTCCCTGCTCGAGAACGAGCGCCTTCGCCGGCACAACGAGGAGCTCCTTCGGACGGCGAAGGAGCCGATAGCCATCGTCGGCATGGCCTGCCGCTACCCGGGTGACGTCACCGGTCCGGACGATCTGTGGCGGCTGGTCGACGCCGGCGTCGACGCCATCTCCCCGTTCCCCGCCGACCGGGGCTGGGACACCGAGGACCACACCGGTCCGGCCACCACGGACCAGGGCGGGTTCGTCACCACGGCGACCGAGTTCGACGCCGGGTTCTTCGGCATCTCACCGCGTGAAGCGCTGGCCATGGACCCTCAGCAGCGGCTCGTCCTGGAGGCGTCCTGGGAGGCGCTCGAACGGGCGGGCCTCACCTCCGCCTCCGTACGCGGAAGCCGGACCGGCGTGTTCATCGGCTGCAGCAACCAGAACTACGGCGCCCACACAGGTGAGGAACTGCCCGAAGGAATCGAAGGGCACCTGCTCACCGGCAACGCGGCGAGCGTGGTGTCGGGCCGGGTGTCCTACGTCCTGGGCCTGGAAGGACCGGCCGTCACGGTGGACACCGCGTGCTCGTCGTCGCTGGTGGCGCTGCACCTGGCGGTCCAGTCGCTGCGGTCGGGCGAGTGTGACCTCGCGCTCGCGGGCGGTGTGACGGTGATGTCCACACCCGACGTCTTCACCGAGTTCAGTCGTCAGGGCGGTCTGGCGGGTGACGGCCGGTGCAAGGCGTTCGCGGAGGGTGCGGACGGTACCGGCTGGGGTGAGGGTGTCGGTGTGCTGCTGGTGGAGCGGCTGTCCGATGCGCAGGCGAACGGTCATCGGGTGCTGGCGGTGGTGCGCGGTTCGGCGGTGAACCAGGACGGTGCGTCGAACGGGTTGACGGCGCCGAACGGTCCGTCGCAGCAGCGGGTGATCCGCGCGGCCCTGGCGGATGCCGGGGTGTCGGCGGCGGACGTGGACGCGGTGGAGGCGCACGGGACGGGCACGCGGCTGGGTGACCCGATCGAGGCGCAGGCGCTGCTGGCCACCTACGGACAGGACCGCGAAGTCCCCCTGTATCTGGGGTCGGTGAAGTCGAATCTGGGTCACACGCAGGCGGCCGCCGGTGTGGCGGGTGTGATCAAGATGGTGGAGGCGCTGCGGCGCGGTGTGCTGCCGGCGACGCTGCACGTCGACGAGCCCTCTTCCCGGGTGGACTGGTCGGCGGGCGAAGTACGGCTCCTGACCGAGCGGCGCTCATGGCCCGACACCGGCAGCCGTCCCCGACGCGCCGCCGTCTCGGCGTTCGGCGTCAGCGGTACCAACGCTCACGTCATCCTGGAACAGGGTCCCGCACCCGCGGTCACCGAGCCGCCCGCCTCCTTGACGGGCAGCGAGCCGACCGTCTGGCTGCTCTCCGGCCGCAGCGAGGAGGCTCTGCGCGCCCAGGCTCGTAGCCTCCGCGCCTTCGCCACCCAGCACCCGGAAACACCGGCGGCCCTCACCGGACTCGCCCTCGCGACGACCCGCACCCACTTCGAGCACCGGGCTGTCGTCGTCGGCGGGTCCCCGCGTCTCGTCGACGCGCTGGCCGAACTCGGCTCCGGGACCACGCCGAACGACGTCGTGATCGGCCGGGATCGGGGCGAGGCACGCCAGGCGTTCCTGTTCTCGGGTCAGGGTGCGCAGCGCGCGGGTATGGGGCGTGAACTGTACGAGGCGTTTCCGGTGTTCGCGGAGGCCTTCGACGCGGTGTGCGCGTACGTGGGCGGCGGGTTGAAGGATGTCGTCTTCGGTGACGATGCGGAGCGTCTGGCGCGTACGGAGTGGACGCAGCCGGCGTTGTTCGCGGTCGAGGTGGCGTTGTTCCGGCTGCTTG
Organism: Streptomyces sp. DT190; assembly: GCF_049846985.1. NCBI lineage: Bacteria > Bacillati > Actinomycetota > Actinomycetes > Kitasatosporales > Streptomycetaceae > Streptomyces > Streptomyces sp. DT190. The sequence goes on along the minus strand of NZ_JBNCNM010000016.1, from coordinate 141,741 downwards.
AGTCGTGGGGTGTGCGCCCGGACTTTGTCGGCGGGCACTCCATCGGTGAGATCGCTGCCGCGCATGTGGCCGGGGTGCTGTCTCTGGAGGATGCCTGCACGCTGGTGGCAGCCAGGGGCCGGTTGATGCAGGCGTTGCCCGAGGGCGGCGCCATGATCGCGGTGGAGGCCGCTGAGGACGAGGTGCTGCCGCTGCTGGCCGGGCGTGAGGTGTCGGTGGCGGCGGTCAACGGCCCCCGCGCCGTGGTGATCGCGGGCGACGAAGCGGCTGTGTCCGAGGTCGCCGCCGAGCTGGCCGGACAGGGCCGCCGCACGACCCGCCTGCGCGTCTCCCACGCCTTCCACTCGCCGCTGATGGAACCGATGCTGGCGGAGTTCCGCCGGGTCGCCGAAGGCATCACCTACGCCACCCCCGCCCTCCCGGTCGTCTCGAACGTCACCGGACAGCTCGCGGCCGAGGGGGAGTTGACCACCGCCGACTACTGGGTCCGCCACGTCCGCGAGGCCGTCCGGTTCGCCGACGGCGTCACCGCCCTCGCGGCGGAAGGCGTCACGCGGTTCCTGGAGATCGGCCCGGACAGCACCCTCACCGCACTCGCCCGGAACTGCCTGCCCGACGCGCACGACTCACTGTTCGTGCCCGTTCTGCGCAAGGACGACTCGGAGCGCGTCGCCGTTCTTCGGGCGGCCGCACGCCTGCACGTCGACGGCGGTGAGGTCGCCTGGCCCGGCGTGCTGGGCGACCGCGACGGGACACCCGAGGTGGAGCTGCCCACCTATCCCTTCCAGCGCAGCCGCTACTGGCTGGGGCCGAAGGACTCGGCCAAGGACGCTCCGACAGGCCCCGCCCGCGCCTCCGCGGTCGTCGACGCTGCCTTCTGGTCCGCCGTCGAGCGGCAGGACGTCACCGGCCTCGCCGCGGATCTCGACCTCACGCCGGAGGCGCTCGACGCGGTGGTCCCCGCGCTGTCCGACTGGTACCGGCGCCGGCAGGACCAGGCGGAACTGGACGCCCTGTGCCATGAGGTCTCCTGGCGCCCTCTGACAAGCGACGACATGGTGCCCGTCGCCGCATCTGTAGCATCCCGCGTGGACCGCTGGACGATCCTCGCACCGAAGGACCCGGACCCCTCGGTGCGGGCGCTGGCGGACGAACTCGCGGAGGGACTGCGCACCCAGGGACTGGCGGTACGGATCTGCCAGGTCGACGCCACGGATCCGGAAGCCTGCGCCTCAGCCGTCCTCACCCCCACCCCCACCCCCACTGCGACGGACACGGCGGGAGCCCCGCAAGGGGCCGAAGCCCTGCACGGCATCCTCTCCCTGCTGGGCTTCTCCACGTCGACGGACGCCGTCGTCGCAACGCTCACCGCCGTGCAGGCGCTGGCCCGGGAGGTTCCCGGCGCGAGGCTGTGGGCGATCACTCAGGGCGGCGTCGCCGTCGGCGGCCAGGACCGCATCACCCGACTGTCCCACAGTGCCGTCTGGGGACTCGGCCGGGTCGCCGCCCTGGAGCACCCGGACCTGTGGGGCGGCCTGATCGACCTCCCCGCGCAGACGGATCACCGGGTATGGACCCGACTGGCGTCGGCGCTGACGCGCCTGAAGCCGGGCGAGGACCAGGTCGCGCTGCGTTCCCACGGCATGTTCGGACGCCGGGTGAAGCCCGCCGCGCCGCTCGCAGCGCGCACGGCTTCCGTCGCCGACGCCGGCTGGACACCGGGTGAGGGCGCCGTGCTCATCACCGGCGGGACCGGCGCCCTGGGTGCTCAGGTGGCACGCTGGGCCGTCCAGCGGGGCGCCCGTCACCTCCTCCTGGTCAGCCGCCGGGGCGAACAGGCTCCCGGCGCCGCGGAACTCCGCACCGAACTGGAGCAGTCGGGCGCCCGCGTGACCATCGCGGCCGTGGACCTCTCCGCCCGCGAGCAACTGGCCGCCCTCCTCGCGGAGTGCTCCGTCGACGCGGTGTTCCACGCGGCCGGGGATCTGGAGGACGGGACGGTCCTCACCACGGATGCCGACCGGGTGCGGCGCGTGATGGGACCGAAGGCCGAGGGAGCGCTGCTGCTGGACGAACTGACCAGCGGCACCGACCTCACCGCGTTCGTCCTGTTCTCCTCCCTGGCCGGAACGATCGGCAGCCCGGGGCAGGGCGCGTACGCGGCCGCCAACGCGGTGCTGGACGCGCTGGCCGAGCGGCGCCGCGCCGAGGGCCTGCCCGCGACGTCCATCGCGTGGGGCCCCTGGGCGGGCGCCGGCATGGCCGCAGTCGCCGGCGGCCGACGCCGCGGACAGGGAGCAGTGACCCCGCTCCCTCCAGAGACAGCCCTGTCGGCGCTGGGAGCGCTGATCGACGCCGGAGCCGTCACCCGGCTCGTCGTCGCGGCCGACTGGAGCCGCTTCGTGCCCGCGTTCACCACCTCGCGGCCCAGCGCACTTCTCACCCCGCTGAGTCCGGTGCCGACCGCCTCCCCGGGCCGGGCCGCCGTCCGCGACGCCGGAGAGACCACGGCCGACCTGCGCCTGCGCGTCAACTCCCTGCCCCGCGAGGCCGGACAACGTCTGGTCCTGGACGAGGTGCGCGAGCGTGCGGCGGCCGTCCTCGGCCACGCCGGGACGGAACAGGTGGGCCCGGACCGGGCGTTCCGCGACCTCGGCGTCGACTCGCTGATCGCGGTGGAACTGCGCAACGTCCTGGCGGCGGGCTGTGGAGTCACGCTGCCGGCCACGGCCGTCTTCGACCACCCGACCCCGCAGGACCTCGCCGCTCACATCTACGGCGCACTGCGCGAGGACACCGACACCGCCGTCACGGGCACCGTCTCCGCGGCCGCCGTCACCGACGAGCCGGTGGCGATCGTCGGGATGGCCTGCCGTTTCCCGGGCGGCGTCGACTCGCCGGAGAGCCTGTGGGCGCTGCTGGAGGAAGGGCGCGACGGCATCACCGACTTCCCCGCCGACCGCGGCTGGACCGGCCTGGACGCGCTCTACGAACACTACGCACGCACAGCGGACGGCACCGCGGACGCGGACTACGTGCGCCTGGGCGGTTTCCTGGAAGATGTCGCCGGGTTCGACGCGGAGTTCTTCGGTATCTCGCCGCGTGAGGCGTTGGCGATGGATCCCCAGCAGCGGTTGTTGCTGGAGTCGTCGTGGGAGGCGGTGGAGCGGGCGGGGATCGATCCGAGGTCGCTGCGCGGGGCTCAGGTGGGTGTGTTCACGGGTACCAATGGGCAGGACTATCCGGCCTTGTTGGGTGTGGCGGAGGGTCACTTCGGCGGGTACGTCGGCACGGGCAACGCGGCGAGCGTGATGTCCGGTCGTCTGGCCTACGTCCTGGGCCTTGAGGGTCCGGCGGTCACGGTGGACACGGCGTGTTCTTCCTCGCTCGTCGCGCTGCACATGGCGGTGCGGTCGTTGCGGTCGGGGGAGTGTGATCTGGCGCTGGCCGGTGGTGTGACGGTGATGTCGACGCCGGGTGCTTTCGTGGAGTTCAGCCGTCAGGGTGGTCTGGCGGGTGATGGCCGGTGCAAGGCGTTCGCGGAGGGTGCGGACGGTACCGGGTGGGGTGAAGGCGTAGGGGTACTGCTCGTGGAGCGGCTGTCCGATGCGCAGAAGCATGGTCACCGGGTGCTGGCGGTGGTGCGCGGTTCGGCGGTGAATCAGGATGGTGCGTCGAACGGTTTGACGGCGCCGAACGGTCCGTCGCAGCAGCGCGTGATCCGCGCGGCCCTGGCGGATGCCGGGGTGTCGGCGGCGGAGGTGGACGCGGTCGAGGCACACGGCACCGGTACGCGGTTGGGTGACCCGATCGAGGCGCAGGCGCTGCTGGCCACCTACGGCCAGGACCGCGAAGTCCCCCTGTTTCTGGGGTCGGTGAAGTCGAATCTGGGTCATACGCAGGCGGCCGCCGGTGTGGCGGGTGTGATCAAGATGGTGGAGGCGTTGCGGCGCGGTGTGCTGCCGGCGACGCTGCACGTCGACGAGCCGTCCTCGCGGGTGGACTGGTCGGCGGGCGCCGTGCGACTGGTCACCGAGCGCCAGGAGTGGCCGTCGGTGGACCGGCCCCGCAGGGCGGGTGTCTCCTCGTTCGGGCTCAGTGGCACCAACGCCCACATCATCCTTGAACAAGCCCCGCCGATGGAAGCGCAGTTCAGTCCGGACGCCGACGGCGTGTTGGTGCCCTGGCTCATCAGCGGCCGGAGCGAGGCGGCTCTGCGTGCCCAGGCCGGCCGACTCCTCGCTGCTGTGGAGGAGCTGCCCGCGCCCGGTCTGGCGGAATTCGCGGGGGCGCTCGCGAGCTCCCGGTCGTCGTTCCAGCACCGTGCCGTGGTGATCGCCGCTGACCGGGACACGTTCGTCCGCGATCTGCGCGCCCTGCACCTGGGCGGCGAGCCGGGCGCACACACGGTCACCGGCGAGACCCGCCACGGTCGCACGGCGTTCCTGTTCTCGGGCCAGGGTGCGCAGCGCGCGGGTATGGGGCGTGAACTGTACGAGGCCTACCCGGTGTTCGCGGATGCCTTCGACGCGGTGTGCGCGCACGTCGGCGCGGAGCTGAAGGACGTCGTCTTCGGTGACGACGCGGAGCGTCTGGCGCCTACGGAGTGGACGCAGCCGGCGTTGTTCGCGGTCGAGGTGGCGTTGTTCCGGCTGCTTGAGTCGTGGGGTGTGCGTCCGGACTATGTGGGTGGGCACTCCATCGGTGAGATCGCTGCTGCGCATGTGGCCGGGGTGCTGTCCCTGGAGGACGCCTGCACGCTGGTGGCAGCCAGGGGCCGGTTGATGCAGGCCCTGCCCGAAGGCGGCGCCATGATCGCGGTGGAGGCCGCCGAGGACGAGGTGCTGCCGCTGCTGGCCGGGCATGAGGTGTCGGTGGCGGCGGTCAACGGCCCCCGCGCCGTGGTGATCGCGGGCGACGAAGCGGCTGTGGCCGAGGTCGCCGCCGAGCTGGCCGGACAGGGCCGCCGCACCACCCGCCTGCGCGTCTCCCACGCCTTCCACTCACCCCTGATGGAACCGATGCTGGCCGACTTCCGCCAGATCGCCGAAGGCATCACCTACACCACCCCCGCCCTCCCGGTCGTCTCGAACGTCACCGGACAGCTCGCGGCCGAGGGGGAGTTGACCACCGCTGACTACTGGGTCCGCCACGTCCGCGAGGCCGTCCGGTTCGCCGACGGCGTCGCCGCCCTGGCGGCGGAAGGCGTCACCCGGTTCGTCGAGCTGGGCCCCGACGCCACCCTCACCGCCCTCACCCGCACCGTTCTCGGCGACGCCACCGACCCGGTCTGCGTGCCGTTGATGCGCCGCGACGTGGCTGAAGAACTCGCCCTGGTGCGCGGACTGGCCGCCTTCCACGTGAGCGGTGGCAGCGTCGACTGGACGGCGTTGCCGGTCATGCGTACGCAGGCCCACGTGGACCTCCCCACGTACGCCTTCCAGCGCACCCGGTACTGGCCCGCTGCCGACGCGCACGCCGCCGCATCGCGCATGTCCGCCGCGTCGGCCTCCCGGGTGTCCTCCCGGGCGACCTCCACGGACGGGGCCTTCTGGTCGATCGTCGAGCAGGAGAGTCCCCAGGACCTGGCCGGCCGTCTCGGGGTTCCGGAAGACGCTCTGGAGACCGTGCTGCCCGCCCTGGCCTCTCTGCGGCGTGAGCATGCCGTACGCGAGGAGGTCGACCACTGGCGGTACCGCGTCGACTGGGCGCCGGTCGACGCGGGAGCGGCCGGGCCCGTGCCGGGACGCTGGCTGCTGCTGCAGCCGTTTGGCGACGCCGCGCCCCTCGAAGGGCTGGAGGAGTTCGTACCGGGGCTGGAGCGCGTGGACTGCGGGGTCCGGGACCGTGAAGGGCTGACCCGTCTGCTCGGTTCGGTCGTCGAGGGGGAGGCGCCGGCCGGCGTGCTCTCCTGCCTGACGGGCGGCGCGTCCGGTGCCGGCGACGGCGCTTCCGGTGTGGTCGCCGCCGTGGCGGACACCATGGCGCTGGTCCAGGCACTCGGTGACGCCTCCGTTCCCGCGCCGCTGTGGGTGGTCACGCACACCGGCCCCGGGCCGGGCGACGCGCCCGAGGACCCGGCGCAGGCCGCTGTGTGGGGTCTGGGACGGGTGGCCGCGTTGGAGCATCCCGACCGGTGGGGCGGGTTGATCGACGTGTCGCACCGGGCGAGCCGAACGGAACTCTCTCGCCTGGCCTCCGTTCTGGCGCGAGCCGACGAGGACCAGGTGTCCTTGCGTGGCACCGCGGTGTACGCGCGACGCCTGCGCCCGGCCCTGCCCGCCGGCACCGTGTCGGCCGGCGACTGGACGGCTCCGGCACGGATGCTGGTCACGGGCGGCACCGGTGCGCTCGGCGGCCGGGTCGCCCAGTGGTTCGCCGAACACGGCACCCGGGAACTCGTCTTGACGAGCCGCGGTGGGTCCGCCTCGCCCGGCGCCGCCGATCTCGTGGCGCGGCTGCGCGCGGCCGGAGCGCAGCGCGTCGACGTCGTGGCGTGCGACGTCGCCGAGCGCGCCGAGGTGGCCGACCTGCTCACCGCCCACCGGGTCGACGGCATCGCCCACGTGGCGGGCGTCCTGGACGACGACCTGATCGACGCGATGACGTCGAAACGCCTGGAGCACGTGCTGCGGGCCAAGGCCCTGGGGGCGGTGCACCTGGATGAGCTGACGCGGGGGTGGGCTCTGGAGGCGTTCGTGGTGTTCTCGTCGATCGCCGGTGTGTGGGGGAGCGGCGGTCAGGGCGCCTATGCGGCTGCCAACGCGTGCGCCGACGCGGTCGTGAGGGCACGTCGCGGGCGGGGCGAGGTGGGAACCTCGGTGGCGTGGGGCCCGTGGTCGGGCGGGGGAATGGTGTCGAGCGAGGCGGCGGTGGAGCTGCGGCGTCGCGGGCTGCGGGTGATGGAGCCGGCCCGTGCCCTTGTGGGACTGGGGCGTGCGATGGAGGTGGCGGACGGCACGGTGGTCGTGGCGGACGTGGAGTGGGAACGGTTCGTTCCCGCGTTCACCAGCCGCCGGCCCAGCCCGTTGCTGACCACCCTCCCGCAGGCGGCGGCTGTGACGGACCAGGGAGGCACTCCCGAGCAGCACGGCGGCGGCGGAGTCCGGCCCGCACTGGTGGAACGGGTGATGTCGCTGCCTGACGCGGACCGGCCGGCCGCCCTCCAGCACCATGTGCGGCAGGTCGCGGCCGTGGCGCTCGGGCACGCCGACCCGGGCGCCGTGCCCGCGGACCGGGCCTTCCGCGACATGGGATTCGACTCGCTGACGGCCGTCGAGCTGCGTGACCGGCTCACGAAGGACACGGGACTGCGACTGCCCTCGACGCTCGTCTTCGACCACCCCACCCCCGCCGCCCTCGCCCGCCACCTGGACGCCGAACTGACCGGCGGGGGCGGGACGGTGACCGGCATGCTGGCCGATCTCGAGACCGGCATCGCGCGCATCCTCCAGGCAGATCCGGACCGGGACGCGCGCACGTTGCTGGGTACCCGGCTGCGGGCGCTGCTCGCGGAGGTCGAGGGCGTGCCGGCCGACGAGACGGACGCGGGCGGTGCCTCGCTCAGCGACCTCCTGGAGGAGGCGAGCGACGACGAGTTGTTCGACCTCATCAGTCGCGAACTGGAGCAATAGGCGGCAGGCCCGGGGCGGCGGACGACCGCCTCGGGCACACGTGCCGGCGGCCGTACCAGTAGGGATGGTACGGCCGCCGCTTCACCCGAGGTGAGGGCCGGAGCCCGGCTCGGTCGGTCGCGGTCCGCGCCCGCTGCGGGAGCCGGACCGCCATGTGGCTACTTGATGAACTCCGGCAGCACGCGAGGCGGCCACTGGCCCACCGTCAACATGCCCATCGAATGGGCGCGAGCCACCAGCGCGGCCCGGTTGGGGGCCTTGAGCTTCCGCAGCATGAGGCCGACGTGGTACTCGACGCCCTGTCTGCTGAGATAGAGCTTGGCGGCGAGCTGCACGGTCGAGGCGCCCGCGGCGACGCCCTCCAGGACCTGTGCGTCGAGCTTGCTGAGCAGCCGCTCGCGGGGGATGCCGACCACGTCCTTCACGTCCGTGCCGTCCGCCTCCGTGTCCGGCCGTACCTGCACGACGATTCCGGCCAGGCGTCCGGTGCTGTTCTGCACGGCGATGCCGGTCAGTTCACCGGAGAAGATCCGGCCGGCGTTCCCCAGGCCGACCATGCGCTCGGCGAAGCGCTGGGAGCGGCCCTCGGCGAGCCGGGCGAAGTGACGGTTGAGTACGGTAGGGGCCGAGGGGTGGAGCAATTCGTACAAGTTGCGGCCGCAGGTGTCGGCCGAGGTGCGGCCGAACTGGCGCGAGAAATTGGGTTCCGCGGCCACGATGTGCATGTCGGGATCTATGTGGGCCGTGTAGAGGCGTCGATTACTCAGTGCATGAGCTCGGTTCTCCTGGGTATTTCTGTGGGCGCCCGCAAGATGCGGCGGGGCGATCCTGTCCCTGTTGTGCGAGACACTAGCTGCGTGCGTGGTCACTGCGACGCACCGTCTTTCTGCGTTCAGATGTGGGGGATGCCCGTACCACCTGGGAGCGCATCTGATCACAGGTGGTACGAACTCGGCCGGGTCGCGGTCACTGACCCGCCGAGTTTTCTCTGATCAACTGCGGGAGAGCCTAGGAATGTCCCTACAGACCGGTCAAGCAAACCTTTGCGTGGCGCCAAAACACTGTGGTTCGGTGGTTCGGTGGTGCGGCCCGTGAGGGTCCACGGGGTCCCGCCCGAACGGCTGACGCCCGGCCTGACCAGCCAAGTCCTCGCCGAACGGTCGCGTTGCGGCTGCTCCCTCCCGTCGTCTCCGTGACGACGACGGCCGACCGGTGGGAACACCCGAGGCGCCGGTCCTGCCCGCGTGACCGTTTGCCTCCCGCGGACGCCCGTTTGCTGCCCGATCGCGCGGCGGGCAGGGGAACGGGGGCGGACCGGTACGCGTCACGAGTCCGGTGTTTCGCCGAGTTCCTCGAGGGCTCGGGCAAGATCCGGGCGGCCCGGGATGCCCAGCTTGCGGTACGAGTTCGTCAGATGCTTTTCCACCATGCGTGAACTCGTGCCCAGCCTGGCTGAAATCGCCGAATTGCTGAGACCGGTCGCCGCAAGCTCCGCCACTTTGCGCTCGGACGGAGTCAGCAGGTCCGTTCTGGAGGAAGTCCGGGGAGTGCGCTCGTCCCTCTTCTGTGCGATTGCCCGAGCCAGGGAGTCGGCTCCGTTGTCGACGGCGAGTTCGTGCGCCCGTTTGAGTGCGGACGCGCGCCGTCTGCGGTCCGTTTCGGGGTGGGTGCCGAGGGCGTACAGCGCCTGGCACAGTTCGTGCGTGTTGCTGCCCTTCTCCAGCACCTCGACGGCCTCCTGCAGCAGCGTCACGCCCTCCCGCCCCCGGGAGACCCTGCCCAGGGCCACCAGGGCGCGTCCCAGCCTGACCGGAGCGCCCCAGGCGCGGGAGCGCTCCACCTCCAGGAGCGCGGCGGCCACCGCCTCCTCGTGCTCGCCGAGACGGTGGTGCATGAGGGCGGCGCAGGACGCCCAGGGGACTGCGACCGGGTTGTGCCAGCCGATGCGTTCCGCGCGCTGGCCCGCCGTCCGGAAGTGGACCAGCGCGGTGCGGGTCTCGCCGCGCCCGGCCGCGAGGGTGCCCCGGGCCAGGTGCAGCAGGGCGGCCAAGTGCTGGTTCTCGACGTGCAGTCGGTGCCGGGTGAGGATCTGCTCCGCGAGGTGCGGCTCCTCGGTGTGGAGGGCGACGATGGCCAGGACCGCGGCGCAGATGGTCGGCAGGCCTCCGCTGTCGGGCCCGGCCAGCGCGTCGGCCTGGACCACCTTCTGCCGGGCGTGCGCCAGCCGGCCGTCGGCGAGCGCGACCAGGGCCTGCTCCGCGCGGATGACGGCCTGCTCCACCTCCCCGCCCCTGCGCTGGGCGAGCAGGTGAGCCTCGCGCAGCCAGCGGGCCGCGCCTTCCGTGCGGCCGGCGCCGGCGAGGATGTTGATGGCCAGCGGCATGGTGCTGTGGACGTGTTCGGGGGCGGGGGGCTCACGCTCCAGCAGCCGGGTGCACAGCGCCGTCAGCTCCTCGGCGGAGGCGGAGTTGGAGACGAACGCGATGTGCATGAGGGACGTCACCAGCTCGCGTTCCCCGGTCGTTCGCAGGGCGGGGGAGGGGCCCAGCGACCGGAACCGCCGCAGGGCCCGCTGCGCATGGGCGGGGTCCTGCGCCGACAGCACGTGCTCCCGGGCCTCCAGGCGCAGTGCGAGCTCTCGTTCGATCCAGTCGTCCGGCTCGGACCGGCCCAGTTCCTCGGTCACGGCGCGCCGGACGGCGTCGATGCGGAACGCGGCGGGGTCCATCAGCAGCGGACCCAGCCGGGTCACGGCGTCGGCCCGCTCCCGTACCGACTCCAGCAGCGGTACGGCCTCTGCGACGTGCCGCAGCGAGGCGGCGGAGGCGAAGCTGCGCTCGGCCGTCGCGAGGTCGACGAGCAGCCGGGCGCGGTCGTGGTCCGTCGGGGAGGTGTCCAGCAGCGCGCGTCTCAGGTAGCGGGCCGCGTCCCGGGGCGAGCCGCGCCTTACGGCGCTGTCGGCGGCGGTCCGCAGGATCTCCACCGCCTGCGGGCCGTGCAGGGTGATCACCGACATGAGCTGTTCCGCGGCCAGCTCGGCCGGATGGCCGGTCCGGTGCAGCAACTCGGCCGCCACACCGCGCATGGCGGTGCGCTCGGCCGCCGGCATGCTCTCCTCCAGCAGGTCCCACAGCAGCGTTTCGGGGATGAGGGAGCCGGAGCGCTCCGCCACGAGTCCGGCGAGCCGCAGGACGTCGACGGCCTCCGCCCGCCGGGGTTCGTCGATCTCGGCCAGACGGGTCATCAGTTGCGGGTCCGCGACGGCGTCGAGCACGGTCAGCGCGTAGGCGACGCGCCGGATGTGGTCCGGCTGGGAGCGCAGGAAGGCGGCCAGGCGCCGGCGCGCCCGTTCGGGACGGAGCGCGGCCGCCGCCGCGGCGCCGGCCTCGGTGGGCTGGAGCGCCTGGTACTGCGCCTCGTCCACCAGGGCCGTCACCAACAGCGGGTTCCCGCCGCTGCGTTGCAGCAGCGTGTCGACGAACGCGCCGTGGGGCGGTGTGCCGAAGGCCTCCTCCACCAGCAGGCTCACGCTGTCGCGGCCGAGGGCGGCCAGTTCCACCGTACGGTCCGCCTGCTCCAGCAGTTGCCCGACGTGGTCCCGGGCGCCGCGGACGTCGCCGGGCAGGACGGACAGGACGAACAGGACGCGGTTCTGTCTTCGCCGTGCGAGGGACGGCGCCAGCGCCAGCAGGGAGTCGGTGTCCGACCACTGGAGGTCGTCCACCATCACCACGACCGGCTGCCTGGACGCCATGGACTCCAGGAGGGTGGTCAGCCGGTGCGGCGCCTGCTGGAAGGCCACCGTGGACCACGGGGGGACGGGACCGGCGACGGGCGGCGCCGCGGCGCACGCGGAGACCGCCGCTTCCCGCAGTCCGCGTCCCTGCTCGTCGGCCGGCACGGCTGCCAGGACGGAGTCCACCAGTTGCCGTACGACGCCGAGGGTGTAGGTCTCCTCGGCTGCGGCCGCCTGGGCCCGCAGCGTCAGGAACCCCTCACCGTGCGCGTGTGCCGCCACCGCCTCCAGGAAGGTCGACCGGCCGATCCCCAGTGGGCCCCGGACGACCAGGAGGGAACCCTCCCCCTCCGCGGCGCGGCGCAGTGCCGACGTCGTCCGCGCCAGCTCGGACTCGCGCTCCAGCAACAAGGCGGTGGCCCTCCTTCGATGGTACGGGCCGTCGGCCACCGCCCGGGGCGTGGCCGGACGGGACTCCGTGAGCGTGACGCGGGGTGCCGGCAGTGCGCGAACAGCACCCGCGAGGGAGCCGATGCCCATGCGCACGGGAGCCCCTGCGGCTCCACCCCGAAAAAGCGTTCATCACTGCTGTCAAAACCTTTGGGGAGGAGCAGATCACAGCGACGCGCGAGGCAGCAAGGGGGCTCGGGCCACAGTGGTCCCCCTTGCGGGCGCCGGAAAGTGAACAGCCATCACCTCAGGTGTGACGGGCGCGTAAGCGGAACGCTCCGAGAAAACGGTTTCCGGTAGGGGGCGAGGAGGCATGGACTGCCCGACCGCCGCCGAGGGACCGTGCCGACCTGTGACTTCACCGTGCCGGACGCCCGCGAAGCGATGCCGGTCCTTCGCGGGCGAGAAAGCGCCCAAGGGAAGCGGAAGACCGGGTCGGGGCGGGTGGAAAAGTGTCGGAACGCACATTGCGGTAGGGCAGGAAAAGCGGCGCTGCCGGCCGGTGGGACGGACGGGTTACCCGCCACCTCTACTACGCGATTCCGTCCGACGGGAGGGCCCGCCCCGGAATTGACAGCAACACGACAGAAACGCGGCGGCGCGGTAGGGCCGCCGGCACGGCGTCCACCGGGGTGCCGTGCGGTCCACCCCGGCGGACGGCTCATGCGATCACATCCGGCTGCCCCCGCCGTGGACGTCCGCCGACTCCATGGCGTCGCGCAACTCCCGCCGGCCGGACAGATCGAGCTTGCGGTACACGGACGTCAGATGGACCTCCACGGTCCGCTGGGTGACGAACAGGGTCTCCGCGATCCACGCGTTGGAACGCCCGTCCGCCGCCAGACGGGCCACCTGGGCCTCACTGCGGGTGAGGGCCGCCAGCCCCCGGGACACGGGCCGGCGCGGACGGGCACCCGTGGCCAGCAGCGCCCGGTGGGCGACCTCGTGCAGCGGGCGGGCGCCGAGCGCGTACGCCTCCTCCCACCCCTGCCGCAGCACCTCCCGGGCCGCCTTGCGGTAACCGAGCTCGTGCAGCGCGCGGCCCCGGGCGACCTTCACCCGTGCCGTCAGCAGAGCCGCCCTCGTCCCACCGAGCGCGTCCTCCGCCTCCTCCAGCAGCCTCACCCGTTCGTCGGCGGCGGCCGTCGCGGCCCACAACTCCAGTCCGGTGCCCAGGGCGAGACGCAGCCGCGCCGACCGGGCCCCGGCGACGGCCTCCTCGGCCAAGGCGCGGGCCGCGCGCTGGTCACCCAGGGCCAGGTGCGCCCGGCCGGCCCAGTACCACCAGGGCGAGACGGCCGGGTTGGTGCGCTGCCAGGCCTCCTGCCGGCGTCCGCACTCCCGCAGGTCGGCCAGCGCGCGCTCGGCGTCCTCCTGCGCCAGCCGGAGCCGGCCGCGGGCGCACAGCAACTCGTTCCACTGCCACGCCTCGCTCCCGGCCGGATCGGGCACACGCCCGCACAGCTCCTCGGCCTCCGCCAACTGGCCGCGGTCCAGGAGCGTGTGCAGCCGCACGGACAGCGGGAGCGCGTCGTGCGCGTTGGCACGGGCCACGGTGGTGCCGCGCAGCGCCTCGGCGGTGTGCCGCAGCGCGCTGTCGAGGTCGCCGAGCCGTTCCTGCGCCTCGGCGCTCAGCGCGAACAGGTTGGGGTGGATCTGGCCGAGCAGCGGGTCGGTGCCGTCGATCAGCTGGCGGTAGACGTCCTGCGCCTCGTACGGCAGGTCGGCGTACAGCAGCACCGACGCGGCGATCGTGAGGAAGGCGGGGGAGTTCTCGGTCGGGCCGCTCCGCCCGGTGATCCTGAGTGCCGCCGCCACCGATTCCGCCACCCGGTCCATACGGGCCACCGAGATGACGGCCCGGGCGGCGAGCAGCGCCCGCTCCGGGGCGGTGTCGCCCGGCAGGGCGAGGTCCATGGGCACCGTGTCGAGCAGCCGCCGGTAGGCGGCCCGGTCGACCGTGGCGGCCATCAGCAGCTGTGCCTCCAGCAGTTGGACGCTCTGCGTCCCCAGGGGCAGCAGGGCCGGGTCCGAGCGGTACCGGTCGAGCAGATCGAAGGCACGGTCCATCCGCCCCTGGCGGGTCAGCGCGTCGGCGAGGGTGCTGACGGCCTTGAACCGCAGCTCCGCGGAGGTCGTCCGGTCGAGGGCCGCCGTCAGGTGCCGGACACTGGCCTCCGGGTCCAGCCGCGCCTCGGCCGTGCCCAGTTCGATCAGCAGCCCGGGGTCGCAGTCGTCCGCGGCACCGTCCGGAACGCAGGACCGCAGGAACATGACCGCCGTGCCCGGCGAGGCGTGCAGCATCGCCTCGCGGGCCGCTTCCCGCAGGACCGTCGTGGCCCACGGCTGGGTCGCTGTGGCGGGGGACCGGCACAGGTGGTCGGCGACGTCTCCCGCTCCCGCGCCGATGTCGTGCAGCAGACGGGCCGCCCGGCCGTGCGCGGCGGCGCGCTCGTCGTCCGGCAGGTCGTCGAGGACGGCGCGGCGCACCAGCGCGTGCGTGAAGGCCCAGGTGCCCGCGGCGTGATCGCCGTTCACCAGCCCCAGGGAGCCCAGCACCAGCAGGGACCGGTCGAAGGAGGCGGCGTCCACCAGGGCCAGACGCGCGCACAGTTCGTGGGCGGCCCCGTCCCCCAGCACCGCCATGGCACGGGCCGCGTTCACCGTGGCCGGCGCCTGCCGGTGCAGCAGACGCACCACCCGGGCCCCGAAGGCCTGCATGTCCTGCTCGCTCACCGCGCTGAGTTCGGCGCCCGTCAGCGGCAGGTCCTCCGCGTTGAGCGTCCGGATGAGCCGGGTCGCCAGCAGCGGGTTGCCGTGGGTGGCGGCCAGACACGCCTGCTGGAACGCCGCGTCGGTCTCGGCTCCGGTGAGGCGGCGGGCCAGCAGGCCGATGCCCGCCCCGGTGAGCGGGCGGGGCCGCAGCACCCGGCAGGACGCGAGCGTGGTGATCTCGGCGAGGGCCGGCGCGTCGGAACCGCTGCGGCCCACGAGCGCCAGCAGGACCGGCAGGCCCGTCAGCCGCCGCGCGGTGTGCGCCAGCAGGCGCAGGGAGGCGGGGTCGGCCTCGTGCGCGTCGTCCACCGCGATCAGCAGCGGAGTCCGGGCGGCGGCACGCCGGATGACGTCGTGCAGCCGCGTCAGCACACCGAACGAGACGTCCCCGACGTCGTTGTCGCAGCACAACAGCGCGGGTGGCCGTCGGTCCGCGAGCCCGTAGGCCACGGACTGCCCGGACTCGGCGCTGTCCGGCAGGCCGGACAGCAGGGCGTGCGCGGTACTGAGCGGCATCCGGTGCCCGTCGGCGGTCTCCGCGTGAACGACGCGCAGGCCCAGGCCGCGCGCTTCGGCGACCAGGGCCCGCAGCAGGGCCGTCTTCCCGATGCCGACCGGGCCCTCCAGGACGACGAGGCCGGAGCGTCCCGCCGCGGTGCGTCGCACCAGCTCACCGAACAGGGCGAGCTCGCGTTCCCGCTCCACGAGTGGCGGGGGCTCCGGGGAATCGTGACCCTCCGAGGCAGCGATCATGACCGTGTCCCTCTCTCCCGGTGCTCCCGGCGTCGCAAGGCATCCCACGCACCGGGGCCGCCGTGGCCGGCGGTTGCCGGCGCGCGCCCGGCGGTCCGGCCGGACGGCCCCTGCGCTGGTCGCCATCTTGGCTCAGACCAGCACGGCCGTCGTCGCCGACTGCCCTTCCCGCCCGGAGCGGTCCGTCCCCACTGTTCCCCCGGCGCAGGGGTGTGCCGCCCGGCCACCCGCCGCACTCGCCCACGGCCGCTCACCGTACCGCGCACGCGACCTCACCCCGCGCGGCCGGAGACCGCGCGCGGGTGCAGCCGCTCCTGCCAGCGCGGGGAGCGGGCCAGGTCCGCGTGCTCCTCGGACAGGCACAGGTACACGTCCCGGCCCCCGTCCTCCTGCGGCGTCGGGGTGACGTGCACGGTGGGGACCGGCAGGTCCGGGAACTCGTACCAGAACGGCTGCCCCGCGCCGAGGTCGATCCGGTACAGCGGGAAACGTGACCAGTTGTTGACCGACAGGGACGTCTCGGACACGTCGAGGGCGTGTACCGACATCACGTGCCGGGAGACGCCGCGCCGGCGGTAGGAGCCGAGGAAGGCGATCTCGTCGCGGAGCTTGTCCTCCGTGTTGCTCCCCAGGCACCGCCGCACGTCGCCCGCCACCGCGCCCAGGGACCGGCCGCGCAGGTCTCCGGCCGGCAGCGACGTCCAGCTCTTGGTGACGCAGTTCCCCCAGTACGACGACGGCAGGGCGCCGCCCAGCACGGACTGCGCGCCGACGACGAGGCCCAGCCACTCCACCGCCTCGTCCGGGTGCCCGCGCAACTCGCCCAGCACGCGCCACAGATGGGCCGTCAGCACGTCGTTGGTGGACACCCACGCGCCCGGGTCCGTCAGGGCGCCCAGCGCCTCGCTCTTCATCGCGGCCAGCTCGGCCGCCTCGAACCGCGTGGTGACGGTGGCGCGTTTGCGCAGCCCCGGGCGCAGGGTGCTCAGCAGACGCCGTGTCCGGCCCACCCCGGCGAACGCCCGGTTGTCCCGCGTCTCCGGACGGTCCGACAGCCGGCCGAGCGCCTCCAGCGCCCCGCGGTCGTGGCTGGGGGCCTCCCAGGGCAGTCCGAGGTGCTCTCGCGACCAGCTCTCCAGGAAGGCGAGGGTGCTGCCGCCGTCCGCCAGACTGTGGTTGACGAGGACGCCGAGCACCGACCCGCCACCGCGCATCTGCGTGAGCCGGATCTTCAGCAGGGGAGTGTCCCTGTCGACCACACCGAAGGGACTCACCTCGCGCAGCACGTCCCCGATGACCGGCTGCGCGCGCAGCAGATGACCGTACTCGCGCATCGGCTCGGGACTGGACGCCTCGGTGAAGCGCACGCCCGCGTCGTTGCAGAGCACGCTCAGTCCGCCGTCGGCATCCCGCAGCAGCCGCCCCGCCAGCAGCGGGTACCGCAGCAGCGTGCGGGCCAGTGAGTCGCGCAGCGCCGCGCCGTCGAGCGTCTTGCGGTAGAAGAACGTCAGCGGCGTGTACCAGGGACCGGTCAGCAGGTCGTAGGGGGTGAGCCGGACCCGGTCGCCGTCGGCCGTACCGGCCCGCACCGTGTGCACGCTCTCCACCCGGCTGTCGACCACCGTCCGGAACGGCGGCGTCTTCCTTCTCGCCACGGCCGCCTCAGTCCCAGGCCACCAGCAGCCGGTCCACGCCGTAGTGCACGGCGCGGTCCCGCAGCGGCACCTCCTGGGCCGGCTCCGCCAGCCGCAGGGTCGGGAACCGCTCGAACAGCGCGCGCAGCCCGATCCGCAGGCTGGCGCGGGCCACGTGCTGGCCCAGGCACTGGTGCGCGCCGAAGCCGAGTGCCAGGTGCTTGCGCGGCACCCGGGTGACGTCCAGCCGGTCCGGGTCGTCGAAGACCTCGGGGTCGCGGTTGGCCGCCGGCAGCGACAGCACCACCGTCTGGCCCGCCCTGATCGTGGTGCCGCCGATCTCCACGTCCTCCAGCGCGCACCGGCTGGATCCCATGTGCGAGATGGTGAGGTAGCGCAGCAGCTCGTCGACCGCCCCCTGCGCGTACAGCTCGGGCCGCTCCCGCAGCAGGGCCAGCTGGTCGGGGTGCTCCAGCAGGGCGAAGGTGCTCAGCGACAGCATGTTCGGCGTGGTGTCCAGCGAACCGGCCAGGGTGAGCACGGCCATGTTGACCAGCTCCTCCTCGGTCAGTTCACCGGTCGCCGCCAGCCTGCCGAAGAAGTCGTCCCCGCGCTCGGCCATGCGCGTGCGGATCATGGGGCGGATGAGGGCGTCCATCGCCTCCACGTGGTGGATGAACTCCTCCAGCGTGTAGGTGAGCGCCATCAGTACCGAGAAGTGCTCCTGGATGCCGTCCATCAGCTCCGGCTCGACGTCCATCAGCGAGCACGTCGAGCGCAGGCCGACCTTCTCGGCGAAGGCGGTCACCAGATCGGCCGGCGAGCCCTCGGCCGCCATCTCCTCCAGGGCGTCGTCGACGATGCGGGCCAGCCGGGGCTCGTGCCGCTGGACGTTGCGCAGCGTGAAGTGGCCCGCCAGCAGCCGCCGGTACTTGGTGTGCTCGGGCGCGTCGGTCTTGGCGAAGGAGCCGGGCGGCGAGGGCTGCGGCGCGTACTCGGTCATCGGGAACGGCGGGGCCACGACGTGCGCGAGCAGTTCGTTGCGGTGGCTGAAGCGGTCGTCGGCGAGGATCTGGCGGACCAGGTCGTGCCGGGTCACCAGCCAGCCGGAGGGGTCCTTCGGCGCCACCTGGAAGGTGATCGGGCTGACCGGCTCCTCGGCGCGCAGCCGGGCGTAGGCGGCGGGCGGGTCGAAGGGGCACGTGCCGCGCTCGGAAGGGATGACAGGCGGATCGGGGCGGGTCTTCATGGGATCACTCCGTCGCAGGGCGAGGATGGCGTGCGGGCAGGGCGGGTGGTGCGGGGGGACGTCAGGCGCGTTCCACGCACAGCGGCAGGTGCCGGGCGCCGAAGACGTTGGTGCCGTGCCACGAGAGCCGGACCGTGGGGTCGACGCGGATGTCGGTGAAGCGGTCCAGCAGGGCCTCCAGGGCGATCCGGCCCTCCAGCCGGGCCAGCGGGGCCCCGATGCAGTAGTGGATGCCGTGACCGAAGGCCGCCTGCCGGGCGTTGGCGCGGTCCGGGCGGAACGCGTCCGGGGCCTCGAAGACCCGCTCGTCGCGGTTGGCGGCCAGCAGCCACAGGTGCACCAGCGTGTCGGGGCCCACCTCCAGGCCCGCGACGGTCGTGGCGGTCGTGGTGACCCGCTCGATCCGGGTGAACGGCGGCCGCAGCCGCAGCGTCTCCTCGATGACCGCGGGGATCAGCGAACGGTCCGCGCGCACCTTCGCCAGCAGGTCCGGGTCGGAGTCCAGGCAGATCAGCGCGTTGCCGACCAGTACCGACGTGGTGATGTGCCCGGCGAGCAGCAGGAGCGTGGCGAAGCTGGCGATGTCCTCGTCCTCGAGGCGTTCCCCGTCGACCTCGGCGCCGACCAGGGTGCCCAGCAGGTCCGCTCGGGGTTCCTCGCGCCGGGCCTCGATGAAGCCCTGGAGGTAGGCGGTGATGGTGACCGCGGTCTCCTCCATGCGGCGCACGCTCTCGGGGTCCTCCGGATCGGTGGACAGCAACTGGTCGGCCCAGCCCTGGAACAGGTCCCGGTCCTGCGTCGGCACGCCCAGCATGCGGGCGATGACCGTCACCGGCAGCGGGTTGGCCAGCGCGTCCACCAGGTCGAAGCGGTCCCCGGTGACGGCGTCCAGCAACTCGCCGGTCAGCTCCGTGATCCACGGTTCCAGCCCGGCGATCAGACCGGGCGTGAACGCCTTGCTCACCAGCCGGCGCATCTTCCCGTGCAGCGGCGGGTCCAGCAGCAGGAGCGTGCCGCGCGGTGCCTTCTTCTCGCCGCCCGACAGGCGGCCCACCGTGTCCGAGGAGAAGGTGGCGGGATCGGACAGCACCTGCTGCACGTCGGCGTGCCGGAAGACGTGCACGTGACCGGAGTCGTCCCGCCAGGCCCGCTGCTCCTCGCGCATCCGCGCCGCCCACGCCAGCAGGGTGGCGCCGCCGTCCGGTTCGACGGACGGCGCGCGGCCGGGCCGGGGGGCCGCCGCGGGCGTAGGGTCGAGCACGTCCGAAGTGCCTTGCTGCGCCACCCGGATTCCCCTTTCACGACAGTGTTCGTACGGTCGCTCGCGTCCCGCGTCGCGTCCGCGGCCGTCCCGGCCACGGGCACCACGACGGCCGGTCCGGGAGCGCGCTGCACCAGGCACTGGTGGTCGGCGCCAACTGCGTTCCCACGGGCCGCCGTTGCTGCCGGCCACTCCAGCACGGCCGCGGCGTGCCCGGCCAGCGGCGCCGCCGCACTCTAGGGATTTTCCGAGTACCCGCCGGTCACCTCCGCCCCCGGAGCCAGGCGCTCCGCATCAATCACTGGAGGAAACCCCAGACAGCGCCGCTCCGCGCGCCCCTTCGCCCCGGGACGCCCCCAAGATGGGCACGACCCGGCACACGTGACCGGACCGACCGGCGAACAGGGGGCGGCATGGACATCACCATCGATCACGACCGGTGCATCGGCGCCGGCCAGTGCGCGCTCGTCGCACCCGCCGTCTTCGATCAGCGCGACGAGGACGGACTCGCCGTACTGCTCGTCGACCGGCCCGGGAGCGACCAGCACGCCGCGGTGCGCGAGGCGGCCGAGTCGTGCCCGCTGGGCGCCATATCCGTACGTGAGGACCGGGAGCCGACGGACTGAGGTCCGTCGCGCACCGCCCGCGCGGCCACCGACGAGGAGAGAAACGAATGCGCGTCCTGTTCGCCGGCTTGCCGGAGAAGTCGCACGTCTACACGATGGTGCCGCTGGCCTGGGCCCTGACGGCCGCCGGGCACGAGGTGCTGATGGCCAACGCCCCGTCGCTGACCGAGGCCATCACCGGCGCCGGCCTGGTCGCCGCGCCGGTGGGCGACGACCACGACCTGCACCGCGACATGGCCGTCGCCCGCGACTCCCAGGACGCCGACGTCGCCAACTGGAGCCACCTCGGCTACGGCGACGTCGACCACGCCGGCCTGGTCGACCGCTACAGCATCAGCGTCCCCTACGGATTCGCCCGCTACAACGACCCGATCCTCGACGACCTCGTCGCCCTCGCCCGCGACTGGCGGCCCGACCTCGTCGTGCGGGACCCCATCGCCTACGCGGGCGGCATCGCCGCCCGGGCCTGCGGTGCCGCCCACGCCCGTCTGCTGTGGTGCGCCGACGTCTACGGCCGGGCCCGCGCCACCTTCGTCGAACTCGCCCGGGACATGCCCGAGGAACAGCGCGTGGACCCCCTCGCCGACTGGATCGACGAGCGGGGCCGCCCGTACGGCGTACGCTGCGACGAGGAGCTCCTCAACGGGCAGTTCACGCTCGACACCCTGCCTCCGAGCCTGCGCCCGGCGACCGACCTGCGCACCGTCTCCATGCGGTACGTCCCCTACAACGGCCGTGCCGTGCAGGAGGACTGGCTGCGCGAGGAGCCCAAGCGGCCCCGGATCTGCGTCACCCTGGGACGCACCAACACCGAGGCGTACGGCGGCGACTACGTGGGCGTCGAGGACATCCTGCGCTCCCTGTCCCGGCTCGACGCGGAGATCGTCGCCGCGCTGCTGCCCGAGCAGACCCGGCGCCTGGGCGAACTGCCCCCCAACGTACGGGCCGTCAGCGGCGTCGCCCTCAACACGCTGCTGCCGGGCTGCGCCGCCGTCGTCCACCACGGCGGCTGGGGCACCTTCTCCACCGCCCTGGTGAACGCCGTGCCGCAGCTGGCACTGTCCACCCTCGTCGCCGACCAGGAACTGCGCGGCCGGTCCCTGGAGGAGGCCGGCGCCGGATTCTTCCTGCACCACTCCGAGAGCGACCCCGACCGGGTCGCCGACCTCGCCCGACGGCTCCTGGACGACCCCTCCCACGTCGCCGCCGCCCGCCGGCTGCGCGACGAGTCCGCCGCCATGCCCAGCCCCTACGACGTCGTGCCGGAGCTGGCCGGCCTGGCCACGGGCAACTGAGGCGCGCCGGCCTCACGCCCACCGGGCCGCCCCCACCGCACCACCGAAGAGGAAGGAGGACGGCGCACGCTCGGCACCGCCCGCTGACGCGCCGCATCCACATGAGTCAGACGCGCATCCTGGTGACCGGCGGTGCCGGCTTCATCGGCTCCCACTACGTCCGCACCCTGCTCGGCCCCGACGGCCCCGACGACGTCACCGTCACCGTTCTCGACGCCTTCACCTACGCCGCCAACCCGGCCAACCTCGACCCCGTCCAGGACTCGCCCCGCTACCGCCTGTGCGTCGGCGACATCTGCGAACCCACCGTGGTCGACGCGCTGATGGCCGAACACGACCAGGTGGTGCACTTCGCGGCCGAGTCCCACGTGGACCGCTCCCTGTCCAGCGCCACCGAGTTCGTGCGCACCAACGTGCTGGGCACCCAGGTCCTGCTGGACGCCGCCCTGCGCCACGGCGTCGACCGGTTCGTGCACATCTCCACCGACGAGGTCTACGGCTCGATCCCCGAAGGCTCCACCTCCGAGGAGCACCCGCTCCACCCCAACTCCCCGTACGCCGCGTCCAAGGCGGCCTCGGACCTGGTGGCCCTGTCCTACCACCGCTCGCACGGACTCGACGTGCGGGTCACCCGCTGCTCCAACAACTACGGGCACCACCAGTTCCCCGAGAAGATCATCCCGCTGTTCGTGACCCGCCTGCTCACCGGTGCGAAGGTGCCGCTGTACGGCGACGGACTCAACGTGCGCGACTGGCTGCACGTCGACGACCACGTCCGGGGCGTCGAACTCGTCCGCACCCGCGGCCGGGCCGGCGAGATCTACAACATCGGCGGCGGCACGGAACTGGACAACCGCCGGCTCACCGAACTGCTGCTGCGGGCCTGCGGCGCGGACTGGGACAGCGTCGAGTACGTCGCCGACCGCAAGGGACACGACCGCCGCTACTCCGTCGACTGGAGCAAGGCGCGCGCCGAACTCGGCTACACGCCGCGCAAGGACTTCACCGAGGGCCTCGCCGAGACCGTCGCCTGGTACCGGGACAACCCCGACGTGTGGAGGGAGGCCGCCCGCCGCGCCGCCCTGCCCGAGCCGTCCTCCGGAGCGGTGCCGTGCTGAGGTGGCGAACCCTGGGCCCGCTGCGGGCGACCCGCGACGGCCGGGATGTCACTCCTACGGCGCCGAAGGTGCGCCAGGTCCTGGCCCTCCTGCTGGCCCGCCGCAACACCGTCGTACCCCTGGCCGCCATCGCCGAGGAACTGTGGTCCGGCCAGGCCCCCCGCAGCGCGGTCACGACCGTGCAGACGTACGCCTACCAGCTGCGCAAGGCGCTGCACGAGGGAGAGGAACCGGACGGTCCCGACGGCGGGCCGCTGGCCACCCACGCGCACGGCTACCTGCTGCGGGTGGGCCACGGCGCGTGCGACGCGGAGGAGTTCACCTCGCTGACCGGCGCGGCGCGCACCGCGCTGGCCTGCGGCGACCCCGCCACCGCCGAAACCCTGACCGGCCGGGCGCTGGACCTGTGCGACGGGCCGCCCTTCGCGGACGTGGCCCACGGCCCCCTGCTGCGCGGATACGCCCTGCGGATGGGGGAGTTGCACCTCCAGGCGCAGGAACTGCGCGTCACCGCCGGCCTGCAGCTGGGCCGGCATCGTGAACTCGTGGGCGACCTGAAGGAACTGGCGTGCGCGTACCCGCTGCACGAGTGGTTCCAGGGCTCCCTCATCATCGCCCTCCAGCGGTGCGGCCGGCGCAGCGAGGCACTCGAGGTCTACCAGCGGCTGCGCGCGGTGCTGCGGGACGAGCTCGGTCTCGACCCCTCGCCCGGACTCCAGCAACTGCGCCAGCACGTCCTGACCGACAGGGTCAGCACCGCGGACCTCGACCTGCTCCCCGGCTGAGCCGCGCCCACCGCCGGCGCCCCGCGCCCACCGCCGGGCGGACGTCCTCGTCCGTGCCCCGTCGCCTGCGGCGCGACGGCACGCCCCGGTGCCCCGGGCGCCGGGGCGGTCACTCCTGCCGTGCCGCGGCCCGCCACAGGTCCTCCACCATGTCCCGGGGGGTGCGCCGCGGCTCCCAGCCGAGCACCGCGCGCGCGGCCGAGACGTCCACCCCCGTCCAGTCGTTGTCCGCGGCCGGACGCAGCTCCGCCGTGCCCCGTTCCACCAGCGTGGCCCGCCGGCCGCTGATCGCGAGCAGCAGATCGACCATGTCCCGGACGTGCTGCGAGGTGCCGCTGGCGATGTTCAGCACCCGGCCCGAGGCGTCGGGCGCCCGCAGCGCCGCGACCACGGCGCGCGAGACGTCCAGCGCGTCGACGAAGTCACGGCTGCTGCGCAGGGGCGAGACCCGTACCTGCGCCGGCGCCCCGTCCTCGCCGCCGGCCAGCAACTGCGCGGCCACCTGACCGAGCAGGCTCGCCCTGGGAGTGCCGGCGCCGATGACGTTCGACAGCCGCAGCACCACCGCGTCCGCGTCCCCGGCCCGCACGGCCCGCAGGACCGCCCGGCTGCCCATCAGCTTGGTCCGCCCGTAGTCGGAGACCGGCTCCTCCGGCGACGACTCCGTCAGCCACACCCCGTGCGGCTGCGGCGCGTACTCGTGCACCGACCCGAGCTGGATCAGCCGCGGCCGCACCCCGGAGGCGGCGAGCGCCGCGAGCAGCCGGTCGACGAGCAGCTCGTTGTTGCGGCGCATCCCCTCGGCATCGGGGGACCACACCTCGCCGGCGGCGTTCACGATCGCCACGGGCCGTTCCGTCCCGATCAGCCGGGTCAGCGCCTCCGGGTCGCCGTGCGCCAGGTCCATCGGCCGGAACCGCCAGGACGCCGGGGTCTTGAGCGGGCGGCGCGCGACGGCGAGGACCTCGTACCCGGCCGCCTCCAGCGCCGCTCCCACGTGCCCGCCGACGAAACCGGTCGCTCCGAGGACGACCACCCGACCGGACCCGGGACCCGGCCCGTCCGGTCGTCCCCGGACACCGACCTCCGTCATGCCGCTCTCCTCCCGGGCCCGCCGAGGCGTGCCCGTCCGTCTCCGCAACCCGCGACGCGGACGCGCGGGGCTCGGCAGCCACCTTGGCACCCGCCGGTCCAGGATCCCTCGAGGCTCCGTCGACCCGATCCGTTCGCGGCCGGTCCTGGATCGGTCCTCGACCGGGGTTGCCTACGGTGCTGTCACCATGAAGGTTCGAGAGATGGCCGTGCCGGACGCGTACCACATCACCCCGCGTCACCTGCGTGACGCGCGCGGCAGCTTCTACGAGTCGTTCCGGCACGACCGGCTGGCCGAGGAGATCGGCCGCCCCGTGCCCGTCGCGCAGGTGAACTACTCGGTCTCGCGCCGCCACACCCTGCGCGGGCTGCACGGGACGCTGCTCCCGCCGGGACAGGCCAAGGTCGTGTGCGTGGTGCGGGGCGTGGTCCTCGACATCGTCGTCGACCTGCGGGTCGGCTCGCCGACCTGGGGCGTCTACGAGGTGAACGAGCTGTCCGCCGAGACCGGCGAGACCCTGTTCGTCGCCGAGGGCCTGGTCCACGGCTTCCTCGCGCTCACCGACGACACCTGCGTGTCGTATCTGTGCTCCACCGAGTTCGTGCCCGGCACCCAGGTGGACATCGACCCCTTCGACCCCGAACTCGACCTGCCCTGGGGCCTGTCGGAGGCGCCGCTGATGTCGGCCAAGGACTCCTCGGCCATCTCCGTCGCCGAGGCCCGCCGGGCCGGGATCCTGGCGGGGTACGAGGAGTGCCTGGCGCACTACGCGGCGCTCCGCGAGGCCGCCCGCTGATCACGGCCGGCCGGCCTCGCCGTCCGCCCGACCCCTAGGAGAGCCGATGCCGCCCGGCACCCCCGCACCCCGCCTGCACTACGCCCTGCTGCTCTTCGCGGACTTCGGTCACATCGCCCCCACGCTGGGCGTGAGCCGCGAACTGCTGGACCGCGGACACCGCGTCACCTACGTCGTCGACGAGAAGTTCGCCGCCACCGTCGAGGAGATCGGCGCGGAGGCCGTCACCTACACCTCCGCCCGCGGCGACTTCTACCGTGCGGCCGATCCCACCCCGGACCGGCTCGCCGAGGACGGCTACGACCTGCTCGTCGACACCGTGCGCACCGTCTTCCCCACGGCCATGGAGGCGTTCGCCGCCGACCCGCCCGACGTCGTCCTGTACGACTTCGAGACGGTCGCCGCCGGCCGGGTCGCCGCCCGGGTGCTGGACGCGGTGCCGGTGCAGCTGTGCCCGAGCCACGCGGCCAACGAGTCGTTCTCGATGCGCGCCCAGATGTGGGGCGCCGACCATCCGGTGATGGCCAGGGGCGCCAAGGTGATGGTCGACTTCATGGGTGAGCACGGCATCGGCCTCGACGAGATGGCCCGCTACGGCGCCGAGTGGGACCGGCGCAACCTGGTGTTCCTGCCCCGGGCCTTCCAGATCGAGGGCGACAGCTTCGACGACCGGTTCGCCTTCGTCGGCCCGACCTTCGCCGAGCCCGCCCCCGGCTCCGGCCGGTGGTCGCCGCCCGCCGACGGCCGGCGCGTGGCGCTGGTGTCCCTGGGGACCGAGGCGGGGGACCGGGGCGACTTCTTCCGGCTGTGCGCGGAGGCGTTCGACCCGGCCGGCTGGCACGTGGTGATGACCCTCGGGCGCGGCAGCGATCCGCGGGCGCTGGGGCCGCTGCCCGCGCACGTCGAGGCGCACCCCTGGCTGCCGCACCCGCTGGTCCTGCCGCACGCCGACGTCTTCGTCTGCCACGCCGGCATGGGCAGCCTCATGGAGGCCCTGTACTACGGGACGCCCGTGGTGGCACTGCCCCGTGCTCACGAACTGGTGTTGAGCGCCGACCAGTTGGAGCGGTGCGGCGTCGGCCGCTCGCTGCCCCGGTCCGGACTCACCGCACCCGCTCTCGCCGCCGCGGTGACCGGCCTGCTCGCCGACCCCGAGACACCCGCCGCACTCGCCCGCATGCGGGAGGCGGTCCGTACGGCCGGTGGCGCCGCCCGGGCCGCCGACCTGCTGGAGACCTGGGCCGCCGACCGCCACGCGGTCCGGGCCGCCGGCTGAACACCCCCGCGCTTCCCGCGCGCGCCCGCCCGTGGGTCCCCGGCACCGGTGCCGGGGACCCACGGGCGGACAAGGGGAGGGGCGTGGCGTCAGTGCGGCAGCGTCACGTACTCGCTCACCGTGTTGATGCTGTGGTCGATCATCTCGTCGGTCAGACCCGGGTAGACGCCGATCCAGAACGTGCACTCGGTGGTGATGTCACTGTTCGTGAGCGGCCCGCTGACCCGGAACTCCCGCCCCTCGTACGCGGGATGACGGGTGAGGTTGCCCGCGAAGAAGCGCCGGGTGGCGACCTTGCTGGACTCCAGGTGATCGATGAGCGCACCCGGCGCGAAGGGCGCGTCGGGGCGCACGGTGATGGCGAACCCGAACCAGCTGGGGTCGCTGCCCTCGGTGGCCTCGGGCAGCAGCAGGTGCGGCAGCCCGTCCAGCCCCTCCCGCAGCCGGGCCCAGTTCCGCCTGCGCGCGGCACCGAACTCCTCGATACGACCGAGCTGCTGGAGTCCGAGTGCCGCTGCCACGTCGGTCGACTTCAGGTTGTAGCCGACGTGGGAGAAGATGTACTTGTGGTCGTAGCCCTGGGGGAGCGACCCCATCTGATGCTCGAAACGCTTGAAGCACCGGTTGTCCTCGCCCGGCTCGCACCAGCAGTCCCGCCCCCAGTCGCGCATCGACTCCACGATCCGGGCCAGCACCAGGTTGTCGGTCAGGACACAGCCGCCCTCGCCCATCGTGATGTGGTGCGCGGGGTAGAAGCTCTCCGTCGCCAGGTCGCCGAAGGTGCCGGTCAGCTGCCCGCCGTACGTGCTGCCCAGGGCGTCGCAGTTGTCCTCGATGAGGAACAGATCC
Organism: Streptomyces sp. DT190; assembly: GCF_049846985.1. NCBI lineage: Bacteria > Bacillati > Actinomycetota > Actinomycetes > Kitasatosporales > Streptomycetaceae > Streptomyces > Streptomyces sp. DT190. The sequence continues at coordinate 114,411 of NZ_JBNCNM010000016.1, read as the reverse complement.
CTGTCCTGCGCCAGTTGGGCGATCTCCCGCACCGGGAACGGGTTGCCCAGCGCGTGCGCCATCATGATCGCCCGGGTGCGCGGGCCGATCGCCTGCTCCACCCGCTCGAACGAGGCGTTGTACGTGCCCAGTTCCACGTCGACGAACACCGGCACGAGGCCGTTCTGCAGGATCGGGTTGACCGTCGTGGGAAAGCCGGCGGCCACCGTGATCACTTCGTCGCCGGGCCGCAGGCGGTCCTCGCCCAGCTGCGGCGACGTCAGCGAGCTGAGCGCCAGCAGGTTCGCCGAGGAACCCGAGTTCGTCAGATGGGCCTTGCGCAGGCCGAAGTACTTCGCCAGTGACCGTTCCAGCCGACGTGTGCTGACACCTGCGGCGATCCTCAGGTCGAGGGCCGCCTCGACCAGGGCCACGCGGTCGTCCTCGGTGAGCACGGCGCCGGAGGCCTGCACCGGGGTGACACCCGGCACGAACCCCGACGAGACGCTGGAGCGGTGGTATGCGCGAACCAGATCGAGGATTTCGGTCTTGTCGTACCCCATCGGCTGATGGCCTCCTGTGTGTGCCGGTGGGGACGAGACGTACGGCCGGCTCGCAGTCGAAGCGGGTCCCCACGCCCGAATCGATCGATCGGGGGACCCCAGACCAGCACGCGGGCGCGCCCGTGGGCCAGCGCTGCCGGACAACTCTAGGGATCCACCAAAAGGCGGGCCCCGCGCCGGGTCTAGGGATTTCCTCGCCCCGTACCGGTCAGGCTGGAGCGTCCGGCCACCGCCCCTCCGACCGACCATCTGGAGACGCCCATGAAACGCGGCCCCGCGGAAGGTGACGCCGACCATACCGTGCTCCTGCGCTCCGGAGCGGCCAGTGGTGAACGCGTCCGGCTGAGCGTCTACGACCTGATGACCGGCACCTTCGCCACGGCCCGTACCTTCTACTACCGGCAGCGCCTGGACGCCGCCGCCCTGCGGGAGTCGCTGCGCCGGACCCTCGTGCACTACCCCCTGCTCACCGGGCGCCTCGAACGGGACACGGACGGCGGCCTGAGCGTCGTCTGCAACGACGCCGGTGCCGTGTTCGCCGAAGACCACCGCGACCGGCCCATGCCCGACTACGGCCCCGGCCGATCGGCCAGGACCGATCTGCGCCACTACGTCCACTCCGTGAACCCCTTCCGGGTCGTCGGTCACGACACCCCGCTGCTGACGGTCAAGGTGACGCACCTGCGTGGCGGCTCCGTCCTCGGCGTCACGATCAACCACAGCCTGGTCGACGGCGGCGGATACCTCGACTTCCTCCTGCACTGGTCGCGCACGCACCGGGGACTGGACCATCCGGCGCCGTCCCACGACCGCGCCCTCCTGGACGGCCTCGCCGCCGGCACGCCACCCGCTCCGGACGACCCGCAGTACACGGTGGTCACCGGACGGGGCAAGTTCGGCTTCCTCTGGCGGGTCAACGCGCGTGCCCGCCGCATCCAGACCCTCACCACCCGTTTCTCCGCGGCGGAGGTCCTCGCGCTGCGGGACACCGCACGCACCGGAGGCGACGGCACCCGGGCGTCCAGCGGTGACGCCCTCAGCGCCCACGTGTGGCGGGTCCTGGGCCGGCTGCGCGACCGGGACCCGGAAGCGACGGAGCGACTGGGCATCGTGGTCGGTCTGCGCACCGCGCTGGCGGACCGGCTGCCGCCCGGGTACTGGGGCAACGCCGTCTCCAACACCACCGCCGCACTGCCGGCCCGTGCGCTGCGGGAGGAACCCCTGGCGCACACCGCGTCAGCGGTCCGTGAGGCCCTCGACCGTGTCACCGCGCGCCGGATCAGCGAGGAGACCGCGTTCCTGGAGGCGCAGCGGCGCGCGGGCCGGACGAACCGGGTACTCAGCCGCATGGCCCTGGACGCCTTCGAAGGCACCGTCGCCCTCAACAACGTCAGCCGGCTGCCGGTGTACGCGATCGAGTTCGGCGCCGGCCGGCCGTTCTGGTTCGAGTACCCCGCGATCCCCATCCCGTGGACCGTCCTCATCACCCCGACACCGGACGACGACCACAGCCGCGACGTGCACCTCAGCGTCCCCCGCGAGGCGGCCGAAGCTCTGCGCACCACCGAGTGGTCACGACGCCTGCACCCCGCGGAACGCTCGCGCGAACGCCCCTGAACCGCCTGCCCGTCCGTGCACGCTTTGAGGAGCGATCGTGCACATTTCCGCAGGGGGCGCGCCCCCGATGGCATGATGGAATCGTGTTCATGGTCGATCACGTCGGCGCCGTCTTCTTCTCCCTGGACTGCGTCCTGGTGCGGGGACGAACCCTCACCCATGTCGTCGAGGAGCGTCTCGGCCTGCGCGCGTCCACGACCGCGGCCGAGCCGGACGACGCGCGCCCCGACGCCGCCCGCTGGGCCGGAGTGTCCGAGGACGCGCTGCGCGCCGAACTGGGGGATCTCGCGCCCCTCCCCGGCGTCCAGGAGACCACCGACTGGTGCTGGCGCAGCGGACTGGTCCCGGTCGCCCTGTCCCTCACCTGGACGCCGATCGCCGCTCACCTGGCCGACCGGTTCGGCTTCCACTCCTACTCGGGCCGGCCCCTGGAGGTCAGGTCGGGCCACTTCACCGGCCGCGCGACCGCCCCGGTGCGGGTCATGACACAACGCGAGTTCGCCGTGCGACGGGCCGACGAACTCGGTGTGCCTCTCACCGACTGCGCCGCCGTCGGGGCGTGCCCCGCCGAGGGCCCGCTCTTCGACGTGGTGGGCATCGGCATCGCCTTCAACGCTCCGGACGACGTCCGCGCCTTGGCGACCACGGCCGCGGACGGCGACGACCTCCGTACGATCATCCCCGCACTGGAACGGCTGGCCGCCCGGACGAGGTAGCGCACGTCCGCACGGCCCACCTCGCTCACCGCCGCCGGCGCGTCCGTGGCGGCGCTCGGGCCGGCCAGGTCCTGTCTGACAAAAGATCCTGGTTGGGTACGACCACGCCCATCCACCTGCGGCAACAGGGGCTCTATTCGCTCCCACGCCGTGGCCCGTCTAGTTTCTAGTCCTCGGCGGCGGCGGTGCTCAATGAGCGTCGCGTCCCTGGGCGGACGCCTTCCCCGCGGCTCATGAGCCCCCCGAGGGGGCCTGCGGCGGGAGCGGCTCAGTAGGCCAAGGCTTCATCCAGGGTGGGGTGGCATTCGATGATCTCGTCGATGCCGACGATATGCAGGACGTATAGGACGGAGTCGGTGGCTCCGGACAGGCGAAGCCAGCCGCCGGCCCCAGTGAGGGCCTGGTAGGCGGCGATGAGGATATTGATGCCGGTGGAGTCCATGAAGGTGACCTGGCGCATGTCGATCACAATCCGGGGCCGGGCGGTGCCGGTGACGTCCAAGGCGCGGCGCAGCTGGTCTCCGGTGTGGTGGTCGATCTCCCCGGTCACGGTGAGCACGCGGATGCCGTCTGTAGCGGTGGCCACGACCGACAGCCCGCCGGCCGGTGCAGCCCACCCGGTGCCTGTCTTTCGTTCCTCGGCCATTCGGTGATACTTGCACATCAAGACCTTCTGCCCGAAGTGCTGCCCTGCACGTGCGGGCGATGCTGCCGCGCCGGTGGGGAGCCGGCGCGGCAGAGTGGTGCGTGTGCCGCGCGGGTGCGGGTAGGCGCGGGGGTGTGAACGGGGTAGCAGAAGCGGGCCGTGAATGGAAGCAGTCCCTGTGAGTGAGGACGGCGCCGCACCAGAGGAGCAGACCATCCAGACCACGATGGCCCTGGAAGGTGACGGCACGGTCATCGCCCAAGCCCGCCACCTCGCGACACAGTTCCTCACCCGGGTCCAGAGCGAGCAGGGCCTGCCCGTCTCGCAGCGTGCGATGGACCTGACGCAGCTGGTGGTCAGCGAGCTGGTCACCAACGCCCGCAAGTACGCGCCCGGCCCGGTGCTGTTGAACCTGCGCATCGCCGGCGACATGGTGGAGGTAGTGGTGTGGGACTCCGAGCCGGTGCTGCCGGTGGCCCGGGCCGCGGATGCCGGACGGGTCGGACAGCACGGGCTGGAGATCGTGATGGCTGTCGCTCAGGGCTTCGAGGTCCAGCGCGAGCCGGTCGGCAAGCGCATCACCGCTCGCATCGCCCTGCTGGACGACCCCGGCGGAGCCATCACAGGACGCAGCCCTCAGTAGACGCAGTCGACGATGCGTGCCTGAGAGGAGCAGAAATGCGGTGGCTCCGTGGCTCTGGCCGGTGAGAGCGTGGGTGCATGAGTAGCATCGACGACATCGTCGCCCTGGCGGCCTCTCACGGCTTGCACCTGCTTCCCGCGACTGCGGATGTGAACGAGGCAGGCCTGGACTACCAGGTCGTCATGGCCTCCGAGAGCTCCGGACGACGATGGGTGCTGCGCGTGCCGCGACGGCCGGACGTCTCGGCCGGGATGACTGCCGAGGCACGCATCCTCGACCTGGTGGGCCCAGCGCTGGCGGCTGACGGCGTTGCTGTGCCGGACTGGCAGGTTCGCGAGCCCGGACTCGTCGCGTACCCGGCCCTGCCGGGGGCGCCCGGCCTGACCCTGACCGGCGCCGGCGAGCCCGAGTGGCACATGGACCCGGCCAGCCCGGACTACGCCGCACGGCTGGGCCGCCTGCTGGCACGTCTGCACTCCATCACTCCCGCCCAGGCCGAGGCAGCCGGCGTCGAGGTGCGCACCCCCGAACAGGTCCGGCAGGCGTGGAGGGACGACGTCGAGAAGGTGCGCGCGGAGTTCACCGTCGCGCCCGAGCTCCTGGAGGCCTGGGACGCCTGGCTGGCCGACGACTCCTGCTGGCCCCAGGCCACGGTGATGACCCACGGCGAGATCTACCCTGCGCACGTCCTGCTCGGCGAGGACGGCGCGATCACCGGGGTGTTGGACTGGACCACGGCGCGCGTGGACGACCCGGCCCGTGACCTGTCCGCCCAGTACGGCGCAGCGGGCGAGGAGATGCTGCAGGTCACCCTGGACGCCTACGCCGCAGCTGGCGGACGGCCGCACCCGGGTCTGGCCGCGCAGGCCAAGCACCTGTGGCAGGCCTCCCCGATCGGGTTCGCCCTGTACGCGCTGATCACCTGTACCGAGGAAGATCGCATGACTGCCGCCGCGATGCTGGAGCAGAGGGCCTGACCTCGCCCACCCGCTTCGGCTCTGCGACGGCCGGCACTGGCGCCCCTGCCCGGTCACTGTCTGCCAAGATGGCACGGTCGCTACGCGTCGGCTGCCCGCAGACCCTCCCGACACCCGCAAGGAGGGCAGTGGATCATCCCATCCCCGCCTCGGGGTAGCGTCAAAGGATGAGTCATCCGCACCCCGAACTTAAAACCGCTCCGCCCCTGCCAGAAGGAGGGCTGCGGGTCATCGCCCTGGGCGGCCTGGGGGAGATCGGCCGCAACATGACCGTCTTCGAGCACGCCGGCAAGCTGCTCATCGTCGACTGCGGCGTGCTCTTCCCCGAGGAGACCCAACCCGGCGTGGACGTGATCCTGCCGGACTTCACCTCGATCCGCGATCGCCTGGACGACATCGTGGCCGTGGTGCTGACCCACGGCCACGAGGACCACATCGGAGGCGTCCCGTACCTGCTGCGCGAACGGTCCGACATTCCCGTCGTCGGTTCCAAGCTGACGCTGGCTTTTCTGGAGGCAAAACTAAAGGAACACGGCATCCGGCCGCGCACCGTGCGGGTGCGGGAGGGCGACCGGCGCGGCTTTGGCCCCTTCGACTGCGAGTTCGTCGCGGTCAACCACTCCATCCCGGACAGCCTCGCGGTCGCGATCCGCACCGGCGCCGGGATGGTGCTGCACACCGGCGACTTCAAGATGGACCAGTTCCCCCTCGACGACCGCATCACCGATCTACGCGCCTTCGCCCGTCTCGGCGAGGAGGGCGTGGACCTGTTCCTCACCGACTCCACCAACGCGGAGGTCCCGGGCTTCACCACCTCCGAGCGTGAGCTGAACCCGGCGATCGAACAGGTGATGCGGACCGCGCCGCGCCGGGTCATCGTCTCCAGCTTCGCCAGCCATGTGCACCGCATCCAGCAGGTGCTGGACGCTGCTCACGAGCACGGCCGCAAGGTCGCCTTCGTCGGCCGGTCCATGGTCCGCAACATGGGCATCGCCCGTGACCTGGGCTATCTGAAGGTCCCGTCCGGTCTGGTCGTGAGCACGAAGGAGCTGGAAAAGCTCCCCGACCACAAGGTCACGCTGGTGTGCACCGGCTCCCAGGGCGAACCGATGGCCGCACTGTCCCGCATGGCCAACCGGGACCACATGATCCGCATCGGCAAGGGCGATACCGTCCTGCTTGCCAGCTCCCTCATCCCCGGCAACGAGAACGCCATCTACCGGGTGATCAACGGACTCACCCGGTGGGGCGCCCACGTGGTCCACAAGGGCAACGCCAAGGTGCACGTCTCCGGGCACGCCAGCGCCGGCGAGCTCGTCTACTGCTACAACATCGTCAAGCCGCACAACGTCATGCCGGTGCACGGCGAGTACCGGCACCTGCGGGCCAACGCCGACCTCGCCATCCGCACCGGCGTCGACCCCGAGCGGGTCGTCATCGCCGAGGACGGTGTCGTCGTCGACCTCGTCGACGGCCGTGCCCGTATCACCGGCAAGGTCCCCGCCGGCAACGTCTACGTGGACGGCATGGAGGTCGGCGGTGCCACCGAAGCGTCCCTCAAGGACCGACTCACCCTTGCGGAGGAGGGCGTCGTCACCGTGGTGGCCATCGTGGACGCGGACACCGGAGCCCTCGCCGAGGCGCCCGACTTCCTGGCCCGCGGCTTTGTCCACGACGACACCACCTTCGAGCCGGTCGTCCCCGTCATCGAAAAGACACTGGCTACGGCGGCCGAGGAAGGTGTCGGGGACGCACGCCAACTCGAACAGCTCCTCGCCCGCGCCGTCGCCAACTGGGCCTTTCGCACCCACCGCCGCAAGCCACTCATCATCCCCGTCATCATCGACGCCTGAACACGCCGCGCCCCGGGCGACGCCCGCGTCCCGGTAAGGACGCTTGGCGGAGAGGCTTCAGGCGCACGAACGGCAACAGTCCGGGGCCCAGGCCGCCGCGGCTCAGGGTGCGACGAACCAGCCTGCGGCCGGCCTCAGCCCGGGTGGCGGCCCGGGTGTTCGCACCGAACAGGAGATGTGGATGCAGGTTCGACTCGCCAGGCAGTTCACTCCTCGGGTCATCATCCGATGGTGTGAGCAGCGCGGGCAGCCGGCATCTGACGGCCGTGTACTTGAGCTTTGCGTTGATGGCAGGGCTCACCCTGATCGGTTTGCCGGGCTCGGTGGCGCCGTTGCAGGCCAGCTTGGCCGAGCGCGCGGTGGCCCTCTTCGTCGTTACGGTGAGGGCCTGGCGCGCGGGGGTGGGCGCCGCGGCGCTCAGCGCCATGACACTCACCACGGCGGCGACGACGCTCGTACTGACCCTCATACCTGCCAGGAACCAGCACGCGCCGGCTACACGGGGCAGCTGTGGTGGCAGGCCACCGGATAGCGCCGGTGCAGTGGGGACCTGCGTCGGTGCGGCGTGTCGCGGGTTCCCACGCAATCCGGTGGAGTCTCAGCGGCCGGAAGTGGTTGGGTCCTGCTCAATGCTTTGCTGACACGGCCCGGCGCAGTGCGAGGAGCAAGGTGCGCATCGCAGGCGCGGTCCAGTCCGCGTGTCGTCGAGTGATGGAGGTTATCGCGGTGGCTGGTTATGGGGCGCTTTCCGACGTGTACGAGTGGCTGATCGGGGACGACAGGTTGACCCCCGCCAAGGCAGCTGCGGTCTACTACAGCGATGTCGTGGGCTCTCTGCCGCCCAACGCGCGCGTCCTCGACTGCGCGTGTGGAACCGGCCAGCTCGCCGTCGGTCTCGCGAGTCTCGGCCTTGACGTGGTCGCCGCAGACGCCAGTGATGGGATGGTTCGCCGGACCGAGAAGGCCGCCGACGAGCAGGGTGTCTCGCTTCGAGCCCTCCGCGCGAGCTGGGACGAGCTGCCCGACCACCTGGAGGACTCCACGTTCGATCTGGTGTTCTGCGTCGGTAACTCGCTCGGGCACGCCAAGGGCGCAGCCGGGCGCCTGACCGCACTGGAGGCGATGTCGCGGCTGCTGGCTCCGGGCGGACGCCTTGTGCTCCACTCACGCAACTGGGAGCTCGTGCGCTCCGCCGGCTCACGGGTAGACGTCCGTGATCGACTCATCCGCCGTAACGACCGCGATGCGGTCGTCAGCTACTACTGGCAGATCGAGCAGCGCTGGGAGCAGGAACACTTCCTTGAGATCGTGGTCGCCCAGATCGAGCCGGACGGGGCAGTGCGAGCCTGCTCGGAGCGGTTGTCCATCTGGCCCTACCGGTACGAGGACCTCGTGGCGCAGTTGCGGAGCGTCGGGCTCACGGTGCAGTCCACCACCTTCGACCCAGAGAGCGATGGATACCTGGTGGTCGCCAGCCGCGACCAGGCGCGAGGCACGTCTGAGCCGGCGCGCTGATCCGCCTTTCGTCGTTGTCGTTGCCGACCTGCCGGCTCGCGACCACCTGCAATCCGTCCTCACCTTGCATCTGACCTGCTCAAGCGGAGTGGAAACAGCTCACGAACTGCCTCGCCATCAGCTCACATCTGTGGCCGGGGAATTACCCGAACTTCCGCCTGGGGAATTTCGCGATCGTCCACACCGTTGCGGCAACCGCAAGGCGCAAGGGCGCGATGTGGGGGATCGGCAGGCGGTCTGACCGCAAGGTGCCATGGCCTCGAAGCGTTGGCCGTGTTTGTCCGAACTGCTCCACGAGTGCCTGCGCCGATCACCCGGCGGCCTGTGTCGCGTTCCGTCCTCGGCTGAGCAGAACGCCCAGTGCGATCACCCCTGGGCCCAGCAGTTTGGCCTCGGAGTGGTGGGCCGCGAACCGCATGGTGTCGTAGTTCGTGGTGATGTCCGGGATGAAGCCGAGAACACCGACCAGGAGGAAGACCGCCCCACGATCAGGGCGGCCTGCTGAACCGGTGTCCGGCGGGCAGGACGGGCCGTGTGTGCAGACATGCAAACTCCTGCCCAAGACGCGAGAATGCCGGGTCGTCCAGCAGCACCCTTACCTCAGGTGGGTAGCGGAGCGGGCTCGCTCCCACATGCCGGGAATCTGCTCCGTTGGACGCTGCTGTTCGCCGTGCAGAGCGTTGAGCACTACCAAGCATCCGGTCAGGGCTGGCACCGCCCACTGGGCGGCGGCCAGCTGCCGCCGAGCCTTGTCCAGATCGATCGGGTGCTGCTGGGCCTTTTCCGCGTCAGCGGGATCGGTGGAAGAGGCCAACTCGACCTTCTTGCCCAGGATGCGGGCGTAGGCGGTGGCGGCCAGAGCAGCGGCGGTGATGACGGTCTTGGCCGCCGTAGAAGCGCCGACACCCTGCTGCGTGGCGACACGGTGCGCGTTCACGGCGAGCAGCCCGCCACCACCGAACAGGTGCGCTCCGATCGCGCCGGCGTTGACCGGTGCCCACTTCGCCCAGCCTGACGAAGAGATTCGGTCCCGGTTCGCCTCCGTGCCGCCTTCGTCTTGGGCCGCCCCGTTGAGGCCTACCGCCCCCATCAGTGAGCCGCCGAACCATGCGGCCAGACCAAGGTCGTGGAGGCTGCGGATGGCGGTGTTGCGTTCAGACATGGCCAGGCTCCTTCTTCAGGTTGCTGGAAGGGCTTGGCCGTCGTGGATGGCGAAGCCCATCCCACCCTCACCGCAAGGTGTATGCCCTGCCATCAGGGCAGGCCAGACGGGTGACGCCGGGGGCAGGACCTGTTTCGACTCCCCGTCCCGGCCCGTGGTTGGGAGCGGGATGCCTGGGGTCTGCGACCGGCGCCTGCCGGCTCTTCCGGGAAGGGCCCGGGAGTACCACGCCGGCATCCAGGGCCCTGAGGCACGGACAGCGTGGGGACGTACCTCACCAAGGCCACGACGCGCACCCACAGCATGGCCTGGGTCGCAGCGGCGCTAGGCGCCGGGTCGGACATTCATGGCGCGAATGCCCGGTTCAACGGCAGCTCTGAGCGGCGTGTCAACGCTCGCGCACTGGATCTTCACAGCCAGGCCGCGCTTCATCCTCGTACAGGCGTGTCGGCGCACCGCTGAGGGTGACTCGGCGGGTGAGGGGTTGGGACGTAGCCTCTCGGGGTTCTTCGCCGGCCGGATGGCACGGCCGGCGAAGAACCCTCACGGCTTGCGTGTGGTCTTCGCGCAGGTGGCAGGTCTCGCGGCTCCGTGACCGGGCAGGCGTACTGAAAGCAGCCCTCGTCCCGTGATGGAGACCCCGGCGATGACGACTTCCCGTGCACAGCACCACATATCCGTGGACGGTCGAGAGGGCGTGGTGGCCCGGCTGGAGCGGGAGAACGCGCAACTGCGCCATGCGGTCGCTTCGCACGCCACGGTCGACCAGGCCATCGGTGTCCTGCTCACGGTGCACCGGCTTGAGCCGGGGGCCGGCTTCGACGTACTGCGCGAGGTGTCCCAGCACACCAACACGAAGCTGCACACGGTCGCCGAAGCAGTCATCGAGTGGGCCCTGCGCGAGGAGCCTTTGCCACCGCCGGTCGACCGGGAACTGCAGGCGGCACTGCAGCGGCACCCGCAGATCGGCAGCAGCCGGCACCCATCCGGTTAGCGCCCAGGACGGAAGGCAGGGCACCGGCGACGCGCAGCCACCCGCCCGCGTCGTCAACTGCCAATCCCAGCCTGCTCCTCGGCCGGAGCAGGGGGCGCGCAGTTGATTCTGTCCGAGCCCGGCCCCCGGGCGCACCCGTGTGCCCGCAGGCAGAGTGATGTGCCCGCCCGAGCGGCATTCGCACCCGAGGGGCGTGGTACTGGCGGGCGAGAGAGAAGCAAGGGCGAGGTCATCGGGATCGGATGCCGAAAGCGGCCGTAGCGGCTGGGCGACCACCTGATGCGCGCGGGCTACGCCCTGAGCGGCAGCCGCTGCATCGCCGAAGCCAGCCAGCACGCCACCGTCTTCTTCAACCAGGCCGCAAGCGACCACCAGGTGACCGTATTCGCACGGTAAGGGAGCTCACGCGGCTGGTCGTCAGCGAGTTCGTCACCAATACCCGCAAATATGCCCCCGGCCCTGTGCTGATGGAGCTGCGCCTGACCGCCCGTACCGTGGAGGTCGTCGTGTGGGACAGCGACCCCACAGCCCCTGTGGTACTGCCCCTGATCCCGCCCAGATCGGCCGGCACGGCCATCACACCACCCTCGCAGCCGAGGACCTGCTGGAGCTGGCCGCCGCCGCCCTCGTCGGCGCCCCGGACGCGGGCGGCGCCGGCCACGCGACCGTGCTGTAGCGCCTCGTAACGGCAGCCATCGCCGCCGCTGCGAGCGCTGCACGCTACCCCTAAAATTTGGCGCGAGCCCACCCGGCCTGTACGGCTTCCCGAGCCGCGCCGGCATCGCGTCGCCCCTCGGCCGCAGTTTCCGGCCGGCATGCCGGCAGCGCCGCCCGGGTGCCGGCCGGCAGCTCCGCGGACCGGTGCAGCGCCGCTCTCGTGCGCGCAGTCCGAGACGCCACAGCTATAAGGCGCGTACATCGTCCCCCATCGCGCCGTACGCAGAGCCTTAGGGTTCCAGCATCCCCTCCCGCTGGAACGGCGATACACCGGATGAGGACGCGCGGCTCCCGAGCCGTTGGTGCGCCGATGAGCCGGTCCGGCCCGCCCGGCCGCTGGCGGTGCCCGGCGGCGGCAGCATCGGCCGGATACAGGCACGCCGCCGAGCGGTTCAGTCTCTCTCCTGAGCCAACCCGGTCCGGCGGGGGTCCCAGGGACACCGGCCCGATCGAAGCCGTCTCCGGCGGGATGGGTACGGAGGGGCAGTGGGTCCTGGCGGCGGTGGAGCTGGAGCAGGCCCAGGAGGCGCAGGATGCACAGGTCGCCGAGGAGGCCATCCAGGGTGCGGTGGGCCCGGAACAGGCCGCGTTCCGGCGTTGAGGGCCGGGGGCCGTGCCCGAGCGGCGGGCCAGCCAACTGGACGCTGGTCATCAACGCCTGGGCACCTGCCCTCTTCGACGGTACTGGACGGGGCAACCACCGGTTCGCGGCCACCCCCTATCCCGGTAACAGCTGTTACCATGCTGGCATGGCGAAGACACAGCTGGGCGCACGCGTGGACGAGGACGTTGCGGAACTCGCGAGGAAACGCGCCGCAGACCTGGGACTGAGCATCGGGGACTACCTCGCCAGGCTGGTACAGGACGATGCCAGCGGCCTGCGCGCCCGAGCGGTGGACGCGGCCGCCCGTTTCCTGGCCGAACACCAGGCGGTCTTCGACGAAGCCGAGCAAGCCCAACAGGGATCCAGGGGAGCACGCGCGGCCTGATGGACCTCAGCATCGACGTTCCCTGGATCCTGCAAGTCGCCGAGGCTGCCGGGGCGCACGATCCGGCCCCCGACGACTACGGTGTCCCCATCGCGGCGGTTGCCCGCCACCGCGCCGAGTTGTTCGAGCAGCCCGTCTACGGCGGCCCCTACGCAAAAGCCGCCGCCCTGGTGCACACACTGGGCCGGTGCCGCTGGCTGGAGCGCTCCAACATGGCCGTCGCCGCCGCGTCCGGCGTCATGTACCTCGAAGCCGCCGGGATCTCCGTCAAACCCGGCCGCGAGGACGCCATCGCCCTGAAGGACCTGCTCCTTGACCCCGCCTGCACCGCAGGGAAGATCGCCGCTCTGCTGCGGACCTGGCCCACCACCACCTGACGCCCCTGAGGACACCGAGTACGAGCAACTGGCTGGGCCTTTGCCATCCAAGGTGTTGCCACTGGCGCAGAGTGGGCCGCGGACCAGGTCGTGTCCGTGGCAGTGGTCCCGCACCGAGGCCCTGCTCGACTGGCACAGCCGGCACAGGTAGTCGTCGGCCCGCAGCTTCCGGGCCCTCATCTGCCCGTACGGCACGCCGCGCAGGTGCCCGATGTACGCGGTGAAGTGTGCTGCAACATCGTTGTCAGCGCCTGCTCGGACCCCCGGGGTGGCGGCTTATGTACTGGCCCCACGCCGGGCCGACGGCATGGGGACGCCGAACTCCGGCATTGGCTCGCCTGGTCCTGGGCCGCGCCGGGGCGGGTGGATCGGGCGGTCGGGCGCGCGCATCCGGCTGCCGAGGGCCACCCCCAGCTGGAAGCGGTTGTCGACCCCCAATCTGTCCATGAGCGCGCGGAGGATGTTCGTCACCGTGCGGGGGCTGATGCCGAGCCGGCCGGCCGCGCTCGCGTCCGTGTGCCCGGCGAGCAGCAGCGCCACCAGTTTGCGCTGGCGCTCGTCGAGGGGCATGACCGTGGCCAGCCTCTCCTCCAAGGCCGGCCGTACGGGGACGGACCGCTGCTCGCCGCCAGGAGTCTGGCGGCTGCTGCGGCGCACAGGTGTGGGGTTCGTTGGGCTAAGCACGGGACTCCCCTGGTCGCTGTGGTCGGATGTGGTGCGGCGGTCGGACCCGTGCGCGGGCAATGGTGCCCTGAAGTGCCGGGTGTCGGTTCCGAGGGGGATACGCTGGTTGAGATGGTGACCGGAGGGTGACTGTTGTCAATAAACGGCTAACGGAAGAGAGCGGTGGCCGTATCAGAGCCCTGCGGGAATGCGTATCCTCCGGCTTCCCGGGAAATCGGCACACCGGCCGGGTTCGCCGACGCCCGCAGCATTCGAGAACTACAGCTGGCACGCGGGCCGGGTCGCCGATCAGGACGGTCCCCGGCCGGCCGAAATCCTGGAAACCACCCTGCGCCCCGGCGATGTCCTGTACGTCCCGCGCGGCTTCGCTCACCTGGCCACCGGGGATCAAGGGCTGTCCGCCCACCTCTCCCTGACCATCCGTGAGGTTGGCGCCGCCGAGCTGACCGACACAGTGCGATCCCTCATCTCCGACGAACTGCAACCCGCCGCACGCCCGTTGGGCGAGGAGGCGCTGCTCTCTGCCGCGACCCGGCTGCTCGCCCGCACCGTCGAACGCCTGGCCGCTCTGACCCCGGCCGACCTGCTGGCCCGGACTCGGGCGCGCGGCCGGGCCACCATGCCCCCGACGCCCGACACCACCTCCTTCACGGAGCTGGCGGCTCACTGGCCGGCATCACCGGACACCGGGTCTCCGTCCGAGCCCCGCCGGCTCACCGGCATGCCCTGACTGGCGTCGCCTTGGCCCGCTGGCCTGGCCTGCACGGCCACGTGCGTCGGCGGCGGAGGCTGTTGATCACCCGCGCCCAACGCGTGCTCCCCGGCCGGATACCGCCGCTCCCACCCCGCACCCACCGGCCGGCCACGACCAGTCTCTCTTGCACTGGCCCGGTTGCACGCACCAGCTGGCGTGCATCACCGTGACTCGCCCAGGGCGGAGACCGCGGCGGCTACTGGCACAACCGCTGCGAACTGCATCACGACGCAGGGTCCGCCGGCGGTCCTCCTCGTCGCGTACCTGGCTGACATGGTGGTGCTCGGTCAGCCGGCGTGACGAGGTAGTGACCGTCGAAACGGTCCAGCGAGGTGAGGCGCGCGAGGGTGCGCTGGTCGATGCCGGGGCCGCGACTGGGGATCTTGAGGACGGAGGTGCTCTTCCGTACACGTGCCGGTACTGCAACGAGGTGCGGTTCACTCGATCGGCACGCTCGTGCTCGCATGGGGCGAGCGCCACCTCCCGTTGGGAGGACGCGCACGCTCGTGCTCGCATGGGGCGAGCGCCACCTCCCGTTGGGAGGACGCCCCCAGGGGGAGTGGTCACGGCTTCGCTGCCTTGGCCAAGGCGGCTGGATGTGGTTCGCCGGGGAGGAACGTCACCTGCGGTGCGCCCGTCCGTGGATGGATCGTGACCTCGCTCCTCACGCCGTAGACCTCGTCCAGTAGTTCGGGTGTGAGGACGTCGGAGGGTCGGCCGGTGGCGGTGACCGTGCCGTCGCGCAGGACGTAGAGGCGGTCGCAGTAGTACGCGGCGAGGTTGAGGTCGTGCAAGGCGAGGAGCACCGTGGTTGGCAGGCGGCGCAGCGTGTTGAGGACATCCAGCTGGTGCCGGATGTCGAGGTGGTTGGTGGGCTCGTCCAGGACGAGCAGGGACGGCTGCTGGGCCAGCGCGCGGGCGATGAGGATGCGTTGGCGTTCGCCGCCGGAGAGCTGGTCGAACGGGCGGTGGGCCAGGCCGGTGGCGTCCACCGCATCCAGGGCCGTGTCGATCAGGTCGGCGTCCTGGGGGGTATCCCCATCCAACAGCCGCTTGTGCGGGGTGCGGCCCATCGCGACGACCTCGCGCACGGTCAGGTCGAAGTCGGCGCCCGACTCCTGGATCACCGCCGCCACGGTGCGGGCCAGTCGCCGCACGGGCAGCGACCAAGCGTCGGTGCCGTCGACTCTGACATGACCGGCAGCGGGGCGCAGGACGCGGTAGACGGCGCGCAGCAGGCTGGACTTGCCGCTGCCATTGGGGCCGACGACGCCGATGACCTCGCCGGGGCGTGCGGTCAGGGAGACGTCCTCGATGAGGCGGTGTGCACCGGCGGTGAGGGTGACGCCGTCGATGACGAGTTCGGTGGCGGTCATGCCCCTCCTCGGTCGGTGGTCTGCCGTGCGTCGCGGCGCATCAGCCACAGGAAGAACGGGCCGCCGCACAGGGCCGTGAGTACGCCGACGGGGATCTCCATGGGGGCGGCGACCACGCGTGCGGCGATGTCGGCCCAGATGAGGAAGACCGCGCCGCCGAGTGCGGCCGTGGGCAGGACGCGGCGGTGGTCGCCGCCGACGGCCAGGCGGACGATGTGCGGCAGCATCAGCCCAACGAAGCCGATCGGCCCGCACGCCGCCACGAGGACGCCGGTGACGAGGGAGAGCAGGACGAACATGCGTGCGCGGAAGCGGGCCACGTCCAGCCCCATGGTCGTGGCGGCCTCCTCGCCGGCGAGGAGCAGGTTCAGGTTGCGGGCCTGCACCATCAGGACGGCGATGCCCACCAGCAGGGCAGCGCTGGGCAACCACAGAGTGTCCCAGTTGACGCCGCCGAGGCCGCCGAGGGTCCAGGCGAGGACCGCGCGGGCCTCATTGCCCCGGTCGGTGGTCAGCAGCAGCAGATACAGCACCGCGGTCAGGACCGCGGCGATGGCCACTCCGGACAGGACCAGCCGCGCGGAGGTGATCCGGCCGCCGGTGCGAGCGGTTGAGTAGACGAGCAGCAGTGCGCCGAGCGCGCCCGCGAACGCGGCAACGGACAGCGACACCGGCCCGAACACAGTGATGCCGAAGACGATCACTACCACGGCGCCCAGCGATGCCCCGGAGGAGACACCGAGCAGGTAGGGCTCGGCGAGCGGGTTGCGGATCAGAGCCTGCAAAGCGGCCCCCACGACGGCGAGCCCGGCACCGGCCACCGCGCCGAGCAGTACCCGTGGCGCACGGACGTCCAGCACGATGGTCTCCCGCGCCCGCGACCAGTCCTGCTTGACCCAGTCGGCGCCCAGCGCGTGCGTCGTGATGCCCCACACCTGGCCGGGCGGTACCTGAACCGAACCGATCGCCAAGCCCGCTGTGGCGGATACCACCAGCAGGACGGCCAGGACGACGAGCGTGACGGTGAGACCGGCCCCGCCGCCGCGCCTGTCGTCCCGCTTCCCCGCTCGCACGGCCCGCCCGGCGGCGGCGGTGACCGGGGCCCTCACGCGAAGCTCTCGGGATGGATGCCGCGGGCCAGGTCCTGCACCGCGTATGCCGAGCGCACGCCTACCAGCGTCGCGGTCAGCGGCAGCACGACGAACCGCTTGTTGCTGATGGCGGGCACGTCCCGCAGAGCGGGCTGAGCGAGCAAGAACTTCTTCTTCTGCTCGACGCTTCCGGCGCCCGCGTAGTCGTAGATCGCGATGACGTCTGGTTTGCGCTCGACGACCTGCTCCCAGGAGACGTCACCGAAGACGTCGTCGAGGTCGGCGAAGACGTTCTTGCCGCCGGCCAGCCGGATCAGTTCGGTGCCCAGGCTCTTGCCGCCCGCGGTGAAGGCGGTCTTGTCGCCACTGTCATAGACGAAGACGGACACCGGGCGCTTGCCCTTGACGGCGCTGGTGGCTCTGTCGACCCGTGCCTGGAGGTCGGCGACCAGTTTGTCCGCGCGGTCGGGCACGCCGAAAATCGTGCCGACGGTGCGGACTTCGTCGTAGGAGTCCTGCATCGTCACGCGCTTCTTGCCGCAGTACTCGCGGTTGAGGTGGGTGTCGATGCCGACGTCGGCGAACGCCTTGCGGGAGCGGCCCTCGTTCTCGGCGAAGGCGCTGCCGTAGCCGCCGTACACGAGGTCCGGCTCGGCCTCCAGGACGGTCTCGAAGGAGGGCTCCTTCTTCGCCAGTTCGGGGATCGCCTCGTAGTCCCTCTTCAGCTCGGGCAGGACGGCGGAGTCGGGGAAGGCGGTGCCGACCATGCGGTTCTTCAGGCCCAGGGACAGCATGAGTTCCGCCGGGTGCTGGTGGATGGTGACGACACGCTCGGGGGCCTTGTCATACGTCGTCTTCACGCCGCAGTTGTCGACGGTGACGGGGAAGCCCCCGGCCGACGGGGCCGTGGCTTTCGTGTCCTGGGCGGTGTTTTGGGACGATCCGCAGCCAGCGGTCAGCAGTGCTGCCGACAGGGCCACGGCCGCAGCCGTCGCGCGCAGGGCACGGCGTCGGCGGGCAGGGGTGAACAGCGGGGGACGGGACGTGCCGTCGTACACGTGAAGCCTCCTGGGAGTCCGCGCTCCTCGGAACGGGCCCGCGACAGGCCAGTGTCCTGACTCCCGGATCGACGCTTTCCCTCGCCTTCCCGCGCGGCGCGCAGTGGCGTGTTGAAGGGTGCACTCCCCGGTCACAGTGGCGGGACCGTGCCGGATTCGCACCGGCTTCCTGTCTCCCGTCGCGGTGATGACCCGCTGATTCTACGGCCTGCCGGCAAGTGGCCAAAAGGGCGTGCGAACAAGCCCGAGCGCCCCTGCCAGGCCCTCACGCCTCACGCACTGCCCGCAGTATCAGCCGCTCGGCGTTCTCGTCGTAGGGGCGGCCGTCGAAGCCGCCGAAGACCTCCACCCGGCCGAACCCCACCTCCGCCACCATCCGCCGCAACTCCACTGCGCTGTACACGAACCACACCCGAGGTCGGGGACCTTCAGGGCGTCGGCGATGTGGGGGTGGATCACCCGTAGCCTCCTTGGGCGAAGGAACACTGGTGGCCGAGCGAGTGGAAGAAGGCGGAGAGGTCGGACTTCTGGTCGGCGTCCAGGCGACCGGGGAAGAGGTAGCCGATCAGGCAGCCGGTGTGGGCGACGAAGATGCCGTCGGCGCCGAACCGCTCCTGGTGGCCGAGCATGCTGTCGAACGTCGTCTTGGGCAGCACGCTCTGCGACAGGGTCGCGCTGGCTGTGGCCGCCCGGGCGACGGCGGCCGGGTCGCCGGAGGCGAAGCCCTTCAGCAGGTCGGTCAGGCACCGCTCGTACTCCTCCCCGTGCCGCCGGTAGTGCGCCAGCAGCAGGTCGGTGACGGCGGTGGTGTCCACCGTCCCGGGTTCGCTGATGTACGCCGTGTGGAAGCCGATGTCCGTGCCCAGGCGCCGCACCATCCGATGCCGGCCACTGAGGTACAGCGCGAACTCCTCGAGGAAGACGCTGTCGGCCCGCTCGACCGCCGCCAGGATGCCCAGCACCACGTCCCTGTCGTAGGGCAGCGCGAAGAGCCGGAACAGGCAGCGCAGGGTGGCAACGATGTCGGCGGTCGAACTCGCCATCCCCACACCCACCCGCAGGTCGGAGTGGGCACTCCAGCGACCCGGCGGCAGCGTGAGCCCGAAGTGTTCCAGAAAGAGCCGGGCCGCGAGGGCGGCCTTCTCGCCGAGTGGCGGCGCGCCCGGCGGCTCGGTCCCTTCGGTGAAGTGTGTCCAGGAGTGGCGGTCCACGGGGAACGACACGATGGCGATGTCCGGCTCCGTGCCCGCCCGCAGCGGGCCCTGATACAGCTCGCCCAGCGTGCCGTGGCAGACGCCGGACACGGTACGGCCCTCACGAACCTTCCCTTGCCGCCGACCCGGTCCTCGAGGTCACCGTGCACAGCCCGCAGATCGCCTACGGGCGCAGTGGCAGGTCTTCGGACTCGTGGGCTCGCTCACCGGGGACACCGCTCACCAGTGGGCACCTACCGGCCGTCGCTTCCCCGGCCCCCGCACGACTCGGACCCAGTGCTGTTGACGGCTGTCGTTCCCACTCACCGCTGCGGGACAGCCCCGGATTCCCACCGGGTTCCCTCTTGCGTCGCGCCACCGGATCCTGACGGCCGGGAGCTCGAACCGACTGCGTCCATCAGCGTAGGGCGGCTCCCGCCGCTGCGGCAGGGGCGGGGCCGGAGTTGTCCGGATGCGGTCGGTCGGGTGGCGGCACCGGAACCTTGAACCGATCCGGCCTACCGGGAGAACGACTCTGGCCGGATGTGCCCTCGGTGATCCCGGCCACGCTCGTCACACTGGGGCGTCGACGTCACCCTCACCTCCCCGCGGAGGACCGCGCCCGGAAGGCCCAGGATGCTGCCAGAGACGACGCCGGAGGACAGCGGCACGACGAACCCGCCACCCGCACGGGACAAGCGCCCGCCCGAGCGTGTCGTCCTGCGAGCCGACCTGCGTGCCGCGCTCCCCGACGCGAGCGCGGCTGTGCTGGTCACGATGGCGGTCTTCGCGTTCCTGTACGCCCGCATGGAGTCGGGTGACGCGGCGACGGTCGCCGTCATGCCGTTCATGAACGACGCCGGCACCTACTGGATGTATCTGCTCAGCCAGGCATTCGGCTGGTCGGGCCTGCTGTGGGCCTGGGGCACGGTCATGCTCGGCCTGCTGCTGTCGGGGCCGCGCCCCACCCGGCTGCGGGTGTCACGGCAGGTGCTGGAACGCTGGCACCGCACCACGAGCCTGACCACGATGGCCCTGATGTTCGCGCACGCGCTGATGTTCGCGGCGGAACTCGTGTGCTATGAGGCCCAACTGGCATGGGCCCAGCGGTTGTGGGCGGGATTCGCGGACACGTTCGTGCCCGGCTGGTACGACTCCGGAACCGGCCGGATCGCCATCCCCCTAGGCCAGGGCGCTCTGTATCTGGCCGTCCCGTTGGGCCTGTTGTTCTACATCCGCCACCGTATCGGCGGCAACACCTGGCGCCGACTGCACCGCTTCGTCATCGTCGTCTACGTCCTGAGCGTGTGGCACACCCTGCTGTACGGCACCAACGTCTGGTACGGCGAATGGCCGCGCACCGTCCTGTGGCTGCTGCAACTCCCGGTCGCCGTCCTGCTGTTGCTGCGCCTGCTGCGGCCCGCCCGGCGGGCCGAACGGCTGGGCGCGCCAAGACGCCGGGAGGGCGGGCCGCTGCCGGCCCGGGCGATGCCGGGCTGGGTGGCGCGGGCCGCCGGCCGGGTGGCCGCCGTGGCCGTCGTGGTGGGGCTCGTCCTCGTCGTGGCGTCAGGCCGAGACGGCGGCAGGGAACGCCCGGCCGAGCCGCCCACGACCACCCCGCACGCACACGAGTCCGGTTGATCCCCGGCCACGGGCCGGGGCCGGCCGGTACGGGCACCAGAGGGCGGGGACCTGGCTGAGGGGGTGATGGACGGTGACTGCGCGGCTCCGCGTTCTTCGACGACTCGGTGCGACGCGGTGAACCCTCCGACGATGTCGACGTCCTGGCCGACCGGCTCGACGGCCGTGAGAGCCTGCTCGTCGTCGACAACTGCGAGCATGTGATCGACGCCGCGGCGCACCTGATCGCGGCGCTGCTGCCGCGGTGCGCGGGACTGCGGGTGCTGGCAACCAGCCGCGAGCCCCTGGCCATCGACGGGGAGACGCTGGTCCCGCTCGGCCCCCTGCCCCTGCCCCTGCCCGGCCCGGACGCGGGCATCGAGCAGGTCCGCGACGCACCGTCGGTACGCCTGTTCACCGAGCGGGCAGCCGCCGTGCGCCCCGGATTCGAGGTCGACGACCACACGCTCGCCGATGTGCCGCGCATCGTGCGCGGACTGGACGGTCTGCCGCTCGCCCTCGAACTGGCGGCGGCCCGCCTGCGCACGTTCTCCCTGACCGACCTGGCCGATGGGCTGTCGGACCGGTTCGGGCTGCTCACCACCGGCAGCCGGACCGCTTCCGCCCGCCACCGCACGCTGCGCGGGGTCATCGCGTGGAGCTGGGACCTCCTGGACGAGGACGCGCGTACGGTCGCGGAACGCATCGCGGTGCTGCCCGGCGGCGTCAGACCCGCGTCGGCCGCCGCGGTCTGCACCGGGACGACCGTGCCCGTCCGCAGCATCCCCGAACTCCTCGCCGACCTGGTCGACCGCTCCCTGCTGCACCTCGAGCCCGACACCGGCCGGTACCGCATGCTGGAGACGATCCGGGAGTACGGTCTGGATCGCCTGGCCGCGCACGGCACCCTGGCCGGCGTGCGGGAGCTGGCCGCCCACTCCATGGCAGACCTGGTGGCCCACTACGATCCGCTGACCCGCGGCCCCGGCCACTTCGGTGCCCTGCACACGCTGCGCGCCGAGCACGACAACGTGATCGCCGCCCTGCGCCACCTCTGCGACAGGGGAGCCGCCGACGCCGCGACCGCACTCGCGCTCGACCTGACCTGGTGCTGGCGGATCCGCGGCCGCCACGAGGACGCCGCCCACTGGCTCGGGCGGACGGTCGCACTGCCGACCGAGCACCCGGGCGCCGGGCACGACATCGCCCGAGCGCTGCTCCGGCTCGACTCCCGCACCAGCCGCAGCGCGCTGTTCACCGACCTCTTCCACGAGGACGGGCAGGACCTGTCGGCCCTCACCGACCGTCTGCTGTGCCACCGCGAACTCCCCGGCTTCGCCGGTGCCCTGACCATCGTCAGACTCGCCCTCCTCCACCCATCCGAAATGAGCGAGGCGCTCGTCCAGGGCCTCGTCGACGGGCCGGACCTCTGGCTGGCCGGCTACGCCCGCATCTCACGCGCCCATGCCGCCGAGAACCAGGGCGACCTCGACCAGGCACGCGACGACGTCTCGGCAGCCCTGCACTGCTTCACCCGGGCCGGCGACCACTGGGCCGTGGCCACGGCACTGCCACTGCGCTCACTCCTGCGCCCGTACGACGGCGAACTCCACGCCGCGCTCGACGACTTGCGGGAAGCCGAACGGCTGTCCGGTGCGTTCGGAGTACTCAGCCTCAGCGACGAGGTCTTCATCGCGCTGCGCCGGTTCGACCTTCTGGTCCGCCTCGGCCGGACCGCACAGGCCACCGAGCTCATCACCGCGACCCGGGACCGCGCCCTGCGCTCGGTCTCACCGGAACTGGCCGTCCTGCTCGACGCACGCGAGTCCCGCCCGCACGTGCAGACGGGCGATCTGGAGCGCGCCGGCCGGCTCATCGAGGCGGCCCAGACGGGCCTGCGCGCGCGGGGTCCGCAGGCCGGCGAGCACGGCCGGGCGCTGCCACGGGCGCCACGATCGGGAGGTCCCGGCTGCACAGCGCGGCGGCCGCTGCTGACACCGGCCCCGGCGCTCGCGGTCGTGCGGAGGGTCAGACCAGCCGGAGCAGCAGCTCGGCGAGTTCGGCCGGTGTGGTGATCATGCAGTCGTGGCCGGTCGCCAGCTCCCACACCTGCGCCGGGGTGCCGTTGGGCTGCAGTTCGGGCACGGGACGCCTGACGAACCCCTCCGGCAGGTCCGTGCAGTGGATGTGCGTACGCGGGATCCTCGTCGCGGCCGGCTCGTGCAACCGCACCGGTTCGCGCAGGCAGTTCACCGGCTGGTCCGACAGCATCGTGCGCAGCCAGGCGACATCGTCCGGGTCGGTCACGCCGAACAGGCCCGCGGGCGGCGGCATCTCGGGCGGGGGCGGCACCCGCCAGCCGCTCTTCGACCGCAGGGCGAGGTCGATCAGGGGCTGCGTGAGGGGGAGGACGTCGACCGCGGTCTCGCCGTCCTCGGGGACCATCGCGTCGAGGTAGACCAGCTGCGCGATCCGGTCCGGGACGTCGTTGGCCACGGACGAGATGACCAGCCCGGCGTAGCTGTGCCCGACGAGGATCACCTCGGTGAGGTCCTCCCCGGCGATCAGCCCGACGATGTCGTCGACGTGCGTGTCGAGACCCACGTCGGGGCCGGCCAGATGGCTCCTGTCGCCGTATCCGGTGAGCGAGGGTGTGATCACGCGGTGGCCCGCCGCCGTCAGCAGCGGAACCACCCGCTCCCAGCACCTGCCGCTGTGCCAGGCGCCGTGGACCAGGAGGAACGTCGGCATGGTCGTGCTCCTTGCTGTGCCGGCCCGTTGCCGGGGCCGGGGGAGGGATCGACGGGGTGCGCCGGTCACGTTGCCGTGGCGGTGCCCGGCGAGCCAGGGCCGTCGCGGTCCTGGGGGTGACAGGGCCACCCGCGGCCGCGGACGGGCGCACTACCGTGAGGTCATGACCGGCGACCCGAACCTCCTGGGCGACTACGTGCGCGCCCGCCGTGAGCTCGTCACGCCCGAGCAGGCCGGCGTGCCCGTGGTGGGAGTGCGGCGCGTGCCGGGCCTGCGCAGGGAGGAGGTCGCGATGCTCGCCGGCATCAGCGTCGACTACTACCTGCGCCTGGAGCAGGGCCGCGACCGCAACCCCTCCGTGCAGGTCCTGGAGTCCCTCGCCCGTGTGCTGCTCCTGGACGACGACGCGACGGAGCACCTGCTCGCGCTCGGCGCCGCCCGTCCCCGACGGCGTCGGCGACGGCCCGTGAAGGAGACCGTTCCGCAAGGCGTCGCCCAGCTCGTCGCCACGCTTCCGCTGCCCGCGCTCGTCGAGGGCCGCTGCTTCGACGTCCTCATCGCCAACCCGTCGGCGACGGCGCTGTCACCGCGCTTCACGGCGGGCGCCAACCGTCTGCGCAGCCTCTTCCTCGACCCCGCCGAGCAGGCTCTCTACCCCGGCTGGGAGAAGGCCGCCGCCGGTATGGTCGCCGGCTTCCGCCGGTCCGTCGGCGCGGGCACGGACGACCCCCGGTGCGTCGAGCTGGTCGGCGAACTCTCCCTCGCCAGCCCCCTGTTCAGCCGCCTCTGGGCTCGCCACGACGTGGTGGCGTGCGAAGGCGCGCCCAAGCACATCGACCATCCTCAGGTCGGCGGCCTGTGGCTGAACCGGGAGCGACTGAGTGTCGACGGCGCGGCCGGTCAGACACTCGTCGTCTACCATCCCGCTCCCGGCACGGACAGCGCCGACCGACTGGCGCTGCTCGCCTCCACCGCACGGCCACCGTTCAGGCCTTCCGGAGCGGATCAGCGGGCCCCCGCTCCTCAGGGGTGACGCGGGAGACCGATGCGGCCCACGAACGCGCGTGGCACCGGGCGCCCCGCGCGGCCGACCAGGGCCGCCCGGCCCGTCGTATCCTGCGAGGTGTGGAGCTGCGCTTCGATATCCGCCGGTCGGACTCACCGTGGGTCGACAGCGTATGGACCTGCACCAGCGAGCAGGTCACGACGATGACGTCCGTGGCGGGTGTCCGCTGGGGCCTGGTGTTCTGGGAGCAGGACGGCCGGTCCTACGCGGCCGTCACCGGCCCGGAGACCCGGACGAGCACCGCCCCCGTCCCGGAAGGCGCCGCCTTCACCGGCATCGAGTTCGCCGTGGGCACCGCCCTGCGGATCCTGCCCACGCCGGAGCTCGTCGACGGCGGCGTGGAGCTCCCCGACACCACACGCCGGACGTTCCGGCTGGACGGCGCCCGCTGGCAGACCGCGGGTGCCGATGACGCCGAGGCCCTGGTGGAGCGGCTGGTCACAGCCGGGATCGTGCTGCGTGACCCGCTCGTGGCCGAGGTTCTGCGAGGCCACGAACCGGCGGTGTCGGGACGGACCGTGGAGCGCCGCTTCCGGGCCGCCACCGGTCTGACGCGGGGGGCGGTACGGCAGATCGAGCGGGCCCGTACGGCGGCGGAACTGCTGGCGTCCGGGGACACGGCCGCCGACGTCGTCGCCAAGCTCGACTACTTCGACGAGCCGCACCTCGCCCGGGCGCTGCGCACCTATGTCGGCCGCACCGCCGGTGAACTGCGCGAGGGCACGGGCGGCGCGATCGCACTCGACCTGGGTCAGCGCCTGACGTCGTAGATCAGCTTCAGGATCCCGTTGGAGTAGCATTCCGACTCCCGCAAGGACAGCATCTGCTTGTCCTGGTCGGCCCGGTGGAACAGGCTCTTGCCGGCGCCGAGCAGGACGGGGAAGACGAGCAGGTTGTACTGGTCGATCAGGCCGGCCTCCGACAGCCGCCGGGCCAGTTCGGCACTGCCGTGGATGTAGATTGAGCCGCCGTCGGTCTGCTTGAGGTCGGCGACGTCCTGGGTGCTGCGCAGGATCGTCGACGGGCCCCAGCCGTCCACGAGGGCGTCGTCCGACAGCGTGCCCGACACCACGTACTTGGGCAGTTCCTTGTAGGCGGCGTGGTCCTCCGAGTCGGGCCAGACCGACGCGAAGGCCTCGTAGCTGCGGCGGCCGAACATCAGCGCCGTCGTGTCGGCGAGCTCCTCGGCCTTCAGCGACCAGGCCTCCGGGACGAAGTCCAGGTCCTTCACGACCCAGCCACCGCTGCGGTGCCCCTCCTCGGGCCCACCGGGCGAGTCCAGGACGCCGTCGAGCGACATGAATCCGGTGTAGACCAACTTGCGCATCGGTGTCTCCTCATCACGGGCTGAGCTTCTGGGAGCAGGCTAGGCCGCGGCCGGGGCGGACGTCTTGGACGGAAACGACATCGGGTGGTCCGCCGGCGGAGGTTCCCCCGAGTGGGTCGTTCGGGCGGGGCCGGGCCGGGCACCTGGAGTGCATGAACAACGACGCAAGCCGCATCCGGCTGGTGCAGACCGTGATCGACAGCACCGACGCCCGGAAACTCGCCGAGTTCTACCGGTCCCTGCTGGGGCTCGAGTACGCGGCAGGGGACGAGCCGCCTCCCCCCGGCCGGCAGGACGAGCACGGCAGGGACTGGCTCGTCCTGCGCAATCCCGGCGGCGGACCGCAGCTCGCCTTCCAGCAGGTGGAGCGTCTGCGCGAACCGGACTGGCCCGACGGCCCGGTGTCCCAGCAGATGCACGTCGATCTGAGCGTCGGCTCGCTGGCGGAACTGCGCAACCAGCACGAGCGTGTGCTCGCCCTCGGCGGCAGCCTGCTCAGCAACCGGGACCAGCCGGATCCCGACGACGAGGAACGCTTCCGCGTCTACCGGGACCCCGAGGGCCACCCGTTCTGCATCTTCGTCGCCGAGCGGGACGCCTAGGCCCCGTCTACGGTCGTGCACGGGGTTGCACCTTCCGTAGCGGCATGTGGTCCGGTTGGGCTTGACGTCCCGGTCCCTTGAGGAAAGGTCCCCGCTCATGCCCTTCGTGCCACCTCGCCAGGTCAAGATCGGCGACGCGGCGGCCTTCGCCGGCACCACGCCGCGGGCGATCCGCCACTACCACGAGATCGGCCTGCTCCCCGAGCCCGAGCGGGGCGGCGACGACCGCCGCCGCTACGGGTACGAGGACATGATCCGACTGCTGTGGATCCGCAGGACGGCCGACGCGGGGATCGCCCTGGACGACATCCGTGACGCCTTCACCACCGGCACGGCTTCCGCCGGTGCGGACAGCGGGGACGGCATCGCCGGCATCCTGGAGCGGCTGGAGGAACGCCTCGCCGAGCAGGAGGCGGAACTGCGGCGGCAGCGTACCGCCGTGCGGCGGATGCGCACCGAAGGCAGCCGGAGAGGCCTGCTCTCCGACTTCGTCACGGACCGTCTCAAGAGCCTGCCCGAGGGGTCCCTGCGTCAGGCGGACCTGGACAGTCTGCTGGTCACCGAGCGGATCTTCGGTCCGCTCGGCGCGGCCGTCCAGGCCACCCGCTTCGTCGTCCTGGCCACGCATCCCGCTCTGCGGGAGGAATCCGACCGTATCGACCACGCCGAGGCGGCACTCGATGACGGCGTCGCCGTCGACGATCCGCGGGTGGCCCGGGTGGCCGCCGAGCGGCACGCCTTCGAAAGCGCCCTGCAGGCCGTCATCGAGGAGTCCGGCCTGGGGAAGGACGACGACGCCCTCTTCGACGCCTGGGACGCTCTGCACCCCCCTGCCGCCGCTGACGGCGGGGACGAGGCCGACCTCGGCCTCGGCAGGCGGGAGGCCCACTCCCTGAGCGTGCTCGAAGCCATCGGCAAGATGCCCTACGACTTCTCCCCGGCCCGCCTGCGCTGTATGGAACTGGCCGAGGAACTGTCCGCCCAGGAGCCACCCGCCACCTGAATCACGGCCCGGCCCGGGACGCGCCAGGGACTCGCCCCGCGGTGCCCGGGTATCCGGTGCCCATGACGATGGGACACCTGCTCGTGATCACGCCCGGCATCCGCGCATACCGCGAGTACCTGCTGCAGTCGATCAGCCGTGACTTCCGCGTCCACCTGGTGCTGACCGCACCTCCCACCTGGGAACGGGCGTACCTGGCAGGTCACACCGTGGTGCCCGACCCGGCCGATGTCGACGCCCTCGTGCGGGTCGCCCGCTCGGTCGGCGCCGAGCAGCCGCTGGACGGCGTCATCTGCTGGGACGAGACATGGATCGAGCGAACCGCGCGGGTGGCCGCCGCCCTCGGACTGCCGGGTGGGGACCGGCGGTGCGTCGAGCGCTGCCGGGACAAGTACCGCACCCGCGCGGCCCTCGACGCCGAAGGGGTGCCCCAGCCACGGTCGGTGCTGGTCTCCGGGCGCGAGGAGGCTCTCGCGGTGGCCGGGGACATCGGCTACCCGGTCGTCGTCAAGCCGCGGGCCCTGGCCGGGAGTTTCGGCGTGGTCCGGGCCGACTCACCCGCCGAGCTGAGGGAAGCCGTCGAGTTCACGGACGCCAGCGGCGCGTGGGCGCCCGACCTTCCGACGCACGAACGGAACATCCTGGTCGAGGAGTTCGCCGAGGGACCGGAGGTCAGCGTCGACAGTGTGGTGCATCGCGGCACCGTGACCCCGGTCTGCCTCGCCCGCAAGGAGGTCGGCTTCGCGCCCTACTTCGAGGAGACCGGGCACGTCGTCGACCCGGGCGACCCGCTGTGGTCCGACGGGACACTGGCGGACGTGGTCGTGCGGACGCACGCCGCCCTCGACTTCACCGACGGCGTGACCCACACGGAGATCAGGCTGACGCCGGCCGGGCCGAAGGTCATCGAGGTCAACGCCCGGATCGGCGGGGGCATGATCCCCCTGCTGAACCTCATGGGCGGTGGCCCGGACCTCGCGCTCGCCGCCGCCGACGTCGCGTGCGGCAGACCGCCGAGGATGCCGGCACCCACCGGACACCGCCGGGTCGCCGCCATCCGCTTCTACTACCCGCCCAAGGACGACTCCGTCATCGCGGAGGTCCGCTTCGAGAAGTCGGGGCTGCCGGAGCAGGTGGTGCGCTGCGGCCCGCTGGCGGCACCGGGAGAGGTCAAGTCGCCCCCGCCCCGCGGACTGATGGACGGCCGGGTCGCCTACGCGATCGCCCTGGCCGCCGACGCGGACACCTGCCGTGCCGCGTTGGACGAGGCGGGACACGCCCTGCGGGTGGACGTGGCCTGAGACGACGGCCCGGGCGGGCGCCGGACCGCGGCCTCAGGGCGTGCTCGTCGGCGCGGCGGCCCGGGCCTCCTCGGGGGGCTCGGGCCTGATGCTGTCCAGACTGCGCACCGTGCGCAGCGGGGACAGGATCAGGAAGAGACTGGTGCTCAGCAGCCCCACGGTTCCCACCACCAGCGCCCCCCGCAACCCCAGGTGGGTGCCCAGCCAGCCCCCGAGCAGCGCGCCGACCGGCTTCATGCCCAGGGCGACGAAGAGGTAGGCGGCGTTGGTACGCCCCAGGAGCCGCTCCGGCGTGACTGTCTGACGGATCGTCATGGTGTGCACGTTGCAGGCGGTGATCCCGAAGCCCTGCACGAAGAACGCCGCGGCCAGCAGGGGAGCCGCCCACGTACCGCGCTGCGCGACCGGCAGCAGCAGCGGGGCCAGGTCGCCGATCACCGCGGCCAGCACCAGCGTGCGGCCCAGCCCCACGCGATGAGCGA
Organism: Streptomyces sp. DT190; assembly: GCF_049846985.1. NCBI lineage: Bacteria > Bacillati > Actinomycetota > Actinomycetes > Kitasatosporales > Streptomycetaceae > Streptomyces > Streptomyces sp. DT190. Next base: position 85,355 of record NZ_JBNCNM010000016.1, on the reverse strand, counting down.
GACGGTCGGTGAACGCCGCGCCGATCAGTGCGCCCACCGCACCGACGGACAGGACGACGCCCAGCGTCCCCGGGCTCATGTCCAGTTCCTTCACCGCGAACAGGGTGAGGATCGTCAGGACGATCTGCCAGCACAGGTTGTAACTGGCGGCCTCGCCGAGGGTGGCCCGCAGGTAGGCGCTGGAGAAGGTGAAACGGAAACCCTCTCCCACCTGGGACCGTAACGGCGCGGGATCGGCGCGGACGGCCTTCTCGCGCTTGCGTACCGCCGAGACGCCCACCGCGGAGGCGAGGTAGGACACCGCGTCGACGAGCAGGGCGAACGGCGCCCCCACGAGCTGCACCAGCGCGCCGCCCAGCCCCGGGCCGCCGATCTCCGCCACCGACTCGCTGGCCGTCAAGCGGGAGTTGGCGCCGGTCAGGTGTTCCGGCGGCACGATCGCCGGCAGGTACGAGCGGTAGGCGATGGTGAAGAACACGCGCGCCGTCCCGGCCGCGCAGGCCAGCGCCAGCAGCCGGCCGAAGGTCAGCAGGTCGAGCGCCGCCAGCAGGGGGATGGCGCCGATCGCCAGGGCCTGCCCCAGGCTGGAGAGGATCAGCACGCCGCGCCGCTGCCACCGGTCGACCAGGACACCGACGGGCAGACCGAGGATGACGTACGGGGCGAACGTCAGCGCCCCGAGCAGCCCCAGCTGTGCGGGGTTGGCGTCCAGGGTGAGAACCGCGGTCAGTGGCATCGCCAGCTGGTACACCTGGGTTCCGACCAGCGAGGCGGTCTCGCCCGCCCAGACGAAGTTGAAGTCTCTGCGCCAGCCCTCGGCCACGATGCTCCCTAGGTGTCGGTCCTGTCGCCGGTACCGGTCGGCACCGGCGCCGCCGCCCCGGGACGACCGGTGCCGGGAACGGCGGTGAGACTTCTCAGTGCCCCGGTTCCACGTCGTAAAAGCCGAAGCCGTCCAAGTAGCAGACAGTGGCGAAATCCTGCAGGAGGACGGAGCGGTCCGGGTGGATGAGACCCACCGTGACCGGTTCGCTCTCGTCGTCGATCGTGCGCACCAGGCGTTCGCCGGGTTCGTAGCGCCGGGTGACGCCCCGGCAGCTCTCCAGCTCCTCGATCAGGCCGATGTGCGGATAACCGCGCAGGACTCCCTCGTACGGCGAGGCGAAGAAGGCCATGGCGCCGTGGTGCTCCACGGCGTACGGGGCATCGACCTCGGCCAGGAACCGCTCCGGGTCGGCGTACGCCTGCACGGTCCGGTCGATCTGGGACTCTCCGGTCAGCAGGACGGCGTACCGGGCGACGTCCGCCCCGCACAGCCGTGCGCCGGCCTCGACCAGGCGCGGACCCGCCCCCGTGATCATGACCTCCAGGTGCACCGGGCCCCAGCGGATGCCGAGGGCGTCGAGGACGCGGGAGGAGTACTCGGTGACGGTGTGCCAGTCCCTGTCGTCGCCCGGGACCGAGGTCATGCCGTTGATCCGGTCGCGCATGCCGTTGACGGTGATCTTCTGGTAGCGCCAGACGTCCGTGACCCGGTGCCGGCCCCGGCAGCTGACGGTGTTCACCACGAACTCCACGCCCCGGAGGTACTCCTGGGCGACCACGCCCTCGTTGGGGACGTCGAAGACGCTGTCCCGGGACATGATCCGGTGGTACGCGGCGACCGACTGCCCGGGGGTGTCGCAGAACGACACGCCGTCGTTGCGGGCGCTGCGCACCGGCTTCACGACGATCCGGCCGCCCAGGGACCGGTGCCAGGCTTCCAGTTCCTGCGGGGAGCCGACGCGTTCTTGCCGGGTGGTGGGTACTCCGGCCGCCCTGAGCGTCTCGATCTGGACGTACTTGTCGCGGCGTGCCTCGCTGAGCGCGGTTCCGTTGCCGGGCAGTCCCAGGGCCTCGTTGAGCCGGTCGGTGAACTCCACCCCCAGCTCGCTGCCCACCACGACGGCCCGCGGGTCGAACTCCGCCAGCCGCTCGACCATGTCCTCGAAGGTTCCGTCGTGGACGAGGTCGTCCCGGTAACCGGTGAGGTCCGCCGGTCCGTAGGAGGGCGGGACCTGCGGTGTGGACTGGACACGGACGCAGTCGAGGCCCGCCTCGCGGAATGCCCGGCCCACCTTGTTGACGGCGCCGTAGGGGTCGACGAGGGCGATCGTGCGTGGGTCAGCCATGGGGTTCCCGTTCCACTTCGTAGAAGCCGTGTCCGTCGAGGTAGCAGACGGTCTGGAAGTCCTTCTCGACGGTCGCGGCATCGGCGTGCGCCAGACCGACCGCCAGCGGCTCGGTGCCGTCGTCGACCGTGCGGCGCAGCCACTGCCCCGGGGTGACCCGCAGCGCCATGCCCTGGTAGCTGTCGAGGCGTTCCACCTCGCCGAGCAGCGGATACCCCTTGAGGCGGCCCTCCAGCGGGGAGGCGAGGAACGCCATCGCGGCGTGCCCGTCCCTGCGGTAGGGGGTGCCGACGTCGGCGAGGAAGGCCTCCGGGTCCGTGTACGCCTGCACCGTGCGGTCGATCTGCGACTCGCCGGTGACGAGGACGGCGTACCGGGCCACGTCCGCGCCGCACAGGCGGGCGCCTACTTCCACCAGACGAGGCCCGCCGGAGGTCAGGATGATCTCGAGATGAGCGGGCCCGTGGGCGATGCCGAGGGCGTCGAGCACCGAGAAGGCGTAGTCCCGCAGCCGGCCCCAGCGCGGGTCCGAAGGCGGCAGCGAGAGAATGCCGTTGATGCGGTCCCGGACGCCGTTGACGTCGATCTTCTGGTAGCGCCAGGTGTCGGTGACGCGGTGCCGCCCGTCCCGGCTGACGGTGTTGACCACGAACTCCGTGCCGGTCAGGTACTCCTGTGCCACCACCCCCTCGTTGCGCACGCCGAAGTCGTTGACGGCGCGGTGGATCCGCTCGTAGGCGGCGACGGACTCGGCCGGGCCGTCGCAGACGCTCACCCCGTCGTTGCGGGCGCTGCGGACCGGTTTGACCACGACCCGGCCGCCCAACCGCTCGTGCCAGGACCGTAGTTGCGCGGCGTCCTCGACCGTCAGCTGACGGGCCGTGGGCAGACCCGCCGCCGCCACGGTCCGGGTCTGCACGTCCTTGGTACGCCGGGCGTGGCTGAGCGCGGTGCCGTTGCCCGGCAGGCCGGTCGCCTCGCACAGGGCGTCGGCGAGTTCGACGCCCTGCTCGGCTCCGGCGATGACGGCGATCGTCCCGCGGCCGGCCAGCCGCGCGGCGGTCGCCTCCACGTCGCCGCTGTGGACGAGGTTGTCCGTGTACAGGCCGAGGTCCAGTTCACCGCGGTAGTGCGCGGGTATGTCGACGGTGCTCTGCACCCGCACGCAGTCGTGCCCGGCGGCGTCGAACGCCTTCGCCAGCCGGGCGGCGGACCCGAAACCGTCGACGACCGCGACGGCGGGACGCCGCGTCACGAGCCGTGCCCCGCGACGGTGCGCAGCGCGGCGGTCAGCCGCTCCACCAGCTCGTCGGCCTCCTCCTGCGCCAGCACGAGCGGGGGCATCAGCACGAGCGTGTTGTTGGTGCTGGTCAGCAGCAGGCCGGCCGCCTTGCAGGCGGCGCGCACCTGCGCCATCTCGCTCTCACCCGGACGGCCCGACTCCCGGCGCAACTCGACGCCGATCATCAGGCCCTCGCCGCGCACGTCGTGGATCAGCGGGATCTCCTCGGCCACCGTGCGCAGCCGCCGGCGGATCTCCGCCCCGGTCGTGCGCACCCGCTCCAGGAGCGTGCCGTCGGCCAGTTCGTCCAGGACGGCCAGTCCGGCGGCCATGGCGGCGGGATGGCCGTCGGCGGTGCAGCCGTGCGGGAAGACGTACTCCGGGCGGGAGACGGCCTCGTCGAAGACGGCGTCCGAGCAGACCAGGGCGGCCAGCGGGAAGTAGCCGGACGTGATGCCCTTGCCCAGCACCAGCATGTCGGGCAGGACGCCCTGCGCGGCCATCACCGACAGCGCGCCCGTGCGGCCGAAGCCCGTGGTGACCTCGTCGGCGATGAGATGGATGCCGTGCCGGTCGCACAGGTCCCGGATCGCGGCCAGGGCCCCCTCGGGCGCGGGCACCACATCGGTGCCCATGATCGGCTCGACGATCACGGCGGTGATGGTCTCCGGACCCCGGCGCTGCACGGCCCGTTCCAGGGCGTCCAGGTCCCAGGGCCGGACATGGTGCACCTCCGGGGCGAGCGGGGCCTGCAGCGCGTGCATCTGCCGCTCGCCGGTGAGCGCTCCCGCCAGGCCGCCGGTGCCGTGATAGCCGTTGGTGAAGGCGAGAACCTTCACGCGCTGCGTCTCGCCGCGGACCTTGCGCACGAAACGCGACATGAGTACCGCGGCGCTGGTCATCTGGGAGCCGGTGCTGCCGAAGCGCACATGGTTGAGAGGACCGGGCAGTTCCGCGACCAGCCGGCGGGCGTAGCGCAGGGCGACCTCGGGGGGCTCCGCGTAGCGGATGATCTGGGCCACCGGCAGCCGGCGGAGCTGCTCGGTGACGGCGTCCACGATCCGTTCGCAGCTGTAGCCGAGGGTCGTGTTCCACATCGCCGCCCGGGCGTCCAGATACCAGGTGCCGGTGGCGTCCTGCACGCGGCAGCCCTTGCCGTCCACGAGGGCGCCGGTGTCGAAGCCGCCGTCCCGGACGGTCCGCGGCGTGAGCGAGTTGTGCCAGAGTGCGTCGTGGTCGTTCCTCAGCATGCCAGCGTCTCCAGCTTCTTGCGGTCGAGCTTGCCGTTGTCGTTGAGCGGGAAGCGGTCCACCCGCAGGAACCGGCCGGGGACCATGTAGGCCGGCAGCCGGCCCGCGACCCATCCGGCCAGGTCCGCCACCGGCACCGAGGCACCGACATAGAGAGCCCTGAGGTCCGTGCCGTCGAAGAGGACGGCGGCGTCCTCGACACCGGGGTGGCTGCGAAGGGCCGCCTCGACCTCCCCCAGCTCCACGCGGTAGCCGTGGACCTGCACTTGGGCGTCCAGCCGGCCGAGGTGGGTCAGCACCCCGTCCTCCTCCACGACCCGGTCGCCGGTGCGGTACCACAGCCGTTCCGGCGGGGCCTCGTGCGTGTCGTGGACGCGGGCGGCGGCGCCGGGCTCCCAGTCGAGGAAGCGGCCCGCGTTGTTCTCCGGGTCCAGGTAGCCCGCGAAGCGCTGCACGCCGCGCACGCACAGCTCGCCCTCGGCCGCGGGGCCGCCCGCCTCGTCGAGGACGACGTGCTCCAGGTGCGGCAGGCGGCGGCCGATCGGGACGGAGGCGTTGCGGGTGCCCGGCCAGTCCTCGGGGTCGGCGGGCAGCCGGTAGGCGGTGCAGGTGACGGTGAGTTCGGTGGGCCCGTACAGGTTCTCGATGACCGCCTGCGGTGCCGCCCGGTGCCAGGCGGCCGCCTGGTCGAGGGTCAGTTGTTCCCCCGCGAACAGACCCCACCGCAGGTCGGGGAGGCACCCGGCCGGCAGCCTGCGCATCCGTGCGGCCAGCGACACCACCGACGGCACGGAGAACCAGTGCGTGAGCCGATGCTCCCGGGCGAAGGCGGCCGGGTCTGCGAGGTCCTCCCGCTGCGGTACGACCAGGGTCGCGCCGCCGGCCCACGTGACGAACATGTCGAACACGGACGGGTCGAAGGTCAGGTCGAAGGTCTGGCTCAGCCGGTCGCCCGGAGTGACTTCGTAGCGTTCCACCTGGTGGGCGATGTAGGGGAGCACGTTGCCGTGCGCGATGGGCAGGCCCTTGGGGACACCCGTCGAACCCGACGTGAAGAGGATGTACGCGGGGGTTTCGCCGGCGGGCGGTGACGCGCCCGGGCCACCCGCCCCGGGCGTGGGTCCGCCGGCCGGCGCCGCCGGGGCGGGGTGTCCCGACGGGGTGCCGTCCGCCGTCGCCAGGACGAGCGGGACCGCGCTCTCGCGCATCAGGTCCCGCAGCGCGATGTCGGTGAGAACGCACCGCAGACCGGCCCGGGCGGCGATGGCGGCGTTGCGCTGCGCGGGGAAGACCGGGTTGAGCGGGACCACGGTCGCTCCGGTGCGCAGGACGGCCAGGTACCCGGCGTACGCCAGCGGGGAGCGGGAGGCCAGCAGCCCGATGCGCGCTCCCGGCGGAACCGGGCCGAGGTGCGCCGCGAGGCGTTCGGCGGCCCGGGCCAGCTCCCGGTAGGTGAGGGTCGTACCGGCCGCGCGCAGGGCGGGCCGGTCCGGGTGGCGCCGTGCGCTTGCGGAGAACAGCTCGAACAGCGAGTCAGACATGGCGGACCTCCCGGTCCATGAGGGCCAGCTTGCCGTCCGCCGCGTGCAGGCGGTCGTTGCTGTAGTTCAGCGGGGCGGACCGCAGGTCGCGCAGCGTCCGCTCCAGGCCGGTCGGCGAGTCGCGCAGGTAGCCGTGGCGCATGCCCATCAGGTCCACCAGCTCCTCGGCCGCCGCCGGGCACAGCTCCGACGCGGTCAGCTTCACCGCGTTGAGCAGGAGTTGCACCGGCGCGCTCGTGGTGTCCTCGGCCGAGGCGAGGACCGACGCGGCGTGCGTGATCAGCGCGTGGACGGTGTCCAGGCGCTGGCGGACCCGGGAGAGGCGGGTGAGCAGCAGGGGGGAGTCCAGGTCGTAGCGGCCCCGCTCGGCCCGCAACAGGGTCACGACCCGCTGCAGCGCGCCGTCGGCGGCACCCTGCCAGCACGCCGCCCAGCCGAGGTGGGCCAGTGGGGCGAAGGTGCGTACCGCGATGTCCCGGAACGCCCCGTGCCCGCCGATGACCTGGTCGCGGGGGATCTCGCCGGCCAGGTGCAGGGGCGCGCTGTGGGTGGCGCGCATACCCATCGGATCCCAGTCCCCGCGCACCGTGACGGTGAGCCGGTCGCGCTCGGCGTAGACCAGGGACAGCTGGGACGGGGACGTGGCGTCGGGGGCCAGGGCGGTGATGAGGAACCCGTCGGCGTGGCTGCCCCCGGTCACCACGGGGGCGAAGCGGTCCACGCGGACGGTGGAGTCGCCACCGGCCGTCAGCGAGGACCCGGAGGACAGCAGGTGCCCGCCGGTGGCGGCCTCGGTGGTCACCGAGGCCAGGTACAGCTCGCCGCGGACGATGCGGGGCAGCAGCCGTTCCCGGAGGGGGCCGCCGTCCCGGACGACGGCGGCCACCTGCTGGCAGTGCATGGTGAAGATCATGCCGACCGACATGCAGGTGCGGGAGAGGCGGCTGCTCACGGCGAGCAGTTCCGCCGTGCCGCCGCCGGGGCCGCCGTCCTCGGCGGGCACCAGGAGCCCGAGGAGGCCGGTGCGGCGCATGGCCTCCAGTGCCTCGGCGGGGAAGCGTGCCTCGCGGTCGCAGGCCTCGGCGTGCCGGGCGGCCTCCGCCTCGACCTCGGCCACGGCACGTTCGAGGTCGGCGGGGCGCCAGCCTGTGCGCGGGAGGTCGGTGACGGTCATCCGGGCACTCCGCTGGTGCGCAGGGTCCGCTCGAACAGGGCGATGAGCGTGTCCAGGCGGCTGAGGTTGTCCGGGGTGAGTTCGCTCGCCTCGACCTCGGTGTCGAGTTCCTCCTCGACCCGCTCGACGATCTCCACGATGCGGAAGGAGCTGAACGTGGGCAGGTCGGTCAGCGCGCCGGTGCCGTGCAGGTCGGTCCGCTCGACGCCGAGGACCTCGGCGGTGATGCCGGTGACGACCGCGCGGACGTCGGGTGAATCCATGGTGTCTCTCCGATGGGGTCAGGCGCCGAGTTTGGCGAAGCCTTCTGCGACGCGGATGAGGGCGTCGGCGACGTGCGGGAGGGCGAGCGGGTCGGGGGCCGCGAGGGCGGCCTCCTGTTCCTCGTCGGTGTCGCCGTAGAGCATGCTGGTGGCGGCCTTGAAGCGCAGTGCGCCCGGATCGTCGCCGAGGTGGTGTCCCGCGAGGACGGCCAGGCCGTGCTCGTCCAGCAGGTGACGGGCCAGCGCCGCCGATCCGGCCACCCCCCGCTGCGCCAGCGCCTCGCGCCGCGGCTCGAAGTCGGGGTAGACGTAGAACGCCCCGGTGGGTGGCCGGCACGTGGCTCCCGCGGCGATCGCCGCGGCGTGCACGGCACGGGCCACCGCTCCGTGCAGTCGTGCGCTCGCCGCCAGGCGCCGCCGGATCTCGGGCGGGTCGCCGAAGGCGTACGCGGCGACCTGCTGCATCGGGCCCGACAGCGTGGACCACATGTCGCTGGCCGCGGCGACCAGTCGGGCGCGCAGATCGCGTCCCCGGGCGCCGGGGGGCACCCGCAGGCCGCCGACGCGCCAGCCGCCGAGCGCCAGGGACTTGGACAGCCCGGTGGTCACCACGGTGCGCTCGGGGGTCACTTCGGCGGGGCTGAGGAAGGGGGCGTCGGGCCGGTGCATGACGTCGCGGTAGATCTCGTCCGAGACGACGACCAGGTCCTCCGCCTCGGCGATCCGGCACACCCGCTCGATCAGCCGGGCGCCGGCGAGGGTGCCGGTCGGGTTGTCGGGGAGCGTGAGGACGACGATGCGGGGGTCGCCGCCCGTCCGGCGGGCGCGCTCGATGGTCTCCGGCAGGGCGTCCGGGTCGGGGATGCCGCCGCATTCCGCGGGGATCGGGACGCCGTACGCCTTCTTCCCGGCCATCCGGGCCTGCGGTGCGTAGGAGTTCCAGCTGGGGCGGGGCAGGAGCACGTCTCCCGGCAGGACCAGGTTCAGCGCCATGAGCAGGGGCTTGCTGCCCGGGCCGAGCAGTACGTCCCGCGGGCCGGTGGGCAGGCCGCGGCGCTCGAACCAGCCGGCGAGGGAGGCGAGGGCGTCGGGCGCTCCGGCCACGGGCCCGTAGGCGTTGCGGTGGGCGCCGGCGCGCAGTTGCTCCACCAGGGGGGCGAAGGCGGGCAGCCGGGACTCGCCGAAACCGAGGTGGACCACGGACCGGCCCTGGGCCCGCAGCCGTGCGACCTCTTCGTTGAGGGCGAGGTTGGGGGACATGGAGGCGTTGGGGGACATCGGGGCGTTGGGGAACACTGAGGCGTCGGGGGACACCGAGGCGGTGGAGGTCATCGAGGCGGTGGAGGTCATCAAGGCGTTCACGACCGCAGCGCCTCCCGGATGTCCTGCGGCGTGTCCGCCGCGATCTGGAGGTCGCTGAGCCAGGTGGCACTGGGGTCGTAGTGCGCCCGGAACGGGCGGCCGACCAGGGCGGGGTTGCGGGCCTGCGCCAGCCGCAGCTGGAAGTACCGCTCGCCGCCGAGGGTCTCGACGCCGTCCACCACGACCTTGCCGGGCGTCGAGGACATCACCGGGCCGCGCACGGTGCGGGCGAGACCCGGCAGGGTGCGGTAGGCGGTGTGGAAGATCTCCATCGCGCGGGCCAGCGGCACCTTGAAGTAGTCGTAGGGGCCGGTGTCGCGTTCGACGAACATGTAGTACGGGACCGCGCCGAGCGCCAGTTCGGACTTCCACATGGAGGCCCAGGTCTCGGCGTCGTCGTTGATGTGCGCGACCATCGGCGCCTGGCAGTAGACCACGGCCCCCGTGGCCCGGATCCGCCGCACGGCCTCGGTCACCCAGGCGGTGCGCAGCTCGCGGGGGTGGGTGAAGTGGGCCATGACGGCGACCTGTTTGCCCGCCGCCGCGATCCGCTCGAAGAGCCGCAGCAGCGAGTCCGCGTCCGTGTCGCTCACGAAGCGCTGCGGCCAGTAGGCCAGCGACTTGGTGCCGATGCGGACGGTGTGGACGCTCTCCACGCCGAGCAGCGGCTCCAGGTGCCCGGTGAGGCGGTCGGTGCTCATCACCATCGGGTCGCCCCCCGTCACCAGGACGTCGCTGACCTCCGGGTGGTCGTGCAGATAGGGGACGAGCCGGTCCGGGCCGGGGGCGGCGAAGCGCAGGGAGGGATCTCCCACGAACTGCGCCCACCGGAAGCAGTAGGTGCAGAAGGAGTGGCAGGACTGTCCCTGCGTGGGGAAGTACAGCACCGTCTCGCGGTACTTGTGCTGGAGGCCGGCCAGCCGTTCGCCCTCGTGCACCGGCACGTTGTACTCGCGCTGCCCGGAGGGGTGGGGGTTGAGCCCGGCGCGGATCCGTGCGACCTCGGCGGCCATCTCGCGCTTGGTCGCCCCGGAGCGCACGAGCGACTCCAGGGAGCGCTCGTCGTCCTCGGGGAGCATGCCGCGCTGGGGGAAGACCAGGCGGAACAGCGGATCCCGCGCCGGGTCCGTCCAGTCGATCAGCTGGTCGAGCACGTATTCGTTGACGCGGAACGGCAGGACGTGTGCCAGCAGGGCGATGCCGTCCCGGATCTTCGGGGAGAGCCCGTAGCGCCGGGCGATGTCGTCGATCTGCCGCGGGCCGAAGGCACGGAAGCGGCTCGTGCCGACCGGCTGGTCGAGCATCAGTGTCATGCGGGGTCCCTCTGCATTCGGCGGAATGGCTGGGTGACGGCAGGCCGTCCCTTGTCGGCGGTCGTGGCGTCCAGCGCCGATTACCCCGCTGGGATTCGTTGATTCGAGTTCTTTTCCCCTGCCATAAAGGCTTCGCATGGCGCCGATAAGAGTGTCTAATTTCGCACCCTGACCTGCTTTCATAATGCCCGCGGCCGATGCGGATAAGGGCCCTTTATGGGGTGCGAACTGATTTCGTTTGAAAGGTGGGTGGCGCGGAAGTCGCTTCTCGTCAGTTCCGAAGAGTGCGGAAGGAAAGATCATTGATGATCGGTTGCCCGCGTCGCGGACGCACACCATGAGCCGCGCGGACGTCGCCCAGCCCGTGCTCGTGCCGATGGGCCGGCCCCGGCCCGGGAGGTGCAGCGTCCTCGTCCACGCCGCCGGCGGTGGTGTCGGGGCCTACACGGGCGTCGGGTTCGCCCTGCGCCGGTCCGGCCCGGTCGTCGCCCTGCGCGGGTACGGGCTGGCGCCGGGGGAGGAGCCGGACCGCAGCGTCGCCGCCATGACCGACCGCTACTGGTCGCTGCTGGCGGAACTCCCCGAGCCGCCAGGGCTGTTGTTCGGCTGGTCCCTGGGCGGCGTGCTCGCCTGGGAACTGGCCGCGCGGCTGGCCGAGGAGGGACGGCGGCCACGCGTGGTGATGGTCGACAGCCCCGCCGCCCGCATCGACCGTGACCCGGCGGCCGCACGGCGGTGGCGCGAGCGGGTCCACGCCTCCCTCGCCGCCGACGACAGCGGCGTCCCCGCCGACGACAGCGGCGTCCCCGCCGACCGGGTCGCCGCGACCGCCGACGCGCACCTGGACGCCGTCGTCTCCTACCGGGCCGAGGTGCGCCACGACTGCCCCACCCTGCTGATGCCGTGCGCGGACGAGGACAACGAGGAGCATCTGGCGGCCTGGCGCGAGGTGGCCACGCACCTGACCGTACGGCCGCTGCCCGGCGACCACTTCACCGCCTTCGACGGCGAACGGCTGCCCCTTCTCCTGGACCACCTCGGGGCCTTCCTCACGACCACGGAGGAGCAGCATGCCTGACGGTCTCCTGAGCCGGGCCCGCGCGGCGTTCGACGCGGCCCCGCCCGTGGGCGACCCCGCCTACGACCGGTACTGCCGTTTCCTCGGCGAGGAACTCGTCACCCACTGGCCGCAGATCACCCGGGCCAACGCGGCGGACGTCGCCGCGGCCCAGCGACTGGGCATGCCGCCCACGCTGGTGGAGCGGCTGCGTCTGACCGACGTCCACCGGGACCGGATGGTCGAGCTCACCGCGATGACCCGGGACGAACTGCGGACGGTGTGCGAGACGGAGGTGCCCGTCTCAGGTGCGGCGCGGCACGTCCACCGCGTCCCGCGGCCCCTCGGCGTCGTCCTGATGGTCTACGAGGCGCGGCCCACCGTCACCGTGGACGGCGCCCTGCTCCCGGTCGCCGTCGGGAACGCGGTGCTGCTGCGCGGCGGCAAGGAGACGGCCGCCACCAACGCCGCCGTCGAACGGGCCGTGCACGCCGCGCTCACCCGGGCGGCACTGCCCACGGGCCTCGTCACGGTGCTGGACGACCCGCAGCGCCGGCTGCTGCGGGCCCTGCTCAAGCGGCCCGACGAGGTGGACGTGCTCATCCCGCGCGGCAGTCCCGCGCTGGTGGAGCACTGCCGTACCAGCGCCATCCCGCTGATCGCCGGTGGCGGTGGCGTCAACCACCTGTATGTGCACCGCAGCGCCGACCTGGACCTCGCCGTGCGGGCCACGCTGGACAGCAAGCTGCCCGAGCCGGCCGGCTGCACCTCCGTGGAGACGCTGCTGCTCGACCGCGCCGTCGCCCGGGACTACCTCGAGGCCCTGGCGCGCGGGCTGGCGGGCCGTGAGACGGAGCTGACCCTGCACACGGCCCCCGAACTGACCGCTCTCGTCCCCTCCGCGCTCAAGACCGAACCCCTCGCCGCGCACGATCTGGGCCGGGAGTTCCTCGACCCGGTCGTCGCCGTCGTGCCGGTCGACGACGAGAACGCGGCGCTGGACCACGTCCGCCGGCACGGCTCCGGGCACACCGAGGGCGTCATCGCCCGCGACCGGCACGTCATCGACGCCTTCCGCCGCCGCGCCGACGCCGCGATGGTCGTGGTCAACGGCTCGCTGCGGCTGCACGACGGTCCGACCCTCGGGCTGGGCACCGAGATCGCCATCGCCACCGGCCGTCTGCACGTGCGCGGTCCCGTGACGCTCGGCGCACTGGTCACCCACAGCTACGTCACCGACGGCGCCGGCGCCCTGCGCGGCTGACGTCGGGCCTCCCCTCCTCCCGAAAGGCCTGCCATGCCCCAGGAACTGTCCCTCGACCGGGACGCCGTCGCCACCGTCGTCAAGAAGGTGGTCGTCGCCGAGTCCCGGCTGTCCCTTCCGCCCGACAGCGTCAGCGACGACGAACCGCTCGTCGGGGACCTGCTGAACGTGAACTCGCTCGGCTTCGTCGGCATGCTCGTGCGGATCGAGGACGAACTGGACGTCACCCTCCCCGACGACCTCTTCGTGGGGCGCAGCTTCCGTACCGTCCGGGACCTCATCGACGTCGTGACGGCCGCGGAGGTGCTGCGGTGACGCACGGGATCCCGGCCCGCTGGCGCAGCGTCCTGCCGCACCTGTCCGAGCCCCTGCCTCCGGACCGCACCCCGCCCCGCTCGGGTGGCGAGGCCGGAGAGATCAAGATCAACCTGCCGACCGAGCTGATCCGGCACAGCATCTCCGCCCGTGAGTACTGGGACATCCCCGCCCCGGTCGTCGAGCGCTACCGGCAGTACCGCCCGACCCCGCTGTGGCGTGCCCGCGGTTTCGAGGAGGCCGTCGGCGCCCGCGTCCCCGTGTACGTCAAGAACGAGGGCGTCAACATCTCGGGCAGCCACAAGCTCAACACGGCGCTCGCACAGGCCCACTACTACCGGCAGGCCGGTGTGAAGGAGCTGGTCACCGGCACCGGGGCGGGCCAGTGGGGCACCGCCATGGCGGCGGCGTGCGCCCTGTTCGGACTGCGCTGCCGGGTCTTCATGGTCGAGTCCAGCCTTCGCCGCAAGCCCTACCGCGGGGTCCTGATGCGCATGCTGGGCGCCGAGGTGCACGCCAGCCCCAGCGGCATGACCAAGGTCTCCGCCGACGAGGGCCCGGCCGCCGGCAACAGCCTCTCGCTGGCCATCGGGGAGGCCGTCGAGTACGCCGCGGAACACGACCGGGTGGCCTTCTGCATCGGCAGCGGGGAGACGTACAGCATCCTGCACCAGTCCGTGATCGGCCTGGAGGCCGAGGAGCAACTCGCGGAGCTGGACGCCGGGATCGGCGTGGTCGTCGGCTGCGTGGGTGCCGGATCCAACTTCGGCGGCATCGCGTTGCCCTTCCACGCCACGGCCAGGGCGGCGGGCAGGGAGGGACCCCGGCTGGTCGCCGCCGAGTCCAGCAGCACACCGAAGCTGACCCGCGGTGTCTACGCCTACGACAAGACCGACGCCACCGGCAGCGGCCCGATGGAGGCCATGTACACCATCGGCAGCGACTACCGGATCCCCGACGCGCACACCGCGGGCCTGCGCTTCCACGGCGCGGCGAAGCTCATCTCCGCGATGCGGCACAGCGGCGACATCGACGCCATGGCGGTCAGCCAGGCGGACGCCCTCGACGCGGGCCGGCTGCTGGCCCGCCACGAGAGCGTCCTGCCGGCGCCCGAGTCCGGCCACGCCCTGGCCGCCGCCGCCCACCTCGCCGCCTCGCCCGACGCCACCGGCGGGGTCCTGGTCTGCGTCAGCGGCCACGGCTACCTGGACCTCGGGGCCTACGAGCACTTCCTCGACGGCGGGGTCGAGGACCAGTCCCCGCCCGACGAAGCACTCGCCCGAGCCGTGGCCGGGCTGACGCCGGTGGGGACGCGACGGTGACGGCCACCGCCGCCCCGTCCGTGCGGACCGCGATCCTCGACTGCGTGCAGGTCAACCTGGCGGTCCTCGCGGACCGCCGGCACGGGCCGGGACGGCATCTCGCCCTGGGGGCGCGGCTGCGATTCCGGCCCCGGCCCGGCCCCGACGGTCTGCCCACGGTGGACCCCCCGCCGCAGGAACACCTGCGCGAGTCAGCCGCTCTGGTGGGCCTGCGGCCGGACGGCCTCGCCCACCGCGTCGCCGCGGACGGGCTGCGCGCCATGGCCGAACGGGCGTCCGTGGTCTACGCCGTGGCCGACTCCTACGACATGCCGTGGCTGCCCTACGCGGGCCGGGCGCGCATGGAGCACAGCTTCCTGGTCGGTGCGCACCCGGACGGCGCCGAGGTCGAGGACGCCTACGACAACGAGACGGCGTGGGGCGCGGCGCGGCCCGGCCGGTGGACGCTGCCCTGGGAGCGCCTGCCCACCGCCTCCTTCGCGTGCACCCTGTCGCCGGTGCCCGACCACCACGCACCCCGGCCGGAGCTGTCCCTGGACGATCCGGCGGCCTACGCCGAGGCCTACACCGCCCATCCCGACCGGCTCGCCGCGCTGCGCCGGCTGACCGCGGAGACCTGGCTGCTGGCCCGGGCCCGGCACCTGCACGCCGCCTACCGCGAGCACCTCGGCGAGCGGCTGGACGCGCAGGACCACCTGCGCCGCTGGGACCGGCTCACCGCGAGCGCGTTCATCGCCCAGCGGCGCGCCGAACGGGGCAGGCCGGTCCCCGAGGGCCTGCTGCCCGAACTGGCGTCCCTGATCGGCGCGGACCGCGAGGTGTTCGCCGTGCGCTCCACCGAGCCCGGCCCGCCGATCCCCACCACCACCCAAGCGACGGAGAAGCCGTGAACCAGCCCTTCATCGACCTGCTGACGCCCTTCCTCCCCAACCTCGGGGACCGTCCCCTCACCGAGGACAGCCGCCTGCACGACCTCGGGATGAACTCCATGAAGGCCATCGACCTGCTCTTCGCCATCGAGGACGGGCTCGGGGTCTCCCTTCCGGACGAGGACCTCAACGACACCACCTTCGCCACCGCCGGCAGTCTGTGGGCCGCGGTGCAGCGGGCACAGGGTGCCGCCGAGGGAGACCGCAGGGCGGTGGCATGAGCGTCTCCGCAGTGCGGGAACCCTCCGCCGCCGGCTCCCGGCTCGGCGCCCTGCCCGCCGACGCGAGCGGTGCCGACCTCTGGCGTGTCCTCGGAGCGGAGAACCGGCTGGCCGGGGTCTACCGCGGCGACGACCCGCGCCGGGGCGTCGACGCGGCCGCGCTGAGCGCCCTGCTGACGGACGTCGACCGCCGTTTCGGCGTCGGCTCGACGCTGGCCGTGACCGTGCCCCTGGCCACCTGCCTGCCGCTGCTGGCCGGGGGGACCGGCCCGGCCGCCCGGACGCTCGCCGACAGCCTCGACGGGCACACCGTCGTGGCCCTCGCCGCCACCGACGAGGACTCCGGCTGCGACCTGGCGGCACTGGGAACGCGCCTCTCTTTCGACGGGGACCACGTCCGGCTCGACGGAACCAAGCGCTGGATCACCAACGCGACGACGTGCGGCGCCGCCCTGGTCCTCGCCCGGCACCGGCCCGGACCCCACTTCACCAACTTCACCTGGGTGCTCGTACCGGCCGACGCGCCCGGCGTCGGCGTCGCACCGGCCGAGACGGAGCTGTTCGACGGCTCCGGGACCGGCCACCTCACCTTCGACGGCGTCCGGCTGACCCGCGACCACGTCGTGGGCGGTACCGGCCGAGGACTGAGCGCGTTCGCGGCGCACATCGCCACCGAGCGGCTGGCCGGGGCACTGTGGGCGGTCGCGCTGTGCGAGCGGGTGCTGCGCGACACCGCCCGCCACCTGAGGCGGCGCCGCCACGGCGACGGGGTCCTGTGGGAGCGGGAGGGGATACGCCGGCGCTGGGCGGGCGCGCTGCTGCGCTCCCGTCAGCACCGCGCCCTCACCGAGAGCCTCACCGAGGCGGTCGCCGCCCGCCGCGACACCGCGGCCGCCGCGCTGCTCAAGGCCAGCGCCGCCGAGACCGTCGAGCACGTCCTCGACGTGTGCGCCCACCTCCAGGGCGCGCACGGCTTCCGTACCGGCGGCCCACAGCAACTGCGGGCGCAGGGCGCCCTGTTCGGGATCGGCGGCGGCACGACCGAGGTCGTGCTGGGCATCGTGGCCGAAACGGCCTCCCCGAGCGGTCCGGGGGAGCTGCCGTGAGGGTCGTGGAGATCGGTCCGGGAGTGTGGGTGGCCACCGGTGAGGCGTCCACCGGCCGCCTGACCGCCGCCGACCTCGCCGCGGCACGGGGCCGGCCCGCCTGGCGCGCGCGCCAGACGCTGGCGGGGCGCGCGCTCCTGCGCGGGCTGCTCGCCGAAGTGGCACCCGGCGAGGCCGGCGAACCGGTGGTGGCCGGCCACAACGGCAAGCCGCTCCTGCGGGGCAGGTCCCGGCCCGGCATCAGCATCTCCCACGACGGGGAGCACACCGTCGTGGCCGTCGCGCCCGGCCGCCGCGTCGGGGTCGACGTGCAGGTACCGCCGCGGCACGTCGGCCACTCGATGGTCCGGCGGTGCGCCGCCCCGTACGCGAACCACCTGTACCGCATGCCGGCGCCCCTGCGGCACACCGTCTTCACAGAGATCTGGACAGTCCAGGAGGCCTGCGTGAAGGCCCACGGCACCGGCATCGGAGGGTGCCCCTGGAGCATCGACGTGCCCCCGCACCTCGACCGCGGTGACTGGCGCGGACTGCGCTGGCACAAGGTGCGAGACCTCATCGACGTACCCGTGGCCTGCGCCTGGGAGGCGACACCATGACACCTGCCCTGTCCTGCTACTCCACCGCGCTGGTGGAGCACCTGGGAGGCGCGGCGGCCGGCCGGCTGGCATCGGCGGTGCACCTGTGGGTGCGCACCGACGCACCGGACGGCACGCTCGCCTTCTCCCACCACGACCGCATCGACGGCGGGACCCTGGTCCACGACCACCGCCCCGACTGGCCGTCGGCCCGTGCCGCGCTCGCCGGCCTGCTCGCCGAACAGGGGCAGGTGATCGTGGTGGGCAACGCCTTCCACCTGCCCTGGTCTCCACACCACGGGGTGCGCGCCGTGCCCCACTGGTTCCTGCTGCGGGCCCACGACGCGGGGGGATGGCACGTGACCGACCCGTTCCACGCCCTGATGCCCGGCGGCGAGCAACGGCCTTACGCCGATGTGCTCGACGACGACTCGCTGCGCCGGGCGCTGACACCGGTGGGCCGGCTCGACCCGGTCGTGCGCAACCGGGACGTGCACGCGCTGGGGGAGCCGCTGGACCCCGGCCCGACGGACGCCTACCGCTGGCTGCGCCGGGCCGGCACACCCCCGGCCGGTGCCCCGGGGCGGTGGCCGGGCACCTGGCTGCGCGACCCGCGGGAGGTGCTCGCGTACCTGCGGGACCGCCTCACCCGCGACGGGGACCTGCTGGAGCGGCACATCGACGACCTGTGGGCGGCGTCCCGGCACCAGCTGCACCGCCTGGGGCCGCACCCCGACCCGGATCTGGCCGACGCCTGGACGCAATTGCCCAAAGCCCTGCGGTTCGCCGCCGACTCCGCGCAGCGCGGGCGGCCCCGCACCGGTGTGGTCGAGCGGGCGCTCGACCATCTCGCCGCGCTCACGACCGGCAGGGAGGTGACCCGTGCTCGGGGTTGAGACCTCGACGGCCCAGGCGGCCCCGTCGGCCGGGACCGCCGTGGACGAAGCGCTCTTCCGCGCGGCGATGACGGGTCTGGCCAAGTGCGTGGCGGTCACCACCGCCCTCGGACCGAACGGGCCGGTGGGGTGCACCACGACCTCGCTGATGTCGCTGTCCGTGGCGCCGCCGAGTGTGCTGCTGGCCTTCGGCACGGGCGGACGCACCCTGGACCACCTGCTCGGCGCCGGCCGTTTCGCCGTCAACGTGCTGTCCCACACGCAGGGGCCGCTGGTCCGGCGCTTCGCCACCGGTACCCCCGCCCAGCGCTTCCGGGACACGCCGCACGCCGTGGTCCGGGGCGTCCCGGTCCTGCACGACGCCGCCGTCGTGATGACCTGCGACGTCACGGAGACCTTCACCTCCGTCGACCACGTCCTGGTCGTCGGCACCGTACGCCACCTGAGCACCGCCCCCGGTTCCCCGCTGGTGCTCGTCACCGGGGAACCGCACATCGCCACACCCGTACCGCCCGCCCCGGCCTCGGCCGGCAACCTGCGTTGACCTGGAGACAGACCATGCCAGCGACCCCCGCACCTGCGGTGACCCACCGGCCCGACGAACGCTTCGACGAGTTCCTCCTGGCGGCCGCGGCCACACACCCCGACCATCCCGCCGTGGTGGAGTACGCGGACGGCGCGGAACGGGTCACCACCTTCCGCGGCCTGCGCGAGGCCGCCGAGCGGTATGCCGCCGAACTCGACCGCTTCGGCCTGCGGATCGGCGACCGCGTCATGATCGTCTCGGACACGTCCGCCGAGGCCGTCGCCCTCGTACTGGCGTGTGCGTCGCGCGGCCTGCCCTTCGTCCCGGTCAGCCCGGAGACGCCGGCCGAACGGCGGGAGACGATCGAGCGGCTGGCCGAGCCCGCGCTGTGCCTGACCGCCGACGGGGACCCGGGGGCGGCCGTGGGGCACGGCCGGTTCGGCGGGGGCACCGTCGAGGTGCCGCGCCCGCCCGTGCCCCGTGAACGGCTCAGGCGTGCCGTGACGCCGACCGACACCGCCTACATCGTCTTCACGTCGGGCACCACGGGCCGGCCCAAGGGCGTGGTGATGAGCCACCGGTCCGTCGTCGCCTTCTACCGCGGCATGCTCGCGGAGCAGTTCGTGTCGCCGGGCGACCGGGTGGCGTCGACCTCCCCGCTCCAGTTCGACTTCTCGCTGCTGGACATCGGCATGGCGCTGGGCAGCGGAGCGGCGGTGGCCCCCGTCCCGCGGGCGCTGCTGCGCTGGCCGACGAGGTTCCTCAAGGTGCTGCGCGTCACCCGGGCCACCCATGTCAACGGCGTGCCGTCCATCTGGCGGCAGTCCCTGCGCCACCTCCCCGACCAGCTGGCCGACCTGCCCGAGCTGCGCGGCGTGCTCTTCTGCGGGGAGGATTTCCCGCTGGGCGAACTGCGCCACCTCCAGCGCCTGCGGCCCGGCATCCGCCTGATCAACTGCTACGGGGCGACGGAATCCATGGCGGCCAGTTTCGCCGACGTCCCCGACCCGCTGCCCGGCGACGTGACGCACCTGTCGATCGGCAACGGGCACCGGGGCACCGACATCCTCCTGCTGGACACCGAGGGGTCGCCCGTGCGCGAGGAGGGCGTCGTCGGCGAGATGTACCTGCGCAGCCCGGCCCTGATGACCGGCTACTGGGGGGACACCGAGGCCACGGACGCCGTTCTCGTCACCGACCCGCTGGAACCCCGCTCGGGGCAGCGCCTGCTGCGGACCGGTGACCTGGCCTACCGGGACGCCGACGGCGCCCTGCGCTTCTGCGGGCGCAGGGACTCCCAGGTGCAGATCCGCGGCAACCGCGTGGAACCGGCCGAGGTACAGCGACGGCTGCTCGCCCACCCTGAGGTCTGCGAGGCGGCCGTCGTGGTGTACAAGGGGCCCGACGGCAACGCCGAGTTGAGCGCGTTCGTCGTGCCGGCCGAGGGAGCGGCCCGGCCGGCCGAGAGCGATCTGCTCGCGTTCTGCCTGCGGTCGATGCCCGCGTACATGGCGCCCGGCGTGGTGCGCATCGTGGAGAGCCTCCCCGTCAACCAGCACGGCAAGACCGACCACCGGCGGCTGCTCGCCCAGCTCCTGACGGACGCCGCCTGAGCGGCCCGCGGGCTCCGTGGCTCCCACAGCGGGCCCGGAGCCCGTTCAGTCCGCGCTGACCACGTCGGAGGCGGCCTTCAGCACGGCGGCGAGGGCGGGGTGCCCGGCGTCGCCGCGCCGCCACAGGGCCTGCGTGTAGGTGGAGGTGGCGGGCCGCCAGTCCACGACCCTGCGGAGCCGGCCGTCGGCGATGTCCTCGGCCACGGCGACCTCGGGGAGCAGTCCCACGCCGATGCCGCTCTCGGCCATGCGCTTCACCGCGGTGACGGAGTCGAGCCGCAGCGTCCGCCCGGGTCGCAGGGCCGACTCGACCTCGCTCAGCAGCCCGCCGCAGTGACGGACGTCGAGGTCGGCGCTGACGAGGATCGACGACACCGTCTCCTCGGGCCCCGGGCGGCGCGGACCCGGGTGTTCCCCGGCCACGAGGGCGAACGGCTCGGGGCAGAGGTCGCAGTGCTCCAGATCCTCGTCCGACGCTCCGCTGCCTATCATGAACACGCAGTCCATCTCCCCGTTGTGGAGCATCACCAGGGCCTCCTGGGGAGTGGACAGCCTGAGGGACACGTCCATGTCCGGATAGCGCAGGAGCAGGTATTCGATCAGCGGCAGGAGCCGGTGGTTGACGAGGCTTTCCGACGCGCCGACGCAGATTCTCCCCTGCGGTGTGAGTGACGCGTCCGCGATGCGCCGGACATGACCGCTGAGCCGCAGTATCTCGCGGGCCTGTTCGAGGATGGAGCGACCGGCTCTCGTCGGCCGGACACCGCCGGGTAAGCGTTCCAGCAGAGGCAGGCCGAGCGACCGTTCCAATGCCTTGATGCGATTGGTCACCGTGGGCTGGGTCACCCGGAGCACGCTCGCGGCCCGTGTCACACTTCCCGCGTCCACGGCGCCCAGAAATGCCTCAAGATGCCGCGTATCCAATTCTTCCCCCGTGTCGGTCGACCCGTTTGAAGGAAAGCCGGTGCTACGTCGGCTTTCTTCCCCCGCTGAATGATCCCGCCATTCTGGTCGCGAATGACATTCGAGCATTCAGGGTGTCTGCGAGCGTAGCGTCACGCTTCCCTCTCATCAATATGTTTGGTAGGGGCATTTATGGGGAGGTCGCCTTTTCGGGACGGTCGATTTCACGTCAGTTCCGTCGGGCCGTCAGTTCGGTGTGGCGAGGCGAAGTTCCCGGTGCGCGGGCGCGGTCCTCGCCCATCCGCGGAGCGTGAGCCGTGTCTCACCTGGGCTGTGCCCCTTGGCTATGCAACGAGTTGCATATGAGGATCTCGGTATGGCGCTCGAGCACGCGATCCTCGTCTCCCTGCTGGAGAAGCCGGGCTCCGGCTATGAACTGGCCCGGCGGTTCGAGCGGTCCATCGGCTACTTCTGGACCGCCACGCACCAGCAGATCTACCGCGTCCTCAAACGCATGGAGGGTGAAGGACTGCTGGCCGTCCGCGAGTTGCCGCAGCAGAGCCGACCGGACAAGAGGGAGTACTCCGTGGTGGCCCCCGGCCGCGCCGCCCTCTCCCGGTGGCTGCACGAACCGATCCAGCCCGAGAGCATCCGGCACGAACTCGCCGTGAAGATCCGCGGTGCGGCCTTCGACGATCCCGCCGCACTGATCGACGAGGTCGAACGGCACCGCCAGGTGCACAGCGACCGGCTCGCGCACTATCTGGCCGGAGAACGGCGCGACTTCACCGGCCCGGAGGCCGGCACCCCGCTCGACGCGGGTCAGGAACTGCAGCATGTGGTGCTGCGGGGCGGCATCGCGTACGAGCGGATGACCATCGCCTGGCTCGACGACGTGCTCGCCACTCTCCGCCGGATCGGCACGCCGCACCGGCCTGCCTGACCTGCCGGCCCCACACGCCTCACGCCACGCGCCCGGCAACCCCTGACGCGAAAACCCTCAACCACCGGAAGGCGGTTCTCCATGGCCGACACCCTCCTGTTCAACCCGCGCACGTACGACCCGGCGCAGTTCGACCCCGAGACCCGCAGGTTGCTGCGTGCCACCGTCGACTGGTTCGAGGACCGCGGCAAGCGCAGGCTCATCGAGGACTACCGTTCCCGCGCCTGGCTGGCCGACTTCCTCGCCTTCGCGGCCAAGGAAGGACTGTTCGCCACCTTCCTCACCCCGGCGTCCGCCGCCGGTGGCAAGGACCAGCGCTGGGACACGGCCCGGATCGCCGCCCTCAACGAGATCCTCGGGTTCTACGGTCTCGACTACTGGTACGCGTGGCAGGTGACCATCCTCGGTCTCGGCCCGGTCTGGCAGAGCGGCAACACCGCCGCGCGCACCCGCGCGGCGGAACTCCTCGCCCAGGGCGAGGTGTTCGCCTTCGGTCTCTCCGAGAAGACCCACGGCGCGGACATCTACTCCACCGACATGCTGCTCACCCCGGACGGCGACGGCGGCTTCAGGGCGACGGGCTCCAAGTACTACATCGGCAACGGCAACGCCGCCGGGCTCGTCTCGGTCTTCGGCCGGCGCTCCGACATCGAGGGCCCGGACGGCTACGTCTTCTTCGCCGCCGACAGCCGCCACCCGTCCTACCACCTCGTGAAGAACGTCGTCGACTCGTCGAAGTACGTCAGCGAGTTCCGGCTCGAGGACTACCCGGTGGGCCCGGACGACGTCCTGCACACGGGCCGTGCCGCCTTCGATGCCGCCCTCAACACCGTCAACGTGGGCAAGTTCAACCTCTGCACCGCCACCATCGGCATCTGCGAGCACGCGATGTACGAGGCGATCACCCACGCGCACAACCGCGTCCTGTACGGCCGTCCGGTCACCGCCTTCCCGCACGTGCGCCGGGAACTGGCCGACGCGTACGTCCGCCTCGTCGGCATGAAGCTGTTCAGCGACCGGGCCGTCGACTACTTCCGCTCCGCCTCGCCGGAGGACCGCCGCTACCTGCTCTTCAACCCGATGACGAAGATGAAGGTGACCACGGAGGGCGAGAAGGTCATCGACCTGATGTGGGACGTGATCGCCGCCAAGGGCTTCGAGAAGGACACCTACTTCGCCCAGGCCGCCGTCGAGATCCGCGGGCTGCCCAAGCTCGAGGGCACGGTGCACGTCAACCTCGCGCTGATCCTCAAGTTCATGCGCAACCACCTCCTGCACCCGGCGGAGTTCGAACCCGTACCGACCCGACTCGACGCGGCTGACGACACGTTCCTCTTCGAGCAGGGCCCGGCCCGCGGGCTCGGTTCCGTGCGTTTCCACGACTGGCGTCCCGCCTACGACGCGTACGCCGGTGTGCCGAACGTCGCCCGCTTCCGGGAGCAGGCCGACGCCCTGTGCGAGTTCGTCACCACGGCGGCCCCCGACGAGGAGCAGAGCCGCGACCTCGATCTCCTGCTCGCCGTCGGCCAGTTGTTCGCGCTGGTGGTGCACGGTCAGCTGATCCTGGAGCAGGCCCGCCTCATCGGCCTCGACGAGGATGTGCTCGACGAGCTGTTCTCCGTCCTCGTCCGCGACTTCTCCGCCTGCGCCGTCGAACTGCACGGCAAGGACTCCGCCACTGCGGAGCAGCAGCGCTGGGCACTCGGTGCCGTCCGGCGTCCCGTGGTCGACGAGGCCCGTTCGGGGCGTGTCTGGGAGCGCGTGGAGGCACTGTCCGGGGAGTACGAGATGGCGCCGTGACCACCCGCTGAGCGGGCTCGGCCGTTAGGCTCTGGTCGCTGTGGAGTCGACCCGCCGGCCGTCGCCCCACGGCCATTCCGGGAGGGGGAACGTGATGATCGCTGCGGAGTACGGCTACGAGGTGCTGCCGGGACCGGCGGTGGACACCCCGGGCGTCGAGGACGTCCTGCGGCGACGTGAACGCGGCCTTGGCTGGGGCGTCCTGGCGCTGACCGCCGAGGTGCTGCTGCTGGCGGCCGTCCTCTCCGTGGTCGGCCCCGAATCCGCCCCGGGCTTGATCACCACGGTCTGCCTGGTCCCCGTCATCGCTGTCACGGCCGGCCTGACGCTGCTGTGGCGCCGGGCCCGGCGCCGGGAGCGGCTGGTGATGTCCACCTACGGCTGGCAGGTCTGGCCCGTGCGGACCCAGGACGTCCGGGTGGTCGCCGGCGAGGGTGAACGGGTCCAGGGCCGTCGCTGGGGGACCGACGGGCGGGTGGTGCTGCTCCAGCCGGACGGCCAGAGCCACTGCTCGTTCCCCGTGCCCGCGGACGGCTGGGACGGCCCACGGCCGGGCGGGCCCCGTCCGGCGGACCGGGTGTGGTTCGCGGGCGACACCCGGTTCGGCGGCATGGTCGCCGAACCGGGCGGGCTGCCCTTCCGTTACGTCGTCCGCTCGACGCCGGGCAAGCGCCGGGGCATCGGAGCGGAGGACGAACTGGCCCGCCGCACGGGCCTGATGCCGCGGAGCCGACGGCGGTAGACGTCCCCGATGCTTCTCAGCCGGCTGCCGGATGCCGGGTGCCTGCCGGATGACGCTCACGGCTTGCGCGCGAGACCCCCGTGCTCGGCGATGACCTCCGGGGCCGGATCGGCGGGATCGGGCCGCCAGTGGGGGACGGACACGACACCGGGGTCAAGGAGCTCCAGACCGTCGAAGAACGAGGTGATCTCGTCGACGGTGCGCAGGTTGTACGGGACGGCGCCGCTCTCGTTGTACGCGTCCTGGGCCTGCTCGAAGACCGGGTCGACGCCGCGCGAACCGTCGTTGATGGAGAGGTAGCTGCCGGACGGCAGTGCTCCCATCAGCCGGGTGACGATCGAGCGCGCCTGGTCGTGGTCCGGGACGTGACCCAGGATGTTGCTGAGGATGAGGGCCGTCGGCCGGCTGAAGTCCAGTGTGTCGGCGGCGGCTGCCAGGATGCGGTCCGGGGCGAGCACGTCCGAGTCGACGTAGGCGGTCGCCCCCTCCGGCGTGGAGTAGAGCAGGGCCCGGGCGTGAGCGAGCACCATCGGGTCGTTGTCGGCGTACACGATCCGGGACTCCGGGGCGATCCGCTGGGCGACCTCGTGGGTGTTGTCGGCGGTGGGAAGCCCTGTCCCGACGTCGAGGAACTGCCGGATGCCCGCCTCGGCGACCAAGTACGTGATGGTGCGGCGCAGGAAGGCGCGGCTGCTGCGGGCGATGGTCACGATGCCGGGGAACACGGCGGTGTAGGCATCGCCGGCCTGCTCGTCGACGGGGTAGTTGTCCTTCCCGCCCAGCCAGTAGTTCCAGATACGGGCCGAATGCGGCACAGAGGTGTCGATGTTCTGATGCGCTGACGGTCCGGGAGGGGTCGCGTGGTCGGTCATGTCTGGCGTCTGTCTTTCAGCCGAAGCGAGGAGTTCGGGTCACAACCTATGACCCGACACCCTGCCTCCGTAAGACGGTTACCGTATCCGGTGGTCGGGGCGTCCGCCGACGGGAACCGGCGGAACCCCCAGCACGGCGCATACCGCGCGAGTCACCCGTTCGGGCACGTCACCCTGTCCGGATACCGGCAGCAACATGTGGCTGAGCGTCAGCCGCACGGCGAGGTCCGCCGCTTCGTCCCGCTGCCGCCGGTCGACCTCCGGTACGGCCTCGGCCATCCAGGCGTTCAGCACGTCACGCGCCGAGGAGAACACCGGGTCCGGCCGGCTCGTCAGGAACGGCAGCAGAGCGTCGGTTCCTCCCCGGGCGGCGGTGAGCACGGCGCGGATGAACGGGCTGCGGCTGCCCTCTTCGAGCGTGTGGGTGACTCCTCTGCACAAGGCACCGGCAAAGCCGTCCCGGTCGGAGTCCAGTACGGCCGCGAGGCGGGTCAGGAACCGCTCCGTTTCCCGCTCCACCAGGGCCCGGCCCACCCCGGCCCGGTCGCCGAACTCCTTGTAGATCGACGGCCGCGACACCTCGGCCCGCTCTGCCAGGTCTGCGACCCGCACCCGGTCCCAGCCGTTCCGGGCGGCCAGGGCCCAGGCCTCCTCCAGGACCCGCTCCCGCATCTGGATGCGCCACGCCACGCGCGGCGGGGGAGGGGACTCGACAACGGGATCGGCGACGACCATCGGAGCAGTGTGCCAGAGCGGCACGGACCTGCCGAGAGCACGGGGCCTCGGTGAAGGGGGACAGAGAGGGCAACGTCCATCTGTCTGACGGCCTATCAGAATGTTGACACTGCGCCGGGTTTGTCAGCGCCATGCACGGCTGGCACGCTCGGGGCTCCCCCCCCAGTTGTGCTTCCGCCGCTTCCCCGAAGACGGCGGCGGAAGCGCAACGTCTGCGAAAGGGAGTCCCTCATGGCGAAGCGCGGCGACAAAGACGCCCTGACGTGGCGTGATCCGAAGCGGTACCTCTGGCTCCTTGCTCTGGCCGTCCCCACACTGCCCTTCCAGGCGGCCGGCCTCGTCTCCCTGACCGGTGCGGGCGCTCTGTGGTGGTGGGGGCCGCTCTTCGCGTTCGTCGTCCTGCCCGTGCTCGATCACGCCACGGGCAAGGACAGCGCCAATCCGCCCGAAGAGGCGATGGCGCGCCTGGAAGCGGACCGCTACTACCGCTGGTGCACCTACCTGTACCTGCCCCTGCAGTTCGGCGCCCTGGTCTGGGCGTGCGACCGGTGGGCCGACGGCACGCTGTCGGTCGCGGACAGCCTCGGTCTCGCCGCCACCACCGGTGTCGTGGCGGGAGTGACGATCAACACGGCCCACGAACTGGGCCACAAACGTGAGCAGTTGGAGCGACGGTTGAGCCGGATGGCTCTCGCCCAGAGCGGCTACGGCCACTTCTACGTCGAGCACAACCACGGTCATCACGTGCGCGTGGCCACACCCGAGGATCCCGCCAGCTCACGGATGGGTGAGAGCTTCTGGCGCTTCCTCCCGCGGGCCGTCGCCGGCAGTGTGCGCTCGGCCTGGCACCTGGAGCGGCGTCGGCTGGAGCGCCGCGGACGACGCGCCGTCAGCCGCCACAACGACGTACTGACGGCGTGGGCACTGACAGTGGCCCTGTTCGGGGCGCTGTCCCTCGTCTTCGGCCCGGTGGTCCTTCCCTTCCTGCTCCTTCAGGCAGTGGTCGGTTTCTGTCTGCTGGAAACGGTCAACTACCTGGAGCACTACGGGCTGCTGCGGCGGCGCCGCCCGGACGGACGCTACGAGCGGGTCTCTCCCCGGCACAGCTGGAACAGCGACAACACGGTCAGCAATCTGTTGCTCTTCCAGTTGCAACGGCACTCCGACCATCACGCCAACCCCCTGCGCCGGTATCAGACGCTGCGCCATTTCGACGAGGCTCCGCAGCTCCCTTCCGGCTACGCCACCATGATCGTCGTCGCCTGGTTCCCGCCGCTGTGGCGGCGCATCATGGACCCTCGGCTCCGGGCTCACTACGACGGGGATCCCTCCCAGGCGAACGTCCGCCCCGGCACGGGGAAGACCCAACCGAAGGCCGCCCTGGGGCGTCCCTGAGGAGCAAGTCGCGGTAGTCGGCGGGGGGATGTCGCGCGCCGCCACCGAGTTCACCGCAGCCCTGCGCGAGGGCGCTCCGACCTGCGCCGCGCCGATCGGACTGTGGTGTGCCCACCGGCTGCGTGTGCCTCCGCGTCTCGCACGGTCCGGTCGACGGAACGCGGCCGCGGCCGTGCCGGCCGGTTCATGCGAGGTCGAAGGCGCGGCGGGCGCGTTCCACCTCGGACATGTGGGTCGCGACCCACTCCAGGAGCACCTCGATGGGCTGCCGCATGGTCTTGCCCAGAGGCGTGATGCGGTACTCGACGGCGACGGGGCGGGAACTGAGGAGCACACGCTCCACGATGCCGTTGCGTTCCAGCCGCCGCAGCGTCGCGGTGAGCGACTTCTGGGTCACCGCGGGGATCGCACGGCGCAGGTCGTTGAAGCGACAGGGGCGTTCGCAGAGCTCGTTGAGGACGCTCAGCGACCACTTGTCGAGCACTTGGTCGAGGACCTCCCGGTGGGGGTGCTCGATCCTGAGCTCCTCGTCGTGACTGTGTGCAGTACCCGGCACGATACCTGGTCTCCTTGAAGTGTCCTTCGTCTACCAGGTAGCAAAGGTATACCGAGTTCGGTCGAAGTGAGGAGACCCCATGTCCGTCCGTCGTTTCACGCCCGAAGGCATGATGCAGCCCACCCCGTACGAGCATGTGGCCGTGGGCACCGGAACGCGTCACGTGCACGTCAGCGGTCAGGTCGCCCGGTCGGCGGACGGGTCGCCCGTCGCTCCGGGAGACCTCGCGGGGCAGGTCGCCCACGCGCTGCGGAACACAGCGAAGGGCCTTGCCGGGGCGGGCGCGTCGTTCGACGACGTCCTGAGGCTCACGTTCTACGTCACGGACTGGGCCCCCGAGAAGATCGACGCGTTCATGGCAGGGGTGGGGGAGGTGGCGGAGGAGATCGGCCTGACCGTGCCGCTTCCGCCTTCCTCGCTGATCGGGGTCGACTACCTGTTCGAGCCCGATGTCCTGGTCGAGGTGGAGGCGACCGCGATCCTCGATTGAACCGGCCGGCCGAGGACCGCGATCGAACCGGCCGGCCGAGGACCTGCGGCGGACGAGGAGGCCGAAGCCGGGGCCGGCCCTCAGGAGGGTGACGAACCCACCCGGCGCGACATCGAGTGTGATGTCGTCCGCAGCGAGCTGCCGGACATGCTCGTCACCTCCTGGGAGCTCGGCAATCGTGATCGGCTGCCGGGCTACTCGGCACCGAGACCGGCGTCGTCCACCTCGTCCTTGCCCTCGGCCTTGAGGACCTTGTTGAGCGGTGCGAGGTCGTAGATGCCCTTCAGGTGGGGCTCCTCCAGCAGTCCGGCCTTCACCGCGTGCTCCGCCTGGGTGTTGAGGGTGGCGGCCAGCGGGTCGTCGAGGAAGGCGATCGACTTCCAGGCCGGGTCGATGACCTCGGCGGGCAGGGCCTTGCCCGACAGTTCCTCCAGCGCCGCGTTCGCGGAGGACTTCGCCTTCTCCGGGTTGGCGTTGATCCACTCGTTGGTCTTCACCGAACCGCGCAGCACGGCCTCGACGACGTCCGGGTGATCCTTCAGGAAGGACTGCGACACGATGATGTTGGTGATCACGAACTTCTTGTCCGGCCACAGATCGGCCTCGTCCAGCAGCACCTTGCCGCCCTCCGCGACCAGCTTGGACGCGGTCGGCTCCGGCACCCAGGCGCCGTCGACGGAGCCGGACTTGTAGGCGTCCGGGGTGATCTTGTTGTCCGTGCGGACGACGGAGACGTCACCCGCGCCGCTGTCCGGAGAGACCTTCCAGCCCCTGTCCGCGATCCAGTTGAGGAACGCGACGTCCTGGGTGTTGCCGAGTTGCGGCGTGGCGATCTTCTTGCCCTTGACGTCGTCCAGGGACTTGATCTTGTCCGGGTTGACGACGAGCTTGACACCGCCGGAGGCGGAACCGCCGATGATGCGCAGGTTCTTGCCGTTCGACTTGGTGTAGCCGTTGATGGCGGGCGAGGGGCCGATCCAGCCGATGTCGATGGCTCCGGCGTTCAGTGCCTCGATCTCGGAGGGGCCGGCGTTGAAGGTGGACGCCTTGATCCTGGTGCCCCCGAGCTCCTTCTGGAGCAGGCCTTCCTGGACGCCCACCAAGGCGGTGGCGTGGGTCAGGTTGGGGAAGTAGCCGATCTTCACTTCGTCGGTGGAGAGCTTCTTGGCGCCGGCCGCGACCTCGGTCTGCTTGTCGTCGTCAGCGGAGTCGGAACCGTAGCCGCAGGCCGTGAGCAGAAGGGGCAGCGCGGCTATGACGGCGAGGGTGCG
Organism: Streptomyces sp. DT190; assembly: GCF_049846985.1. Lineage (NCBI taxonomy): Bacteria > Bacillati > Actinomycetota > Actinomycetes > Kitasatosporales > Streptomycetaceae > Streptomyces > Streptomyces sp. DT190. The sequence continues at coordinate 55,465 of NZ_JBNCNM010000016.1, read as the reverse complement.
CAGGGTGGTGAGCGGTCTTGCGGCAGACACGGTGGTGTCCTCTCAAGGGTGGGTGATCGGGGAGGTGCGAGGCTGCGAGGCGCACCGCTCGGCGGCACGCGCCGGCACCCCACGTCCTGGCCGGGCGGCACACATGCCGTCATGGCCGAGAAGTGGAACGTGGGGGAGTCGCCGGTGAGGTTCTGCGGCGTCAGAAGGGCCGACAGATGGCGCTGGACGTGCGGCCGAGGTCGATGTGACGACGAGAGGTCAGAAGGGGCAGTATCCGGCCTGTGCGGTCGAGCATGCCTGGCCACCCCCACGTATTCCTAGTTTTCCTACCGGGCTGCTAGGGATCGTGGCAGAAGGTTGCGTCCACCCCAAGAGGGTGTTCGCATGCTGGGCGCACTGATCTTGAATAATGAGATGAGTCCTGTGGGTGGCTCGCGAGCTACGACCGCAGGAGGAGCCCGTTACCTCCTGCGGTCGCACAACGGCCGTTCAGCCGGCGTGCTCGATTGCGACTCTGGTCGCATGCGATCGCGACCCAGGGCTGATGTACGTCGCGCGCCCCACCCGGAGGATGGCCGGGTGACCGAGATCATCGCGGGGTTGTACATGTCCCCTCTGGAACTCCTTGCCGTGCTGAGTGCCGTGGCGCTGGTGGCGGCCCGCTGGCTTCCCCCTGCGGCCCGCCCCCGCGTCACGATCGCGGTGGTGGCGGTTCTCGTAGCGTCCGCGATCGCTCTCGGCGTGGTGGGCATCCGCTGGCAGATGCTGCCGGTACTGGCTGGCGCTGCCGTCACGTTGCCGTTCGCCCTCTCCCCTCTGCTGCGACGCCGTACCGGCCGGCCGGCGTGGCGGGCCCGATGGTGGCTGGCCCTGCCGGGGTCGGTGGCCTGCCTCGGCCTGACGGCCACGGGTCCGGTCGCCGCGTGGGCCTTCCCTGTACCCGTGTTCCCCGAGCCGTCGGGCCGCTTCGCGGTCGGTACCCAGGTGAGGCAGTGGACCGACCCGCGCCGCCCCGAGACGTTCACCGCCGATCGGCACGACCGGCGCACGGTCGTGATCCAGCTCTGGTATCCGGCGCAGAAGAGCTCCGCAGGCGCGCAGCCGGCCCAGTACCTCGGACGGACCGAGCGCGAGGCACGTACCGTTTCGGACGCCCTCGCCCGCCAGGTCGGGCTGCCCGGCTTCCTGGTCGACGGCGTCCCGCGGGCCCACACCCATGCGGTCTTCGACGCCCCGGTGGCCGGCGGCGATGAACGGTTCCCGGTCGTGCTGTTCTCTCCGGGGTCGGGCGGAGTGCGCGCCCAGAACACCGCCTGGGCGGAGGAACTGGCCAGCCACGGCTATGTGGTCGTCGGCCTCGACCACCCGTACGACTCCGCCGCCGTCGTCCTCGCCGACGGCCGAACGATCCACACCAGGACCGAATCCACCGGAGGCCGGGAGAGGGACAACAAGCTGGCGGCCGACTGGACGGCTGTGCGCGCCGCCGACCTCAGCTTCGTCCTCACGCAGATGGGCCGTCCGGACCGAGGCGAGGACGCCGGCCCACCGGCCGGGCGCCTGGACACCGGCCGGGTCGCGGTCACCGGTCACTCCATGGGCGGAGCCGCCGCTCTGCAGGCGGCCCGGCAGGACCGCCGGTTCGACGCCGTCATCGACCTGGACGGCTACCCCCACGGCCCCACCTCTCCTGCCCTCCACCAGCCGACGCTCGCCCTCACCCAGGCCATCACCGCGGACACCGACCCGCACTACATACCCCGCCTCACCAAGGCCCTCAAGCTCAACACCGCGACGAGCTACCGGCTCACCATCCCCGGCGCCGCACACCTCACCTTCATGGACGGCCCCCTGTACCTGCCGCCCGTGCCCTCGATAGTCGGCTCCCTGGGCCGTACCGGCAGCCCGCACGTCGTCGCCGCGGCCACGCTCGCCTTCCTGGACAGCACCCTGCGGCACGAACCCGGTGATCCGGCCGGCGCCCTGTCGGCGTACGGCAGCCTCGACGCCTACCCGCCGGGCGACGACCGCTGACCCGGCTGAAAGGGGTGAGCGAGAACCAGACGGGCGCTGAGTCCCCCGTACCCGGAAGTCGCGGGACGAGGACGCGGGTTGTCGGCCAGGTGGCAGTCCGGGGGCGGCGCGGCCGCTCAGGCCGAGCGGGCTAGAGTGCTGGCCATGGCTTTGGACCGAGACGGCGTGATGCTGCCGCGACTACGGCCGACGGACGTGGTGCGACGAGGGGCGATCTACGGCCTGCTGGGCGTGGTGCCGCTCACGGTGGCGACCTTGAGCATCAGCGGCCACAGCGACCGGGAAGAGTTCCTGGCCGTCGTCGGTGCTCTTGCCGCACTCTTCGGCGTGGGCGCGGTGGTGATCGGTGCCGGCTTCTGGTGGGCCAGCGCGAAGGACGTCCGACGCCTCCGGGACTGGCACACTCTCACGACCCAGGCCTCCTCCATCACCATCGTCGGTCCGGCGTTCCTGCGCTCCGGGCTGTTCCTGTCGGTCCTCGGAGCCGTGGCACTCGGGCTGTACCACCTCGTGGACGCCACGCCCTGAGCTAGACGTCTGTACGGCCGGCACGTGCCCTGCACGGGCAAGCGGTCGTACGGGCCGGCCTGCGGCGATCACCATCAGGGCGAGTCCGACCGGGCGTCCGGCGGGCAGAAGAAGAACTCCCGGAGTGCTCCGGACAGGGCCGCCAGAGCTGCCTGGGCCGTGACCTCCTCCCCGTCCACCGTGCAGCGGTCCATACGGCTCGGGTAGAAGGCGGAGAAGTCGGCGGGGGGCGCGTAGCCGGGCTCGGGCCGGGGACAGCCGGGATCAGAGGCTCCGTACGGACGTCCTGCGGCGGGATGTAGAACACGGGGGGATGGCTGGTCTCCAGTACCTTGTGGGTCTCGGCCACCACCTGCCCGGCACACTCCACCCGCACGTCGCCGCGAGAGCTGTCGCTGCAGCCCACGTGGCCGCAGGTCAGGCACAGCAGCAGGTCAGCCGGTACCCGTCCGCGCGTCGCGCAGGACTCGCACGTCTCGCTCAGCGGGGGCGGGTCCGCCGTCACCGTCACGCCTCCGGGCAGTACCGCGCCCCGGCCCACGCCCATGTCGGTCACGTCCCCCCTCTGCCGTCCTCGCTCTCGGCACTGTTTCGCCCCGGCACCGCGCAAGAGATGCAGGCCACCGCAGATTCCGCCCCCAGCGGGGACCCTCCCACGCCGGAGGCATGCGGCACCGGGCGAGCCAGGGCGTCCTCTCACTTGCCATGGAGCGCGCTCGAAGTCGTAGCGTCGATGACACAACGGCGCACGAGGCCGTCTCGGAGCCCGCTCCTGCTGGGATGCCGGACGGCGGCATCTGTGCCTGGATGGACGGGGGACTTCGTGCTGTCCGAAGGACGATCAAGTACGCAGAGAAGGCTGGGACACGACATGCAGAAGCGCAGTCTGCGGGAATTGCAGGTATCGGCCATCGGCCTGGGGTGCATGGGTATGTCCGCCTTCTACGGCACCGCCGACGAAGAGGAGGGCGTGGCGACGATCCGGCACGCCCTCGACCTCGGCGTCAACTTCCTCGACACCGCACAGATGTACGGCCCGCTCACCAACGAGTCCCTCGTCGGCGAGGCGATCCGGGGGCGTCGCGACGAGTACGTGATCGCGACGAAGTTCAACTACCGGATGGACGACGCGGTACCGGGCGACATCAGCACGGTCGGCCCGCAGGACGGCTCGGCCGAACACGTCCGCAGCTCCGTCCACGGCTCCCTGAAGCGTCTGGGAACCGACCACATCGACCTGTACTACCAGCACCGGGTCGACCCGAACGTGCCCATCGAGGAGACGGTCGGCGCGTTGGGCGAACTGGTCGCCGAGGGCAAGGTGCGCTGCATCGGGCTCAGCGAGGCGAGCGCCCAGACCATCCGGCGTGCGCATGCCGTACACCCGGTCACGGCCGTGCAGAGCGAGTACTCGCTGTGGTCCCGGGACGTGGAGGCCGAGGTGCTGCCCGCCTGCCGGGAGCTGGGCATCGGCTTCGTACCGTACTCGCCCCTGGGCCGCGGCTTCCTCGCCGGGCGGTTCACCTCGCCGGACGACCTGGACGTCGACGACTGGCGCCGCCAGAACCCGCGTTTCCAGGACGACAATCTGGAGGCGAACCTGCGGCTCGCGGCGAAGGTGAAGGAGATCGCCGCCGAGAAGGACGTGACGCCGGCTCAACTGGCCATCGCGTGGGTGCTGGCCCAGGGCGAGGACCTGGTGCCGATCCCGGGCACCAAGCGCCGCACCTACCTGGAGCAGAACGCCGCCGCGGTCGACATCTCCCTGACGAAGGACGACTTGGCCCGCATCGACGCGGAGCTGCCCGAGGCGGCCGGCGAGCGGTACGACGAGGCAGGCATGCGGTCCGTGAACCGGTAGCCGGAGGGGGCACGCCCACCACGAGACACCTGCGAGACGTGACCACCCACCGGCCCTGCCCAGACCGGCGCGGACCCGACCGGCGTGATCATCTCAGCCTGGCTGTGCCGCCCGGCGGATCCTCTCCGGCGGCGGACCGGTGGGCGGGGCGTCGTCACGCGGGGACGCCAAGGGGTGGGTGTTCGAGCACGCGGGGCTTGTACTCGACGAGCTGGATGCGGCCGTCGAAGGTGCGGTGGTCGATCATCTCGAGGGCGACGTCCGGATAGCCGTCGTAGATGCGCTCCTCGCCCGTCGCCCCGGTGATCACGGGGAACATCACGACGCGGAAGCGGTCGACGAGCCCGGCTCGCAGCAGGGACCGGCAGAGGCTGAGGCTGCCGATCGTGCTGAGGAGCCCCGAACCACTGGACTTCATGGCGCGGACCGCCTCGACGGCGTCGTCGCGGACGAGCGTGCAGTTGGCCCACGTCAGTGGCTCCTCGAGCGAGGAGGAGAACACCACCTTGGACGCTTGCGTGAGCTCGTCGACGGACGCCTCCTCCTCGGGCCTGAACTCGTCCAGGCCGTCCGGGACCTCACCTGCGGCGAAGCCCGACATCAGGCGGTAGGTGTTCGCTCCCATCAGGTAGGTGGCATCGGGCTGCTCGCCGAGCCACGCGAGGTACTCCGGGCCCTCCAGGCCCCAGAAACCGGGCCATCCCTCTCCCGATGCGTAACCGTCGAGGGAGGTGATGAAGTCGACGAGAAGCTCCGACATGGCGGTGTCCTTTCCTCAGGTGTCACCAGCTTGGACCGGCCGCGAGCCACAAACTCATCGGCGGCGCTGCGGATGACTTGGGAGCGTCGTATGAGTCCTGGCAAAACCCCAGGTCAGCGCCACGCGTGAACGGCACGGGCACGGTCAGGACAGTGGGACGAGGGCGGTGCGCTCCGGCTTACTGCCCGGCCGAGGGGTTCACAGCGGGGTGCGGAGCCCGTCGTCAGATGCTCTTGCCGAACCGCGCAATCGCCTCCAGGATCGCGTCCTGCATCGCGGGGCTGCCCGTGTGTCCGGAGTCGTCGATGACCTTCAGCTCTGCGTCCGGCCACGCTTTGGACAGCTCCCACGCGGTCTTCAGTGGGCTGCCGATGTCGAGTCGGCCGTGGATCAGCACGGCCGGGATGCCCGCCAGCCGGTGCGCGTCACGGAGCAGCTGTCCGTCCTCCAGCCAGGCGTCGTTCGCGAAGTAGTGCGCGCAGATGCGGACGAAGGCCATCAGCGCGTCGTCAGGCTTGTCGCTGTACGCGCCCGGACGGCCGTGCACCTCGTGGGCGATGACGGCATCCTCCCAAGCGCACCAGTCCCGTGCCGCCTTGACCCTGACCGCCTCCTCAGGGCTGTTCAGCAACTGGTTGTAGGCGGCCACGAGATTGCCGTTCCTGTCCGCCTCCGGCAGTGCGTCGCGGAATGCCTCCCAGGGGCCCGGCAGCAGGCGTCCGACGCCGTGGTAGAGCCAGTCGGTCTCCTCCGGTCGGGTCATGGTGACGCCCACGATGACGACCTCGGAGACCCGCTCGGGATGGCGCTCAGCGTAGGCGAGGATCAGTGTCGAGCCCCAGGAACCGCCGTAGAGGAGCCATCGCTCGATGCCCAAGTGCTCGCGCAGCCGCTCCATGTCGGCGATGAGGTGGTGGGTGGTGTTGTGGTCGAGGCTGACGGACGGGTCGGAGGCGTGAGGCAGGCTTTCGCCGCAGCCACGCTGATCGAAGAGGACGATCCGGAAGACGTCGGGATCGAACATCTTGCGGCTTCCCCGGTGCCCTCCGCTGCCGGGGCCGCCGTGCACGCACAGGACCGCCTTTCCAGCGGGGTTCCCGCTGGTCTCCCAGTAGATCCGGTTTCCGTCACCGACATCCAGGAGGCCGTGGGCGTACGGTTCGATGGGCGGGAACGGCTGGGACATGAGTCTCCTCCTGGAGGCGCGAAGAGCAACTTCGCGAGGCTAGTCGACGGCTGGTACGACGTCTCCCGCCCGCCGGTGGAGGGTCAGTGACCGGCGCCGGCCTTGACAGCTCTCGTGGCGAAGTAGCCGGGGAGCCAGTCGGCGGTGGCCTCCGAATGGTGGGGCGCCTCGGCGAAGCCGGTGATGGCGAAGCCCGCCGCGATCTGCCCGCCGAGCTGTTCGGTGAGCGTGTGGCTGTACTCCACCGGCGCGTCGAGCCCCCAGAGCCGTTCCCGCTCGGCGGGCTCCAGGTGGGTGAGGTCGCTGTAGGGCAGGCGGTGGCGCACCACCAGCTCGCCACGCGCCTCCAAGGACTCGGCGTCGAAGAGGTAGATGTCCGGGTTGAGGAAGCCGGACAGCAGCGTCCCGCCGGGGCGCAGCACACGGTGACACTCGCGCCAGACCGGCGCCAGCTCCGGGATGAACAGGTTGGAGACCGGGTGGACGACGAGGTCGAACGAGGCGTCCGGGAAGGTACTCAGGTCGCGCGCGTCACCGAGCACGGTGCGCAGGTCGAGCCCCTCGCGCGCCGCGACCATCTCGTCCTGCGCCAGTTGGCGGGGCGAGTTGTCGAAGACGGTCACTCGCGCGCCCGCCGCGGCCAGCACCGGACCCTGCTGCCCGCCGCCGGAGGCGAGGCAGAGCACGTCGCGACCGGCGATCTCCGGCGGGAACCAGCTCGGGTCGACCGACTCGTACCCGATCAGGACGACGGACCACTGTCCGGCCCGCGCTCGCGCGATCACCTCGGGGCTGACCGGGCGTGACCACTCGTTTCCCTGCTCCACCTCGCGGTCCCAGGCGAGACGGTTGTGCGCGACGGGATCGACGGGAGTCTGGCTCATGCGCCGTACCTTAGTCGCTGCACCGCACGTGTTCCCCCGATGCAGTCCGACGCTCGGGCACATGGAGACCTTGCCGTGCTGCGGTGTCTGCGGAGGGAGGACTGAGCCATATATGTCCCGGGACGCCCGCTACGCGTACGCTTGATGTACGCACGAGGTACGGTCGCCGCGGTAGGGTGATCACCAGGAGGTGTTCCATGTCCGAGTTGTTCGACGCGGTCGACGCGCTGGTGGCCTCCCGCGCTGCACTGCCGCCGGCGGAGGAACGCAAGCGTCTGCGGCAGGCTCATGGTCTGACGCTGGACCAGGTGGCCGCCGCGTTGCAGGTGCGCCGGGCGACGGTCTCCGGCTGGGAATCGCTGAAGAAGCCGGTCGAGCCGCGCGGACCGGAGCGTGAGGCGTACGCCCGGCTTCTGAACAAGCTCGCCGAGCTTTACCCGCCGACCCTCCCGTCCGCTGCGCCCCTCCCGTCCGCGCCGCCCCTCCCGTCCGCGGCGGAGCCGACGTCGGCGGGCGGCAGGCCCGAGCCCGAGCCCGGACACACGGAGCAGCCCTCGTCTCCCCGCCCGGCGCCGGACTCCGCCACCGGGTCTGACCGAGGGACCACTCAGGCCGCCCCAGCCCCCGTCGCCCAGGCCGAACCCGCCGCGCACCGCCCCGCGGGGCCCGCGCGCAGGGCGTCGGCGCCCAGCCGCCCCGCAGCCCGCAAGGCCGCCCCGACCGGCGCCCCTGACAGCACCACCGACCCCCGCTTCGAGAACGGTCCACTCGCGGTGGTCGACGCCGACGCCGAGGGCCAGGTCCTGGCCTTCTGCACCGGCGGCCTGGTCCTGGACGTGCCGGCGAAAAGTCTCCCTGCCCTGGTGGAGTGGACGCTGTCGGAGGCGAAGCTGGGGCAGCCGAGGTTGTCCGGGCCGGGCAAGGACGGCGACCCGCTGCTCGTGCTCACCGAGGCCGCGCTGGAGCGCTACGGCCTGCCCGTCGCCCTCACGGACGAGGAGCGGCTCGCCGGGCGGCTCCCGGAGGGCCACAAGGTCGTCAAGCAGCTCGCACGGGCGGAGTGGAAGCTCACCAAGCGCGGCTTCGGCCCGTGGGCGCGGATCTACCGCCCCGCCACCGGGCCGGAGCGGGCGTGCGTGCAGCTGTGCATCCCCTCCTGGCACGCCCTCGACTCCCGTCACTGGAGAGCGGCCGCGCAGCTGCCGCCGGCGGAGCTCGCCCGTGTCCTGGGGGTGTACGCGTCGCGGGTGATGACGCCGCGCGGCTCCACCGCCGTGACGGGCCTGGAGCTGATGACCGCGCTGCACCCGCCGACCCGTGCCTCCGAACCGGATGCCGATGGCCGCCGGCACTCCGAGCGCAACCCCGGCTCCCTCGGCAAGGAGCCGGTCGACTGCGCCCCGTGCGAGGCGCCGGACGGCCACCCGCTCCTGGCGGACCTGCCGCGCTTCCACGTCCGCGGCCCCGCCGAGAAGCTGTTCGAGGAGGCCTACGACTGGGCACGGCCCATGACCGACGACGAATGCACGCTGCGGCACCTGGTCGGCATCGACGTGAACATGGCCTTCGCCGCCGGCGCCAACGGCCTGGTCGTCGGCCTCGGCGGCCCCACCCGCGTGCAGCAGCCGGTGTTCGACGCGAAGCTGCCCGGCTCCTGGCTGGTCGACCTGTCCCACGTGGACCTGTCGAGGGTGAAGGTCGGCAAGGACACGTGGGCTGACCTGGACGGCGACCTGCTGCCCAGCCCGTTCACGCCGAAGGGCGACCGTCCCGACGGTCCGGCCTGGTACGCGACCCCCACCGTCGCCTACGCCGTCGAACTCGGCTACGAGGTGCACCCGGTCGAGGCCTACGTCCGCTACGACAACGGCCGCTACCTGGACGGCTGGTACCAGCGCCTGCGCGACGCCTACCTGGCCACGATGGCCGACCTGGGCGTGCACGTGGACATGGATCCGGCCGACTTCCTGGCAGCCATGGAGGGCTACCGACAACGGGACCCCGAGCTGGCGCTCGTCGTCTCGGCGATCAAGGCCACGGTCAAGGGCGGCCTGGGCAAGCTGCGCGAGCGCCCCCGCGGTGAGGGCTGGCGGCCCGGCCAGCCCTGGCGGGCGCTGTCCCGCCCGACATGGCGGCCGGACATCCGCGCGGCGGTCATCTCCCGCACCCGCGTCAACCTGCACCGCAAGATCGTCAAGCACGCGGCGTTCACCGGTCAGTACCCGATCGCGATCCTCTCCGACTGCGTCGTCTACGCGACCGACGGCACCAGCCCGCTGGACTTCCTGCCCTACCGTGACGGCAAGCCACTGCCGGGCGGCTTCAAGCTCGGCGTCAACCCCGGCCTGGTCAAACACGAAGGCACCCAGAGCGTCCTGTGGGGCGAGGAGGTCCGCGAGCGGTTCGACGCCCCGGAGCTCAACCTCGCCCGCTACATCAAGGACGGCGTCGTCACCGATGCCGACAGCGGAGAGTAGGACAAGGCAACGATGAGCCTGTTCGGCGACGGCCTGGAAGCCGCGGTGCAGAAGGCGTTCACCCGCCCGGCACCCAAGACCGCGCCCGCCCAGATGCGGTACCTGGTCAAGCAGCTGAAAAGCACCAGAGCGGTCGCGCAGATGCTCCGCGTCTCCCAGCGCACCGTCGAGCGCTACGTGAAGAACCAGATCAGGAAACCGCGCCCCGAGCTCGCCGCGCGCCTGGAACGCGAGGTGACCAAGCGGTGGCAGCCACAGGTCCGGGCGCGGGCCCGGCAGAAGGCGGCGACGACCGACGGCATCGTCATCGACACCCGCGCCCGCATCGGCTACACCGCACCGATCGGCACGACCGACGACGCCCGGCTCCGCCACCTGACCGTCGCACTCCCGCCGCAGTACGCCGCCCGCCTCTTCGACGCCCAGCAGGCCGGCGCCGCCGATCAGCAGCTGCAGTGGATCGCCGCCGAAGGGCTCAAGGAGATGTACTTCCAGGACGGCGGCCGCCGCGCCGGAAGCCTGGAGGAGATCCGCTTCACCGACATCGAGCACATCGAGTTCGAGCTCTAGCAGGCACGACACTCGCCGACTGCACCAGCGAGACGTGCCGGCCCCCTCGAGATCTTCTACGACCGACTCGCCGTCCGGTACCGGAAAGAGGAGCAGTAAGAGGCGGCGGTGATGCGGCGCAGCGGGGGAGTGGGAAGCCCGTCCCACGAGCAGGCGTCGCCGTGGCAGGCTGGTGCCGGGGCCCTTCAAGGGTTGCGGACCGGATGGCGCGTCGGATCGCACGCCGGTCCCGCCGGCCCGAGGACGGCCGGATACAGTGCGCGGAACGGCAGCCTGGTCTGTGAGGGAGAGCGTGACCGAGACGAGCGACATTCGACCCGCCGACGGCGATGCGCAGGAGCCTCGACGGAGCAGACTGAGCAGCCTGCTGCGCTACATCCCCATGATCGCGCCTGTTCTGCTGTGGGTCGTGCCGTGCTGGATACTCCTGCACACCGGCCAGCACTGGCCGATGCCCGTCGCACTCATAGGCACCGGCCTCTTCGCACTCGGCCTCCTCGGCATGCCGCTCGCGATGGCACGCGGCCACGGCCGGCGCCAGGACGACCGGGCGGCGATCGCCGGTGACACCCTGCTGGGCGTCAGCTGGGTCCTGTTCACCTGGTCCGTCCTGCTCGGGGTTCCGCTTCGGCTCGTCCTCACGGTGGCCGGTGTCGGCGAGGGCCAGGACCGGGCTCGCCTCGTCACCTGGGCCATCCTCGGTGTCAGCCTCGTACTGCTGGCCTGGGGATACACCGAGGCGCGCCGCGTACCGCGCGTGCGCCGGCTCGAGGTGCAACTCCCGCGACTCGGGGCGGGGTTGGACGGTGTGCGGGTCGTTCTCATCACCGACACCCACTACGGCCCCCTCGACCGCGCACGCTGGTCCGAGCGGGTGTGCGACACCGTGAACACGCTCGACGCCGACCTGGTCTGCCACACCGGCGACATCGCCGACGGCACCGCCGACCGCCGACGGGCCCAGGCCTCCCCGCTCGCCACCGTGCGGGCGACTCATGCCCGTGTCTACGTCACCGGCAACCACGAGTACTACAGCCAGGCTCAGGGCTGGGTGGACCTGATGGACGAGCTGGGCTGGGAGCCGCTGCGCAACCGCCACGTTCTGCTCGAACGCGGCGGCGACACCCTCGTGGTCGCCGGCGTGGACGACGTCACCGCCGAATCCTCCGGCCTGGCCGGTCATCGCGCCCACCTGGCCGGAGCCCTGGACGGCGCCGATCCCGACCTCCCCGTGCTGCTCCTGGCGCACCAGCCCAAGTTCGTCGACCGGGCGGCAGCAGCCGGCGTCGACCTCCAGCTCTCCGGGCACACCCACGGCGGCCAGATGTGGCCCTTCCACCACCTGGTCCGCCTCGACCAGCCCGCCCTCGCGGGCCTCAGCCGCCACGGCGCCCGCACGGTCCTCTACACAAGCCGGGGCACCGGGTTCTGGGGGCCGCCGTTCCGCATCTTCGCCCCCAGCGAGATCACGCTGCTCGTGCTGCGTTCCTCCCCGGAGACGCCTGCCCGGACATGACGCTCGACGGTCACCGTGCTCGCTCGGATGCCTCACGTGGCCCGCGCGGTCAAGCCCCAAGACCCGCAGCGGCCTGGCCGCTTCACTCACCCCCGGACACCAGCCCGACCCGGTAGGCGAGGACGACGGCCTGGACCCGGTCGCGCAGGCCGAGTTTGGCCAGGATCCTCGACACGTAGGTCTTGACCGTCTCGGGAGTGATGAAGAGCTCAGCGGCGATCTCCGCGTTCGACAGCCCTTCAGCGATCTGCCGGAACACCTCCAGCTCGCGCGGGGTCAGTGCCCCTACGACGTCCTGCCTGGCCGACTGGGAAGTCTCGGCCGGGCGCAGGTGTTCGGCGAAGTGGCCGATGAGCCGGCGGGTGACGGCGGGGGCCAGCAGGGCCTCGCCCCTGGCGACCGTCCGAATGCCGTTGACCAGCTCGGCCGGGGGCGCGTCCTTGAGGAGGAAGCCGCTGGCCCCGGCGCGCAGCGCGTCGTAGACGTAGGCGTCGACGTTGAAGGTGGTGACGACCAGTACCTTGGGCGGTGCCTCGGTGTCGGGGCCGGCCAGTTGCCGGGTCGCCTGGATGCCGTCGAGCAAGGGCATCCGGATGTCCATCACCACCACGTCGGGACGCAGGCGCCGTGCGGCCTGGACCGCCTCGTGCCCGTTCTCGGCCTCTCCGACGACCTCCATGTCGGGCTGGGCGGAGAAAATGGTGACGTAGCCGGTGCGCACCAGTGCCTGGTCGTCGCAGACGAGCACACGGATGGGCGGCGGCGCATCGCTCACGGGGTCACTCCGATGCGGAAGGGGATGCGGGACGGGACGGAATCGTGGCGTGAACCTCGAACCCGCCTTCGGGCCGCGGGCCGGCGTCCAGTTCACCACTGACCATCCCCACCCGTGCACGCAGCCCCGCGAGGCCACGCCCGCCCGCGGGGTCCGGCTTCCGCACGGCAGGTTCCACGGGTGAGGCGGTGGGCCCGTCGGTGGTCACCTTGATCTCGATGTGCTCCTCGCCGTGCCGGACCAGGACCCGCGTCGTCTGCCCGGCGGCGTGCTTCATGGCGTTGGTGAGCGCCTCTTGCACCACCCGGTACGCGGCCAACTCCACATCCACGGGCCGCGCTCGCCGCTCGCCCTGCTCGCTGAACTCCACCGGCTGCCCCGACCTGCGGGCCTGTTCGACCAGATCCCCGAGCCGTCCCAGGGTGGGCGCCCGGTCCGCGCGCGCCGGGTCCGGGGACGCCGACTCGCCGGTCGCCTCCAGCACACCGAGCAGGTATCGCAGCTCCGTCAGCGCCCGACGGCCGGTGTCGCTGACGGCCGAGAGTCCCTCGCCGGCTCTGTCCGGTGCGGAGGTGAGCAGGAACTGCGCCGCGTCCGCCTGGACCACCATGGCCGTCACATGATGGGTGACCACGTCGTGCAACTCCCTGGCGATTCGTGCCCGCTCCGCGGCCGTGGCCACTTCGGCGGCCAGCCGCCGCCGCTGCGCCTCTTCGGCCCGCCGCGTGCGCACGGTGCTTCCCACCACCCAGAACGCGGCCAGGGTCAGATAGAACGCGAGATAGTCCGCGATGCCCTGCGGTGAGCCGAGCCGGTACAGGACGAGGGCCAGCGCGGCATAGCCCGCACTCACCGCGCCCGCCAGAGCAGCGCGGAAGCGAACCTGGTGGGCTCCCGCCGAGTACAGGGCCAGATACAGCCCCAGACTTGCGAACGTCGTCGCGTAGCCCAGCGCTTGGTGCACGGCGAACGCGCCTGCGACGAAGGCCAGACTGCCCGCGGGCCACCGCCGCCGGGCCGCAAGCGGCAGGGCCTGAGCCAGGATCAGCCCGACGCTGAGCGCGCTCGCCGGCCGCTCGGACAGATCCCCGATCTGCGCTCCGATGCCGGACAGGGTGGGCACGAAGGCCAGCAGGGCCAGCACCAGGGCGAGAACGCCGTCCTTGAGGAGGGCGTCCCGCTCCTCCCACCAGTCGAGCGGCGCCCGGAGCAGAGCACGGCCCCGGGACGCCTGAGGGGACACCGCCACCGTTTCCTCCCGTCAGCCGGTCTGCGTGGGTCGTGCGGACCGACGGGGGAGCAGACGGCCACCGCGGCGGGCGAGGACGAACATCCCGACGGCGAGCGACGCACCGATGACGACGGGCACCAGCGCCGCCTCCAAGCCGAAGCCACCGCCGGTCAGCAGATCGGAGCCATGCACATCGACGGTGAACAGGCCCTCGGAGGTGTGCCCGGAGACCGGGATACCGAGCAACTGCTCGGTGGTGTTCCACGCGAAGTGCAGACCCACGACGAACCAGATGTTACGCCGCCACAGGAACGCGGCGCCCAGCATCACACCCGCCTCCACAGCGATCGCCAGCGCACTCCACGCATCGGCTCCCGGAGCGCCCAGATGGGCGATGCCGAAGAACATCCCGGTGATCACGATGGCGGCCCGGCTGCCCCACAGGTGCTCCAGAGCCTGCAGCGCGAGACCACGGAACAGCAACTCCTCGGTGACCGCGGTGCCGATCTGCACCATGACCGCGGACCAGACGACCGCCATGAAGCCGTTTCCTGCCCAGGAGAACGAGTAACCCCCGAACACCGTGATCAGCAAAGCCGACACCAGAACGAAGCCCAGGCCCAACGCACCGCCCAGCAGCGCCTCCCGGCCGGCTCCCCGGCGGGTGATCTCCGGCGTCGAGCGTCGCGCGACACGGCGCATGACCAGCCAGTACACGGCCACCGCGGCCAGCGCGCCCAGCACCGGAACCGGACCGGGACCCGTGGCGGTCAGGCCCGCGACCAGGCCGACACCCACCAGGCCCGTCAGCATCCAGCCGAGCGGGGAGCGGACGATCCGGCCGAGACGACCGCCACGCGCGTCACCGTCGGGGTCCGCGTCCGGGCCGGGGGCTCCGGCGTGCCGTGCGCTGGACGTTGTACTCATCGTGGCCTCCCCTGGTGCGGTCGCACAGGCTGCGACCTGGCCACCACGCTAGGAATCCGGCGCCGTCCGCGAATCACCCGCACAGGGACCGCTCCTGTAGCTCTCACGGGGGATGCGCACCGACCTCCACGCTCGAAGACCGAGGGCTGACCCGTCAGACGGGGTCACGGTCGTGCCGCCAGCCCACGGGAAGGAGGTAGTACTGCTGATCACGTGCCATGGCGGGCGACGACAGCCGCCGGTACCCCCAGGGGCGCGAGCAGCTCGGGGAAGCGGAGCGCCACCGCGAGGACGGCGAGGACGGCGAGGACGGCGAGAGCAGGCAGCGTGGCCAACCGCAGACTCCGCAGCACCAGTTCCAGCGGATCCAGTCCGATGAAGTACCCGAAGTAGGCGCTGCCGTGGATGAATCCCGCAGAGAGCATGAGCGCGAAGACGATCGAACTGGCTCCCAGCAGCGAGGCGAAGGGGGAGACCGCGCTCTCTGCGGGAGCCGCACTCCCGGCGCGCACGCCGGTTGTTCTCGCCGACGTCCGGCGCTGAGCAGAAGTACCGCTCGTCCGCTGCGCGGAGAGGGCCGGATGATGCGAGGGCGTGAATCCGGAAGTGGGCGGGAACTGGTCGTTTCTCTGGCACGCACGGCGACTCAGCGCAGGTCGGAGGGTATGTCGAAGTCGTCGCCCTCCGGCCGTGGGGTGGACCGGCTGTCCGGGCGTGTGCCGCGCGGCCGGCGCCAGGGCGTCTTCGTCGCGGCGGCGGCCGATCGCGCCGCCCCGGCGCCTCCGTGCGCCCGGGGTGCACTACCGCGATCACCCGCAGGTGACCTTGCGGAGGGCAACACCCGTGTGACTTGCTGGAGTTACCCGGTCGCTGACGGTAGTCACCTGCCGGGTGGACGGTGACCAGCGAAGGGATGACGATGGGTACGGAAACGGCAACCTCGCAGGGCGACGAACCGGTCCCTGCGATCAGAACGGTGGCGGGGAGCGGGACGGCGGGCTACAAGGGGGACGGCGAGCCGGCCGTCGACGCTCAACTGAACCGTCCCTATGGGATGGCGTTCGACAGTACGGGGGCGCTGTACTTAGCCGACTTCACCAACCACCGGGTGCGCAAGATCACCACTGACGGCCGGATCAGCACGGTCGCGGGGAACGGAACCGCCGGATTCGGCGGGGACGACGGCCCCGCCGCCTCCGCCCGGCTGAACTACCCGCGCGAGCTGGCGGTGGACGGCGCGGACGCGCTGTACATCGCCGACGGCAACAACCACCGGGTCCGCAAGGTCACACCCGACGGGACGATCACCACCGTCGCCGGTACGGGCACCGCGGGGTTCAGCGGTGACGGCGGGCCGGCGACCGCCGCCCGCCTGAACGGCCCGTTCGGGGTGGCGGTGGACAGCGAGGGCGTCCTCTACATCGGTGAGCACGGCAACGCCCGGGTCCGCAAGGTCACGCCCGACGGACAGATCTCGACGGTCGCGGGGAACGGATCGGCCGGTGCCGGCGGCGACGGCGGCCCCGCGGTGTCGGCGCAACTCAACCGTCCCCACGCGGTGGTGGTCGACGGGGCAGGCGCGCTCTACATCGCCGAGTTCGGCAGTCACCGGATCCGCAAGGTCGCGGCCGACGGGACGATCAGCACCGTCGCGGGCACCGGCGCGGCCGGCTTCGGCGGTGACGGCGGCCCGGCGGCGTCGGCGAAGCTCAACGGGCCGACCGGGGTGGCGGTGGACATCATGGGCACGCTTTACATCGCCGACTACGTCAACCACCGGATCCGCGCGGTGGCTCCCGACGGGACGATCAGCACCGTCGCCGGTACGGGTGCGGCCGGCTTCGGCGGTGACGGCGGCCCGGCGGCCTCGGCTCAGACGCACAATCCGATCGCGGTCGCCGTGGACTGTGTCGACGCTGTCCACATCGCCGACTTCGTCAACAACCGGATCCGCAAGATCCCTTCGAGAAGGCTCGCAGGGCTGCCCGAGGCCGGCGCGGTCGTCGCCTGGGCCAATGTGCGCAGCAAGCTGCGGATGGCGGTCGCGGGAGAGTCCACCAGGGACGGAGCCGAGGTCCACCAGTGCCTCGCCGTGCCCAGGAACCACCAGCAGTGGCGGCTGATCCCGGTGGGTCAGGACGCCGGTGAGGTCCTCTACCGGATCGAGAACGTCCGCAGCCGCAAGGTCCTGGAGGTCCTCGGGGCGCACCGGGCGGCGGGAGCCGTCGTCGCCCAACGGGACTACGAGGGCGGGGAGGCACACCACCAGCACTGGCGCCTCATCCCGGTGGGCTCCGGCGGCGACGGCCCGGGAGTGTTCGAGATCGCCAACCGCAACAGCGGCCTCCTCCTGCGCGTCGACACCAACGCCCGCACGGTGATCACCCAGCAGCGGGCGGAGGGTGACCACCGCAACCGGCAGTGGCGGCTGCTGCCGGCATGACGCACGAGGGGCCAGGGGCGTGTGGCCGCCCCTGGCCCCTCGGCCCACCTCCGGGCCCTATTCGGACCGGGACGGCTTCTCGGCGCTCGCCTTGGGCGCCTTGGGGGCCTCAGGAGCCTCGGGAGCCTGCGGAGTCGCGGGAGGCTGGGAGAAGTCGCTCCTGCTCGGCCTGTTCTGCAGGTCGCCGTCCTTCTGGAGGTCGCCGTCCTCCTTCACCGTGGTGCTCGCCTGGCGCATGCCGGCCGACGCCGCGTTCGACACGGAGGCGGGATCCTGGGCGTAGTCGGCCTGTGTGGCGGCGGAGGCCTGAGTGGTCCGGATGAAGGAACCGAGGAAGCCCAGTACGGCACGGGCCTCGGGGGACTGCTCCTGCACGGTCTTCGATCGGTACGTGGCCCCGTGGATCGCGGTGTCGAACAGGCTGGTACCGGTGTCGTCGTAGGTGCTGTCGTCGCTGTCCTCGAAGTCGATGTCCGCGCCCGGCTGGGGTTTGGTCCGGCCGGTGGTCACGGAGAAGAGGCCCGCGCCCTTGCTCGCCGAGTCGAAGATGTGGTGGAACACCATGGTCGTCACCTCTGGTCGTCCTGGTGGTGGAAGGGGCGCGCGCTCAGGGCTGCTTGTACAGCGTCTGCTGACTGGAGGCCAGGCTCTCGCCGTCGAGCATCGTGTGGTGCACCTCCAGAGCGGAGACGATTTCCGCCAGTCCCTTCATGCGGAAGCCGCCGGGTGTCAGGTCGAGGTCGCCGATGTCCCGGGCGACCACCTCCTCCAGCCCGGGGTAGTCACCGGCTTGCGGGGGCGAGAGGACCGGCGCGGGCACGGCGTACCGCACCGCGATCAACCCGGAGAAGGTCACAGGGATCTCGTAGGTGTACTGCCGGCGGCTGCGCCGCTGCGTGACGAGGGTCTGCACGCGGGAGTTGGGTGGGACCTTGCCGGAGATCTGCGACTTCGAGGCCCAGCTCGTGTTCAGTGAACCGCCGACGGTGGCGGCGATGCCGAGGGCCAGCTGGGCGTTGAGTGTCGCACTGCCGGTGGCGCTGCCGGTGGTGGTGAACCCGATCGAGTTGGTCACCGTGTTCGTCGCGGAGTTCGTCGCGGAGCTCCGGCCGGATGTCTCGGTGGTGTTGGCGTTGTCCACGCCCACGCTGTCCTTGCTGTTCTTGTTGGTGACCGTGTTGGCGTTCTTGTTCGCCGTCTCGTTCTGGCACTGGGCCTGCAACTGCGACTGGAGGTCCAGCCTGAGCTGGTTCTGCAATTGGAGCTGCAACGAGGCTGAGACGCTGCCCCCGAAGGTGAGTTTCGCGTCTCCGTGGAGGGACCACGTGACGCCGTTCGACACGGTGAAGTCGACCGAGTCCGTGAAGGTCATCTCGGATTGACTGCGGTTGACGTACGTGCGCGAGGAGAAGGTGTCGGGCGGGGGTTGTCCGATGTCGCCGCGCACTTCGATGACCGGTTCACCCAGATTCATGTAGGCGAGCCAGCCCCGCTGGAAAGCGGAACCGGGGAACGTGCCGAAGCTCGACTTGTTCACGGAGAAGCCGACGGGTTTGTGCCGCACGCCGTAGTCGTCGACGTACACCAGTCCGGGGTGGTCCAGCACGGACTGCCAGGTCTGCTCGATGTTCAGTTCCCGCAGGTTCTTCTTCGTCAGCGGCTGGCGTTTGGCACGGTCCAGATTGAACGCGGTGGAAGGCATATCCCGTCCTCGACTGATTCGGCGAACAGTGATCGGTGCAACACACAGGTCCCATGCGCATTCTTCGCTCGACGCTAGCAGCGGCCGTATTTCCCCGAAAGGCCCTCTCCCGCATCCCGCCCTTTCGAGTGAAAAAGGTTCGCGGGAGACCGTCAACTGGTAGAACCAGAAGGTGCGTTGAGGCATCGGCGGACATTTTCGGCCGACAGAATTCGCGCCACGGCCGACGTTTTTCACGTCATGTTCCGCCCCATGAATCTCACGTCACTTCCTGCCCGTGCAAAAACAAAGAGCGAGGATTCCGCTATGTACACCCAAGAGCGCACCGCAATGGCCAATCTGGTGGTCGGCGGCCCGGTGGCGGTGAACAGCTACGACAACGCGATCGTGGCGGCCCTGGTCGAGAACAGGCCGGTCATGCTCGTCCACGCCTTCAACGGCGGCTACCTGCGGCCCGTCGAGCTGAAAGAGGAGAGCCACGACAAGGGAGTGAAACTGGCCACCGCGCTCGACCCGGCCACCAAGGAAGCCCAGGGCCACCTGTGGTACATCACCCCGGCGGGCTTCTTCGGCCAGCGGCCGCTGTACGTCCTCGAGAGCGCGGCCGGCCAGGTGACGCCCAAGCCCGCCACCCCGCCGGCCGCCGCAACCGGCCGCGGCGACGACGGCACCCCCAAGCCGCAGCGCCGACGGGTCACCGTCCACCAGGACGCGCCCAAGCCCACCGCCGACACCGTGCAGGTCGGCCTCCCCGACAAGGTCGGCGACAAGTGGCGCGGCAAGAACGGAGCGCCGGAGGACACCCAGCTGTGGGTCGTCACCGTCACGCCATGGGGAGGCATCACCTTCGTGCCGATCACCCACCCCGACGCCATCCTCGGGTTCAAGGACCACGCGGTGACCGCCGACGCCGAAGTACGCCTGACCTACAACTGGGGCGGCGACTTCACCGGCACGGTCATCAACACGTTCTACCCGAGGCTCCCCAGCGAGTGGAACGTGCCCTACCACCACGTCTTCACGTGACCCGCGGCCACTGCCATGCCACCGGCGGGACCCGGCAGCCGAGACCGTCCGCCCGCCCCGAGCCCTCGTCCGTACCCGACCGCATGGAAGAGGCACCACGATGCCCGTGCCCATGGAAGAACTGAAACTGGAGATCGTCAACGCCGCCACGGAGAGGTCCCTCGCCGCCAGGGCCGCACCGAGCACGGACGGCGCGCTCGTCGTGCGCGCCTTACCCGAGGACGGCCCGGGCCAGGTGCGGTGGCACTTCGTCCCCGGGCAGGAGGAGCGGACCTACCTGATCCGCGACGCGGCGGACGGCAAGGTGCTCGACCACGCCGCCGACCGGGGCGTCCGCCGGGCGGACGCCGCCGCGGGCAGGAAGAGCCAGCTGTGGTGCGTCGTCCCCGTCGAAGGGCATGCGGACCTCTACTTCATCGAAGCCGTGGCCGACGGCACCGTCCTCGACCTGGAGGAGCCCGGCGACGGCCAGGAGGAGACCCGTGTCGTGCTGCGCGCGCACGACGAGAACGCCGGCGGTCAGCGCTGGCGGCTCGTCCCGGCGGAGCCGGAGCGCACCAGCGACGCCGTACTGCGCTGGTCGGGCACGAGCCACTGGAACGGCCACCGGTCCTGGCGCCTGGCCCGTTCGGCCGCGCTGCGACCCGTGCCCGGTGCGAAGCCCTCCTTCAGCGACCTGCTGCTGGTCCTCGAGCGGTTCGGCGGCGACCCCCGGGCCGGCGGATGGCAGGACACGGGGACCGGCCCCGCCGCCGGCCAGCCGGGACCGTGGGCCCAGGCCGGTGCGCGGTTCCTCGCCGACACCACGGGCACCGGGCGGCACGACGTCGTGGCCCTGACGCCGGCGAAGGGCGCGGTGACGTCACGGGGCCGCGGCGACGGCACGTTCGAGGACGAGGAGCGCGTCCTGTGCCCGCCCGGCGCCGCACTGAGCCCGGCGGACCTGTGGGCCCTCGCGGATACGACGGGCGACGGCAGGCCCGATGTCGTCGTGCTCGCGGCCGACGGCGTGCGCAGGTCCACCCAGGGCGAGAACGGGACGTTCGCGCCCGCCGGAGGTGAACTGGTCCTCAAGGCCTTCGGCCACGGCAAGCAGGCCGGGGGCTGGCTGCCCGACAAGCATCCCCGCTTCCTCGCCGACACCACCGGCAGCGGCCGCCTGGACATCGTCGGCTGCCATGACGACGGTGTCTGGGTGTCCTTGCAGGACGAGGAGGGGAAGTTCGCGCCGCTCGCCGGCGAACCGGCTCTCCGGGCCTTCGGCCACGGCGAGAAGGCAGGCGGCTGGCTCCCCGGCAGGCACCCCCGCTTCCTCGCCGACACCACCGGCAGCGGCCGCCTGGACATCGTCGGGTTCCACGACGACGGCGTCTGGGTCTCCCTTCAGGAGGAGGACCACACCTTCAGCGAACCCCTCTACGTCCTCGACGAGTTCGGCGCCGACCAGGGGTGGAGCTCGGCCCGTGAGCACCCGCGCTTCCTCGCCGCCACCACCGGAGGCGGCCCGCTGGACCTGCTCGGCTTCGGGCCTCAGGGGGTCGTCGTCGCCCGCGGTCGGAGCGACGGCACCTTCGAATCCCCGCAACTCGTGCTGAACGACTTCGGAGCTGCCCAGGGCTGGACCGGCGAGAAGCACCTCCGCCTCCTGGCCGACGTCACCGGCGACGGCAACCCGGACCTCGTCGGCTTCGGCGACGAGGGGGTCTGGGTGGCTCACAACCGCGGCGACGGCCGCTTCGAACAGGCCCAACTGGTGTGCCGCGGCTTCGCTTACGACGACGCCGCCGGAGCCTGGCGGGTCGACCGCCACCCCCGCTTCCTGGCGGACGTCACCGGCGACGGCCGCGTCGACCTCGTCGGCTTCGGAGGACCGGGCGTCCACGTGGCCCGCAACCTCTTCCGGCGCTTCACCACCCGATGACCACCGGGAACGGGCCGGGGGAGCGGCGGTCGAGACTCCGGCCGGCGGACACGGTCCCTCCACGCCGCGGAGGGGGTGCACGCCGGCGTGGTGGGCGTACCGGTCGCTGAGGGACCGGCGTGGTGAGACCGGACCGGCCGGCCGGAGACGCCACCGGCGTCTCCGGCCGGCACGCGGAACACCCGACGAGGGCAGGGAGCCAGGTCGGGACGACCGGCCGGAAGAGTCCGGACTGGCGGAAACCGTCGCTCGTTGGCTGGTCCACACCACCTCTCGGCGACCGAGATCGGTGTACCTGACAAATAGCACGTGGAGTTCCGGACCGTCCCCGACGGGAGCACGGACGCTGGTGGTGCGGCGAGCGAACGAGCCCGCCGGACGAGCAGCTCACGAAACGGGAGCATGAACCGAGTGACGGGAGCATGAACCGAGTGAACAGCACCTTAGCCAACGCCCACCCGGCTCCGGCCACCCCCCGGAGCACGGCTACGCGTCGGCACACCGACGCCATCCCCACCGTGACGCCCGAGGACGCGCGCTACCCCGACATGATCAGGGGGCACGGCAACAACCGGCACGTGGCCTCTCCCGAGGCGATCCGTCTGCCTTCGACCACCGAGCAGGTCGTCGAGATCGTCCGGGAGGCGGTCCGCGACAACAAGCGCATCGCGGTCCGCAGCGGCGGCCACTGCTTCGAGAACCTCGTCTTCAACGACGAGACGGAGATCATCGTCGACCTGCGGCTGATGGACCACGTCGGCTTCGACGACGACCGCGGCGCATTCGTGGTCGAGCCCGGCGCCACGCTCCTCAAGATCTACGAGACGCTGCACATCGGCTGGGGCGTCACCCTCCCGGGCGGCGGCTGCTACGCCACGGGCGCCGGCGGCCACTTCTCCGGCGGCGGGTACGGCATCCTCTCGCGCAAGCACGGCATCCTCAGCGACCACCTCTACGCCGTCGAGGTCGTCACCGTCGACGAGCGGGGCGAGGTGCGCGTCGTCGTCGCCACTCGCGACCCGGAGGACCCGAACCACGACCTGGCCTGGGCCGTCGCCGGTGGGGGAGGCGGCAACTTCGGTGTGGTCACGCGCTTCTGGATGCGCAGCCGCGGCGCCGAGGGCAGCCCGGGCGACCTGCTGCCGAAGGCGCCGCCCAGCGTCTTCTCCATCTTCGCGGCCTGGTCGTGGCAGGACATCACCGAAGAGGCCTTCGCGACCTTCATGACCCGGTACGCCGACTGGTCGAGGACCCACGGCAGCCTCGACTCGCCCTACATCGACATGGGGCACTGGATCTTCCTGCAGCACGCCGACTCGGGCACCTTCAACTTCGTCGCGCAGATCGACTCGACCGTTCCGGACGCCCGCAAGCTGGTGGACGACTTCATCGCGTTCGTGTCGGACGCGCTGGGCGTGCAGCCGCGCGGCGTCAACGTCGAGGAACAGCCGTTCCTCAAGGCCACCGCGCGGACCATGACCGCCGGCGAGACCATCACCAGCCCCAGTCTGCGGACTTCCCACAAGTCGACCTACATGAAGGACGCGTTCCCCGAGCACCAGGTGCAGACGATCTACCGGTACCTGACGAAGACGGTCAATCCCAACCCGTACAGCTTCCTGGTCATCAACTCCGTCCGCGGACAGATCAGCGCCTTGGACGACCACGCCACCGCCGCGACCCACCGGGACGCCCTCTGGCTGGTCTACTTCGAGTCGTACTGGCACAGGGCCGAGGACGACGAGCGGAACGTCACCTGGCTGCGGTCCTTCTACCAGGACCTGTACGCCGACACGGGCGGCGTCCCGGTGCCCAACGACGTCACCGACGGCTGTTACATCAACTACCCGGACAACGACCTGAGCGACCCCACGTTCAACCGGTCCGGGGTGTCCTGCCACGAGCTGTACTACAAGGACAACTACCCGCGGCTGCAGCGCGTCAAGGCGACGTGGGATCCGCGGAACTTCTTCCGCCACCCCCAGTCGATCGAGCTGCCGGACAGTTGAGCGGCACAGCACGGGCCGGGCGGGGCGCCGCGCGCCCGCCCGGCCCATGGCTGTGCCGCCACTCACCGAGGAGCAGCCTCGGCCGCTGCCGGCCCGCCTGCGGCTCCGGCAGCAACACCCGCACCGCGGAGGCGAGTGCGGTCCGCGAGGTGTGCCGACGCGCCAGGTCCAGCCGGCCCACGGGGTGGCGCAGGTGACGCGGCCCTTTCCCCGACTCGGGATCTGCTGCGCGGCAGCGGGGACGGCGCGCCTCGCCGTCCCCCGGTCGGCTCCGGGCGGCACCGCTTCCCTCGTCCCCACGGCTGCCCCGGCCCGGCCCGTGCCCGTGCCCGTGCCCGCGCCCGCGCCCGCGCCCGCGTCAAGGCGTACGCGTCGTCGCCGTGGCCCGGCCCGATGGCGGGTCAGGAGGCCTGCCGCGCCTGCGGGGCCGCCGAGGAGAGCACGGCGACGGCGTGCGCGGCCGAGGCGAGGGTGGTGTGGCGGTGCCAGCCGCCGTAGGAGCGGCCGACGTAGTCACGGATGCCCACCTGACACGTCACCTCGTCGAAGTCGCGTTCGACGCGGCGGGCGGCGTCGCCGAAGCGCAGCACCGCGGCGGCCGGATGGGGCAGGTCGGTCAGCCACATCTCGGCCGGCCCGCGTCGTCCCGGAGCGTTCACACCGACCAGCGACAGCGGCGCCCCGCCCGAGCCTGCCCCCGGCACCCGCACCCCCACCGCCGCCACCAGCGCGGTACGGCGGACGGCGGGCAGCGAACGCGAGACGGTCTGCAGACGGGCCATGGGCCGGAACAGGGACCGCGCCGCCTGCATGATCTCCGGGGCGGTCAGCAGGTGCGCCCCGTGTCCGGTCAGCGCGGGATCGTGCACCGTCAGCGGCAGGTCGCCGTGGACCCGCACCATGGCCGGGAAGCCCATGGCGCGCAGGCCGCGCACCGTGGCGGCGGGGTCGGCCTCCTCGATGTCGACGACGACCGGCTGCGCCGGCAGCTCCCAGGCGGTCAGGCTCTCCCGGCAGGCCGTCAGCACACAGTCACCCAGCGTCTCGGGCCCCACCTCGCACGGGATGGAGGCCTGATTGCGGCGCAGCCCGTCCTTGATCCAGGTCTGCGGCAGATACAGCCGCCAGCTGAACGGCGCCGCGATGGTGCCGGTGACGCCCCACACCCCCACGGCACGCTGGGCGTTGAGCGCCTGTCCCTCGTCGACCGAGAAGTACCGGCTGACTCCCACCGAGTGACGCCCCACCTTCGGGATCGTCATCAGGCGCGCGACGTAGGCCTGCGGCGGCGCGAGGCGGGTCAGGTACCCGGCCAGCGACCGGCGCACCGGAATCCAGTCCCAGGTGGAGCTGCAGATGAAGTGATGGAGGCTCTGGCCGGTGCTGCTGCCCTTCAGCGCCGCCATGTTCCGTATCGACTTGCGGCCGCGGGTGGAGAGCAGTCCGTGGATGTACTCCATGCCGCGGCGCCGCTGGTCGCTGCGGCGCAGGGTCGCGAACAGCTCCGTGCCCAGGTCGTCGAGCGCGTCGTCGAGCGCATCCCCGAGCACGGCGTCGGGCCGAATGAGAGCAGTACTCATATGACTCCTCGGTCGATTCCTTTCACGCCGTGCGGACCGCTCAATTCCCGCCGTGCGGTCGGCTCCACATTAGGAATCGGAGGTAGCCGTAATGAATGACAAGGGCCTAGCAAGGTTCAGCGGTTGGGGCGCCCTCGGTACATGACTGCTTCGAGCCCGAGCACCCTGGGACGGTTGACCGGGGACGCACCTGAACAGCACAGTCGGCTGCGGGAGTTGAACCACGCAGCGGAGACGGGTGAAAATGGGACGATCAAAGAAGGTCATCCTCGCGGAACCGCGCAGTTTCTGCGCCGGTGTGCGCCGGGCCATATCCATTATCGAGCTGGCGTTGCAACGCCATGGAACTCCGCTTTATGTGCGCAAGGAAATCGTGCACAACCACTATGTGGTGCGGCAGCTGGAACAGCGCGGCGTGCGGTTCGTCGACTCCGAGGAGGAGGTGCCCGAGGGGGCGGTGTGCGTGTTCTCCGCGCACGGCGTCTCGCCCCAGGTGCGGCGCAACGCACAGGCCCGCCGGCTGGACGTGATCGACGCCACCTGCCCGCTGGTGTCCAAGGTGCACCAGGAGGCCAAGCGGTTCGCCCGGGAGGAGCGCACGCTGCTGCTGGTGGGCCACGCCGGGCACGAGGAGGTCGAGGGGACCTTCGGGCACGCGCCCGACCGCACGGTGATCGTGGAGACCGTGGAGGACGCCGAGCGGCTGGACCTGCCGGCCGACACCCCGGTGGCCTTCCTCACCCAGACGACGCTGTCCGTGGACGAGACGCGCGACATCATCGAGGTGCTGCGCCGCCGCTTCACCGATCTGCGCGGCCCGGGAACCGACGACATCTGTTTCGCGAGCCAGAACAGGCAGGACGCCGTCAAACAGGTCGTGCCGCGCTCGGACCTGATGCTCGTGGTCGGCTCCCGAAATTCCAGTAATTCGCTTCGGATGGTCGAGGTGGCGCGGCGGCTCGGTGTACCCGCCTATCTTGTCCCGGACGTCACGGAATTCGACGAGAGCTGGCTGGAAGGAGTGTCGGTGGTGGGCCTGAGCGCAGGTGCCAGCGCCCCGGAGATCCTCGTCGACCAGGTTCTCGAAAGGCTCGCGGAATTCGGCTACCGCGATATCGAGATCGAGCAGGTGGCGCAGGAGGACGTGGTCTTTCATCCGCCGACGCACCTCATCGACACGGCGAAGGCCGGCTGACCGGCCGGACAGGAGAGGGAGCATTTGATGACGACCGCGGTGACAGACCGGCTCACAGTGCGCGACGCTCGCGCCGACGTGCTGCGCAGGGCCGAGCGACGTCTCGGCGAGCTCCTGGCCGACGAACGCGCCCGCTGGAGCGGTGTCGACGAACGGGGCGCGGTACCCGTGGACACGGTGACCTCCCTGGTCGACGCGGGAGGCAAGCGGCTGCGCCCCGCCTTCTGCGTGACGGGGTACCTGGCTGCGGGAGGCGACCCCGGCGACCCGGCGGTGGCGGACGCCGCCTCCGCCATCGAGCTGATCCACACCGGCGCGCTGCTGCACGACGACGTGCTCGACGCGTCCGACACCCGCCGCGGGGCCCCTGCGGCGCACGTCCGGCACGCCACGGTCCACGCGGAGCGCGGCTGGCGGGGCGAGTCGCGCCGCTACGGCGAGGGCGTGGCCCTGATCTCCGGTGTGCTGGCCATGCTCTACGCCGACCGCCTCACCCGCGACCTGCCGCCGAGCGCCCGTGACGTGTGGGGCGAGATGGTCACCGAGATCCAGATCGGCCAGCACCTGGACGTGGCCGTGGCAGCGGAGGGGGTGATCGCTCCGGAGCTGTCGCGGTGGATCGCGATCTGCAAGTCCGGCCGCTACAGCATCACGCGTCCCCTGCTGCTGGGCGCCGCGCTCGCCGGACGGCCCGACCTGACGGCTGCGTTCGAGGAGTACGGCGAGTGCCTCGGTCTCGCCTTCCAGCTGCGCGACGACCTCATCGGCGCGTTCGGCGACAGCACGGTGGCCGGCAAGCCGGTCGGACTGGACCTGGAGCAGCACAAGATGACGCTGCTCCTCGCCGAGGCCGCGGAGCGCGACCAGCAGGTGCGCCTGCTCGTCAACCGCCCCGAATGGGACACCGCGGCGCTGCTCGACCTGCTCGGCGAGAGCAGGACCCGGATCGAGGAGCGCATCGACGTGCTCGTGGAACGCGCCGGCGCGGCCCTCGACCAGGCCGCGATCGAACCGGTGTGGCGGGAGGAACTGAGCGAGATGGCCCTCGAAGTCGCCTACCGGGACCGGTGATCGCATGTCGTTGCTGCACACCGTGCACGGCCCGGAGCGCCTCCGGGAACTGAGCGCGGAGGAACTGCGCACGCTCGCCGAGGAGATCCGTGCCTTCCTCGTCGACCGGGTCTGTGCGACCGGCGGACACCTCGGCCCCAACCTCGGGGTGGTGGAGCTGACCCTCGCCCTGCACCGGGTCTTCGACTCCCCCCGCGACCGGCTGCTGTGGGACACCGGTCACCAGTCGTACGTGCACAAGATCGTCACGGGGCGGGCGGCCGGGTTCGACCGGTTGCGCCGGCAGGGCGGCCTGTCCGGCTACCCGAACCCGGCGGAGTCCGAGCACGACCTGGTCGGGAACTCCCACGCGTCCACGGCGCTGTCGTACGCCGACGGCCTGGCGCGCGCCGACGCCCACCGAGGGCGCACCGACCGGGCCGTGGTCGCCGTCATCGGCGACGGGGCGATGACCGGCGGCATGGCGTGGGAGGCCCTGAACAACATCGCGGGCGGACCGGACCGGCCGCTGGTCGTCGTGCTCAACGACAACCAGCGCTCCTACGCCCTCACCCGGGGCGGCTTCGCCGATCACTTGGGGGAGCTGCGTGCCGGACAGCGGGACGTCCCAGGCCTCTTCGAACAGCTGGGCCTGGCCTACCTCGGCCCGGTCGACGGGCACGACGTGCCGGTGCTGGAGGAGACGCTGCGCCGCGCACGGGACCTGCGCAGGCCCGTCGTCGTGCACGTGGTCACCGAGAAGGGCCGCGGGTACACGGTGACGGAGCGGAACGAGCTGGACCGGGGCCACGCCATCAAGCCGATGGACCCGGGGACGGGCCGGCCGTTGAAGGGTTCCGCCGGACCGTCGTTCACCTCCGTCTTCGGGCGCGAGCTCGTCCGCATCGCCGAGCGCCGGCCGGACGTCGTGGCGATCACGGCGGCCATGCTGGAGCCGACGGGGCTGCTGCCGATGCAGGAGCGCTTCCCGAAGCGGGTCATCGACGTCGGCATCGCGGAGCAGCACGCGGTCACCATGGCCGCGGGCATGTCCCTGGGTGGCGTCCACCCGGTCGTCGCCATCTACTCCACCTTCGTCAACCGCGCCTTCGACCAGCTGCTGATGGACGTGGCACTGCATCACAGGGCCGTGACGTTCGTCCTCGACCGGTCCGGTGTCACCGGCGACGACGGTCCCAGCCACAACGGTGTGTGGGACCTGTCGGTGCTCCAGGTGGTGCCGGGGCTGCGGATCGCCGCCCCGCGGGACGGCGCCCGCCTCGCCGAGCTGCTCGCGGAGGCCGTCGAGTGGGAGGAGGGCCCGACCCTGGTGCGCTTCCCCAAAGGCCCGACGGGCGACGACATCCCCGCCAGGACCACGTTCGCCGGCACCGACGTACTGCACCGGGCGGGACCACTCGACGTGCTGATCGTCTCGGTCGGAGCGCTGGCCCCGGTGGCGCTGCAGGTGGCCGAGGTGCTGTGGGCGCAGGGCATCGGCGCGACGGTCGTCGACCCGCGGTGGGTGACGCCGGTCAACCCGACGCTCGCCGACATGGCGCGCCGGCACCGCCTCGCCATCACCGTCGAGGACAACAGCCGCATCGGCGGCGTCGGTTCGGCCGTCGCCCAGTTCCTGCGCGACGAAGGGGTGTGCACGCCGACGCGGGACTTCGGCGTCCCCCGGCGCTTTCTTGAGCACGGCAGCCGCGCCGAGGTGCTCTCCGGCTGCGGACTGACCGCGCAGGACATCGCCAGGGCCGTGGGGGAGGAGATCAGCGGTCCGGTGGAGGACCGCATCAGCACCGGAAGTGCCGACTTCCAGCGGGAGACGGCCCGCCTCGTCGAGCAGGAACGCGGAGGGGAGACACGATGACGACGGTCGGTCTCGGAATGCCGTCGATCAGGCCGGAGGCGGTTCTGCCGCCGCTGGCCCGTCGACGCAAGTCCCGCCAAATCATGGTGGGTTCAGTGCCGGTCGGCGGGGACGCGCCGGTTTCGGTGCAGTCCATGACGACGACCGTGACCGCGGACGTCAACGCCACGCTGCAGCAGATCGCCGAACTGACGGCGGCCGGCTGCCAGATCGTCCGGGTCGCGGTCCCTTCTGCCGACGACGTGGCCGCGCTGCCCGCCATCGCCGGGAAGTCGCCGATCCCGGTGATCGCCGACATCCACTTTCAGCCCAGGTACGTGTTCGCGGCCATTGACGCCGGATGTGCCGCCGTGCGCGTCAACCCGGGCAACATCAAGAAGTTCGACGACAGGGTCGGTGAGATCGCCAAGGAGGCGGCGAACGCCGGCATCCCGATCCGCATCGGCGTCAACGCCGGCTCGCTGGACCGCCGGCTGCTCGAGAAGTACGGCAGGGCCACCCCGGAGGCGCTGGTCGAGTCGGCGCTGTGGGAGTGCTCCCTGTTCGAGGAGCACGGCTTCCGCGACATCAAGATCTCGGTCAAGCACAACGACCCCGTGGTCATGATCGCCGCGTACCGGCTGCTCGCCCAGCGCTGCGACTACCCCCTGCACCTCGGGGTGACCGAGGCCGGCCCGGCCTTCCAGGGCACGATCAAGTCCGCGGTGGCGTTCGGAGCGCTGCTGTCCGAGGGGATCGGCGACACCATTCGGGTCTCCCTGTCGGCGCCGCCGGTGGAGGAGGTCAAGGTCGGCACGCAGATCCTGGAGGCGCTGGCCCTGCGCGAGCGGGGTCTGGACATCGTCTCCTGCCCCTCCTGCGGGCGGGCCCAGGTGGACGTGCACACCCTGGCGGAGCAGGTCTCCGCGGCGCTGGAGGGGTTCCCCGCGGCGCTCCGGGTGGCCGTCATGGGCTGTGTCGTGAACGGGCCGGGCGAGGCCAGGGAGGCCGACCTGGGCGTGGCGTCCGGCAACGGCAAGGGACAGATCTTCGTGAAGGGCAAGGTGATCAAGACCGTTCCGGAGTCGCAGATCGTCGAGACACTGGTGGAGGAGGCCGTGCGGATCGCAGAGGAGCGCGGCGAGTCGGTGGACGGGACGGGACCGGTGATCGTCACCCCGTCCTGACCCCGCCCCCTTCGTGCCGACGACGGTCCACGGGTCGCCCGCGGGCCGTCGTCGCGTGCCGAGGAGTTGACATTCTCCGTGCCCTTTCAGGGAGGTTTTGCGCCAACCAGCCGTGCCCCGCTCGCGTCTGCGACGGCGTGTCACCGGCTCGGGCAACGGTCCGACGGCAGGGAACGCACATGTGATCCGGGGGGTGTTGAGCGGCACCGGAAGCGGGTTGTGCCGTTCCGCGGCCGGCGATGGCCGGAGATGGTCGGCTGGAATCAATTTGCTCAAGCGCGCGGCTAACTTACCGTGGCACTGTCCGGAACAGGATGGAAACGGGGGTGACTGCACGTGGTGTGCGGCAGGTGTCGCGCGCGGCCACGGACGGAAGTTCCTGCGCCCGGCAGGCCGAGGCGGAGCGTCCGGCTCCCCGGCTGCGGCGCGGTTCCCGTCCCGCCGTCCCGAGACAGCGACGTTCCTCCGGCTCCCTAGAGGTGCTCTCGCGCCGGGTCACTGCAGGCACGGCGGGGAACACCTCGGCTCGTGCTGCGCACGAGCTCGCCGGAAATCAGCGGGATCGATCCATCACGTGTGTCCGTTGATCCATAGGGGCTGCCCATGTACCCGATCAGTCCGCGCACCACCATCGACGACCTCAGCGCCGGCGGTCCAGGTCTGCTCACCGTCGCCAACCGCTCCCTCGTGGGCCGGCAGGAGGAGCGGGCCGAACTGCGCGGACTCCTCGGCAACCCGGCCGTCCGCGTCGTCACCGTCACCGGCCCCGCCGGAGTCGGCAAGAGCCGGTTCGCCGCGGCCGCGTACGCCGATGTCGCCCAGTCCTTCGAGGACGGCGGCTGGGCCGTCGACCTGAACGACATCCACCCCGGCCAGGACCCCGAGCTGCTGCTCGCGGGGGTCCTCGGCCTGGAGACCGGCACCGGCCGCCCCGTGTACCCCCTGCTGCGCGCCTACTTGCGGCACCGCCGCTGCCTGCTCCTCCTGGACGGCTGCGACCGGATGCGCGCCGCGCTCGTACCGGCCGTCACCCGCCTGGTCAACGACTGCCCCGGGCTCACCGTCCTGATGACCGGGAACGAACGACTCGGCATCTACGGCGAGGTCCTGCTGCGCCTGCGCCCGCTGGAGCTGCCCCCGGCCGGATCTGAGCCGGACCTGGACGAGCTGCGGGAGATCCCCTCGGTCAAGCTGTTCGTGGAACGCACCGTCGTCAGCCGCCCCCACTTCGCGCTCACCGAGCACAACCGCGACGCCGTGGTCCGGCTCTGCCGCCGTACCGACGGCCTGCCCATGGCCATCGAGTTCGCCGCGTCCCGCATGAAGATGCTCTCCCCGCAGCGCCTCCTGGACGAACTCGACTCCGGCCTCGACGCCCTGTCCGGGACCGAGTTCGACACCCTGTCCCGGCACCGCAGCATGGGTGCCGCCATCGCCCGCCAGCTCGACACGCTGGACAAGGACGAACGGGCCCTGCTCAGACGGCTCGCCGTGTTCCACCGGGCCTTCGACCTGCCGACCGCCCAGGCGCTGTGGTCGGGCGGCGTCAGCGAACTCCAGCGCCTGCTGGAGACGTTCGTCGACAAGAGCCTGCTGCACACCGAGGAGTGCTCCGACGGCGAGCTCATCATCTCCATGCTCGGCCTCACCCGGCAGTTCCTGCTGGAGGAGGCGCACACGCTGGGGGAGGAGCGGGAGTTGTCCGCGGCGCACGCCGCGTTCTGCGTCGACCTCACCGAGAGCGCCGGGAGCGGACTGCGCGGCCCGGACCAGAGCCGGTGGCTGCTCGTG
This sequence comes from Streptomyces sp. DT190, assembly GCF_049846985.1. Taxonomy (NCBI): domain Bacteria; kingdom Bacillati; phylum Actinomycetota; class Actinomycetes; order Kitasatosporales; family Streptomycetaceae; genus Streptomyces; species Streptomyces sp. DT190. The sequence continues at coordinate 22,966 of NZ_JBNCNM010000016.1, read as the reverse complement.
ATCGACTACTGGCGGCAGGACCTCACCAGCGCGTTGGACTTCCTCGCGCGCACGGGTGACACGGCGGACCTGGTCGCGATCGCCGTGAACCTGCGCGAGTACTGGCAGGCCCGCGGGGAGATCAGGGAAGGCATCACCCGGCTGCGGGCCGGACTCGACGACACCGGCGGTCTCACCCTGGCCCAGCAGGCCACAGGGCGCCTGGTGCTCGCCGAACTCCTGCTGAGCGCCGGCGAGATGACGGCGGCCGAGGACTGCCTCGGCAAGGCCCGTGCCGCGTACGAGGAGCTCGGCGATGCCGCCGGGGTCGCCGCCTGCATGCGCGGTGCCGGGCTCGTCGCACTGCGGCGCGGGGACCTGGCCGAGGCCGACCGCCGCCTCGAGGACTGCGTGGCCGCCGCCACGGACGACGACCGGGCGGAACACGCCGAGGTGCTGCGCGTCCTCGCGGAGGTCCGCCGCGCCGAGGGTGACGCGGCCTGCGCGCGCAGACTCGCCGAGGAGGCGCTGGAGTTCTTCGAGCGGCAGCGGGACGTCCGCAACATCGCGCTCACCCGTCTCGTCCTGGGCGACGTGGCCTTCGCCCTGGGCGACCAGGACGGCGCGGTCGATCTGTACCGATCCGCCCTGCGGGACTTCGCCGAGCTGGGGCACCTGGCGCTGTGCGCGCTCGGCCTGGAGAAGTTCACGCTCCTGCTCACCCGCAGCCGGGGCCAGTCGATGGAGACCTGGCGCCGGGCGGCACGGGCCCTGGGAGCGGCGGCGGGCATCCGGGCCGCCACCGGCTGCGTCGCGCCCGCCCCCGTGCGCATGGAGGTGGACGCGGTCACCGCCCTGACCCGGGTACGCCTGGGCGAGGAGGAGGCCGCGGAGCTCGCCGCCGAGGGCCGGCAGTCGCCGCCGGAGGCCGCGGTCGCCGCCGTACTGACCCCTGCCGAGAGCGCCGAGGCGGACCGCGCACCGGACGGTGCCCGCAACCCGCTCACCCCGCGGGAGCGGGAGGTGGCCGAACTGGTGGCCAACGGCCTCACCAACCGGGAGATCGCCCGCCGTCTCGGCATCGCCGAGTGGACGGCCGTGAACCACGTACGCAAGATCATGCGCAAGCTGGCGTGCACGTCACGGGTCCAGGTCGCCAGCTGGATGTCCAAGCAGGACTCCGCCCGCCGGAGCCGGTCGACGGCCTTGCGGCCCACCGGCGCGCGCGCCTCCCGGATCTAGAGAGTTCGCAGGCGGGTGTCAGGGCTGGGGCCCGGCAGGCGGAGCGGCGGTGATGCCACTGCTCCGCTCACCGGGCCCCGCACGCTCAGAACCAGTGGTGCGCCACGTTGAACAGCAGCACACAGGCGACGGTCGTCCTGAAGACCACTACGCCACGGGAGCGCGCCAGCAGCGCGTGGCCGTCGCGCAGGAAGGAGACGTACTGGCGCAGCCGCAGCGCCATCAGCGGCAGGGTCGCCACCACGAACCAGCCGGGAATCCACCCCGCGGCGTACGGCCCGATGATCACCAGGAGGTTCACCGCCGTCAGCGCCCCCAGGAACACCTGGTTGCCACGCCTCGACGTCATCACCGCGACGGTGCGCCGGCCCACCGCGGCGTCCCCGTCGATGTCCTGGGTGTTGGAGTAACCGGCTATCAGCAGCTGCCCGAACCCGAACAGCAGCGCCTCCACCAGCACCAGCGCGGGAAGGTCACCGGCGGTCAGGGAGTAGGGAGACAGCACGAACGCCGTGGCCGAGAAGAGCAGCAGCAGCTCACCGAGCCCGACGTAGCTGAGCTTCAGACCCCACGAGTACTGCGGGCTGAAGACGAGCAGCAGCGTGGTGACCACGACACCCCACACGGGCGCGTGCGGTGCCGCGAGCACCGCCACCAGCCACCACAGCGCCCCCCACACCAGGGCCACGTACCCGAACCGCTGCGCCTGGTGCACGGTGAGCTCGCCGGTGAGCAGCGGCTTGCGCTTGAGTGGCCGCAGCTCGGTGTTGTCGTCGGAGAGGTAGTTCGCCGTGTCGCTGCCGTCCTTGACGCCGGTCACGTCGTCCAGCGTCATGACCGCGGACAGTACGCCCACCTTCCCCACGGCGAACACCAGCAGCGTCAGGAGCACCTGCCCGTCCAGGCGGGCGCCCGGCTCCATCGCCGTCCACACGATGAGCAGTGCGAGGAGGAAGTCGAGGACGAACTGGAACTTGACCAGCCTGGCGTACCTGCCGAGTCGCTGCAGAACGCCTGCTTCGGGGGCCACTTGCATATCCGTAGCCGCCATGGAGTGAGTCCTTACTGTCGGGCCGGGGACGCCTCCTCAGAGCGTCACCGCGGCGGTGTTGAGGCAGGCGAGCAGTGAACGTGCCTGCACGTTGACGTACCGGCTGTGCCGCGCCAGCGCGTTGAGCTGCCCGGGCGTGATCCAGCGGAACCCCGCAGGTGGCTCGGTGGGGGCCTGCGACTCGTCCGCCTCGACGAACAGATAACGGCTCTGCGCGTGATAGAAGCGGCCGCCCTCCTCGGAGTGCACCGCCTCGTAGCGGATCTGCTTCTCGTCGGCGCCGAGCACCAGGTCGAGGAAGCGCGGGCGCTGTGCGGGGCCCAGGTGGCGGTGGTTGTCCGGCACGCACTGCACCGTCGGCGCCAGCTCCAGCGTCTCCATGAGGCCACCCTCCGGGAGGGCCCGCACGAGCAGGTGCGGGACACCGCCGAAGCGGCGGGTCACGAACGCCGTGACCCCGAGACCGAGCGGTTCGATCAAGGGCTGGGTCCACTGCGCGACTTCCCGGCCGGCGGCTTCCACCGCGACCGCCATCACGCGGAAGTAGCCCTCCGGTACATGGTCGATGGACCAGTCGCCGCGCACCCAGTTCGTCACCTCGGCGAGCGGCACCGACCGCACCCGGCGGTCGTGCCGGGAACGCTCGGCGGTGATCCAGGACAGCAGCCCCAGGTCGGAGTGGAGCGCTCCGGTCTCGGCCGGCTGCACCGGGGCGCAGGCGAGGACGGTACGCGCGTCCATGTTCACCACGTTGTCGAGGCGCAGCAGCTCCCCGATCTGCCCGAGGGTCAGCCAGCAGAAACCGTCCTCCAGCGGGACCTCGCCCTCCGCCTCCACCAGCATGTTCCGGTTGGCCTTGCGCAGGAACCACGAGCCGTGCTCCGACTGGAGCACATCGGCGATGACCCGCTCCGGCGGTACGTCCAGGAAGTACTCGAGGTACTTCACGTCCGCGCCCCGGTGCACCTTCGTGTAGTTGCTGCGGGTCGCCTGCACGGTCGGCGACAACTGCACCAGGTTGGGGTTGCCCGGCTCCATCTTCGCCTGCATCAGGAAGTGCAGGACGCCGTCGAACTCCTTGGCCAGGATGCCCAGGATGCCGACTTCCGGCTGGTTGATGATCGGCTGGCGCCACTCCGGGACCGGGTTCTCGGGATGGGTGACGTGGATGCCCTCCACCGTGAAGAACCGTCCGCTGCGGTGCACGAGATTGCCGGTCCCCGGCGCGAAGGACCAGCTGTCGAGGTCGGCGAACGGGATGCGCTCCACCCGGTACCGGTGGGATCGCGTGCGCTCCGCCAGCCACGGCACGAACTCCTCGGTACGCGGACCGCGGCCGTGCGTGGCGAGCGCCGAGCGGAGAAGGCGGTCCGGTCCGGCCGCCTGCTCGTCGCGGCTGCGCAGGGCCGGCGCCTGCGCGCTCATCGGGCCGCCTCCGAGGTGGCGGCGCGCTTGACGTCCTGCCACCAGCCGGGGTGGTCCCGGTACCAGTCGACGGTCTCGCGCAGACCGCGCTCGAACGGCACCGCCGGCTCGAAGCCCAGCTCCTCGCGGATCTTCGTACCGTCGAGGGAGTAGCGGTCGTCGTGCCCCAGCCGGTCGGCCACCCGGCGGACGGCCGACGCGTCGGCGCCGCACAGCTCCAGCAACTGGTGGGTGAGCTCCAGGTTGGTCCGTTCGACACCCCCTCCCACGTTGTAGACCTCCCCGGCCCGGCCCTTGGCGCGCACCGCCTCCACGGCGCGGCAGTGGTCCTCGACGTGGATCCACTCGCGGACGTTGTGCCCGTCCCCGTACAGCGGCACCGGCTTGCCCTCCAGGAGGTTGGTGACGAAGAGCGGGATGAGCTTCTCGGTGTGCTGGTAGGGGCCGTAGTTGTTGGAACAGCGAGTGATCGACACGTCCAGCCCGTGGGTGCGCCAGTAGGAGCGGACCACGAGGTCGGAGGCGGCCTTGGACGCCGCGTACGGCGAGTTGGGTGCCAGCGGCCAGGTCTCGGTCCACGACCCGGACGCGATCGAGCCGTAGACCTCGTCGGTGGACACGTGCACGATCCGCTCCACACCGGCGAGGCGCGCGCAGTCGAGCAGCACCTGGGTGCCCATGACGTTGGTGCGGATGAAGTCGGTGGCGGCCGCCACGGACCGGTCGACGTGTGACTCGGCCGCGAAGTGCACGATCGAGTCGTGGCCGGGCAGCAGCTCCCGCAGCAGTCCGGCGTCGCAGATGTCGCCGCGGACGAAGTCCAGACGCTCCGCGCCCACCGGCAGGTTGGCGAGGTTGCCGCTGTAGGTCAGCTTGTCGACGACGGTCACCCGGGCGCCGACGGCCTGCGGATAGCGGTCGTCGAGCACGGCGCGCACATAGTGCGAGCCGATGAAGCCGGCGCCGCCCGTGACCAGGATTCTCATGATGCAACCTCCACCCGGGAGTCGTCCCCGACGATCAGCCGGTGCCGGCGGGTGGCCGTCACCGAGGCGGTCCTGCCGATGAGCGAGCCGCTCAGCCTGCGCAGGTCCGACAACGAGGACCCGTCCTGCACGATCGAGTCCTCGATGAGCGAGCGACGCACCGCGCAGCCGGCGCCGATCGCGGTGTAGCGCCCGAGGTGGCTGTCCTCCACCACGCTCCCGGGGCCGATGTACGCAGGCCCCTCGATGCGGGAGCGCACCACGCGCGCATCGGGGGAGAGCACCACGGGACCGGATAGAACGCTGGCGTCGTCCACCTCGCCGCGCCGCTGCGGGCACACCTCGTCCAGCAGCCTGCGATTGGCTTCGAGGACGGCGTCGACACTTCCGGTGTCGGCCCAGAAGCCGAAGTACTCGCTCGCCTTGACACGGGCTCCGTCCTCCACGAGCCACTGGATCGCGTCGGTGATCTCCAGCTCCCCGCGCGCACTCGGCCGGATGCTGTCCACCGCCCGGTGAATGGCCGGAGTGAAGAAGTAGACGCCGATCAGAGCGAGTTCGCTGCGTGGTACGGACGGCTTCTCGGCGAGCCGGGTCACCGTGGCCGACTCGTCGATCTCGGCGACTCCGAAAGACCGCGGATCGGCGACTTTCTGCACGACGATCTGAGCGTCCGGCCGGTGTGCCGTGAAAGTCCGCGTGATTTCCGTGATTCCCTCAGAAAGGACGTTGTCGCCGAGGTACATCAGGAAATCGTCGGCACCCAGGAATTCCCGGGCGATCAGCACGCAGTGGGCCAGCCCGAGGGGCTGTGCCTGGTGGATGTAGGTGATGCGGGCGCCGAACCGGGACCCGTCGCCCATCACTTCGCGGATCTGTTCCGACCGGTCGCCGACGATCACGCCGATATCGGTGATGCCCGCAGCCAGGATGTTGTCGATGACATGTTCCAGGACCGCCTTGCCGGCGACCGGAATCAGCTGTTTCGGCGTGGAATAGGTGAAGGGCCGAAGCCGGGTTCCCATCCCGCCGGACAGTACGAGAGCCTTCACTTTGTCCTTCCGGATCGATTCTTCGGCCAATGGGTGATGTCCGTAGGATTTTCCGGGAGTGCATGAGTGAGGCTAACGGCGCCGTCTTGGACGTCCGTTGATATGTTCTTGGACTCTGTCATGTCCTGCTTGGCGTGACGCGTTCCGTGCTATTCACCCATGCGGAAGGGCGATCCGGCCGGCGCCGCCGGGCACGAGGGCGGGGCGCCGGGCCGGTGCACGGGCGGGGCACCGCGGCCGACGCCGTGCGGGCCCGCGCGCGTGCCCGGCCGGCCTGTGGGTCACACCTGCTCGCCGGCCGGCCCGGGGGTCACACCTGCTCGCCGGCCGGCGTCTCCTGCGCCGCCTCCTCGGGGCTCAGCGTTCCGCCCCGTTCGTAGGCGGCGGTGAACCGCTCCTCGCCCAGCCGCTCACGGGCGCCCGCCGCGATCCGGTCCACGTCGTCCCGCTCGCCCTCGGGCAGGGGAGTGCCCACGCGTCCCCGGGCCGCGGCGGCCGCGCCGAGCAGGCACGCCGCCCGCTCGGCGCGGCCCGCCAGGAGCTGCGCCCCGGCCAGACCCTCCAGACCCAGGGCGACCGCGCGGGGATCACCCGACTCCTGCGCGACCCGCAGGCCGTCCCGCTGCAACTCCAGGGCGGTCCGCGGGTCACCGCGCAACTCCGCGACGAACCCGAGCTCGGCGAGGATCAGCGAGGGCACGCCGGGCTGGTAGCCCATGCGCCGGTGGACGTCGAGCACGTTGCGCAGGTGACGCTCGGCGGTGTCCAGGTCGCCCTCCCGGCGGGCCCCCATGGCGAGTCCCATCTCGGCGAACTGCTCGCCGAAGTCGTCCGACTGCTCCACGGCGAGCCGCCGGGCCCGCTCGTGGTACTCCCGGGCCAGCGCCCAGTCCCGGGTGAGCAGGGAGATCCGCCCCAGCCCCGAGAGGTGGAACGACACCTCGGGCCACAGCTCCAGGTCCTCCGCCATGCGCAGCCCGTCGCGCAGCAGCCGCCCGGCCTGCGGGTAGTCCCCGACCACCTCGGCCAGCGTCTGCAGCGGCACCATGGCCCGCAACTGCCCCCACCGGTCGCCCAGTTCGCGGAACATCTCCAGGCTCTGCTCGCCGTACCTGCGCAGCGCGCCGAACTCGCCGCGCAGCTTGGCGATGAACGCCCGGCTGCTCAGCGCCGCCGCCGTGCCCCAGCGGTCCTCCAGCGCCCGGAACGTCATCAGCGCCCGCTCGACCAGCTCCTCGCTGGGCCCCAGGTCCCCGACGCCGTACAGGTTGGACCCCAGGAACCACTGGGCGTGCGCCTCGCCGCCGGGGTCGTCCAGCTCCTCGTAGGGGCGCAGCGCGGCGCGGTACTCGGCGAGCGGGTCCTTGCCGCCGCCGAGGAGCAGCCTGGTCCCGCCCAGCCAGGCCGTCGCCTCGGCGGCGGCCCGGGTGACCGGGGTCCGCGGCACCAGGGCGAGCGCCGCGGTCAGGGAACGTTCCGCCTCGCGGTTGCGGCCGCGCAGATGCCAGAACCACGCCAGGGCGTTGACCAGCCGCAGGGCCCGCTCGCCGTCCCCGCTGTGCACGGCGCTCTCCAGAGCCGTCCGAAGGTTCGCCGTCTCGCTGTCGAGCCGGCGCAGCCACTCCCGCTGCCCGTGGCCGCGCAGATGCGGCCTGGCCCGCTCGGCGAACGCGGTGTAGTAGGACCGGTGGCGCAGGCGCAGGGTCTCCAGCTCACCGCTCTCGCCCACCTGCTCCAGGCAGTACGCGGTGACGGACTCCAGCAGCCGGTAGCGCGGCCCGTCGACGCCGTCGCTCATGACCACGAGGGAGCAGTCCACCAGACGGGCCAGCAGGTCCAGCACCTCCGTGCGGTCCACGCCCGCGCCCGCGCACAGTTCCTCCGCCGCCGCCAGCGAACAGCCGTCGGCGTGCACGGCCAGGCGGTGCAGCACCGCCCGCTCCCGGGGGCTCAGCAGGCCGCAGCTCCACTCGATGACCGCCCGCAGCGTGCGGTGGCGCGCCGGGGCGTCGCGGGTCCCGGCGGCCAGCAGCGTGAACCGGTCGTCGAGCCGGGCGGCCAGCTCCCGCACGCCCAGGGCGCGTACCCGGGTGGCCGCCATCTCCAGTGCCAGCGGGATGCCGTCGAGACGGCGGCAGACGGAGACCACGGGGGCGATGGTCTCCTCGCTCAGCCGGAAGCGGGGGGCGGCCGCTGCGGCCCGCGCCGTGAACAGTTCGACGGCGCTGAACCGCAGCACGTCCTCGGTGCTCAGCCCCGCGGCGGACCGCGGCAGGTCCAGCGGAGGCACCTCCACGAGCTGCTCGCCGCCCACGCTGAGCGAGGTCTGGCTGGTGGTCATGATGTGCAGCCGCGGCGCCGCTCTGAGCAGCCGTGCCGCCAACTCGGCCACCGGCTCCACGACATGCTCGCAGTTGTCGAGGACCAGCAGGGCCGGCGCGTCGCCGAGGGCGTGCGCCACCCGCGCGGTGGAGGAGAGCGGGTCGCCGTCGGGGGAAGGGGAGGAGGTGATGTCGTCGCGCACGCCGAGCACCGCCTCGACCACCTCGTGGACCTCCGTGGCCGACGTGGCGGAGCGGTCGAGGGAGGCGAACTCCGCCAGCCAGACACCACCGGGGAACTCCGGGCCGACCGCGGCCGCGGTCGCCAGGGCGAGCTGGGTCTTGCCCACGCCGCCCGAGCCGGTGAGGGTCACCAGCCGGTGCCGGCCGACGAGTGCGCGCAGCCGCTCGATCAGCGCGTCCCTGCCGATCAGGTCGACCGGCGGGGCGGGCAGGTTCGTCGGCGGCCGGGCCGCGGTGGTGCTCGGCGACGGCGCGGCCGCCAGGGCCGGGCTCTGCGTGAGGATCGCCTGGTGCAGCGCGGCCAGTTCGGGGGAGGGGTCCACGCCCAGCTCCTCGGCGAGCCGCTCGCGCAGCTCCCCGTAGCTGGTGAGGGCGGCGCTCTGCCGGCCGGCGAGATACAGGGCGCGGATGTGCGCCGTACGCAGCCGCTCGCGCAGCGGATGCGACCCCACCAGATCCGCCAACTCGTCCGCGACCAGGGCGTGTTCGCCGAGCTCCAGGCGGGCCTCGGCCTGCTCCTCCAGCGCCGTCAGGCGCTGCTCCTCCAAGCGGTCGGCGGCGGTGCGGGCGAACTCCTCGTCGACGAAGTCGGCGAACGCCGGCCCCCGCCACAGGGCCAGCGCCTCGGTCAGCAGGTTCGTCCGGGTGCGGGGATCGGTGCTGTGGCGGGCGCGGGCCGTCAGGTCGAGGAAACGGTCGGCGTCGACGGACCCGGGCGGGACCACGAGCCCGTAGCCGGGCGGGCGGGAGACCACCAGGTCCCGGCCGCCGGGCGCGGCGTCCTCCAGGGCCCGGCGCAGCTGCCACACCTTGTTCTGCAGGACACCGGCGGGGTTGCTCGGCAGCTGCGCGCCCCACAGGTCGTCGATCAGCCGGTCCACGGACACGGGCCGGCCACGGTGGATCAGCAGCGCGGTGAGCAGAGCACGCACCTTCAGCTCCGGCACCCGCACCGGCCGCCCTTCGTCCGTCCACACCGCCAGCGGGCCGAGCACCCCGAAACGCATGTGATCACGCTAGCCGAACCGGGCGGCGCGCGTCAGGGCGATGCGGTGCGAAGACGGCCGGGAGCGACCGGCCGGGAGCGATCGGCCGGGAGCGATCGGGGACGACCGGCCGGAAGTGACTGGGCGGCGCCGGCCGAGGGACGCCGGCCGAGAGGACCGAGCGCGCCGGCCGAGAGGCGCCGGCCGAGGAGGCCGAGAGGGGCCGAGAGCGGACCGGGAGCGGGCCGGGAGCGGCGCCGGGCACCGTGGGAGCCGAGGACCCGAGCCCACGGAGGGGAACCATGTCTGAGCCGAAACTGCGGGTGTCCGTCATCATCGGCAGCATCCGTAACGGCCGATTCGGGCCCACGGCGGCCCGGTGGATCGCGGACGAGGCGGCCAAGCGCGAGGATCTCGCCGTCGATGTGATCGACCTGGCGAAGGTGTGGCTGCCCGACGTGCTGCCGGCGGACGAAAACGCGGAGCGGCCGCCCGCCGTCCAGGACCTGGCGCCCTGGCTGGCCCGCGCCGACGCGTTCATCATCGTGACGCCGGAGTACAACCACAGCTTCCCCGCCTCCCTCAAGAACGCCATCGACTGGTACGTCGACGAGTGGAAGGCCAAGCCGGTCGCGTTCGTCTCCTACGGCGGCATCGCCGGCGGGCTGCGCGCCGTCGCCCATCTGCGCGAGATTCTCCCCGGTATGCACGCCGTGACGGTCCGCGACTCCGTCGCCTTCCCCGAGTACTGGAACCGCTTCGACGAGCAGGGCCGGCTGATGAACGCCACGGAGTGCGAGGCCGCCGCCAAGACGATGCTCGACCAGCTGACCTGGTGGGGACGCACCCTGCGCGACGCGCGGGCCGTACGGCCCTACCCCGGCTGACGCTCCCGCCCCGTTCCCGTGGTCCGCACCACACCGTCCCCGACCCTGGAAGGACACCCATGTCATCTCATGTCTCCCCGGCGACGCCGGTGAAGGCAGGGACCCGTGAGTGGCTCGGTCTCGCCGTGCTCGCCCTGCCCACGCTGCTGCTGGCGCTCGATCAGAGCGTGCTGTTCCTCGCGCTTCCGCACCTGGCGGAGTCCCTGAACCCCACCGGCACCCAGACGCTGTGGATCATGGACATCTACGGCTTCATGATCGCCGGTTTCCTGGTCACCATGGGTACGCTCGGCGACCGGATCGGCCGGCGCAGGCTGCTGCTGTTCGGCGCCACCTTCGTCGGCGCCACCTCACTGCTGGCGGCCTACTCCACCAGCGCCGAGATGCTGATCGCCACCCGGGCGCTGCTCGGTGTCGCCGCGGCCACCCTGATGCCCTCCACGCTGGCGCTGATCAGCAACATGTTCCAGGACCCGGGGCAACGCGGCCGTGCCATCGCGGTGTGGGCCAGCTGCTTCATGGCGGGCACGGCGCTCGGCCCCATGATCGGCGGCGTGATGCTCGACTACTTCTGGTGGGGTTCGGTCTTCCTGCTCGGCGTTCCGGTCATGATCATCCTGCTGATCGCGGGTCCCGTCCTGCTCCCCGAGTACCGTGACCCCGACGGCGGTCGGCTCGACCTGTTCAGCGTCGCGCTCTCACTGGGCACCATCCTGCCGGTCATCTTCGGCCTCAAGGAGATCGCCCGCTACGGCTGGCGGCCGCTGCCCCTGCTGGTGATCGCGGCCGGCCTGGCCGTCGGCGTGGTCTTCGTCCGCCGCCAGACCCGGCTGACGCACCCGCTGCTCGACCTGCGCCTGTTCCGCTCCGGCGCCTTCACCTCGGCGCTGCTCGTGCTGATGCTGGCGATGGCCACCATGGGCGGCAGCTACCTGTTCATCACCGGCTTCCTGCAGATGGTCGAGGGCCTGTCGCCCACCGCCGCCGGCCTGTGGATGGTGCCGTCGGCGCTCGCCTCGATCGTGGCGGCGATGATCGCCCCCAGCCTGACCAAGCGGCTGCCCATGGGCCTGGTGATCGGCGGTGGTCTCACCCTGACGACCGTCGGCTACCTCCTGGTCGCCTTCGTCGACCCGGTGGGCGGACTCCCCCTGCTGATCACCGGCTTCGTGATCGCCTTCTTCGGTACGGGACCGATCGGCGCCCTGGGCACCAACCTCGTGGTCAGCTCCGCCCCGCCGGAGAAGGGCGGTTCCGCCGCATCCCTGTCCGAGACGAGCGGCGAGTTCGGCGTCTCGCTCGGCGTCGCGGCGTTCGGCAGCCTGGGCACCGCGCTCTACCGCGGCGACATCACCGTCCCGCAGGGCGTGCCGGCCGAACAGGCCCAGGCCGTGCGCGGCGGCATGGAAGGCGCGATCGTCGCCGCCCAGGAGCTGCCCTCGGACCTGCGCGACCAGGTGCTGGCCGCGGCGCGCGAGGCGTACACGGGCGGCATGAACGTCGTCGCCGTCGTCTGCGCCTCGCTCATCGCCGTCACCGCGGTGCTGGCGGTGACCCTGCTGCGCAAGGTGGGCGGCACGACGCCGGCCGAGGACGAGCCGGCCGCCGCCCGGCAGGATTCCGTCCCGGCCGGTTCCTGACCGCCGAACGTCCCGGCGCGGGCCCTTCGCCACCCCGGCGAAGGGCCCGCGCCGTATCCGTGCGCCGGGGCATACCGCTGACCTGACACATGCGGTGGCCCGCTCATGGATCCCCTCCCCGGCCGTCGACAGCATGGACTCGTGCGCTCGCGTTCCCCGGCGCGTCCAACCTCCCGCCCTCGACACGCAAAGGAATCCGTCCATGGTCTTGTGCCGAATCTGCGGTGGCCCGGTCGACGAGTTCTTCGACTTCGGCCGGCAGCCCGTCTCCGATTCCTTCGTGACGCCGGAGACGGCGGGCAGCGAGTTCTACTTCCGGCTGGCCGCCGGTGTCTGCACCGACTGCACCATGGTGCAGCTCATCGAAGAGGTGCCCCGCGAGAAGATGTTCCACGAGGACTACCCGTACCGCTCGGCGGGCTCGGCCGTCATGCGCGAGCACTTCGAGAAGTACGCGCACCGGCTGCTGGACGGCGAACTCGCCGTCGACGACCCCTTCGTGGTGGAGATCGGCTCCAACGACGGGACCATGCTGAAGACGATCGGCCGGGCCGGCGTGCGCCACCTCGGCGTCGACCCCTCCGCGCAGGTCGCCGAGTTCGCCAAGGCCGCGGGCGTGCGGGTGCGCACGGACTTCTTCCAGGACTCCAGCGCACGCGACATCGCCGCGGCCGACGGACCCGCCGACGTGATCTTCTCCGCGAACACCGTCAGCCACATCGCCTACATCGACTCGGTGTTCCGGGGCGTGGACGCACTGCTCGGCCCCGACGGCGTCTTCGTCATCGAGGACCGCTACCTGGGCTCGATCATCGAGCAGAACGCCTTCGACCAGATCTACGACGAGCACTTCTACCTCTTCTCGGTCGGCTCCGTACAGGCCATGGCCCGGCGCTTCGGCCTCGAACTGGCCGACGTGGAGCCGCTGTCCGTGCACGGCGGGTCCATGCGGTACACCATCGCCCGGCCCGGACGGCGGACCGTCTCCGCGGCCGTCACCGAGCACATCGAGCGTGAGCGCGAGGCGGGCCTGGGCCGGCCGGAGACCTACCACCGCTTCGCCCAGCACGTGAAGGAGAGCTGCCGCGACCTGGTGCGGCTGCTCACCGACCTGCGCGAGCAGGGCCACTCGGTGGTCGGCTACGGCGCCACCGCGAAGAGCGCCACCGTCCTCAACTACTGCGGGATCGGCCCCGACCTGGTCCCGTTCATCTGCGACAACACCCCCGCCAAGCAGGGCCGGCTCGCCCCGGGCACGCACATCCCCATCCGGCCGTCCGAGCAGTTCTCCCAGCCCTACCCCGACTACGCCCTGCTCTTCGCCTGGAACCACGCCGAGGAAATCCTGGCGAAGGAACGGGAGTTCCGGGCCGCGGGCGGCAAGTGGATCCGCTACGTGCCCGACGTGCACGTCGTCTGATCCCCCGCCAGGGACCACACAACGGGCCAGGAAGGCCCCCGATCCTCAACCGGAAGGTGTCATGAACAAGTACGCCGGCAAGAAGGCCGTGGTCACCGGCGGTACGCACGGCATCGGCATGGCCGTGGTGAAGAAGCTCCTCGACGGTGGAGCGGAGGTGCTGCTCACCGGTCTCAACGAGAAGAACATCGAGGCTGCCCGCGCCGAACTCGGCCCGCGCGCCCACGTGCTGCGCTCCGACGCGGCGAGCATGTCCGACATCGACGCCCTCGGCACGGCGGTCGAGGAGACACTGGGCGAGGTCGACTTCGTCTTCGTCAACGTCGGCTACCTGAAGTTCGGTTCCCTCAGCCAGGTCAGCGAGGAAACCTACGACCGCATGTTCGACACCAACACCAAGGGTGCCTTCTTCACCGCGCAGCGGCTCGCGCCCCTGGTCAAGAACGACGGCTCGTTCGTCTTCACCACCGCCGTCGCCGTCGGCATGGGCTTCGTCGCCACCAGCGTCGGCACCGCCATGAAGTCCGCCATCCGCGCCTTCTCCAAGGTCTTCGCCTCCGAGTTGCTGCCCCGTGGCATCCGCGTCAACACGGTCAGCCCCGGCTTCACCGACACCCCCACGATGGGCATCGCCGAGATCTCCGACGAACTGCGCGCCGCCAACATCAAGGAGGGCGTCGAGCTGACCCCCATGCGGCGCTTCGGCACCCCTGAGGAGGTCGCCGACGCGGTGCTCTTCCTCGCCTTCGACGCCACCTTCACCACCGGCGTCGACCTGCCCGTCGACGGCGGTCTCGGCCAGGGCCTGGAGTGGCCGCACGACGAGATCGTCGAACACTGACCCGGTCGGACCAGCAGACGGAGGTGGAGCGATGACCAGTCGCACACAACGCACCAGGACCGCGGTGATCGGCGGGGGCATGGCCGGCTGCGCCGCCGCCCGCCAGTTGCTGCGCAGCGGCCGCGAGGTGGTCGTCTTCGAGGCGGCGGACGGACTCGGCGGCCGGGCCCGCTCCTGGCACCGCCCGGAGATCGAGCCCGACGTCGGTATCAACCTGATGTACGTCAGCTTCTACAAGCTGATGACCCAGCTCATCAAGGAGTACGGGCTGGAGGACGAGCTGATCCGGATCTCCAGCAACGTCTGGATCTCCGACCACGGCAAGGCCGTGCCGCTCTCCTCCGACTCCCCGCTCAGCCTGCTCCGCTACCGGCACGTCAAGCTGCGCGACCGGGTCGCCTTCCTGCTGACCACCCTCGCCCAGGTCGCCCGCAAGAAGCAGCTCGACCTGTTCGACCCGGTCAAGTCGGCCCCGTTCGACGACGGGCAGAGCGCCGCCGACTGGGGCTACCGGAAGGTCTCCCAGCGCGGCTTCGACTTCCTGCTGCGCCCCCAGATCGAGGGCTTCTGGAACTTCGCCTGCGAGGAGATCTCCGCCGTCCACGCCCGAGCCCTGCTCGCCTGGATGGGCGGCTCCGGCTTCTACGTGCTGCGCAACGGCATGGAGATCCTCGCCGAGAAGAACGCCGAGGGAGCCGAGCTGCGGCTGTCGCACGAGGTCACCGGCATCCAGCAGGACGGCACCGGCGTCGTCGTCGGCGCCGTCGGCCCGGACGGCACCCCGGTCACCGAGACCTTCGACGAGGTCGTCGTGGCCACGCCCGCGCCGATCGCGGCCAAGCTCGTCGCCGCGCTGCCCGCGCAGGCCGTGGGCGAGGAGACCCGCCGGTTCCTGGAGACGCAGAAGTACGAACCGGCCCTGTCCGTCGCGTTCCTGGTCGACAAGGGCACCCTGCCCGCCGAGGCGCACATCGTGGCCGGCGGCCCCGAGGACCCGCCCCTGCGCAACATGATCACCTACCCGCGCACGGTGCGGGACGAGCGGGGACGGCCCGTCGACAAGCTCCTGGTGTTCACCTACCCCGGCCGCGCCAACACCCGCCGCCTGCTCGGCCGTCCCGCCGAGGAGCAGTTCGCAGAGGTGACCAAGCTGCTCACGTCGCTGTGGCCGGAGTTCCCGGTGGAGAGCGCCGAGCCGTTCCAGATCGCGGAGCGCCCCTACGGGTTCCCCATCCCCGCACCGGGCCGTTACCGCCGCTCCGTGGCGGTCCTGAAGGAGCAGCGGCCTCCGGTCGTCTTCGCCGGCGACTACTTCAACTCCCCCACGACGGAAGCGGCGATGCTCTCGGGAGTCCGGGCCGCCGCGGTACTCACGAAGGCAGGTTGAGACAGCGTATGAAGGTCCTGTTCATCCCCGGAAACAGCCCTTACCCGATCTTCTCCCACACCCCGCTCGCCACGGCCGTGCGCAATGCCGGACACCAGGTGTTCATGGGCGGCATCGACTGGGTGCTGCCCAACATCGCCAGCGTCGGCCTGCCCGCCGTGAAGATCTCCCCGGTGTCGATGGAGGAGGTCAGCGCCTTCATGGGCGCCATGCCGGAGGATCCGGCCGAGCAGCTCAAGGCGGTGGGCCGGGTCTACGCCGAGATCGCCGTGGACAGCCTGGATCGCCTGCTCGACCTGGCCGACCACTGGCGCCCCGACCTCGTCGTCGGCGGCGGCATGTTCTACACCGCCCCGCTGCTCGCCGACCACCTGAACATTCCCAGCGTGCGCCTGGAATGGGACCGCATCGACTCCCGTGCCTACGACCCGGGCGCCGAACCCGTGCTCGCCCCGGTCCTCGCCGAACTGGGCCTGCAGAAGCTGCCCGATCCCGACCTGTGGCTCGACGTCTGTCCGCCCAGCCTGCGGCCCGACGACGCGGTCCCCGCCAAGCTCATGCGCTGGGTCCCGGGCAACCCCCAGAAGCCGCTGGAGCCGTGGATGTACACCAAGGGCGACCGCCCCCGCGTCTACATCACCGCCGGGACCCGGCTGTTCAGCGGCGAGGGGCTGCGCGACATGGCGCGCAGTGTCGGCAAGCTCGGCGCCGAGGTCGTGGTGGGCGCCCCCGAGGTCGTCGCCGCGGAACTGCGTGACGAGGTGCCCGAGGCGCGCGTCGGCTGGGTGCCGCTCGACGTACTGGCCCCCACCTGCGACGTCATCATTCACCACGGGGGCGGCGGCACCGACATGACCGCCCTGCACGCCGGCGTCCCGCAGCTGATCGCGCACCCCGAGTACCCCACCACCGCCACCCGCCGGATCGTCGAGTACGGCGCCGCCACCCTGGTCGAGTCGGGCGGCTACGAGGAGATCAACGCGGCCTGCGAGCTGCTGCTGAAGGATCCCTCGTACCGCGCGCGGGCGCGGGAGGTGTCCCGGGAGATGGCCCAGCTGCCCCCGGCCCACGAGATCGTCAGCGACCTGGAGCGCCTGGTGGCCGACCGGGCCTGAACCGGCCGGCAGGCCCCGGCCCCTGCGACAGGAGAGGAGAACGCGGTGCGTATCGCCGCGACGTCGATCCCCGGGGCGTACCTGGTGACCCCCGAGCAACTACCGGACGAGCGCGGCGCCTTCTGGGAGGGCATGCGCGCCGACCAACTCGAGAAGGTGCTGGGTGAGCCGTTCGTGCCCCGGCAGATCAGCTACTCCGTGTCCCGCCGCAACACCCTGCGCGGCATCCACACGGTGGCCATACCGCCCGGGCAGGCCAAGTACGTCAGCTGCGTACGCGGCGCGCTGCGCGACATCATCGTCGACCTGCGCATCGGCTCACCCACCTTCGGACGGCACCACGTCTGCACCCTCGACGCGTCCTCCGGCCGCTCCCTCTACATTCCCGAGGGTGTGGGCCACGGTTTCGTGGCCCTCGGCGACGACACCTGCATCTGCTACGTGATGTCGACCGTCTACGAGCCGGGCACCCAGATCGACATCGACCCCTTCGATCCCGAACTGGCCCTGCCCTGGGACCTCACCGAGGAACCCCTGATGTCCCCCAAGGACAGGGCCGCGCCCGGTCTCGCGCAGGCCCTGGCCGCCGGGGTGCTGCCCCGCTGGCACCAGGAGACGCAGTGACAGATGTCCTTCGCGTCGGTGTGCTCGGCAGCGCGGAGATCGCGCGCCGCCGGATGCTGCCGGCCTTCGCCCGTTCCGCGGCCTTCGAGGTCGCCGCGATCGCCTCCCGGGACCCGGACCGCGGCGCGGCGGCCGCCGCACCCTACGGCGCGCGGGTGCTGCCCGACTACGCCCGGCTGATCGGGGACGGTGACGTGGACGCCGTCTACGTCCCGCTGCCGCTCGCCCTGCACGCCGAGTGGGTCGAGGCGGCCTTGCGCGCGGGCAAGCACGTGCTGGCCGAGAAGCCGCTGAGCACCTCCCCGGAGGTGAGCGCGGACCTGTTCGCGCTGGCCCGCCGCCGGGGCCTGGTCCTGATGGAGAACGTCATGTTCGTCCACCACGGCCAGCACGCCCGGGTGCGCCGGCTTCTCGCGCAGGGCGCCATCGGCGAACCACGCTCGTTCCAGGCGGCGTTCACCGTGCCCCGGCGCCCGGCCGGAGACATCCGCTACCGCCCGGAACTGGGCGGCGGCGCCCTGTGGGACACCGGCGTCTACCCGGTGCGTGCCGCCCAGTTCCTGCTCGGCAGCGGCCTGACCGTGGTGGGCGCCGTCACCACGGCCGCCGCGGGCTTCGACGTCGACACCTCCGGGGCCGCCCTGCTGCGCCGGCCCGGCGACGGCGTCGCCGTCCAGCTGTCCTACGGCCTCGACCACGCCTACCGCAGCGCCTACGAGATCGGCGGCAGCTCCGGTCGGCTGACCCTCGACATGGCGTTCACCCCGTCCGCCGACCATGTCCCCGTGCTCCGGCTCGACGACTCGTCCGGCAGCAGGGAGTTGCGGCTGGAGCCCGAGGACCAGGTGGCCGGCACCGTCGCGGCGTTCGCCGAGGCGGTGCGTCGCGGTGCCGTCGACACCGAGCACGAGCGGGCCGCGCTGGAGCAGGCCCGGCTGCTGCGCGACATCCTCGACAGCGCGGGCGCGGCTTCGGCCTCTGTGGCGGCCCCGGTGCCGGGGCCGACTCCGGTGCCGGGCGACTGAGCACCGCGCCGGGGGCGGCGCGCACACGACCGAGCGGCACACGGTCCGACCGTGTGCCGCTCGGTCATGAGGTGGACGGCTGGGTCGAGCGCGCGGGCCCGGTCACGGGCCGGCCCGGAGGCGGGATGACGCGGCCGGTCACGGGCCGACCGTGCCGTCGGGATCCGGCGGGGGCGCGCTCAGCCGGCGTTGCCCCCGGCCGTGTGCGCGGGACCCAGCTCCTCCATCTTGAACTCACCCGTGGGGAAGCTGGGCGTGGGCAGCGGATCGGGGTAGGCGGCCTCCTCGCGCGGCGGCTGCCGGCGCACATAGGCCGCCCGGGCCTTGAGCGCGGCGTCCACCGCCAGCCGCAGCAGCCGCGACGGCTCGGACACGCCGAACGCCTTGCGCATGTGCGGGGTCAGCAGCGCGGGCAGTGCCGCCGCCGCCACCTTGCGCCCCAGCGGCTGGAGCCGCCTCGGGAGCCAGGCCGCCATGGGCTCGATGACCGTGTTCCGCAGCACCTGCCACAGCGTCACGGCCTCCGGCGAGTACGCGAACGTCCGCTCCACGTACTCGTCGTGGAACCGGGCGAACTCCTCGTACGAGCCCGGGATGTCCTTCAGGCCCATGAATTCGCCCTGCTCCCGCATGTGCAGGTACGCCGCGGTCCGCTCCTGGTCGGTCAGCGGCCGCCAGCCGTACCGGTCCACCCAGCGGATCTGGACGAGCATGCTGGTGGCGAGGACGAACAGGTACTCCTCGTTGCTGATGCTCCACTGCGTCTTCTCGTCGCTGATGTGGCGGACCGCGTTCTTGTGGATGCGGTTCATCTGCCGGACCGCCGCCCGGCCGCGCTCGTCCTTGAACCCGCGCCGCACCATCTCCAGGCTGATGAGGGCGAAGTGCTCCATGCGCCGCTGCGTGTTGTGGGTCAGTTCCCCGGTGCGCACCAGGAGCGCGGCCATGTGGGGCGGCGCGACGCTGTTGCAGAACGCCAGCGCGCCCGCGACGCTGAAGTCCCACGGGAACTCGTAGCCCATGTCGAGCCACCAGATGCGGCTGTACTCCTCCTTGACGTCCATGCCCTGGATCTCCCGGAGTCGGGCATACCGTTCGTTCCTGTCGATGGCCATGGTGCGGCCTCTCCTCTCGCCGGTCACCTCGGAAAACTGCGGTTCGGCTGACGCCCGGGCCGTACGGCCGTCGCGCCCGTGCCGGTGGCGGGGGAGCAGCGGGACGACGGCTCCCGCGTGACGACCATGCCCGAAGGAGGCGCCGTCCGCCCCGCGACGCGTGCGACTGCGTCAAGTCGGCCACCGGCGCGCTGCGTCCCCCGGCACCGGAGCCGGAAAAGGAAAGAAGGCGTGACCGGACGGCGTGAGTCGGTACACCCGCCGAGCCGGCCGACGCGTCCACAGTGCGTCACCCGGCCCGGCCCCACGTCAGCTCGACGTGACCGGCCGAGAGGCTACTTGACATAGATGTGGGGCTTCTGTGTCGGCTCTGCCGGGCGGTGGGCACGCTGGGGCCGCTTGCCCACCCACAAGGACGCCCTCGCCGAATGGAGCTGCACATGAGTATGTTGAACAGGCGACGGTTCATGGCCGGAGCGGGCGCCGCTGTGGCCACCTCCGGGACCGTCACCGCACTCGGTACGCAGTCGCCCGCGCACGCGGCCCCCGAGACCGCCTCCGGCGCGATCCCGACCGTCAGACCCGGTGACCCCCGGTACGTCGACATGGTGTCGGGCATGAACGCCCGTCTCGTCGGCACCCCCGAGGCCGTCCGGCTGCCCGCCACCACGCAGCAGGTGGTCCGGGTGGTGCGCGAGGCCGTCGAGGCCGGCAAGCGGATCGTGGTGCGCAGCGGCGGCCACTGCTTCGAGGACTTCGTCTTCAACAAGGAGGCCCAGATCATCGCCGACCTGCGGCTGATGAACCGGGTCGGCTACGACGAGCGGCGGCGTGCCTTCTTCGTCGAACCCGGCGCCACCCTCCTCGACATCTACGAGACCCTGCACAACGGCTGGGGCGTGACGATCCCCGGCGGCGGCTGCCACAGCGTCGGCGCGGGCGGACACTTCGCGGGCGGCGGTTACGGGGTCCTGTCCCGGGCGCACGGCATCGTCATCGACCACGTGTACGCCGCCGAGGTCGTCACGGTCGACCGCAAGGGCCGGGTGCGGGCCGTCGTGGCCACGCGGGAGCCGAACGATCCGAACCGCGACCTGCTGTGGGCGCTCGCCGGCGGTGGCGGCGGCAACTTCGGCATCGTCACCAAGTACTGGCTGCGCAGCCGCGGCGCCAAGGGCAACGACCCGGGCCGGCTGCTGCCCCGGCCGCCGTCCCGGGTCGTCTACACCCAGGTCACCTGGCCCTGGGAGCAGATCACCGAGGCCGGCTTCACCAACCTGCTGCGCAAGTACGGCCAGTGGTCCAAGGACAACGCCTCCCTCGACTCGGAGTACCTGGACCTCGGGCACTGGCTGTTCCTCAACCACGTGTCGGCCGGCACCCTCTTCCTCGTGGCGCAGATCGACGCCGACAAGCCCGGCGCCCAGCAGCGGATGGACGCCTTCGTCGACTTCCTCAGCGACGCCATGGGCGCCCAGCCGAATTGGCGCGACTCCCAGAACCTGCCGTTCATGAAGGCCACCACCTACAGCACCACCGGCGGTGAGACGCTCAACAACCCGAACCTGCGCACCTTCCACAAGTCCGCCTTCGTCAAGGACGTCTTTCCGCAGCGCCAGATCGACGCGCTGTACAAGCACTTGACCCGCAAGGACTACAACAACACCTACAGCTACATCGTGCTGGCCTCCGCGGGCGGCCGGATCAACGAGCTGGGCCCGCGCGACACCCCGGCGCCGCACCGCGACTCGCACCTGGTGATGTTCTACGAGTCGTACTGGCACCGCGCCGACCACGACGAGGCCAACATCGCCTGGCTGCGCGACATCTACCGTGACGTGTACGCCGACACCGGCGGTGTCCCCGTGCCCAACGACGTCACCGACGGCTGCTACATCAACTACCCGGACAACGACCTCAGCGACCCCGAGTTCAACAAGTCCGGGATCCCCTGGCACCAGCTCTACTACAAGGACAACTACGCGCGGCTGCAGAAGGTCAAGGCCGCCTGGGACCCGCGCAACGTCTTCCGCCACCGGCAGTCCGTCGAACTGCCGGGCAGGTGACCCTCCCGCCACACGAAGCGGGCTGTGCGACCGGCCGGGTCGCACAGCCCGCTTCCGCGCCGCGTCCGTCCCGGCCGGCCGTCACGACCCCGGCCGGGACGGAACGGACCTCACAGCAGCGCGCGTGCCTCCGCGATGAGCTCCACCTGCCGCTCCCAGTCACCGCCGTCGACCAGGAGGTCGAGATGGTCGGCGCCGGCCTCCGCGTACGCGGCGAACCGCTCCGCGGCCTCCTTGGGGCTGCCGCCGATCGGCACCAGCAGCGCCTCCTCGGGGGTCAGCCCGTACATGTCCACCAGGCTCTTCTCGAACGCGGCCCGCGCCGAGCGCACCGACTCGTCGTCACCGAGCCCCGCGTGCAGCCACACCGTGGTGGTCGGCGCGGGCCGCCCCGCCTCCTCGGCGGCCTCCCGCAGCTTCGCGACGCCGCGGGCGATGGTCGCCGGGGAGGCCATCGACGGCAGCCAGCCGTCCGCGTGCAGCGCGGCCCGCCGGATCGCGTTGTCCGAGTTGCCGCCCACCAGCACCGGCGGCGCCGGCACGGCCGGCGCGAGCGTCACGGCGGTGCCGTCCGGCAGCGTCGTCTCCTCGCCGGCGAGCAGCCCCGGCAGCAACTCGAGGGAGCGCACGAGCCGTGTGGTGCGGCCCTCCGCTGTGGCCCCCACGGCCTGCCAGAACGGAGTCCCGGGAGCTCCGCCCGAGCCGACACCGAGGATGACCCGGTTGCCGGACAGATGCTGCAGCGTGCCGATCTGGGCGGCGGTCCAGGCGAGGTTCCGCAGCGGCAGCACCAGAAGGCTGAAGCGCAGGTCGACCCGATCGGTGACGGCGGCGGCGGCCGAGAGCGCGACGGTGGCCTCCAGGGCCGGCGCGCCGTTGCCCATGATGAAGTCGGACACCGACACGGAATCCAGACCGGCCTGTTCGACGTGCCGGGCGCCGGCCGCTATGCCTGGGAAGCCCTTCGGCGCCAGGTCGGCCATGGTGGGCAGGGATATGCCGACTTTGATCGCTGGCAAGACGTCCTCCGTGTCGCATGACGAATGGGAACGCCACCGCCGGGGACGGACCACCGGACCCCTTCGGAGAGCTGACCGCACGGCGATGGCCGTTGCAGCGTAGCGACGCACGCCGTCCCGCACCGCGACGCAGCCCGCACTATGTCAGCTTGCCCCGCCACCGGGGCGCGCCCCCGGGAACGGACACTTGACGAAGCCCGGAGGACCGCGTTGCCCCGTGTTCACGCGATGGAGTCCACTCGTGCCGTTGTCAGGCAGACGCCGGGGCGTCAGGACCGCCCAGCTCAGGGGTGCCCGGCGCGTGCTCGTGGTCAGGACGACTCTGGAGTCAGAACCGACATGACTGTTGTAGCGAAGGACCCCGGCGACCTCGCCGAGGGGCGGAAGCCGGTCACGCGCCTCGACCGGGTGATCATCAGGTTCGCGGGGGACTCGGGCGACGGTATGCAGCTCACCGGTGACCGTTTCACCTCGGAGACCGCGTCGTTCGGCAACGACCTGTCGACCCTGCCGAACTTCCCGGCCGAGATCAGGGCGCCCGC
>NZ_JBNCNM010000015.1:25720-238299 GCF_049846985.1 Streptomyces sp. DT190 | reverse complement strand
CTCGGTCGTGGCCGGGGTGCGGTGCGGTGTGGTGCGGGGCCGGCTGGAGCGGTCGTGCAGCCCTTGCTCGCCTTCGGCCCGCCAGCGACGCACCCACTTATGGGCCGTGACGCGCGAGATGCCCATCTCGGCCGCGACATGCGCGACCGGACGGCCTGCGCGGACCCGCTCGACGAGCAGTCGCCTGCCGTGCACGGTCAGCCGGGCATTACGGTGGGACACGAAGACCTCCGTGCGGTGTGTTCCTAGACAGCTCCACCACATCGGAGGTCTTCGCCATGATCAAGCCCGGCAAGCGTTAACAACGCTCGTGATCAATACACCTAGCTGCTCAGCGGGTCCCGCTCCGGTTCGCACGGGGTCATCCTGCCCTTGAAGGGGAAGTAGGCCTCCGTCCGCACGAGCCCGCTGTCGCTCCCGGAACCGGCCGGGCGGTTCTCGATGCCCAGGGAGTCGCCTGGGCGCAGCGTGACACTTGCGCCGGGCCATTCGTCCGGAAGGGGCTGAGCGCTCTTCGGGGCGCCGGCCTCGGGGCCGGCCTCGGGCGAGTCGAGGACGGCACTGGCCCCGACGACACCGAGGGACTCGCCGCGCGTCGGCGCGCACCGGTAGCCCGGCTTCAGGTTGTCGATGGTGACGTGGATTCCCGCGGCCCGCAGCTTCCGGGCGAGTTCCTTCTGGACGTCGGGGCCGATGCCCAGCGCGTGCAGGCTGAAGGTGACGCTGCCGTCGTCGTGGCGCTCCAGCGAGTACGCCGGCGCGACGGCGGGCGAGCCGGGTACCAGGGTCACCCCGAACCCCGCCAGCGCGCAGACTCCGGCGGCGATGACGAGCCGGGGACGCGTGACCAGCCGGCGCCGGGGAGCCAGGGTCCGGGGCCCGCCCCCCGCGCGGGCCCCGGAACCACCTCCCCTGCCGTGCCCGGCCGTCGTGTCCGCGGCGCCGCGTTCCGGCGCCCCCTTCGCCTCGTGCGCCCTCTGCTCCCGCCGCACGATCTCCCCCTGGAGCTCCGTCAGCAGTCGGTCCTCGAACGTCGTCCTCGCGGTCATGCCTCTCCCCCTGTTCCTCCGTTGACGAATGACAGTGACGCGCCGCGCGCTCCCGGTCCCGGCGGCAGCCCCGCGGCCTCCGGGCGCAGGGCCTTGCGGGCGCGGTGCAGCCGGACCCGGGCCGTGGTGCGGCGGATGCCGAGCGCCGCCGCGGCCTCGGTGACCGTGAGCTGGTCGACCACGATCAGTTCCAGCACCGCCCGTTCCCCCGGCGGAAGCCGCTCCATGGCGGCCAGCGCACGGCGCGCCGAGCTCTGCGCGTCGAGCTTGTCCTCCAGCCGGACGATGTCGTCGGCCTCGAGCAGCCGCCGCCCCGAGACCCGCCGGACGCGTTCGGCCTCCCGGGCGGCCCGGCGGTACTCGGACGAGACGACGTTGCGGGCGATGCCGTAGAGCCACGCGGTCTCACTGCCCCGGGAGGGGCGGTAGGTGTCCGCCGAGTCCAGGACCGCGAGGAAGATCTCGGCGGTCAGGTCGGCCACGGTGTGCGCGTCGGTGACGCGCCGGGCCACGAACGACGTCACGGCGTCCACATGGCGCCGGTAGAACTCCTCGAAGAGCTGTGGGTCGCAAGCCGCCTCGGCAGGCCCGCCCCGGTTCCCTGTCACTCGGATCCCCTCGTCGTCGGTTGCGCTTCACCCGTACTTGGCACAACAGGCGACAGGCGTTACACCCGCAGTCCGGGCTGACCGTCGAGTACCCGATGCCGGGTTGCGGGATGCTGTTGGACGTCACAGGGGAACAGGTGAAGCTGCCCGTCGGGCGCATTCCGGAGCTTGTTGGCCTGTCGGCCGGGCCACTCTGCATGCAGCTCTGGCTGTCGGCTGGCACGGACGTGGTCTGCTCCGTCAGGTACGTGGCGCCGGACACTCAGGTCCTCACCTTCGTACTCGGCGGGTTGACCGAGAACGAGCGTAAGCAGGCCATCGACGCGGTTCGACGGCTGATCCAGCGGGAGTTGGGCAGGACTGTCGCGCTGCTCGTCGATCCGGGCGGCGAAACAGCGGACGAGGCCAGCTGCCGCGCATGC
The DNA here is from genome assembly GCF_049846985.1 of Streptomyces sp. DT190. Lineage (NCBI taxonomy): Bacteria > Bacillati > Actinomycetota > Actinomycetes > Kitasatosporales > Streptomycetaceae > Streptomyces > Streptomyces sp. DT190. The sequence continues at coordinate 236,220 of NZ_JBNCNM010000015.1, read as the reverse complement.
CGGATCGTCCAGTTCGTCCCCCGCCGGTGCCCCTCATTCTGCGGGCGTCGGCGGCGTCCTGGTGAGCACGGTCGGTCGTGGGGTCGACCGACACGGTCCGCCGGGCGCCGGCCGCCTAATCCACTCAACCGCTCCGATCGATCGGCATTGACGCGCAACACCGGCCTTCCGCGCCCCGGCACTCCCTACGTCGAGTACCGGGGCACGCTGCCGGTGTGTCAGAAGCAGGGCCTGGAGACGTTGCCCACCTCGTTGCCCTTGAGCAGGCCGCCCCAGATGTAGTTGTCGTCCGAGAGGAGCACCCACTTGTTGTGGTAGACGCCGTTGGCGTTGACGTAGCCACCCTCGAGCCAGCACTCGGCGCTCAGGTTCTGGTTCGCCGCGACGGGGTAGGCGATGCTGTAGCCCGTCGAAGGTCCGATGCGGACATTGCCGTTGATCCAGGTTGTGACGGTCTGCGCCTGAATGCTCACCGTCTCGGCTGCGGGTCGCTCCGCCGACGGGACCGGTGCTGCGGCGGCCGGAGCGGCCGCGCCTCCCGCCACCACGATGGCTGCCGCTACTGCGGTCATGAGCTTGGTCGACGAGCGTGAAGTGATGCGCCGCATGATGATCTTCTCCCTGTTCAACAACATGTGCCGTGCGCCTCGCCAGTGGCCGGCTCGCTGTGCTCCGGCAACGTGTTCTTGTGGAAGCAAGATCCCGGCGCGCACATGCCGGTGCGATCCGCCCGCACTGACCAGGCACCGGTATCGTAGGAACCCAGGTGTGCCGCTGCTCCTGACAGATGTCAGGGGTGTGGACGCCGCCCCCTCGCCCTTTGTCATCACTCCCGTTCAGTGGCGCCCCGACCGGGCGGAGGGCCGCGCCGGCAGCGGAACCGGCGCGCTACCGCCGGTCGTCGTCGGCCGGCCTGCGGCGGTCGCCGTGCCAGTCCAGTATCAGGACCGTGGCGTCGTCCTTGAGGTTGCCGTGGCAGGCGTCGAGCACCGCGGAGGTCAGGCTCCGTACGGCTTCCCGCGGATGCTGCGCGCGGGTGTCGTGCACGACCGCGGCCAGATCCACGGCTGCGGCGCCGCGCTCCTGCATCCCGTCGGTGAGCAGGATCAGACGGTCGCCCGGGCGCAGTTGCAGCTCCTGCACGCGGTAGGCGGTGGGCGCCGAGACGCCGAACGGCAGGTTGACGGAGAGTTTGACCTCTTCGACCCGGCCGTCGCGCAACCGCAGAGGCCAGGGATGACCGGCGTTGACCAACTCGCACAGCCCGGTGGCGAGATCGACGCACAGCAACTGCCCGGTCGCCAGACCACGGCTGTGCGTCAGCAGGGCCTGGTGGGCGTGGTGGGCCTGCTTGAGGGCGTCACAACCGCTGCGCCGCGCCCGGCGCAGCGCACTCACCAGCAGCGTCGCCAGCAGGGCCGAGTTCGTGTCGTGGCCCATGGCGTCGGTGATGGACAGGTGCAGGGTGTCGCGGTCGAGGGTGTAGTCGTAGGAGTCGCCCCCGATGTCGTCGGCCGGGATCAGCCCGGCGGCGAGCGTGAACTGGGGTGCCTCGCAGCACGAGGCCGAGGGCAGCAGCTGGTGCTGGATCTCCGCGGCCAGGCTGGTCTTGGTGGTGCGCCGCCCCAGGTGGTAGAGGTCGGTGAAGCGCCGGTCGGTGACGATGATGTACGCCAGCGCGCGAGCCGCGTCCCTGACCTGCCGGAGCACCGTGTCGTCGGCGGACTGCAGGGTCGCCTCCAGAACGCCGACGCAGTCGCCGCGGTTGGTGACGGGCGTGATGACGCGGACCCCACCCTGGCCGTCCGGTTCCACGCGCTGGCGCTGGTTCTGCAGCACGCCGTCGTAGACGCTGCCCCGCAGGTCGACCGGTCCGCCGTGGTCCGCCGGGTCGGCGCCGGCCGCGTCGAGCCGTACCAGCCGCTGGCCGATGAGGTCGGCGAACAGGAACGACACCCGCGCCGCACCGAACCGCTTCTGCAGGTCCTGCGCGACGACGTTCACGGACTCACCCGGCGGCGCCGCCTCCGCGGCGGCCAGCACATGGCCCAGTTCCAGGTCTCCACGTTCCACGACAACCTCCCGTCAGCTGCGAGACCCTTTTTCCCCGACTTTGCGCGACCTCACCTCATCCGACCGTGTTGCCTGGTCACGACGGGGTGGACCGGGTCGGTCCGGTGTTGACGGCAGACGCCCGCCGCGTCGGGTCCGGGAGCCTCAGGCGCGGGGCGCCAGCACCTCCAGGGTGCCGGTCACGGTGTCGTAGCTGCGCAGGGTGGTGAGCCGCATCGCCGGCGGCGGAGCCGGCAGCAGCTCGGGTACGCGCCGGCCGGCGAACGCGCCCGCCCGGCGGGTCCGGCCGAGGGTGATGTGCGGGGCCCAGCGCTCCGGCCGGTGGAAAGGGTTGAGGGTGTCGGGCGGGCTGTCCGAGGCCACCGCCTCCCACACCCTGCGGTGCAGGTCGGCCAGTGCGGCGTCCAGCTCCAGCGCCCAGGCCAGCACCGAGGTGGGCCGCTCGAAGCGGACCACGCCGGTGCACCGCACCGGCAGCGGCAGGAGCGCCGCCACCTGCGCGAGTTCCCAGCGGATCGGGGCGGTGAGCTCCGGACAGGCGGCCAGGGTGAGGTGCGGGCTGTTCGTCGGTGAGCGATGGCGGGCCTGACTGGGCAGCCCCGCGTCGGCGAGCCGCCGCCAGGCGTCACGCACCGCCCGCTCCGCCGCCTCGTCCACCAACAGTTCGACCGTGCGCACCCGCGCAGCCTAGCGGCGCCCCCGACCCGCTCGGTGCGGGCCACGCGTTCGGAGATGTGGCGCACCACCCTTGACCCTCCGCCGATCTCCGGCTTAACGTTCCGGCGTTTACAGCGGATTGAAACGATTCAAGGACGCCGGTCCGTCCGACGGGTCCACCCGAAGCCCGAAACCCGACGCCCGAAACCCGACGCCCGACGCCCGACGCCCGACGCCCGACGCCCGACCCCGATTCAGCGATCCGCAGAACAGCCACCGCAAGCACACCCGCAACCCGCAGACCCGCAGACCCGCAGACCCGAACCAGAATCTGGGGCACCACATGCACAAGCCCATCCCCCGGCACGGCGGCATATCCCGGCGCACGGTCCTGGCCGCCTCCCTGGCCGCCGGCGCCGCCACCGTCCTCAGTACGGCGGGCCCGGCGGCCTCCGCCACCGCGCGCACCGGCCCGCAGCACCTGTCCGGGGGCTGGTTCGCCACCACCCCGCGCTCCGTGCGCCCGAAGTTCCGCTGGTGGTGGCCGGACGGCCTGGTCGATCCGGCGGAGATCGCCCGCGAGATCGACCAGATCGCCGACGCCGGCTTCGGCGGCGCCGAGATCGCCGCCGTCCACCACAGCATCAAGGACAAGTCCGTCCTCGACACCGCGCATCACGGCTGGGGCAGCACCCCCTGGCGCGAGGGGGTCGAGGCGGCCCTGCGCCAGGCCGCCCGACGCGGCCTGACGGTCGACCTCACCCTCGGCCCCAGCTGGCCCGCCGCCGTCCCGGGTCTCACGCCCGACGACGAGGCCGCCGCCCAGGAACTCGCCCACGGGCGCGCCTCCGTGACCGCCGGCACCACCTACCGGGGCCCGGTGCCCGAGCCCGTGCACGCGGCCGCCCCCGGCGTCACGCGGCGCACCCTGCTCGCCGTCCAGGCCGCCCGGGTCGAGCCGGCCAACGCCACCCGCAAGGAGACCGGCCTCGACCTCGCGAGCGTCCGCGACCTCACCCCCGACGTCCGCGACGGCGCCCTGACCTGGACCGCCCCCGCCGACGGGGACTGGGTGCTCATCTCCTACTGGCAGCGCGGCAGCGCCCAGCAACCGGAGTCCGGCCCGCACTCCGCCCCGGCCGCCTACGTCGTCGACCACTTCAGCCCCGCCGGCACCGAGGCCGTCACCGGGTTCTGGGAGCGCGCCCTCCTGACGGGCACCGTGCGCCGCCTGCTCAAGGCCGCCGGGGGCGCCTTCTTCGAGGACTCGATCGAGCTGGAGACCGACGCCCTGGTGTGGACGTCCGCCCTGCCCGAAACCTTCGAGAAGCGCACCGGACGGCCCCTGCTGCCCTGCCTGCCCGCGCTCGTCCTCGACAACAGCAACCAGGTCTTCGCCTTCGAGGCCCAGGTCACCCGGCAGATCCGCCACGACTTCTGGGAGACCGTCTCGCACCTGTTCAACACCCACCACGTCACCGCCCTGCGGGACTGGGCGCACTCACTCGGCATGGAGCTGCGTTCCCAGCCCTACGGGCTGCAGACCGACTCCATCGCCTCCGCGGCGATCCTCGACATGCCCGAGGGCGAGTCGCTCGGCTTCAAGAACCTCGACGACTACCGCTGTCTGGCCGGCGGCCGCGACATGGCCGGGAACACCGTCCTGTCCTGCGAGTCGGGCGCCTACAACGGCTCGGCCTACAGCACCACCTGGGACCGGTTCCTGCGCACCATGGGCGGCGCGTACGCGGCCGGCGTCAACCAGACGGTCGTGCACGGGTTCTCCTACGCCACCGCACCCGGCGTCGCCTGGCCCGGCTTCGCCGCCTTCAGCCCGTACAACGGGGCCTCCGGCTACGGGGAGTCCTGGGGTCCCAGGCAGCCCACCTGGCGGCACATGGAGGACATCGCCGGCTACCTGGGCCGCGTCCACCGCGTCCTGCAGACCGGCACCCCGCGTGCCGACGTGGCCGTCTTCCGGCAGACCGGCTACACCGCCACCGGCATCGGCGCCTCCTGGTTCACGGCGACCGGTGTACCGCTGGGCTGGACGCACCAGTTCCTCAGCGGCCCGCTGCTCGACCTGCCCTCGGCCCGCGTGGCGAAGGGGCGGCTCGCTCCCGAGGGGCCCGCCTACAAGGCCCTGTTCGTGGAGGGCGACTTCTTCTACGGCTCCACTCCGACCCTCGCGCTCGACGACGCGCGGAAGCTGCTGCGGCTGGCCCGGGAAGGGCTGCCCGTCGTCCTGCTCGGCGCCTTCGACCAGGCGCTCACGCCGGGCGTGCCCGGCGCGGGTGAGACCGACCGGCTGCGCGCGGTCCTGTCGAGCCTGCTGGCCCTGCCGAACGTCAGACGCGTCACCGACAAGGCGGCCGTCGGCGACGCCCTCAGCTCCCTCGGCGTCCGCCCCGACGCCCGCTACGCCACCAGCTCGACGCTGCTGAACTTCCACCGCGTCAGCGGCGACACCGACTTCTACTACCTGTGCAACGGCAAGCACGCCGAGACCGTCAAGCCGGCCGTCACCGCCATCGACCACGACGTCACCCTGCGCCGCACCCGGCGCGGCGCCACCGTCCCCTACCTGCTCGACCCGTGGACGGGCCGGGCCACGCGCATCGGCCGCTACACCGAGGACGGCGACGGCATCACCGTGCGCGTCACCCTCGACCCCGGCCAGGCCACGGTCGTCGCGCTCGGCCGGCCCGGCCTCTTCGGCGACGGCGACGGCAACCGCCCGCACGCGGTCGACAGCGACGCCGACCGCGTGCTGTTCACCGGCCGGGGCCTGGCCGTGCGTGCCTCCGGCGCGGGTACGTACACCACCCGCCTGTCCGACGGCAGCACGGCGACCACCACCGTCGCCGCCGTGCCCCCGCCCGTCACCCCGGCCCACTGGCGGCTCGACGTCGAGGACTTCCGCCCGGGCGCCGACGCGACCGGCACCGACGTCGTCGAGCGCACCCTGACCCTGGACACGCTGCTGCCCTGGTCGCAGATCCCGGAGCTGGCCGACTCCGCCGGCGTCGGCCGTTACCGCACCACGGTCGCGCTGCCCGGCGACTGGACCTCCGCCCACGGCGCCTACCTCGAACTCGGCACGGTCAGCGACACCTTCCGGGTCACCGTCAACGGCACCCGGCTGGCCCCCGCCGACCGGCTCCACCCGGTCGTCGACCTCGGCGGGCACCTGCACCGCGGCGACAACGTCATCGAGGTGGAGGTGGCGACACCGCTCATCAACCGCCTGCGCGTCGCCCAGCCGGCCGTCTTCGGCGCCGCCGCCCGCCAGGCGTACGGGCTGACCGGGCCGGTACGCCTGGTGCCCTACGTGCAGCGGCGCATCGGCTGACCCGAGCGGAGGGCGCACGCGGGGCGTGCCCGGATGCGGGACATCCGGGCACGGCCCGCAGTGGTCCTGCGACCGGGCCGCCGCCGGCTCCGTCTCCGGGCGTAGGTCCTGCGCCTCAGGCGCGCCCGGCGCCTGTCTGCCTAGGGTCGGTCCTCATGGAGACCACGGGAACGGTTCGCCGCGGGACGACGGAACGCAGGCGCGACGCTGTCGAGCGGCTCGTCGCCGAGCGGGACATGTGGGTGTCGACGGCTCACCCGGAGCACGGGCCGCACCAGGTGCCGCTGTGGTTCCTGTGGGACGGGCGGGCGGTGTGGATGTGCACCGGCGCCACTTCGGTGACGGCGCGGAACGTCCGTGCCGAGCCGCGGGTGCGCCTGGCGCTGCCGGACACCTTCGACGTGGTGCTCCTGCAGGGCGAGGCGGAGTGCTTCCCGGACCGGGAGGTGCCCGCCGAGGCGGCGGACGCCTTCACCGGCAAGTTCGGCTGGGACCCCCGCGTGGAGGAGGGCTCCTTCCTGTACGTGCGGGTGGTTCCGAGGACCGTGCGGGCCTGGCGTGGCGCGCCGGAGCTGCGCGGCGGAGTCGTCATGCGTGACGGGGTGTGGCTGGCGTAGCGGCCGTCCGCTACTCCTGATACTGCGTCAGGTCGATGCCGTACAGGCGCAGCTCGTGTCCGTGGAGCGGTTCCCCGGCCGTGCCCTCCGGCTGCATGCCGAGCTTGCCGAGGACGTTCGCGGAGGCCCCGTCGTCCGTACGGCACGCCGCGACCACCCGGTCCAGGCCCCGGTCCTGCACCGCGAACTCCAGGGTCGCGTGCGCTGCTTCGGAGGCGTATCCCTGCCCCCAGAACACCCGTCCCAGCCGCCAGCCGATCGCCACCTGACCGGCGAGTTCGGCCGGTGAGTCGGCCACGGTCAGACCGACGGCGCCGGCCAGCTCACCGGAGCCCAGGAGTTCGACCGCGAACACGCCGAACCCCTCCTCGTCCCACTCCTCCTCCCACACCTCGATGTCCTGGGCGGTCTGTTCGAGGGAGCGCGGCCTTCCGTCTCCGATGTTCCGCATCACCACCGGGTCGGCGTGGATCTCGGACAGCGCGACGAGGTCGTCGTCGAACCATCGGCGCAGGACGAGGCGGGGGGTGCGGATCTCGGTCATGGCCCCATCCTGCCGACACGGCGCCGCAGGCGCGAACCGGGGTCCCCGTCCGTCGTGACCGCACGCGTTCAGTCGGCATCGGCGTCGGCGTGGAAGCGGTAGGAGACCGAGCCGACCTCGAAGACCGGGAAGCAGGACTGTGCCGGGCTGATCGGCATGCGTCACCATGGTCGGCCGGGCGGAAGGCGGTCCTGGTGCCCGGCAGGACGGTTCTGATGGCCCGGCAGGACGGTCGGGCAGTGGGGGTGGGTCCGTGGATCGGAGCGAAGACGAGATCTTGGCCGAGGAGCTCGCTGCTCTCGGTGCGGCGAGTGGGGGCAGTGGTCGACTGGTCCGGGCCGTGGCGAAGCTGATGAGAAAGAACGTCCACGAGATCGATCTGCTGGTCCCCTTGCCGTTCGACGACGCCGTGAGGCGTGTCGCCGGCGTGCTCGGGAGGGCGGGCCGTGCGGTCGGGACCGCGCGGATCGATTCCCGCGAGGAGGAGACGATCCGCCTGGTGGCGGGCGGCGGTGTCGGCGGTCTGAACCCGGTGGTGGTCACCGCGCGGGTGCTGAAGGTGGATGAGGGCCGCTCGGAGGTCTGGCTTCGCTGCGCCGCCAAAGAGGGTGTGATCAGGCAGCGAGCCGGGGAGAAGACCGCGGTTCGGCTCGCCGGCCGGCTGAGCGAGGCGACGGGAGCGGACTGGGTGGGCGGGTGAACGGCCGGGGTGGACTGGACGGACGGGTGGGCTGTCACGTCAGCGGCTGGAGAGGACGAGCTCGCGGGGCAGGGTGGCGTCCCTCGCGCCGTCGAGGGTCAGGTCTTCGCAGGGGTGCTCGCCATCGCCCCCGGCGGGCGCATCCCGAAGACATCGATCGGGTCGTCGGCCCTCAGGGTGCTCCCCCCGGCAGCGGGGCACGGCTGAGCTCCGCGAGGCAGGCGTCCAGCGGCTGGAGTCGACCGGGCAGGGGCTCCCGCAGGTCCCACCAGTGCAGGGCCGCGATCTCCTCGTTCGGCTGGAACGACGGTGAGACGTCGGCGCCCCGGCCGCTGAACAGGGCGCCGTACTCGGTACGCCGGTCGGGCGCCAGCTCGAAGCGTGCGAAGCCGGCGAAGGCGAGCCGCCCCTCGGGTACGTGGCCGGTCTCCTCCAGCAACTCGCGCGCGGCCGCCCGGCGAGGGGTCTCGCCGGGGTCGATCAGCCCGCCGGGCAGTTCCCAGGCCTGCCGGTAGCGGTTGAAGGCCATCAGGACGCACCCGTCGTGCCACAGGGCCGCCAGCGCGAGCGGAAGTGGCGCGTCACCGGGCGGCTCGTCCTCCCGTCCCCGCGCGAAAGCGACCAAGGCGTTGCCGCGGTCGTCGAGGGCCAGCGGCGGAGGGTGAGGAGCAGCCACTCCGACATGATGCGCACAACTGGGCTTGCTTTTCCGCCGGTCTCGGCCGATTCCGCCAGGCGTGTCAGAACAGCCGCCCCTGGAAGACCCGTTGAGCCGGGCCTTGCGCCGGGCGTTGCGCCGGGCGGCGCCCTTTCCCCGCCGGAGGCGGTTCGTCGCCGAAGAGGGGAGCCGTGCCGCACTCGTCCAGCTCGGCCGGGATCCGTCCGTCGGCCTCCGGGCGCGGCGGCGCCTCGAGGTCGAAGTCGTCGGGCGTCATACGCACCCAGTCGCGGCCACCCTGCTCACTCACCCGCCGTCACCGCCTCTCCCCCGGGCCCACTTCCGGACGTGTTCCCGGGATCACGTGCTGCCCACCCATGATCAGTTCCACCATCCGGGTCTCACTGAACACCCTGGAGCGGCGCGGCACGCCGACAACGCTCCTGACGGGCCGCCAGAGCGCGCGGGCCGACTTTGAACACAGTGATGACAAAGTATGGACATGCCAAGCGAAAGTCTCTTACCTTTGCGGCGCAACCCGTGCTCCACCCCCGTGAAAGACCGGAACGATCCGGCACGGTCCGGTCCTTAGCACAGGAGGACCAATGCGCCAACGACCCTTCCCCAAAGCCCGAAGACACTTCTGCGCGGTACTGACGTCCACCGTCCTGGCCGGCGGTGTCCTGGCCGCCCCGGCGGCGGCCGACCCCGCCCCGACGCCCGCCCGGCCCTCCGCGACGGCCGCCGCTGACCTGCCTCCGCAGGAGCCCGGAGTCACCCTGCGCGTCTACGACGTCCAGACTCCGCTCAGCAAGCTGTGCACCCTCAAACCGGGGCAGACCCCCAACCACGACAAGCTCATGCCCACCGTCGACTGGTCCACGGCCGCCGACTTCGGCGGGTTCGAGGACCGGTTCGTCTCGGAGGCGACGGGCCGTCTGATCGCCCCGCGCGACGGGTCGTACGTCTTCCGCCTCACCAGTGACGACGGTTCCCGCCTCTCGCTCGACGGCTCCACGGTGATCGACCACGACGGTCTGCACGGGGCCGAGCCGAAGGACGGCACCGTCCATCTCACCGCCGGTTCCCACCCGTTGCGCGTCGAGCACTTCGAGCGCGACGGCGGGCAGCAGGTGCAGTTGTCCTGGAAACCGCCGGGCGAGAGCGAGTTCAGCGTCGTGCCCCGTGAGGCACTGAGCACCGACGCCGGTGTCGTCCGGGTGACGGCGCCCGGCCGCAAGGAGTGCGAGGCGAGCGGCGACTCCCCCGGCGACGGGCTGCCCCTCACTTCCGTGCGCCCCGACCTGGACCTCACGGACCTGCGCCCCGACGGTTTCGAGCCACAGGTCAGCGGTATGGACTGGCTGCCCGACGGACGACTGGCCATCAGCACCTGGGGCGGCAGTGACAACGTTGCCGGTGAGGTGTATCTGCTCGACAACGTCACCGGCCGCACCAGCCGCGACAAGGTCACCGTCAAGAAGGTCGCCGAAGGGCTGCGCGAGCCCATGGGCATCAAGTACGTCGACGGTTCCCTGTACGTCTCGCAGAAGCACGAGCTGACCCGGCTGGTCGACGACGACGGCGACGACGTCACCGACACGTACCGCACCGTCGCCACCTGGCCCTACGGCGGCAACTTCCACGAGTTCGCGTTCGGTCTGCTCTACCGCGACGGGTACTTCTACGTGAACCTCTCCGTCGCCATCGACTACGGCGGCGCGACCACCACCCCGCAGCCCGCCCCCGGCCGCGGGACCACGTACAGGATCAGCAAGAAGACGGGCCGGATCAGCCCGGTCGCGGGCGGTCTGCGCACCCCCAACGGGATCGGCTGGGGCCCGGGCGGCGGCCTCTTCACCACCGACAACCAGGGCGGCTGGCTCCCCTCGTCGAAGCTCGTCCAGATCAAGCAGGACCGCTTCTTCAACCACTACACCGAGCCCGCCGGCCCCTTCGAGTCCTCCCCCGTCACCGCGCCGGTGCTCTGGCTGCCGCAGAACGAGATCGCCAACTCCCCCTCGACACCGCTGTACATGAAGAAGGGGCAGTTCGCGGGCCAGATGCTGATCGGCGACGTGACCTACGGCGGGCTGCAGCGCGCCTACCTGGAGAAGGTGAAGGGCCAGTACCAGGGCGCGGTGTTCCGCTACACCCAGGGCCTGGAAGCCGGCGTCAACCGCCTGTCCCTCGGCCCCGACGGTGCCGTCTACGCCGGTGGACTCGGCGCCGACGGCAACTGGGGCCAGGAGGGCAAACTCCGGTTCGGGCTGCAGAAGCTGACGCCCAACGGCGGCAACACCTTCGACATCAAGACCATGCGCGCCGTGCCGGGCGGCTTCGACCTGACGTACACCCAGCCGGTGTCCGAGCAGACCGCCGCACAACTCGCGGAGCGCTACCGGGTGGAGCAGTGGCGCTACACCCCGACCACCGACTACGGCGGCCCGAAGATCGCCGAGGAGCGGCTCGCCGTGCGCTCGGCTACGCTCTCCGACGACGGCCGCACCGTCCGGCTGCGCACGGACGGGCTCAAGCCCGGCCACGTGGTGCACGTGCGCTCCCCGCGCCCCTTCACCTCGGCCTCCGGTGAGGCGCTGTGGAGCACCGAGGCCTGGTACACCCTCAACGCGCTGCCCGGCAAGCAGCCGCCGGCCGCCACCCTGTACGAGGCGGAGGAGGCACGCCTGACGGGCAAGGCCGGGATCAACACGGACCACTCCGGTTACTCCGGCAGCGGTTTCGTCGACCGTTACGCCACCGAGGGCAAGGTCGCCACGACGTTCGACGTGACCGTCCCGAAGAGCGGCACGTACGACGTCAACCTGCGCTACGCCAACGGCCCGAACCCGTTCGCCGGCACCAAGTCGCTCTCCCTGTACGCCAACGGGAAGAAGATCCGGCAGACCCTGCTGCCCTCCACCGGGGACTGGGACACCTGGTCCACCCGGACCGAGCAGCTGACCCTGCGCGCCGGCCGCAACGCGATCTCGTACCGCTTCGACGCCGGCGACACCGGCCATGTCAACCTCGACCTGATCACCGTGCGTCCGCGCGGTGCCACGGTCACGCTCTTCGACGGCACCGCCGGCTCGCAGGCCCAGTGGCAGCACACGGACGGGCGGAAGGTGGCATGGCCGCTGACCGAGGAGAGGTCGATGGAGGTGTGCTGCGGCGACATCCGCACCAAGGACGCCTACCAGGACTTCGCCCTGCACGTCGAGTTCCGGGTCCCCCAGCTGCCGCCGGACGTCACCGGCCAGGACCGCGGAAACAGCGGCATCTTCCTCCAGGACCGCTACGAGCTGCAGATCCTCGACTCCTACGGTGACACGTCCCTGGACACCAACGAGGCCGGGGCGATCTATCTGAAGAAGGCACCCGACGCGAACGCGGCGACCGCGCCGGAGACCTGGCAGACCTACGACATCGTCTTCCGCGCGGCCCGCTTCGACGACGACGGCAAGAAGACCGCCGACGCCCGGGTCACGGTCGTGTGGAACGGCAAGAAGGTCCACGACGACGTCGCCCTCGACGGTCCCACCGCCTCGGGCCGGTCCGAGACACCTGCGGCGGGAGCGATACGGCTGCAGGACCACGGCAACAAGGTCCGCTTCCGCAACGTCCGGCTGACGCCCCTGCGGTGAGCTGCGACGGGCCACGGGCCACGGGGTACCGGCACGGTCGCCGGTGGTCCCGAGCCGGTGGCCGGTAGCCGGCGGGGGGCCGGTGGCGGCGGCCACCGGCCCCCTGCCGTGCGCCGCCCCCGCACGAGCCGCCCCCGCGCGCCGGACCGTGCACCCGGGACGGCTCGCGCCGGACCGTCCGCGGGTGCGGCACGATGGAGGGGTGCGGACACGACCAGTGCTGATCTTCGACGGGGACTGCGGCTTCTGCACCATGTCGGTGGGCGTCGCCCGGCGTCTGGTGCGGCCGCGCTGCGAGACCGTGGCCTCGCAGCACGCGGACCTCGCGTCGCTCGGCGTCACCGAGGAACGGGCCCGGTACGAGGCCCTGTGGGTGACGCCCACCGGGCGGGTGTACGGCGGGGCGCAGGCCGTGGCGAAGCTCCTGCTGAACGCGGGCGGCCCGTGGTCCGTGATCGGTGCCGTCCTCACCCTGCCGCCCGTGCGCTGGGCCGCCCACGGCGTCTACCGCCTGGTGGCCGACAACCGGGGGCGACTGCCCGGCGGGACGGCGGCGTGTGCGGTACCAGGAGCGGGGACGCAGCGGACTCAGCCGGGCCCGCACAGCCCCTTCGTCCGCCCGTAGGCAGGAGCGACTGCGCGGACCCGGCGTGGACCGCGGCCTCGCGCGCACATGGCCGCCGCCGTCCAGGGCACTGGATGAGCCGGTACCGCGTCGACGGTGTGACGCGGTGCGTCAGCCGAGCCCCACAGGGAGGCCAATGTGTTCGAAGGGTTCGAGACGGCGCAGATCGATGTCGGGCCGGCTTCCGTCTTCGTGCGGTTCGGTGGGGACGGCCCGCCGGTGGTACTGCTCCACGGCCATCCCCGCACTTCGGCGACGTGGCACCGGGTCGCTCCGCTCCTCGTACGAGCCGGTCACACCGTGGTGTGCCCGGACCTGAGGGGGTACGGGCGCTCCAAGGGCCCGCGTTTCACGGCGGATCACGTGGGCTACTCCAAGCGCGCGGTCGCCGGGGACGTGGTGGCCGTGATGCGCCACCTCGGTCATCGGCGGTTCGCGCTCCTCGGGCACGACCGGGGCGGCTACGTGGCGCTGCGTCTCACCCTGGACCATCCCGAGGTGGTCTCCCGGGTGGCGTTCGCGGACTGCCTGCCTCTCACGGAGCATTTGTCGCGGGTGGACGCCACGTTCGCCACGCGCTGGTGGCACTGGTTCTTCTTCGCGCAGCCGGACGTCCCCGAGCGGGTCATCACGGCCGACCCCGACAGCTGGTACAGCGGCGATCCCGGCACGATGGGGCGGGAGAACCACGCCGAGTGGCGGCGGGCCACACGCGATCCCGACGTGGTGCGGGCCATGCTGGAGGACTACCGCGCCGGCCTGACCGTCGACCGGCGGCACGAGGAAGCCGACCGTGCCGCCGGTGCGCGCATCACCTGCCCGACGCTCGTGCTGTGGTCGCTGCGGGACGACCTGGAGGAGCTGTACGGGGACCCCCGCACGATCTGGCGTCGCTGGGCCGACGACGTCCGCGGCCACGGCATCGACTCCGGTCACCATGTGGCGGAACAGGCACCCGAGGCACTGGCCTCGGCACTGACCGACTTCCTCGGGCGCTAGGTCGTGTCCGCACAGTCCCTTCGTTCGCCCGGAGGGCGGGCCCTGCGGCGTCCGGTGCGTGCTCTCGGCGTGCCGGACGCGGTCCCTCGTACCGGGCGTACTCGGGACTGTGTCCGGTGCGGCGAGAGTGCGTGCCGGGCGTCGCGGGGCAGGAGGGACTGTGCGGACGCGGCCTAGAGCGGGTTGCGCCCGGCGATGTCCCCTCCGGGGTCGTCCAGCAGGGCGATGCGGACGGTGATGCGTTTGCCGACCGGCTCACGCTGGACCTCGAAGCCCTGCGCGACGGCCATGACGATCTCCAGGCCGTGCTGCCCGACCCGGCCCGCGTCGGCGGCCCGGGCCACCGGCAGGACCGGGTCGCTGTCCCAGACGATCACTTCCACCCCGTCGCCGGACACGCGCAGTTCCAGCAGCACGGGGCCGGGAGCGTACTTGCGGGCGTTGGTGACCAGCTCGCTGACCACCAGCCGGGTCAGGTCCAGGGCGCGGGCGGACACCGGGAGGCCGTGCTCGGCCTGGACCCGTGCGAGGAAGTCGGCCGCCCGGTGACGCGCCTCGGCGATGATGTGCCCGTCACCGTCGAGGGCGACCGTCTCCTGGATCGGTGCGGTGCCCGGCATCACGTGGCCCTCGCCCTCAGGGACTGATTCGGCCGGCTCCATCGTGTTACCCCCGTTCACACGCTTGCGCGTACCCCGCACTATGCCTCACATGTCTCGTGAGGTCTCCCTCATGGGGCGAACACGTGTTCCTCTCCGCCTCGCTGAGGCACGAAGGCCGCCGCGGACCGCCCGGGGCACCTGGACCGCCGTCGGCTTCCGAGCAGGCCCGGCCGCCCGATCCGCCTACTCCGGGCTCCCGGGTTCGCCCTCGGCACGCGGACGCCGCCGTACGGCCGCGTCCAACTCCTGCCCCACCGGCGGTGGCAGGGGCCGGCCCAGTGCCCAGTCGATCACCGTCTCGGCCACCGCGTGCAGCTTGACGTTGGTGTGCTGGGACACCTCGCGCAGCACCTCGAACCCGGTGGCCGGCGTCAGCCGGTGGACGGCGACGAGGACGCCGATGGCCTGGTCGACCGTCGCATGGGAATCAACCGCCTGCCGCAGCTGCGCGTTCTCCCGCTCCAGGCGCGTCGGCACGGCATCCTCCCCGGCCTCGGGCAGGGACCGCTGCGCACGGGAAGTCGTCATCACCGGCTCTCCGTCGTGAGGTTACGTCTGCTCCTCATACGCCTGCCCACAACAAGAGCCGCGAGACACATCCCTGGCGGGCCGGGCTGCGGGGGGGCAGGGATGACGGTCCGGCCCGCGGCTCGTGTGGGCGGGTCGTGCGCGGGCGTGGTGGTTTCCGCCGGCACGTAATCTCTTCCTGTGTCCGTCTCCCGCCTGCATCGTGTCGCCGTCCTCGTGCTGGAGGGGGCGAAGCCGCTCGACGTCGGGATTCCCGCGCAGGTGTTCACCACCCGCGCGAGCATGCCGTACGAGGTGCGGGTGTGCGGGGCGACGCCCGGTCTCGTGACGGGCGGTGACGGGCTCGCCTACCACGTCGCCCACGGGCTGGACGCGCTCGACTGGGCCGATCTCGTCTTCGTCCCCGGCTACCGGTTCCCGGACCGGGACGATCCGCCGCGGGCCGTCGTCGACGCGCTGATCGCCGCCCACGACCGGGGCGCGCGGCTCGCCGCCATCTCCACGGGTGCCTTCGCGCTCGCCGCCACGGGGCTGCTCGACGGCCGGCGCGCCACGACCCACTGGCATTACACGCGGGCCCTCGCGGCCAGGCATCCGCACGTGCGGGTCGACGAGAACGTGTTGTTCGTGGACGAGGGCAGCGTGCTCACCTCGGCCGGTGCCGCCTCGGGGATCGACCTGTGCCTGCACATCCTGCGCCGTGATCTCGGAGTGGCCGCGTCCAACCACGCGGCCCGGCGTCTGGTCGCGGCCCCCTACCGCAGCGGCGGCCAGGCCCAGTACGTGCCGCGCAGCGTCCCCGAGCCGCTCGGCGAGCGGTTCGCCGCCACGCGCGAGTGGGCGCTGCACCGGCTCGGCGAGCCCCTCTCCCTCGACGTACTGGCGCAGCAGGCGGGGGTGTCGGCGCGCACGTTCTCACGCCGCTTCGTGGAGGAGACGGGCTACACGCCGATGCAGTGGGTGATGCGCGCCCGCATCGACCTGGCCCGTGAGCTGCTGGAACGCTCGGAGCGCAGCGTCGAGCAGATCGCCGACGACGTCGGTCTCGGCACCGGCGCCAACCTGCGGCTGCACTTCCAGCGCATCCTCGGCACCACACCGAGCGAGTACCGGCGCACCTTCACCCGGGGCGAGTGACGGCGGCCGGCACCGTCTGGCGGGATCCTTTTGAACCATGGCGATAGCGCCACTGTCAGGAGCGTCGGCCGCGGACGAGCATGGTGGCGAAGGGAAGGGACCTCATTCATGACTCGCATCGCCATCAACGGATTCGGCCGCATCGGACGCAATGTGCTGCGCGCGCTTCTGGAGCGCGACAGCGCCCTGGAGATCGTCGCCGTCAACGATCTGACGGAGCCCGCCGCTCTCGCCCGCCTGCTCGCCTACGACAGCACCGCCGGGCGGCTGGGACGCCCGGTGAGCGTCGACGGGGACACCCTCGTCGTCGACGGCCGCCGGATCAAGGTGCTGGCCGAGCGCGAACCGGCGCAGCTGCCGTGGGCCGGACTCGGCGTCGACATCGTCCTGGAGGCCACCGGCCGCTTCACCTCGGCGAAGGCCGCCCGGGCGCACCTCGACGCGGGTGCGAAGAAGGTGCTCGTCAGCGCGCCGTCGGACGGCGCCGACATCACGCTCGCGTTCGGGGTCAACACCGACGCCTACGACCCGGACCTGCACACGATCGTCTCGAACGCCTCCTGCACCACCAACGCGCTGGCGCCGCTGGCGAAGGTGCTCGACGAGCTCGCCGGCATCGAGCACGGGTTCATGACGACGGTGCACGCCTACACGCAGGAGCAGAACCTCCAGGACGGTCCCCACCGCGACGCCCGTCGCGCCCGGGCCGCCGGTGTCAACATCGTGCCGACCACGACCGGCGCCGCCAAGGCGATCGGCCTGGTGCTGCCGAACCTGGACGGCAAGCTGTCGGGTGACTCGATCCGCGTGCCGGTGCCGGTGGGCTCGATCGTCGAGCTCAACACGACGGTCGCGCGCGAGGTGACGCGCGACGACATCCTGGCGGCGTACCGCGCGGCGGCGGAGGGGCCGCTCGCCGGTGTCCTGGAGTACTCGGAGGACCCGCTCGTCTCGACCGACATCGTGGGCAACCCCGCCTCGTCGATCTTCGACTCGGCGCTGACCCGCGTCGACGGCCGCCACGTCAAGGTCGTCGCCTGGTACGACAACGAGTGGGGCTTCTCGAACCGCGTCATCGACACACTCGAGTTCCTCGCGGCCCGCTGACGCACCCCGGGGCGGCCGCCGGACTCCCGGCGACCGCCCCGGCGGGCATTCTGCGATGAGCAGGGCTGCCATGCACACCGACCGGCCTACGGAAGGCCAGGAGAACCTGGCCCCAGCGGTACGGGCGGAAGACAACCCGGTCCAGGAACATGAGGCACGCTGCGGACGCGGGCATCACCACGAGCGCCGCGAAGATGTGCCCGGACTGTTCCCCGGAACATGTGCGGCCGGACCGCGATCCGCAGCCTCCCGTGAGCACCATGTCCCGGTGGATCAGGTACAGCGTCCCCAGCAGGACGGCCGCGGCCCCGGTACAGGCCGCCATGACCATTCGAACGGCGGCCGTGTCGACAACCGGCCCGCCACCGACGTCACCGACCCGTGGGGCAACGGACAGACTGCTACAGGGCCTTCGCGGCAGACTCCCCTAGATGAGCGCCTGCGCCGTGTAGAGGCCCCCGATCGTCGCCGCCAGGGTGCCCAGCAGGAGGCGGAGCGTGCCTTCGGGAAGGCGGGGCTGGAGGCGGGCCCCCAGGTAGCCGCCCGCCAGCCCGCCCAGTCCGCAGGTCAGTCCGAGGAACCAGTCGGGGGCGACGTCGTCGCCGCCGGTGAGGGCGAGCAGTGCGTAGGCGCCCGCGCCGACCAGCGAGGTCAGGAAGGTGGAGGCGAGTGCGGCCGGGGCGACCCGGGCGACGGGCATGCCCCGGCCGACCAGGACCGGGCCGAGGAGGGAGCCGCCGCCGATGCCGTAGATGCCGCCGATCGTGCCGACGGCCAGCGCCAGGGTGGTGAGGGCGCGCGGTGAGGGCTCGCGCGGTGTGCGGGCCGTCGGCGTGTGGAGCGTGCGGGCGATGAGCCAGAGCCCGAGGGGCAGCAGCAGGACGGCGACCAGGAGACGGAACACGGCCGGTCCGGGGATGGCGAAGACGCGGATGACGGCGCCCAGGACGACCCCGGGCAGGGTGCCCGCGATCAGCCGGCGGGTCAACGGGCCGTAGAGGCTTCCGTCGTGGCGGTAGCGCAGCAACGCGCCGGGACCGGCGACGACGTTGTAGAGCAGGTTGGTGGGGGTGACGGCGGGGCTGGGGACACCGAGGACGCTGAGCTGGACCGGCAGCAGGAACACGGCCCCGGAGACCCCGACCGGCGCGGTGACCAGCGCGATCAGGGCGCCCGCCGTGAAGGCGAGAAGTGACGCCGACCAGTCCATCGCTGTCCCCCGCCCCGTCCGACGCCCGTTCAGGGTCGATCTTCCCCCACGGGTGCGGGCCGGAGCGCGGGCAGGGTGAGCGCCGAATGGGCCGGTCGTCCCGTCCCGGAGGGCAGGGCGCTGAGCTGCCGCAGCATGGCGTTGCGCTGCCGCAGGGCCTGTGCGGTGGTGGGGAAGAGCCTGGCTTCGCCCTGGCCGACCTGGTCCTGGTTCACGGTCACGAACCGGCGGGTGTCCCGTTCGTAGGCGGCGAAGCCCGCGCTGTGGTCCCGGTCCGCCAGGGAAGCGGCGAGCATGTACGCGCCGACGAGCGCGAGGCTGGTGCCCTGCCCGGTGAGGAACGAGGGCGCGTACGCGGCGTCGCCCAGCAGCGCGACCCTGCCGCTGGACCAGCGGGGCATGCGGATCTGGCTGACTCCGTCGAAGAAGACGTCCTCCGCGTCCCGCAGGGCGGCGAGCATGCCGGGGACCTGCCATCCCGCGTCGGCGAAGACCTGGTCGAGGAGGTCCCGTCGGGCCTGCGGGTCCCGGAAGGCGTCGAAGGGCGGTTCCGGGTGGGCGAAGTTCAGGAAGGCGTGCACTTCGTCGTCGTCTCCGACGGCGTAGAGCGCGGCGGCTCTGCCGGGACTGTTCCACATCACGGTCTCGTGGGAGAGCCCGAAGGTGTTGGGCATGGTGAAGACGGCGAAGCAGTAGCCGAGGTACCGGTGGAACTGCTCCTCGGGTCCGAACAGGAGCTCACGCGTGTGCGAGTGGACCCCGTCCGCGCCGAACACCATGTCGAACGTACGCCTGCCGCCCCCGTGGAAGGTGACGTCGACGCCGGGTCCGGACTGGTCGAGGGTGTCGATGGAGTCGTCGAACAGGAACTCGACGTCGTCCCGGATCGCCGCGTGCAGGGCCCTGGTCAGATCGCCGCGGCGGACCTCCAGGTCCTGCCCCGCGGCGCTGCCGGCGACGGTGTGCGGGCTGACCGAGACCACCTCTCCCCCGTCCTCGTCGAGGAAGGTGATCCGGCGTAGGTCGACGTGCGCGTCCTGGAGCCGCGGCAGGATCCCCATGCGCCGGACGACTTCGAGGGCGGTGCCGCGCACGTCGACGGGGTAGCCGCCGTCGCGGAGCGAACTCGCCTTCTCGACCACCGTGACGGCGCATCCACAGCGGTGCAGCCAGTAGGCGAGCGCGGGCCCCGCGATGCTGGCTCCGGAGATCAGGACCCTTCGCCGGGGCGGGGTGCGGAGGCTCCTCGGCGGATCCGTGCGGCTCGTCATGCTTCGACTCCCTTTTTCATGGTGCGGGTGATGAGCAGGGACAGGACCGTGACGGCACCGGCCACGACGAAGCCGGTGACGAAGGCCGATTCGGCCGGGACATCCGACCCGGCAGGGGTCCCGTCGGTCAGGAGGGCACCTCCCACCTGCGCGCCCACGGCGTAGCCGACCACGCGCGTCACCAGGACGAGGCCGGTGGCGATGCCGGTGTCGCGCCGGTCGACGGAGGTGGCGGTGCCGGTC
Organism: Streptomyces sp. DT190; assembly: GCF_049846985.1. NCBI lineage: Bacteria > Bacillati > Actinomycetota > Actinomycetes > Kitasatosporales > Streptomycetaceae > Streptomyces > Streptomyces sp. DT190. The sequence continues at coordinate 216,190 of NZ_JBNCNM010000015.1, read as the reverse complement.
ACCAACGCCGTGATGCACAGGCCGCCGGCGAGCGAGATCATCACCTTGCCGAGGACGAGGTGCCAGACCTCGGTGTGCACGGCGGCCAGGGCGGTCAGGGCGACGGCCATGAGGGCGATCCCGGCGGTGACCACGGCGCGCGAGCCGAGGCGCCGCGCCCCGACACCGCTGAGCGGCCCGGCCAGCGCGGCGGCGGCGGCGCCGGGCAGCAGGTAGAGGCCGATCTGGGTGGCACTGGCCCCGAAGCCGTACCCGTCGGCGGAGACGGCGAACAGCTGCGGGACGAGGTAGACCGCCAGCGACGTGCCGACGCACATCACGAACGTCAGCACGCACGACCTCCACACGGCGGGCCGCCTCAGCATCCGCAGATCCACCATGGGCGAGGCCGCGCGGCGTTCGACGGCCGTCCATCCGGCCGCGAAGGCGGCCAGGACCACGAGGAGAGCGCCGAGGACGAGGGGCCGCGCAGCGATGTCGGGCGCGAGAGCCAGCACGAGCATGAGCGTGACGAGGGTTCCGCTCAGGAGGAGCAGGCCGGGCCAGTCGAACCCGGTGTCGTCCGAACGCCCCGGCGGATCATGGGGAAACAGGGTGTTCACCAGCAGTGTGCCGACGACGACGGCGATGGTCGGCAGGGCGAACATCCAGTGCCGGGACAGCTGTTCGGCCACGGGCCCGGCCGACAGCGTGCCGGCCATCCCGCCCGCGACGAACAATCCGCTGACCACCCCGATGGCCACCTTCGCCTCACCGGCGGGCAGGTGTTCGCGCACCAGGATGAACGACAGGGGCAACGCGCCCACCATCGCCCCCTGCAGGACCTGACCGAGCAGCAGCACGGGCAGGTTGGGCGCCAGGGAGGACACCAGGCCGCCGGCCGAGACGACCGCCATCAGCCGGATCAGGATGCGTTTTCCGCCGTGGCGGTCGCCTAACGTGCCCGCGATCGGCGTGATCAGCGCACCGGTGATGAGAAGCACGATGCTGAGCAGCGCCCCCTCGGCCGGGCTCATGTCCAGTTCGCGCTGGAGGAGCGGGAGGGTCGGCGTCACCACCGACTCCAGGGCGCCGGTGGCGACCGCCAGCGCGCCCAGGGCACCGACGGCGGCCCTTCCGATACGGGTGGGGGGAGCCAGGGTTGCGGTCATGGACGTCCTTTCGTGACGGTCCTGAGCGTCAGAGGGCCGGCCGGCTGTGGGCGGGGAGGCCGCGGGCCCGCCAGGTCCGGCCAGGGGTACGGCGCCGTGCGCACAGCGCCATGGGCACAGCGGCCTTCTCACGCGGAGCGCGGAGCGCGGGACGGGTGGTGGCTGGTGGGTGAGGGGTGGTGCGGCGAGCGTGGCGCTGCGTGCCGAGTGCTGAAAGCGCGACCCGTTCGAAGACTACACTACACCGTGCAGTGTAGAACGGTTAGGATGAGCCCATGCCGACCACGAAGACGCTGCGCGAGGGCTCCGCGACGAAGCGGGCCGCCATCCTCCGGGCGGCCCGGGAACTGTTCCTCGCCGACGGGTTCGACCGGTCGAGCGTCGACGCGATCGCCGCCCGGGCGGAGGTGTCCAAGCGGACGGTCTACGACTACTTCGGCGACAAGCAGACGCTGCTGCAAGCCGTCGTCGACGCCATCGGCCAGTCGATGATCACCACGATCCGCAGCACCCTGGACGAGACCCTCCCCGGGCCCACCGAGCACACCGGGGCCGCCGAACTGGAGGACGCGCTCGTCACGTTCGCGATGCGGATCGCCACCGACATGCTCGGCTCGGCGGAGTACGCCACGCTGCAACGGCTGGTCCGGGCGGAGTCGGGCCACCTGCCGCACCGCGGCTACAACTCCATGGCCGACACACCCGACGAGGCGATCGCCGAACGCTTCGCCGCCTTCGCCGCCGCCGGGCTGCTCGACGTGCCCGATCCGCGGCTCGCGGCCGACCAGTTCATCGCGCTGACCTTCGGCGTGGCACTGGACCGGCTCGGTTCGGCGAACGCCGCGGAGGACGCCCGCGTGCGCCCACTCGTCGTCGAGGGGGTCCGGACCTTCCTGCGGGCCTATCGCAGCAGGTAGGACGGCTCGACCGCACCAGCGGACGCCGGCAGGGCGGCGGCCGACCCGCCGTGGAACCCGTCGGCTCAGTGGAACTCGTGGACCAGCTCGATCCTGCCGGCGATGTGAGCGTTGAACTCGTCGAGCTCCTCGGCCGGAACCCACAGTTCCAGGATCGTCCGGCCGCCTGCCTGCCGGACGGGGTACCTGCTCAGGAAGGCGGAGTCGACCTCGAAGCGGGTGACGTAGCCGGCGCCGTCGTGCTTGACGTTCCAGTCCCGCGCGATCCTGATCGCGTAGTCCTCGTCGAGGACCGGGTAGAAGATCGGCTGCTCGGGCAGGCGGGGCGGCCAGGCTCGCCACTCCAGCTCACGCACCAGTGCGAGCTCCTCGGGGCCGGTGGGACGCCACAAGGTCGTGGTCGCGCGCTGGTCGGTCACCGGAATCGCTCCTGGACGAGGCGACCGCCTGATGCGGCCGGCCGGGAGCCCGACGATATCGGCAGCCCGGGACAGCAGCCAACGAATAGGGCCGGGCGCCGAGCTGTGGGACGAGTGACCACAGCAGGGCGCTGACGGCCCGGCCTCCTCATGAACGCGGCGGTACGGAGCTGCCGTTACGCGGTGACCTGCTTGGGTCCGCCGTCCGCGATGGCGATCTTGCGGGGCTTGGCGTGCGCGGCCAGCGGGATGCGCAAGGTGAGCACGCCGTTGTCGTAGACCGCCTGGGCGGCGTCGGCGTCCAGCGCGTCGGACAGGGTCAGGCGGCGGCTGAACCGGCCCGTGGGACGCTCCGTGAGCACGGGCCTGGCGCCGTCCGGGACCGGGGAGGGGCGCTCGGCGCGCAGGAGGAGCGTGCCCCGTTCCACGGTGACCTCGACGCTGGAGCGGTCCATGCCCGGCAGGTCGAACTGGACGAAGAACGCGTCGTCGTCGCGCCAGACGTCCGCCGGGATGACGGTGCCTGCCGTGGCGCTCTCCGCGAGTTCACGCGTGAGCCGGTCCAGATCCCCCAGAGCGCCGCTGCGCACAAGCATGCCCCACTTCTCCTTTCACTCCTGGACGGCGGCTGCCACGGTGGCGACCGTGACCCATGAGAACCGCCGTAGCCGTATAACCCACCGTCAGGATGATTGACAAGTGCCGACTGGATCAAGTTGATGCCATCCGACTCAACTTGCACCACGCCGAGCCGGCCGTTGTGAAGAACTCATGTGAGACGAAGCCAGCTTGCCATCTCGGCCCGGGGCCGGGGCAGACGTCCTGTCAGCACTTCCCCGTGAACCTCCGCGTCGCGGCGTGCTGTCCGAGGAGCAGCACCGCGTGCTCACTGCTCCGGCCGCGCCGCGGAGGGTGGGGTCCGTCCGCCGCGTCGTCGCCGTATCGGCGGGTGTTGACGCCACCGCCGGTGATCCGGTCAGCGGAGGGGCACGTCGGGTTCGAGTCTGCAGCGGAAGTGGCGCAGAAGCGGGGGTTGTTCGGTCAGGCGGTAACCGGGGATCCGGTCCCTGGCCGTGGCCGTGGCCGCCAGGACCTCACCGACGTGATCCAGGTGGCTGAGGCCGTACGTCCGGCGGGGCAGCGCGAGGCGGACCAGTTCGTAGGGCGCGGAAGTCACCGGGGTGCCGTTCTCGTCCTCGCGGCCGAGGTACAGAGAACCCAGCTCCACCGAGCGGATGCCTCCTTCGAGGTAGAGCTGGCACGCGAGCGCGTGGCCGGGAAAGCGGTGCGCGGGGATGTGGGGAAGCAGCCGGCCGGCGTTGAGGTAGAGGGCGTGCAGGCCCGGTGGCTCGACGATGTCGACGCCCGCGTCCCGGGCCAGGCCGGCGAGGTGCCGGGCGGCGTCGGCGCGGGACCGGAGGTAGCGGGGATCGGTGACCTCGGTCAGCCCCTGGGCGATCATGTCGAGGTCCCGGCCCGCGAGACCGCCGTAGGTGGGGAAACCCTCCGTGGCGATGAGCAGCAGCTCGCACCGCTCCGCCAGCAACGGGTCGCGCAGGCCGAGGAAACCGCCGATGTGGACGATGCCGTCCTTCTTCGCGCTCATCAGGCAGCCGTCGGCCAGCCGGAAGGCCTGCTCGGCGACCTGGCGTGGACTCATGTCCCGGTAGCCGTCCTCGTGTTGCGTCACCAGCCAGGCGTTCTCGGCGAACCGGGCGGCGTCGAGGAAGAGCGGGACCGCGTGTTCCCGGCACAGCGCGGCGGCTCGGGCGAGGTTGTCCATGGAGACCGGCTGGCCGGCCTGGCCGTTGTTGGTCAGCGTCATGATGACCAGGGCGATCCGGGTGGCGTCGGGGCCGCGCAGGGCCCCCTCCAGCCGGTGCAGGTCGATGTCGCCCTTGAACGGCTCGGCGCTGTCGAGGTCCTCGGCCTGCGGGCAGGGCAGATCGACCGCCCGGCATCCGGCGAGCTCCACGTTGGCGCGGGTGGTGTCGAAGTGGGTGTTGCTCAGCGTGATCTGCCCGGGGGTGAGCAGCGCGGAGAAGAGGACGCGTTCCGCTGCCCGGCCCTGGTGCACGGGCAGGACGCACGGGTAGGAGGTGAGGTCCTGGATCACGTCCCGGAAGCGGTAGAAGGACCGCGACCCGGCGTACGACTCGTCACCGGCCACGCCGGCCGACCACTGCGCCGCCGACAGGGCACCCGTGCCGGAGTCCGTGAGAAGGTCGATCGTGACCTCGTCCGCCCGCAGCCCGAACAGGTTGTAGTGCACCCGGCGCAGGGCTCGCTCGCGCTGGGCTCGCGTGGTGATCGGAATCGGTTCGACGACCTTGATCCGGTAAGGCTCCACTAGCTCGCCCCTTCCCGGCCGGTCGACGCGGTGCGCACGGGACGGACGGCGTAGGCCTCCGGCGAGAGGTAGACGTTCACCCGAGGCGGCTCCCAGGTGCTCTGTACCAGCGAGACGTAGGTGATCAGTCCCACTCCCTCGGACGGGCGGCGGGACGTCATGGCGGTCAGGGCGCGGCCGATGACGTCCGCGTCCATGCCGAAGCGCCGCAGAGCGGCGGTGGCCCGGTCCCGGGCGACTGCGTCGTCCGGCGCGTAGTCACGGACCGGTACGTGCACGGTGTAGCCACTGGGGTGCTCGACGTCCCGTTCGGTGTACGACAGGCAGGACACCAGGGGCCGGTGGGCGAAGCGCCCGGGGCCGCCCCCCATCTCCCGGCAGAAGTCGTGGACCCGCTGGGCGGCTTCTCCGGGCAGCAGGCGTGCCATCTCGTGCGCCTCCGGGACGGTGACGCCGTGGTGGGCGACGTAGACCTTGACCCGCGGGGTGGGCCAGTCACCCAGGTCGAGGGCGAAGAAGAGGATCTCGTCCCTGCCGGGGCCGCGTGGCAGGGCGCGTTCGCGCAGTTCGGGCCATGCCCGGCCGAATCCGAAGCGGGCCAGCGCCTCCTGGGTCACCCCGGCGGATCGCTCCCGCCCGTGGGCCTGCGGATTGACGTAGACCTTGACGCCCCCGCCCCCACCCGGCTGTTGCCGCTGCTCCGTCGCACACCACAGCGCGAACGAGCCGTGCACGACCGGCGGGAAGAACAGGTCCGCCACCCGGCGCACCGGCTCGGTCGAGAAGCCCCGGCGCGCGGCCAGTTGGCCGAGGGCGCGCCGGCCGAGGCGGCCGTTCTCCTCCAGTGAGGCCGCCGTGCAGCCGGGCTCGACCAGCAGCCGTACGGCCACGGGGCGTCCGGCGCCGAAGGCGAGCGAGATCTCGGCAGGCGAGTGGTCGTCGCACACGAAGGAGGGTGAGGGCGGCCCGGACGCGAGGGGCCGAAGAGCCGCGGGGCCGAGCAGGTCGAGCAGCTCGAGGAGAGGGGAACCGGACCCGTCGGCCGGGACCGCGAAGCCGGCCGCAGCGCAGACGCGGCGCACCTGACCTCTCAGGTGCGCACCCAGGGTCGCGGACGGGCCCGTCGCCGGCGACGTCGTCTCGCCGAGACCGGCGGAAAGGGGTCGGGGGTTGGTCAGGGGCATGGTGCGGACTCCAGGACGTGTGCCGTGAACGCTGGGCCCACCGTCCCGGTCCCCGGCCTCACGCGGGTCACTTCCCGGTCGCGCGGTGGCTACAATGCGTATCCGGGCGGTCACTTGTCGTGGAGCGCCGCGACCGCCCGGGGCGGATGACCGGGGGAACGGTGAGCACGCGGTACGAGTTCAAGGTCCTGGGGCCCCTCGAAGTCCTGTGTGACGGGCGGCCCCTGCGCATCGACGCGGCGAAGGTCCGGCTGCTGCTGGCGGCCCTGCTCGCCGACGCCAACCAGGTGGTCACGGTGGAGACGCTGATCCACCGGCTGTGGGGCGAGAACCCGCCCGGGCGCGCCCGCAACACGCTGCAGAACTACGTACTGCGCCTGCGGCGCGCCCTGGGTTCCGCCGCCGACGGCGCCCCCGTGCTCACCCGCCCTCACGGTTACCTGGTGGAGACCGCGCCGGACGCCTTGGACCTGCACCGTTTCACCGCCTTGGTGCGTCAGGGCCGTGCGGCCCTGGCGGAGGGCGCGGCGGCCCGCGCGGCGCCCCTGCTGCGCGAGGCCCTGGGACTGTGGCGGGGGGAGCCGCTGTCCGACCTGCCCGCACACGGCCTCCAGGGCGTCGTGGCGGCCCTGAACGAACAGCGGCTGTACGCCTGGGAGTTGCGGATCGACGCGGACCTGGCGCTCGGCCGGGCCGCCGATGTGCTGCCGGAGCTGCGGGGTCTCGTCGGCGCGCACCCGCTGCGCGAGCACTTCTGGGCTCAGCGGATGCTGGCGCTCTTCGACTGCGGACGGCAGGGCGAGGCCCTGGCGAGCTACCGCGAGGTCACGGCGCTGCTGTCCGAGGAGCTGGGCGTCGCCCCCGGGGCCGAGCTGAGGCAGGTCCACCAACGGCTGCTGGCGGCCGCCCCGAACCTGGACGAGGCACCCGCCGTGCGGACGGCTCCGTCGACCCGGGTCGACGAACTCCCCGTGGAGATGACGACGTTCGTCGGCCGCGAGGCGGAACTGGCCGAGGTACGGCGCCTGTTGGGGGCGGCGCGGCTCGTCACGCTCACCGGAGTGGGCGGTGTGGGCAAGACCCGGCTCGCGTTGCGGGTCGCGGCGGACGTCGCGCCCTCCTTCGCCGACGGTGTCCGGCTCGCCGACCTCGCTCCGCTGAGCGACCCGGACCTCCTCGACCGTGCCGTGTCGGAGGCGCTCGGACTGCGCGACCAGTCCGCGCGGCCCGCCGCGGACGCCATTGTCAGCCATCTGCGCGACCGCCGCCTGCTACTGGTCCTCGACAACTGCGAGCACCTGGTGGAGCACGTCGCCGCGCTCGTGCTGCGACTGGCGCGGGCGGCACCCGGGCTGCGCGTACTGGCCACGAGCCGCCAGCGCCTCGGGGCACCTGGTGAGCACGTACTGACCGTGCCGTCGCTCACCCTGCCCGACGCGGACGAGCGGGCGGACGGCAGTCCCCGAGCCGGCTCCGGGTGTGCGGCACGAGCGGCCGCCGGAGCGGGACCGGGTCCCGGGGGCACGGCCGGCCCCGGGACCGGACCCGGCGCTGTGGCCGCCTCCGGGACCGGCGCCCTGACCGCGGCCGCCGACTTGACCGCGGCCACACCCGACGGCTCCATCCCGGGCCACGACTTGACCGCTGCCACGCCCGACGACCTGACCGCAGGTGACCACGCGGCCCCGGCCACACCGGACGGCCTCACCGCAGCGCGCGACTTGGCCGTGGCCACGCCCGACCGCCTCACCGCAGGCGACAACTTGGCCGTGGCCACACCGGACGGCCTCACCGCAGACGACCACTTGGCCGTGGCCACACCCGCCAACCTGACCACAGGCGACAACTTGGCCGTGGCCACACCCGACGACCACACCACAGGCGACCACTTGGCCGCAGGCACGCCCGACGACCACACCCCAGCTGCCCACTCGGCCGCGGCCACGCCGGGCTCATCGGCCCCGGACGCACCCGGCTCCTCGGCCGCCGTCCGCACCGACGCCCCGGCCCTGGTCTCGCCCGACGCCCCGGCCCTGGTCTCGCCCGGCGGCCTGGCTCCGGTCGGGACCGGCACTCCAGGTGCTCCCGGCACCCAGGCCGTCACCGGGACCGACGACCCGCTGCTGCGTTCCGAGGCCGTGCGGCTGCTCATGGACCGTGCCGCCGGCTCGGCACCCGCCTTCCGGCTCACCGCCCGCAACCGCCGGGCCGTCGCCCAGTTGTGCCTGCGCCTCGACGGCATTCCGCTCGCGATCGAACTCGCCGCGGTCCGGCTCAGCGCGATGACGGCCGAGGAGATCGTGGAGCGCCTCGACGACAGGTTCCGCCTGCTGTCCGTGCCGCAGCCGCGCACGTCGGCCCGGTACCGCCTCACCCTCCGCGGCGTCGTCGACTGGAGCTACGACCTGTGCACCGAGGGCGAACGGCTGCTCTGGAACCGGCTGTCCGTGTTCTCCGGCGGCTTCGACCTGGAGGCTGCGGAGACGGTGTGCGCGGGTGAGGGGGTGGCCCGGACGGACGTGCTGGACCTGCTGGCCGGGCTGGTCGACAAGTCGATCGTGGCGGTCAGCCATTCCGGTGACCGGACCCGGTACAGCCTGCTGGAGACCATCCGCCAGTACGGCCGTCAGCGGCTGCTGGAAGCGGGCGAGGCGACCCGGCTGCGGGTGCGGCACTGCGAGTACTACCGGCTGACGGCGGTGCGGGCCGGCCACGCGTGGTGCGGGCCGCGCGAGGTCGACTGGCTGCTGAGGCTGCGCACCGAACTGCCCAACCTGCGCACGGCTCTCGACTACTGCGCCGGCCGGCACGACCTCGCGGTGGCCGGGGTCGAGATCGCGGTGAACCTGGCGCGCACCCGCTGCTGGTTCTTCAGCAGCACGCTGGGAGAAGGGCGGCACTGGCTGGAACGGCTGCTGGCCACCGGCCCGGACGGGCCGTGGGTCCAGGTCGAGCCGGCGCTGGTGGTCGGCGCGCTGGCGATGAAGGCCTGGATCGCCCTGTGCCAGGGGGACAACCCCGCGTCCGAGCGGTTCCTGGCCGAGTGCCGTGCGGGGGCGCGGGAGTCGGCGGACGGTTCCCCCTCGGCACCGCTGACGTACATCGAGGGAGCGCACGCCATGCTGGTGCGCGGCGACCCGGCCAGTATCCCGCTGCTGGCCGTGGCGCGGGACCGGTTTCGCGCGCTCGGGCAGGGCGGCGACGCGCACATGGCGACGATGCTGTGGGCCATGGCGGAGGCGTTCCTCGGCACCCGCGCCTCGGCCTCGGCGGCCAGGGACGTGTACGTCGCGGAGGCGGAGGCGAGCGGCGCCGAGTGGGCCCGCACCTGGGCCCAGTGGTGCACCGGCCTCGTGGAGCTGCGGCACGGTGCGGCGGAGCGGGCTCTGTCTCCGCTGCGGGCCGCCCTGGTACGGCAGCGCGCCATCGGGGACAGCTGGGGACCGGTGTGGGGCCTGGAGACGCTGGCCTGGGCGGTGGCGGCCACCGGTGACGGCACGCGGGCGGCATGGCTGCTGGGCGCCGCCCACCGCCTGCGTCAGGACACCGGGGTGGCGCTGATCGGCCTGCGCCCGTTCCACGAGGCGCACGTCGCCGCCGAGGAGCGGGTGCGCGCGCTGCTCGGCTCAGCGGAGTACACGGCGGCCTGGTCCCGGGGCGCGGCGGCCGACGACCCCCTGCGGCACCCGCGGGACGGAGCGGAGTTCCGGGGGTGACACACCGGGATCACAGGCGGCTCGCGCCGCCCGTCGCCGTACGCGCTGCACGCGCCCGCGAGCAGGCCCGGCTCGCCCAGCGGCCGCGCCGGGAGCCCGGCGGCGCCGGAACGGGCCGCGGCGAGGGGCGGCACCGGAACGCGCCCGCGAGGAGTCTCAATGACTGAGTCAAGCCACCTGCCTGGTCTATCGCTGAGCGTCGAGGCCCATGCTTTGCCTGTGTAGCTGTCGCCGCCTCGCCGTGCAAAGGCTGGTTCCGCTGTGATTTCGCCGCTAAAGATCGACGATGATGGAGCCCCTCGCACCAGACGACGACAAGGGGTGGGTGACGTGGCCAGCCTGATCAGGCGCCAGGAGTATCCGGTGAATGTGGACTACAACGGATGGGCCTTGCAGGACTTCGACGACACGCAGGTTCCTGTGCTGTTCCCTGAGGGTTTCGAGGGCGACGCGTTTCTCACTGCTCACCCTGGGCGCCTTGATTTCTACAGTGCCGGGCACACCCACACCGCGTCCCTGACGGTGGAGGTCTGGGACGGGGAGCCTGCAGTGCCGGCCGGAGAGTGGGACGAGACAGCCCTGGCCAGCATCGTTTGTTCTTCGGGCAAGTTGCGCGCCAGGGGGATGGCGGCAGGGCCGATGCCGGAGGCGATCGAATTGTCGGCCGGGCCGGGCGTCTGGACGGTGCGAGTGGTGTGCACCGGCCGTGAGGCGGCATCTGCGCAGACCCAGCACGGTGTGGTGCACGGAGTCGAGCGCTACATCGCACAGTTCTGGCCGAACGCCTGAAGTACTGGGGGCGGCTCCTGTCTCCGAGCCGCCCCCCCCCACACCTGTCAAAGTCGCTACGAAGTGATCTCGACCCAGAAGCCGTCGTCCGGTCCGTCTATGATCCTGTTCTTGTCATAGAACTGCGCGAGCAGGCTTCCCGCAGCCCCATTGTCCTCTTTCTTGACGGGCAGGACACTGAAGTTGCCCGGCTCGGCGAGGTGATCGTAGTCGGATTGGCCTGCTCCCTCGTACGTAGACGCCATCGGATACTCGTCACATTCTCGCGCGTACCCGGCTGACGTCGCGTAGTCCTCGCCGAAGTACTTCCCGCAGTTATAGACGGAGCGGCTACGGTTCAGCTCCCGGCGTTTGGTGTCCCAGTACAGGCGCGTCAGCGCGGGCTCGGGACCCTTGCCTGGCAGATCCTTCTTGGCCATGGGGGGCTGCGTCGTCCCTGGCGTGGTGAATGCTTTCTGGATATGCAGGGCCACCTCCCGTTCTGGAGCACCGGCAACCGTGCACAACTCCGGCCTGCCCGAGCCCGACCTTCTGCAACACCCTTTAGTTCCGAACAGCTATGCCGTGGACCCGAGGAACGCCCCGCTGTTCCGCTCCCTAAATAGCGTCCGCACACAGCGCGCACAGCTCAATCAGCAGCCAGGGCGCCCCGAAGAGCCGGACGGCCACTCCTCGCTAGCCACTATTGGCACGCCCTACTCAGCCACATCCGACCCTCCCGGGCCGCACAACAACTTACGGAGCCCCACTGGTACGCGCCGGCGAAGGGCGTCCCCGAAAGCGGGGCCGCGCCGGGGACGGGGCCGCCCCTCGCCGCCTGGTCTCACAACCACCCGTTGCGGCGGAAGGCCCGGTACAGCAGTCCCGCGCCGAGGGCCATCACGGCCAGCGCGCACGGATAGCCGTAGCGCCAGTTCAGCTCGGGCATGTCCGCGAAGTTCATGCCGTAGATCCCGGCGACCATGGTCGGGACGGCCAGGATGGCCGCCCAGGCGCTGATGCGGCGCATGTCGTCGTTCTGCCAGGTGCTCACCTTCGCCAGGTGGGCGTCCAGGACGGAACCGAGCAGGTCGTCCAGTGCGCGGACCTCGGTGTCGGTGCGGGTCAGGTGGTCGGCGACGTCGCGGAAGTACGGCACCAGCTGGCGCGGCCAGCTGTCGGCGGGCGAGGTGAAGTCGTGCAGGACGGGGACCAGGGGCTGGACGGCGTCCCGGAACTCCACGACCTCCCGCTTCAGGGAGTAGATCTGCTCCGTCAGGTCGTCCCGGGCGGGTGAGAACACGCACCGTTCCAGATCGGTGAGGTCCGCGCGGACCTGGGAAGCGGCCTGGGCGTAGGCGTCGACGATCACGTCGGTGACCGCGTGGAGGACGCTCGCGGGTCCGAGCCGCGCCATCCGCGGGTCGTCCGCCAGCCGCCGGGCCGCCTCCACCGTCGGGTCGTGCGTGCCGTGCCGGACGGTCAGGGCGAAGGACGGCCCGAGGAAGATCATCACCTCGCCGGTCTCCACGTCGGCGGTCCGCTCGACGAACCACAGGGTCTTCAGCGCGACCGCGAGCACGTCACCGTAGCGTTCCTGCTTCGGCCGCTGGTGCGCCGTCACGGCGTCCTCGACCGCCAGCGGGTGCAGCTCGAGGTACTTCCCCAGGCGCTGCAACTCCTCCGGGCCGGGTTCGTCGACGCGGATCCAGGCGAACTCGTCCGGTTTCAGCTCGGCCAGGCGGTCGAGCGTGGCCTGGCAGCCGTCGTCCTCCCGGCAGTCGATCGTCTCGCGTTCGCCTGTCTGCTCTCGGTAGATCGCGCACTCCATGCCTCTCGGATGCGCCTGCCACCGCGTTCCATGCACGGACGGCGCAGGTGCCTGCCGCCCGCGCTCCGTCTGCACCCGGTGGTCACCAGACCCTCACATCCGTCCGTCGCCCACCTCGCCCGGGCGGGGAACCCGGATGGAACAGCCGACCGGGAGGGAACGGGGCCGTGATCACTGTCGCCGTGCTGCTGCTGCCGGCCCTGGGTGTGCTGCTGTACGCCATGGACCGCATCGAGGACCGGCTGTCGGCCCGCCCGCGCGCGGCCCGGCACGCCCGCAAACGCCATCTGCGTCTGGTCCACGACGCCGGCCCGCGCTCCGCCGAGCGCGGTCACGCCCGGCGTGCGAACCGCCGTTCGGCACGGCACTCGGCGCGGCGCGACGCGGCGGCGTGACGCGGCGGCGTGACGCGGCGGCGTGACGCGGCGGCGTGACGGCACCTCAGACGCCGTCGGACCAGGGATCGAGCGGGGATCCGGGGGTACCCGGCGCACATGAAGCTGCATCTTCCCGGGCGGAACGCACACGACGGCAGCCATGACTCCGCGGAGCGTGCGATCCCGCCGCCCGAGGAGGCGGGGCCCGGCCCCGCGGTGGAGCGGCGCGCTCCGGACCGGCCGACGAAGCTGCCGAAGCGGGCGTGGGCGGCGGTACTGAAGGGCAGTCTGCGCGAGTTCGGGGACGACGAACTGACCGACCGGGCGGCCACGCTGACGTACTACGGCCTGTTGTCGCTGTTCCCGGCGCTGCTGGTCCTGGTGTCGCTGCTCGGCCTCACCGGCAGATCCACGACGAACACGGTGATGGACAACCTCCAGCAGTTCGCCCCCGGCTCCGCCCGCGACATCATCACCGGCGCGGTCACGCAGTTGCAGGACGACGCCAGCATCGGGTCGGTCATGGCGCTGGTCGGCATCGTCCTGGCGGTGTGGTCGGCGTCCGGGTACGTGGCCGCGTTCATCCGCGCGGCCAACCGGGTCTACGACATGCCGGAGGGCCGCCCCGTGTGGAAGATCCTCCCCGTGCGGGTCGGGCTGACGGTCGCGCTGATGGTGCTCGCCGTGGTCAGCGCCCTGATCGTCGTCTTCACCGGCGCCCTGGCCCGCCAGGCGGGGAGGGCTCTCGGGATCGGCGACACGGCGCTGACGGTGTGGTCGATCGCCAAGTGGCCCGTTCTGGTGGTCCTGGTGACGGTCATGATCGCGCTGCTGTACTGGGCCAGTCCGAACGCCCGGGTGAAGGGGTTCCGGTGGATCACACCCGGCAGCTTCCTCGCCCTGGCCCTGTGGATGATCGCGTCCGCCGCCTTCGCCTTCTACGTCGCCAACTTCGCCTCGTACAACCGGACGTACGGCACGATGGCCGGTGTCATCGTCTTCCTGGTCTGGTTGTGGATCAGCAACCTGGCGATCCTGCTCGGCCTGGAGTTCGACGCGGAAATCATCCGGCAGCGGTCGATCGCGGGCGGGCTGCCGCCGGGCAAGGAGCCCTACGCCGAGCCGCGCGACACCAGCAAGTGGACCGAGAAGGACATGCGCCGACTGGACGAGACATGACAGAGACGAGTGTGATGACGGGCCTGTTCGAAGCCGACCGGGTCATGACGCAGCGGGCGGCGTCCCGCATCCCGCCGGCCGTCGCCAAGGTGCTGTCGGCCGTGGAGGAGACCGCGGAGAGTTCGAAACTGTGGTGCGGAGCCGCCGTCGCCATGGCCTGGCTGGGGGGATGGCGGGGCCGCAGGGCCGCGGCCGCCGGAATGGGCGCGCTGGTGGTGGCGCAGGTGGTGTCGAACGGCCTGTGCAAGCAGCTCGCCGACAGGCCGAGGCCGCCCGCCGAGTGGATCCCGCACGACGAGGTCGCCGACCGCCCGGACTCCTCCTCGTTCCCTTCCGGGCACACCGCGGCCGCGGTGGCCTTCACGTCCGCCGTCGCTCCCATCTGGCCGGCCGCGGGCGCACTGTGTGCCGTGCCGGCGGCCGCGGTGGCGGTGGAGCGGGTGCAGTCGGGCGCCCACTACCCCACCGATGTCGCGGCCGGAGCCGTGGTCGGCCTGGCCGGAGCCTGGCTGGTGCGCCGCGCCCCGCGCCTGCTCCTGCGGCACTGGCGGTAGGGGGCTGTCGTGCGGCAGCACGGTAGGGGACCCTGTGAGGGTCCCCTACCGTGCTGCCGTCCGCGCTGCCGGGGGCAGCGTCACCAATAGTGTCGGCGGCCCGCTACCGCGTGTCCCATGGAGCCCATGATCCACAGGACGGCGCCGACGACCGCGAGGATGAGGCCGATCGTCCAGAGGATCGATACACCGGTGATCAGGCCGATTACCAAGAGGATGATGCCGAGGAGGAGCATGACCGCCTCCAGAATGTAGGAGTCCTCCCCCACCGTGTACCCCGGTGCCGCCCGGAGGAACGGTCGTGGCCGCGTCTTCCCGAACCGGCCGCGCGCGGCGTCCGGGGCGCTCCGGTGGCGCGGCGCGTACGCGGGGTCGTGCGGCCGGTCAGCGCGCGGCCCGGGTGGCGCTGTCGCTGTGGGGTGACTCACACAGGCCGATGCGGGCGGTGATGCGCTTGCCGGCCGCCTCCCGCTCCATGTGGAGGTTCTCGGTGACCGCCTTGACGATCTCCAGGCCGTGCTGGCCGATCCTGCCCGGGTCGGCCGCGCGGGCCGCGGGGACCGTGGGATCGCTGTCCCGGACGATGATCTCCACGGCACGCGCGGTGAGGCGCAGTTCCATCAGGACGGGGCCGGGGGCGTACTTGCGGGCGTTGGTGACGAGCTCGCTGACCACGAGCTGGGTGAGGTCCCTGGCCCGATCCGAGACGGGCACCTGGTGGTCGTCGCCGGCCCGGTCGAGAAAGGCCGCCGCGTGATGCCGGGCGTCCGCGATGCAGCGGTCCTCCGCGCCGAGGGTGTAACCGGCCCGCATCACGTGCTCGTCCCGCCCCGTACAGTCGTCGGCATCAGCATCCATGGGTCTCGTCCTCACTCCCCGTCATGCGCGCGCCAGTACCCCCCTGCGGCCGTGGCATGCAGCACGGCATGGGCACGAAATCGCCACCCGGGTGCATCCGGCCGCGTCCGTGGGGCAGAATCACCCGGGCATCCTGCCCCGAGGGGGCAAGCCTAGATTGCAGTCGAGGAGACCGTGGCCCACACCGAGCAAGCCGACCGGCCCAGCCGGCTCTCCGCGGACCATCGCGTGGTCGAAGGGGTCCGTGTCGTCACCCTGCGGGGAGAGATCGACCACGACGTCCAGGACGTGCTCAGGGGAGCTCTCCTGGGCGAGGGCGGGACGGGGACGGCCCGGATCGTCGCCGACCTCAGCGGTGTGACCTTCATGGACTCCAGCGGCATCAACGTCTTCGTCGCCGCCCACCAGCAGGTGAGCACCGAGGACGGTTGGGTGCGCATCGCGGGCGCCCAGCAGTCCGTGCTGCGCGTCCTGCAGCTGGTCGGCGTGGACACGCTCATCCCGTGCCACGCCACGACCGAGCAGGCCCTGACCGCCTGACCGCTCCCCTTCCGGCTCCGGCGGGACCGGGAGCACCGGACCGCAGGGCCCGGTCCGGCGCGCACCGGGCCCCCAGGAACCGGCACGCACCGGACCTCCTCCCCCCTCGGAAGGGGTCGCGAGGTCCGGTGCGCCGTGGCCGGGTGCCGGCCGCAGCTCACTCGGGCCAGTCGGAGTTCCGGATCACGTCCACGAAGTCGGTGCGGCGGAAGCCGGGGACGAAGTGTTCCAGGACGTCCGCGTTCACCGTCCCGAACGTGGTCTCGGGGCGGTCCCGGAAGCCGTCCGTGAACGCCTGCAGGATCTGCCGCTTGAAGTCGGGGCGGGGATGGGCCGCGGTGATCTCGCCGATCTGGGCCGGGGTGAGGGCGGCCAGCCTCAGGCCGAGCACGTCGGTCTCCACGCCCGCCGTGGTCGCCGCGATCTCCGGCGCGAGCCGGTACGGCACCTCGGGCGTGGTGTGCAGGGCCACGGCCGTCCAGACGGTTGCCGCGTCGGCTTCGGACAGGCCGTGGTCGAGCAGGAACGCGCGGGCCCGGTCGGCGCCGTCCATCTCGAACCGCTGGTGGTCGCTGCGGTACGGGGCGACCAGGCCGGTGTCGTGGAAGAGCGCCGCCACGTACAGCAGCTCGGGGTCGGGGCTGAGGCCCAGGGCCGCGGCCTGCAGGCTGCCGAAGAGGTACACCCGCCGCGAGTGGTGGAAGATCAGCGGCGGTGTGGTGCTGCGGATCAGTTCCGTGGCGTCGCGGACCAGCGTGCTGTCCGGGATGACGACACCGGCGATCTTCTCGCTCATGACGGGTTCTCCTTGGCAGAGGTGGTCGGTGGCTCCACCCTCCGTCCGCCGGGGACCCCGCGTCCGCTACCGGATGGCCGACAACCCCTCGGAAACGGCCACGCCCGCCCCCGTCGTGCCGAAGCGGCGCTGGTACCCGGTCGGGGAGATGCCCAGGTGGCGGGCGAACGCGCGGCGCAGGCTCTCGTAGCTGGGGAAACCGGACCGCGCGGCGGCCTCGGTGGCGTTGTGGCCGGAGTCCAGCAGCGCCTTCGCCAGGTCGAAGCGGATCAGTTCCACGTACCGCATCGGTGTGGTGTCCAGCTCCGTACGGAACATCCGGGTCAGGTGGCGGGGGCTGACCCGGACACGGGCGGCGAGGGCCTCCAAACTGTGGTCCGCGGTGGGGTCGGCCTGTACGGCGTCCTGGACCTGCCGCAGGGCCTGCGTCCGCGGGGCCGGCCCCTGCAGCGAGGCGGAGAACTGGGACTGTCCCCCGGCCCGCTGCATGTGGACCACGAGTGAGCGGGCGACGCCGCGGGTCAGGTCCGGTCCGTGCTCGTGCTCCACCAGGGCCAGGGCCAGATCGATACCGGCCGTCACCCCGGCCGAGGTCCAGAGCGAGCCGTCCCTGACGAAGAGCGCGTCGGGCTCGACGCGCGTGCCGGGACAGCGCCGGGCGAGCAGCTCGGTGTGCTGCCAGTGCGTCGTCGCCCGTCTGCCGTCGAGCAGGCCCGCCGCGCCGAGGACGAACGCGCCCGTGCAGATCGACGCGACCCGGCCGGCGCGGGAGGCCAGGGTCCGTGCCGCGGCGGTGAGCTCCGGGTCCACCGGGCCCCAGGGCAGTTCGTCGCCGCCGACGACCAGCAGGGTGTCGAAGGCCGGTGCCTCGGTGACGTCGGCGTCGACCGGCACCCGGACGCCGATGGACGAGGAGACCGGGGTCCCGCCGACGGACACGAGGGTCAGGCGGTAGTGGGCGCCGTACCGGTTGGCCTCGCTGAAGACCTCGGCCGGCCCGGACAGGTCCAGCATCTTCATGCCGTCGAACACGAGTACGCCGACGCTGTGCTCGCCCGGCTTCATCACTCTCACCTCATGGGTCCCGGCTCCCCGGCGGAGCTCGTCCTCCCCCATTGTCCTCACCCTCGGCCGGCTGTGCGGGTCGGCCGTGCGGGCCGGAAGCGGCGCCGGTGAGGGGCGGGGTTCGGGGACGCCTCGGGCGGCGGGGCCCGGGACGCCTCGCGGGCCGGGACGCGGGGCAGGCTGTCGGAGGGAGGCGGCGCCACGCCGCGCCGCGCCGGACCGGTGCATGTCAGCCGTCGAGCGTGGAAGTGTATGTATGTTCAACCGGCACATAGCACGGACATATGAGGTCACCGGCCTGCGGGGGAACAAGTGGGAACACACCATGAGTTGGAGCACCGACCATGCACACCACCCCCCGCGTGCACTTCCATGTTCTCGGCCCCCTGGAGATCTGGGAGGGTGAGAGACGGATCAAGCCCGGTGGTCCGGTCAACGAACGGGTCTTAGCCATGCTGCTGCTGGAGGCGGGACGGATCGTCCCGGTCTCCCGGCTGGTCCAGGCGGTCTGGGAGGAGGAGCCGCCGTCCACGGCGGTGCACCAGATCCGCAAGGCGGTCGCCGAACTGCGCCGGCGGTTGCCGTCCGGGCACGAGGTCATCGTCACCGAGCCGCCCGGTTACCGCGTCGCGCTCGACGACGGCCAGCTGGATCTGCGGATGTTCGACATCCGGGTGCGCCGCGCCCAGGAGGCCCGCGCCGAAGGCCTGTTTGACAACGCTGTCATGCAGCTCAGGACCGGACTGGACTCATGGCGGGGTCCCATCCTCGGCGGCGCTGGCGGCCCCGTCATCGACGCCGCCGCGGCCGTGTGGGAGGAACGGCGTCTGACCGCCACCGAGCAGTGCTTCGAACTGCGCCTGGACCAGGGCGAGTCGAGCGCGCTCATCGGTGAGCTGCGCGAGGCCGTCACCGCCCACCCCTACCGCGAGGTGCTGCGCGGCCACCTGCTGCTGGCCCTCTACCGCGCCGGACGGCAGGCGGAGGCGCTGGAGGAGTACACGCGGCTGCGGACCTCGCTCGCCGAGGAGCTCGGCATCGACCCCGGCCCCAAACTGGCCGCGCTGTACGAGCAGATCCTGCGCGCCGACCCGGTCCTGGACGCCCCTCCGGTGCCCCAGGACGCCAAGGAACCGCCCTTCGCGATCACCGGTGCCTCCCCGTGCACGCTGCCCTACGACCTGGCCGACTTCACCGGACGCCAGGACGAGATACGGCGGCTCACCACCCCGCCACCCGCCGACGGCGACCGGACGAGCCCGCACATCCTGCTCATCGACGGCATGGGCGGCAGCGGCAAGACCGCGCTGGCCGTGCACGCGGCGCACCGGCTGGCCGACACCTACCCCGACGGGCAGCTCTACCTCGACCTGCGCGGCTTCACGCCCGGGGAGGAGCCCTTGTCGACGGGCACCGCGCTCGGTGTGCTGCTGCGGGCGATGGGCGTGCCCGGGCGGTCCGTGCCCGAGGACCTGCTCAGCCGGATCGCGCTGTGGCGGGTCACCAGTGCCCGCCGCCGGCTGCTGCTGGTCCTGGACAACGCGGTGGACGGTGCTCAGGTCCGCCCGTTGCTGCCCGCCTCCCCCGGCAGTCTGGTCCTCATCACCAGCCGGATCCGGCTGCCCGAACTGGAGGGCGCCGAAGGGCTGTCGCTCGGTCTGCTCACCGAGGAGGAGAGCGTCGAGATGGTGCGCCGCATCCTGGGGCCGGACCGCGTGGCCGCCGAACCGGACGCCACCGCGCAGCTGGTGCGGCTGTGCGGCCGGCTGCCGCTGGCGTTGCGGGTCTGCGCCGCCCGCCTGCGCAAGCGTCCGCACTGGACGCTGCACCACCTGACCGAGCGGCTCGGCGACGACGCCCGCATCATGGGCGAACTGGAGTCCGGGGACCGGAGCGTGGCGACGGCCCTGCGCATGTCCTACGACGCGATGAGACCCGAACACCGCGCCCACTTCCGGCTGCTGAGCCTGCATCCGGGTGCGGACTTCGCGCTGCCGACGGCGGCGGCGCTGCTGGACACCGACCAGCACACCGCCGAACGGACCCTGGAACACCTGCTGGACGTGCACCTGTTGCAGGAGTTCGAGTGGGGGCGGTACTCCTTCCACGACCTGGTGCACAGCTTCGCCCGCACCCTGTCGGCCGACGATCCCGCGCAGCGGTCCGCCGCGGTGCGGCGGATGGCCGAGCGCATGGTGGCCGACCTGGAGCGCGCGTGCGACGCCCTGTTCCCCGGCCGGGTGCGCTACGGCTGCGCCCCGGCGGCCGACCCCCGGTACGCGGCAGCGGCCCTGCGCCCGCAGGACGCGCAGCGGTGGTTCGCCCAGGAGTGGCGCAACGTCGTCGCCGTCGTCCACCTCGCCGACCAGCACGGCCTGCACCGGCACGCCGCGTGGCTCAGCCGCGGCGTCGGTTTCCACCTGCACGCCCAGAACCACTTCTCCGACTTCGAGCGGACGGCCCGGCTGGCCGTGGACAGTGCGCGCAAGGAGGGCGATCCGGAACTGCTGTGCGTCTCGCTGATCAACCAGGCGGTCGCCCAGTGGCAGCGCGACCTGTTCCGGGAGGGCATCGCCTCCGCCGAGGAGGCCCTGCGGATCTCCGCCGGGCTCGACGACCCGCGCACCGAGGCGGCCTGCCTGAGCCGGCTCGGCGTCCTGTGCGCCAGCGTCGGACGGCTGACGGACGCCGTCGGCTACCTGGAGCGGGCCGGCGACGCGCACCGCGCGCTGGGTTCCGCGCGGGAGGAGGCCCAGGCCCTGGCCAA
Source organism: Streptomyces sp. DT190 (assembly GCF_049846985.1). Classification (NCBI taxonomy): domain Bacteria; kingdom Bacillati; phylum Actinomycetota; class Actinomycetes; order Kitasatosporales; family Streptomycetaceae; genus Streptomyces; species Streptomyces sp. DT190. The sequence continues at coordinate 195,718 of NZ_JBNCNM010000015.1, read as the reverse complement.
CCTGTGCTTCGCCAGGGAGCGTCTGGGGCGCCTGCCCGACGCCGTGAGCGCCGGGGAACGGGCCGCCGAACTGGCGCGCCGCACGGGTGACGCGGGGATCGAGGTGACCGCGCTGGCCAACCTGTCGCTGGCCCTGCTGGGTCTGGAGCGGATCGAGGACGCGGTGGAGTGCCTGGAGCGGGCCCGGGCGCTGTGCGAGCCGCTGCGCTCGCCCGCGCTGGCCTCCCTGGTGCTGAGCAACCTGGCGGAGGCGGAGCTGCGGGCGGGACGGGCGGACACGGCGCGCGAACACGCGGTGGCCGCGCTCGACCTGGCCCGCGGTCACGGGTCACGGGCCAGACAGGCCGCCGCCGAGAACGTGCTGGGGCGGATCGACGGGGCGCGCGGCGAGCACCGGCGGGCCGTGGAGCGTCACCGGGCGGCGCTGGCGCGGGCGACGGCCATCGGGCTGCGTACGGAGATCGCCGGCTCGCACCGGGGGCTCGCGGACGCCCTGCGGGCCCTGGGGGACGTGGCCGCCGCCGACCGGCACGGCCGCTCGGCGCGGGAGCACGCCGCCGCGATGGCGCTGGACTCGCAGAGGTGAGGGGGCCGGCCGTGACGGTGCCGTGGCCGCGGCCGTGACGGCCTGATGGAGCCGGCCGCCGGGTCCCGAGCAGGAGGCGTCGGGGCCCGGCGGCCAAAGGCGGTCACGTCCTCGGAGCAGGGGTCAGGGCGCTGCTCCGGCCACCCTGTCCCCGCCCGGCACCCGGGCCGCCGGGGTGCGGGCCGCCCGGGTCGCGGCGGGAAGCAGCCGCGCGGCGATCAGTCCGGCCAGGGCCGTGGCCCGCGGCCCCGGTGGCAGGGTGACGAACTCGGTGCCGGAGGTGGAGTGACGGCTCCACGGCGCCAGACCGGGGGCGCCGGGCCCGGCGGGTGCCGGGTCCGCGCAGACCACCAGCCGGCTCTCGGTGACCGTGCGGCGCACGGCGTGCGTCAGCGGTCCCGGAGCCGGTGCCGTCGCGCGCGGCGCCGGGGCCCGGCCGGGGGCGGGCGCGTCCGACACGAACAAGGTGGTGCAGACGGCGTATCCGGCCGCCCTCTCGAACGCCCCGGCCAGCGCCAGCCCGAGGTAGGCGCCGGTTCCCCAGCCGTGCAGGGCGAACAGGCCGGTCACGCCCGCGTCGCGGACCCGGTGGACCAGACCGTCCGCCAGGTCGTGCGGGGCGCGCGCCGCCGCCGTACGGGGCCGGACCCCGTCGGCGGGCCGCAGGACGACCGGCCGGAGGGCGGCGGGCAGCGCCTGGACCAGGCGGGTCACCTCAGCGGCCGGGGTGTCCGGTCCCGGCAGGAGCACCACCGGGAACCGGCCCGCGCTCACCGTCATCTCGGTCTCCTCCCGGCTCGGGACGACGCGGAGGTCAGTGGGTGGGGCCGACATCGGTGGCCAGCACCCGGTGGTGTCCGTCCGCCCCGTGCGCACCGGCGGCTCCCGTCGTCGCGCCCGCCCAGCCGAGTACCGCCGTCATGACCACGGCCAGCGCCGCGTGCCCCAACCACCGCATGTCGTGTTCCTTTCGAGCCGTCCGTTTCCGGTGTGCCACGACAGTGCGACGGGCGGGTCCCGGTGGCGTCCCGGTGCGATACCGGCCCGATACCCGGGCAGGTCGGCCGGGTATCGGGCCGGGTCAGGGCGGGCCGGGTGTCCAGCTGCCGCGTGCGTACAGGTACGCCCGGGTCACCAGGCGGGCGACGACGGCCGTCTCGGCCTCGTCGCGCGGGCCGTAGACGAGCAGCGAGCCGTGCGGTGCGGCGGCCGTGCCCCAGCCGGCCGCGATCACCTCCTTGCCCCACGGGGCGGGCAGCATCAGGTGCAGGCTGCCGTCGTAGGGCGGGTGCACATGCCCGAACTCCGAGCCCGCGAGGAACGCCTCGGCCGGTCCGTGGGCCAGGACCGGCGCGAGATGGAACGCACGGGTCCCCCGTACGCAGACGTACGAGGGACCCGTGCGGACCCCGTCGAACGCGGTGACCGCGTCGACGAGCCGTTGTGTCAGCCCGGCGGGCGCCGGGTCGGTGAGTTGTTCCACCGGGTCACCGGTCACCACCAGTGGGGCCGGCCCCGGGCGCGGCGGCAGCGGCATGACGGCTCACCCGCCCGCCGTGCCCGAGGACAGCAGATGGCGGTTCACCGCCCGGGCCTCGGCCGCCAGTTCGTCCCGGCACACCACCTCGACACCCGCCGCGCGGAGGGTCTCCACGCCGGTGCAGTCCGCCACGAACAGGGGCGGTTCCCGCCAGGCCACGACGACCCGTCCGATGCCCGCGGCCAGCACGAGCCGCGCGCACGGGGACGGGGAGGACGCGCGCCGCGTGCACGGTTCGAGGGAGGTGTAGAGGGTGGCGTCGCGCAGAGCGGGCAGGGGGTCGCCCAGGGAGCGCAGCGCGGCCTCCTCGGCGTGGACCCGGCCGCCGTCCTGGCGCGAGTGCCCCCGGGCCAGTTCCCTGCCGTCGGCGGCGACCAGGATCGCCCCGACGGAGAACGCGGTCGGCGACGGCGGGCAGTGGCGGGAGAGGTCCACGGCGCGCCGTAACCACTCCAGGTCGCTCCCGGGACCCGGTCTGTCCCGACGGCCCGTCACGGCGGCACCCGGCGGGCCACCGCCCCGGCCGGCGCCGGACATGGACGCCTGTTCACCGGCCTCACCCCGGTCCGGTGCCGTCGGCGGGCGGGGTCTCGGCGAGCCGGAACCCCATGGCGTACAGGTCCCGGCGGTACCAGCCGTGGCGGCGGCGGCAGCGGCACAGGTCGGCGTAGCGGGTGAAGCTGCCGCCGCGGGCCACCCGGTAGGCGGTGCCGGTGTTCCCGTGCAGGTCGTCGTCGACGAGGTCGCCGCCCGGGTAGGGCCGGTAGTCGTCGGATACGTACTCCTCGACGTTGCCGGCCATGTCGTACAGGCCGAACGGGCTGCGTCCCGCCGGGTACATGCCGACCGGGGTGGTGGTCAGCGGCCCGTACTCCACGGTGTTGGCCAGGTCCTCGCCGGGTTCGTCGCCCCAGGGGTAGGCGCGGCCGTCACCGCCGGAGGCCGCGTACTCCCACTCCGCCTCGGTGGGCAGCCGGAACGCCCGGCCGGTGCGGCGGGCGAGCCAGGCGGCGTAGGCGTCGGCGTCCTGCGGGGACACGCTCCACACGGGGTGGTTGGCCAGGTGGGGCGGGTAGACGCCGAACCGCCAGGAGGTGGGCAGCCCGGCGTCCGGGTTCTCGGTGAGGAACAGCCGGTACTCCGCGTTGGTGACGGGGTGGCGCGCGATGCGGAAGGCGGCGATGTCGGCTTCGTACTCGGGAGCCTCCTTCGCGATCCACGCGCGGGTCACGCCCACGTGCCGCCAGGCGGCGGCGACCGCGTCGACCCGGTCCGCCGCCAGTCCCAGCCGCACCCGGGCGGCCGGGACGTCCGCCATCGCCGGCGCCAGCGGGTCGATGCGGGGATCGCCCAGCAGGGCCAGCAGGTTGCCGGCGGCCAGCCGCAGCAGCGGCTCGGCCGCCGGGTCCGACACGCGCAGGGCCAGCGCGCGGGGGTCCTGCCCGGCGAGCGTGCCGGTCAGGTGCCGCAGCCGGTCCTGGTCGACGCGGTCGGTGAAGGAGGCGGGCAGCCCCATCGCCGTACGGTCGTCCAGCTCGTTGGGGTTGACCACGGTGGCCTCGGCCGTGGTCATGCCGCCCGCTCCACGGGTGCCTCGGAGGCCGCCGGCGGGTCCAGCGGGTAGACCCGGCCGTCGTAGGACGAGGCGAGGAAGCGGCCGCCGGTCTCGTCCCAGTGGAGGCTGGAGATGCCGGCGGTGGTGGGCCGCACGACGACCGGCCAGTCCCCCGTCGTCACGTCGTGCACGGCGACCGTGCCCGCGTAGGAGCCCGTCGCCACGAGGCGTCCGTCCGTGGAGGCGGCGACGCACTTGACGGAGTGGTCGTGCGGCGTCGGCACGGTGCGGCTGGTGCGGCCGTCCCAGACGCGCAGGGTCAGGTCGCGGCTGACGCTGGCGAAACGGCCGCCCGGCAGCGGGGCGCAGCCGTTGGCGATCCGCGCGTGGGCCCCGTCGACGCGGCCGGTCTCGGTGAACGTCTCCAGCGAGAACCACGACACCGAGGCGTCGGCGCACACCGCGAACAGCGTGTCGCCGGAGACCGCGACGCCCTTGACGGCGTTGGTGTGCAGCGGCAGCGTGGCGACGTGCTCGGGCTCCTGCCCCTCGCGCACGGCGAAGACCAGGCCCTCGCCGGTGTAGGCGCCGACCACGACGTGCGGGACGCCGTCCCGGGTGAAGGCCGCGGCGCAGTTCAGCGGCGAGCGGTGCTGGTGCAGGACGCGTCCGTCGCGGGCGTCGAAGACCCGGCCGAGCTGACCGCCGGTCAGCACCCGGTCGCCGACCTCCACCAGGAAGTTGCACAGGCTGCCGGTGTCGGCGCGCTGCGTGCCGTCCACCCACACCAGTCCGGCGTCGCCGGTCGTCCACACGGCGCCGTCGGCGGTGGTGACGACGGAGTTGACGCAGGCCGTGGGCTCCACGCCGTCGAGGTCCCAGGTGCCGTCGGTGATGCGGTAGACGGCGTAGGACGAGCCGAACGTGCCGAAGACGAGCGTGGAGTCGTCGAGGAAGGCGCAGGAGCGGGCCCACACCTCGGCGGGGAACTCGGCGGTGTGTGTCAGCCGCAGCCCGGCCGCGGCGTCGGAGGCGTCCCACACGCGCAGGGTGCGGTCGTAGCTGAGGCTGACCAGGGACTCGGTGGCCGCGTTGTACACCAGTCGCTTGATGCCGGCCTCGTGGGCGGGCGACTTGCCGGTGCGGCCGTCGGCGATGGTGATGATCTCGCCGTCGTCGTTGCCCGCGTAGACCACGCCGGCCCGGGTGATCGCGATGGTGTCCGTCTCCACGCCGCCGAGGTCGACCTCGCCGACCATGCCGCCGGTCGCCAGGGACCAGCGCTTGACGGTGCCGTCGTCGCTGGAGGTGAGCAGTTCGTCGCTCTCCCCCAGCCAGGCGACGGAGATGACGTCGGCGGTGTGGCCCTCGAAGCGGGCCACGAGCGCGCCGTTGAAGTCGTAGACCCGCAGCAGGTGGTCGCGCGAGGCGGTGGCGACCAGTTCCCGGCTCGGGTGGAAGACGGACATCTCCACGTCGTCCTTTTGCTCGCTCAGGACGGCACGGAGCTTCAGGTCGGGCACCGACCACAGCCGGGCGGTGTAGTCGCTCGACGAGGTCAGCAGCAGCTTCCCGTCCGGGCTGAACGCGACCTGGTTGGCCAGGTGGTCGTGGACGGCGCGGGCGAGCGGCGTCCTGCGGGCCGCGTCCCACAGGATGACCTGGTTGTCGTAGCCGGCCGTGGCCACGTACGCGCCGCCGAAGGCCGCGACGCCGCTGATCGGCCCGTGATGGCGTATCACGCTGACTCCTCCAGTCGGATGGTGTGAGAGGTGCGGGCGACCTTCGCCGTCAGATAGCCGGTGTTGTGCGGGTTGACGAAGACGCCCGTCGCGACGGTGCGCCGCACCCGGATGCCGTAACGGCGCAGTTGCTCGCACTTGTTGGGGTTGTTGGTGAGCAGGTCGATCTCGTCGTGGCCGAGGGCCCGCAGCATCTGCGCGGCGGCCGCGTAGTCGCGTTCGTCCTCGCCCATTCCCAGGGCCCGATTGGCCTCGTAGGTGTCCAGGCCGCGGTCCTGCAGCCCGTACGCGTCGAGCTTGTTGTACAGGCCGATGCCGCGCCCTTCCTGGCGCAGGTACAGCAGCAGGCCGCCGGCGGTGTCGATCATGCGCAGCGCCTCGCGCAGCTGGGGCCCGCAGTCGCAGCGGGCGGAGCCGAAGACGTCGCCGGTCAGGCACTCGGAGTGCACCCGCACCAGCGGCACGCCGTCCTGGGCGGTGCCCAGGCGCAGCGCCAGGTGCTCGCGCCCGTCGACCAGCCCGCGGAAGGTCAGGACGCGGGCGGCGATGGGGTCGCCCGTCGCCGGGTAGAGAGGGATGCGGACGCTCTGGCGCACCTCCGCCCTGGGCGGCGCGTCACCGGCGGCGTCGGGGTGGCGCAGCGCGGGCACGGAGGCGGCCGGGAGGTCGGTGGTGCGGGTGTCGCCGGGTATGTGGGGCATGTTTCCTCCTCCTAGGCCGGCTCGGTCGTCGCCGGGTTCGTCGGGGTCCAGGCGGTGCGGGCGCGGTGCAGATGGACGAGCACCACCGACGAGGCGACGCCGAGCGCCAGGAACGTGGCGTGCGGGCCCGCAGCGTCTTCGAGCGGGGGGATCACAACAGGGGACAGCAGTGCGGCGGATCCCGTCAGCAGCCACATCAGTCCCGAGGCCCGGCCCATGACCGCCTGCGGCAGGTACCGCACCCGCAGCATCACCACGGCCGCCAGCAACGCGCCCTGGGCGACGGCGCCGAGGGCCAGGGCCACGAGGAACAGCGGCCACACCGGCACCGCCAGCAGGGCCAGGGAGACCGCGCGGACGACCACGGCGGCGGGCAGCAGCGTCGCGGGGCGCAGTCGTTCGCGCTGTGACACCAGCAGGTTGCCGGTCAGCAGGCTCAGGTTCACGGCCGCGACGACCCAGCCGGCCTGCTGTGCGGACAGCTGCCAGGAGTGGCGCAGTTCGAAGAGGACCAGGGACGTCAGGCCGGTGCCGCAGACGGCCTCCAGCACCATCTGCAGGACGAGCGTGACGGCGATGCGCCGGTCGGCGAGGGTGTCGCGCCAGACACCGCGCAGTCGTGCCGGTTCGCGCCGGCGGCTGTCCGTCGCGGGGCGGCGGGGCGGGCGGACACCCGCCGCCCACACCGCCAGGGGCGCGAAGAACGTGGGCAGGTTCAGCCACAGCACCCCGAGGTAGCCCAGCAGGGGCAGGGTGGCCGCGACCAGGACCGGCCCGGCCAGTGTCGTGGCGAGGAACAGGCTGTTGAGGGTGCCACGGGCGCGGGCCGGGCAGCGCGGGAACATCACCGGGACGTCGGTCATCCAGCCGACGCGGTAGGCGACGCCGCCGGCGGCCACCACCAGGGCGCAGAGGAACAGCACCCACGGCGCGGGATCGCCCTGCCACAGCAGCAGGTTCATCACGGTGGCCGCCGACGCCTGCGCCAGCAGTCCGTACAGGACGAGGCCGGCGGTGCCGCGCCGGTCGGCCACCGAGCCGAACCAGGGGGCGAGCAGCATGCTCATCGGCACGGTGGCCGCCAGCCAGGTCATCACCGCGAGGGAGCCGGTCAGGCGGTACGCCAGCAGGGGCAGCGCGGTCGCGTACAGGGCTTCGCCGAGGTTGTTGACCATGTTCCCGGCGGCGAAGACCCTGAAGGAGCGCTCGGCGAACGGCGAGGGCTCCACGACCTCGTCGCCGCGGTCGCTGCCCCGGGCGCGCACCCGGTCGGCGGTGGTCACGGCCGGGCCGCGCCGGTCGCGGCGGGGAAGGGACGGGCGCCGGAGGACCGCGGCAGCCACAGGTCGCGCAGCACGCTGAGGACGGGGCCCTCGCCGCCGCGGTCCACGCGGTACAGGCGCAGGTAGCCGCCCCGGCCGCCGACGACCACGTAGGCCCGGCCGTCCGCGCCGCGCAGGGCCGTCATCCCCTTGGGGAAGTCGGGCAGGTCCTCGTGCAGGGCCAGCAGTTCGCCGCTGTCGTGGTCGTAGGCGGCGATCTGCATGCCGTAGGTGACCACGCACAGGGTGCCGTCGATCAGGGCGCAGTTCTCGGCGGTGTTGTCGAGGAGTTCCACGAACTGGCGCCGCGGCTTGTCCTCGCCGACGACGATCTCCTTGACGCCTCCGCCGCCGGTGACGCGCAGCCGGTCGCCGTCGACGAGCAGCCGCTTGGGGTAGCTCTCCAGCTCCGTCTCCCAGGTGACGCCGCCCTGTTCGTCGTAGGCGGCGAGCCGGCCGGTGCGGGTGCCGAGCACCCGGCGGCCGTCGGGCAGGTAGGCCGACGCCCAGGCGCCGGCGGGCAGTCGGTCCACGTGGAGCAGCTGCCGGCCGGTGGCCGCGTCGAACTCGAAGCCGCCGGCGTTGCAGGCGACGAGGACGCGGCTGTGGTCCGGGGAGACCGAGACGGTGTGGACGATGCCGGGCAGGCGGGACTCCCACACGGTGGTGCCGTCGGGGGTGAAGCGGCGCACGGTGCCGGGCCAGAAGATGGCCACCCGGTCGTCGCCGCACGGCTCGGCGCGGCGGGCGAAACCGGGGGCGTCGTGGTACTCGTCGACCAGGTCGAGGCGGGCGTGGTCGCCGCTGGTGCGAAGGCGGACCACGGCGGTGCCGTCGTCGGTGGCGGCCAGGACGGTGGTGCCGTCGCCGGGCAGCGGGCGCAGGTCCCACACGCACTGGCGGGTGTAGGAGAGCCGGTGCAGCAGTTCGCCCTCCGGGGACAGTGCCGTGATCTCGCCGTCCTGGGTGAGGGTGTAGACGCGTCCCTGCTCGTCGATGGTGACGTCGATGATCTGGTGGCTGAAGCCGTCGACCCGCTTGCGGACGGTCAGTTCGGGCGTGGTGTTGTCGAACAGCAGCAGTTCCCCGTCGAAGCCGCCGATGTAGGCGGTGGTGAAGTCCGGGGAGAACACCAGCCCTTCGACGTCGTTGCGGGCGAAGTGCATACGCTGGCCGACCGTTCCGTCGAGCCCGATGGTCACGACGCCGTTGGAGACGTTGCGGGTGTCGTCGATGCCGGCGTCGCCGATGGCCCAGAAGCGCCGGTGCCGGGCGTCGTAGACGACACGGTGGACGTTGGAGGTGTCGATGCGCACCGTGGTCGGGAAGGACCACTCCTCCAGCGAGCCGAGGTGGACGCACCCGTGCCGGTCGGAGACGGCGTGCACGCCGGGGGCGTCGGTGCAGAACCATTCGAGCATGTCGTAGCCGTGCGGCCACTGCACGATCCGCTCGACGGCGAACGTCTCCACGTCGAGGACGACGACCTGGAAGTACCCGTTGTCGACATAGGCCTTGCCGTTCCACAGGCCGATGCCGCGCAGCATGGTGGGGGACGGCTGTTCGCCCTCCAGGAGCAGGGAGCGGTCGGCGGTGGCGCGGGCGTCGAGGCGGTCGGCCAGGTCCAGGGTGTCGGCGTTCCAGCGGCACAGGGTGCCGGTCTTGTCGCGGGTGATGATCCAGTCGCCGGCGAGGGCGACGCCGTACACCGGCTGGCCGGCCGGGTCCTGCGCGAGGGCGGGGACGCCGGAGGAGCGGCGCAGGGTCAGGTCGTGGTCGAGCAGGTGCAGGCCACCGCGGACGTCACAGGCCAGGAGCCCGCGGCCGGGCAGGCTGACGATCCGTGTGATCCGTTCGGGGATGCCCATGGCGAAACTCCACTCCTGTCGGACGGGGTTGGGCAGCAGCAGCAAAGGTGAGCAGAGGGGTCAACAGGCAACAGGTGTGCCCCCCGGGGCGGGCCGAGCCTGCCCCAGGGGGCGGATCCTCACTGCGCTACAGGGTGAGGACGCCTCAGATGGCGGCGCGGGTCACGCGACGGACGAGCTTGGTCATGGGACTGCACCTCCTTCGCACTCTCTTGCCGGGAAACGGGGACTCACCGGGCGCCTCAGATGGCGGCGCGGGTCACGCGGCGGACGAGCTTCGTCATGAGGGGCACCCCCTTTCGTGAGTTCGGGCTCCACGTCGCGTGGTGCCTGAGCGATGCACCGTCCCTGGTCGGGCGGGCTTCCTGCCACCGACGCGTACCTCGTGGGCACCACGCGCGGGGCAAGTCTGTGGTGAGGCGCGGCGGACGGGGCCGGCGCCGGGCCCGGACGGGATCGTCCGGAGTGGGTGGGGCGGGGTCGCCGCAGTCGGTCGGGCGGGGCTCAGACGGCGGTCGCCGGATGCAGCTCGCCCTCGGCGGCCGCGGGCCGGACGACGTCGGCGACGACGGCGGTGCGCCGGGCCGCCCATACGGCCCCGGCCACCTCGTCGAGCAGGGCGACCGTCGTCGGGTCGGTGAACCCCCGGGCCGTGCGCGGCAGGGCCTCGGCGTCACCGAGCGCGAGGGGCCGGTGGTCGATGAGGACGGCCCCCGAGCGCTCCAGGTTCACCCGGAGCCCCGGTTGGGCGTCCGCCGCTCCGCGCGGCCCGGGGGACGCGCTCACCACCGCCGTCGGCAGACCGGTCAGCGCACTGTCCCCCCAGGGTCGGGAGAGCCAGTCCAGGGCGTTCTTCAGGACGCCTGGTGCGCCTCCGTTGTAGGAGGGGGTGCTGATCACCAGGGCGTCCGCCGACGCGAGCAGGCGGCGCGCCTCGGCCACCGGCGCGGGTCCGTCCGCCACGTCGAGGTCCTGGTCGTAGTAGGGCAGCACCCGCGGGTCCAGCACAGGCGTGTGCACCTGTGTGTCCCGCTGGGCCAGCAGCCGGCCGAGGGTCGCGACGGCGGTGGTGTTCACCGAGTCGCGCCGCAGGCTGCCGGACATCAGTACGATCCTGGTCACCCCGGTCTCCCTGTCGTCCGGGCGGTTCCCCTGCCGGGGCCGCCTTCCGATGACTCGACAGTGCCGCACCCGCTTCCCGACCCGGTCCCGATCCGATACCGCCCGTGCCGGTCCGGACGGGAACCGCTGGCAGCGGGCCCGAAGAGCGCCGCGAACGACCCTGGACATCAGTCGCGGACCTCGCGCGGCTTCTCCCACAGCAGGGTGTAGCGCCACAGCAGGCGGCGCCGGAACCGGCTGCCCGGCAGCACCCGGTGGGCGATGTCCCGTGCCTCGCGGAACGTGGTGTCCGGGTCGGCGACCGGCATCTTCGGCGGGGAGTGGCTGCCGCCCCTGAGCCGGCCCGTGGCCTTCACGGCGGGGATCGCGGCGGCCAGGTGCAGCAGGTCGAGTACGGATCCGGGGTCGGCCAGTCCGATGACGGCCAGCCTCCCCCCGGGGGCCAGGAGTTGCGCCGACCGGGCCAGGGCGCGCTCGGTGCCGAGGTGGTGGGCGACCGCGACCATGGTGATCAGGTCGTAGTGGCCCTCGGGGAGCTCCGTCCCACTGGCTTCGTAGAAGTCCGCCTCCAGGAAGCGGGCGTTGCCCACGTTCTCGCTGCGGTCGCGTGCCGACTCGACCATCTCCGCGGAGAGATCGATCCCCGTGACCCGATCGGACCGCGCGGCGAGCAGACGCGCGAGCTCTCCGTCACCGCATCCCACGTCCAGTGCCTCGCGGCAGTTTCCGGGGACGAAGCCCAGAATTGTGGGGTAGTAATGAATGTTCGGATTCCAGTGGCTGGTAATCATTCAGCAAAGTTAGGGAGGGCGAAGTGCGAGGTCAACCCTTTCCCGAGCGGGATGAATCAGGGATCAATTCGGGAATGATTCGGGAGCGTAATTCCCTATACTCACCCCGGGGGAATTGAATTCGGCGGGCGCATCGCGCGCCGTCCGGGGTGGCACGCCGCCCCCTCCGGGCGAACCTGCCAACAGGCCTGCGGTCATAATGAGTTCATGTCAGACGCGCCAGGAGAGCAGCCGGAGACCAACGCCGTGCGGGTCGACGAGTCCGGCGTGCTGGAGTACTTCGACGGCGAGCGCTGGGCGCCGTACCTGGACCTGCCCGACGGCGACCCGGGTCCGCTCGGCGTCGTCTTCCGCGGAGAGGACCCGGTGAGCCCTCCCGCGGCGGCGAACCCGCCCGGGGCAGGAGTACTGGAGGCGCTGCCCTCACCCCTGGACTCGGTCGCCGACAGCCGGGAGGCCGCGCGCTGGACGCTCGCGGCGAGTGGTGCCGTGGGAGCCCTGCTGCTCGGCGGCGGTCCGCTCCTGGCCGTCGGGAAGATCGACGACTGGGTGCACGCGGCCTGGGCCGGGGGCGGTCTGATCGTGGCGCTGCTCGGGGTCGCCTGGGCGGTGTGGCAGACCAGTGAGGTCCTCGTCCCGCCGATGACCACACCCGACGTCCTCACCTCACCGGCCCTGCGCGGGCTGCGCGAGCAGTTCGACGCCGCACCCGGCTACTACTTCGGCGCACTGGCGACGGACGTCGAGGACCTCCTGCGCCACCGTCACATCGCCTCGGAGATCAGCCGGCGACTGGCCACCGCCGGCCCCGCGGAACGGGCCGCGCTGGAGCGCGGACTGGCCGCGGCCCGGCGCAACACCGCCCGCACCGACCCCTATCTGCGGTGGCTGCTGGCGACCGCGCACGCCTGGCTCGTACGGGAGAGGCTCCGCGCGGCGCGGCGGCACACCTTCGCCTCCGCCCTGCTCGTGATCACGGGCGCCGTGGTGTTCCTCGCCGCGACGGCCCGGTGACCGCCGCCAGCGGCCCGGCGGCGCCTCCGCTGGACGTGCGGCCGCCCCGGGCGGCTGCGCCCGGGCCGCGCCGGAGCCGTCCAGGCCGCCCGCCCTTCTCCCGGCACCTTCCGGTTTCCCGGAGGGCGCCCGGGCCAGGGTGCCGAACGCGACGCGCACACCTGTCAGATCCTCACGGCAGGCCCGGAGGGAGGCCCGCCTGATCCGATACGCGCCAATGTCGTCCCCGCGCCCGGCGGAAGCGGCCGGCGGTGCCCGGCCCGCCCGGCGCCCCCGCGCCGCGCGGATCACCTGGCACGATGCACACACCGCCCGCCCTCCACATCTCCGTCACGCGCCCTTCACGTCATGAACACTTCCGGCCGGGCGGCGCAGGGGGCCGTTCCGCGGGGCAGACGCCGCCGCCGGCCGCTGCCTAGCCTCCCGGCCATGCGATCACCCGTGATGAGACGTCTCGGCCTCGGTGCCGTCCTCGCCCTCTTCCTCGCCGTGTTCGGCCTGGCGCCCGGAGCGAGCGCGGCCGACCCGGCGCCGGCCGAGTTGACCTTCGCCACCGACAGCGCCACCACCACACCCGGCGGCACCGTCAACCTGTCGATGACCCTGACGAACAACAACACCTACGACGTCTGGTTCGTGTACCAGACGATCGAGCCGACGTGGCTGACCACGCAGCGCCCCGACCTCAAGTACGCCTTCTCCGGGTGCAGTCTGACCACCTCGAGTGGCAGCACCCCCTGTTCCGGCACCGGCCCGGCCGACCTCGGCGCCAACTACGGCGCGACCGTCCCGCCCGGGCAGAGCCGTACGGTGACCCTGAAGCTGGACGTCGCCGCGGACTCCGGCTGCAACGGCAACATCGGCTTCTACTCCTACTTCTACGCCGAGTTCAGCGATTCGACGAACGTCAGCGGCGGGCCGGTCTACACGCCCGTCACGCGCGTGCTCTGCGCCTGAGGCCGAGCCGGGGCCCGAAGGCCGTGACCTGAAAGATGCCGTACCCAGGTATCCGGTCCGGTCTGGACCACTGGCATGACGACCGGCGGGCCCCGCGGGCCCGCCGGTACGCCGTACAGGGCTCGGACCAGCACGCGGGGCCCGCACGGCCACCGCGGCCGGCTTGCGCCGATGACCGGCCAGGACCCCCTTCGCTTCGGGAAGCACCCGGTTGGACACCTGCGCTTTTTCGTCATGTTGCGCAACATGACCGCGAAATCTCCACAGAGACCTCACTATGTGACGCGAACGGATGCGTGACGAACCGGCTTCTGAGGGGGACGCCGGCGGCACGCAAGGGGGTGCGTCCGCTCCACGGGAGCCGTGCTCATCCCTGCCCGGGGAGGGGACTTCACCGCATGAAGCGGACCTTACGCACCACCGTGGTCACGGTGGGCGCGCTCATCGCCGCTCTGGGCCTGCCGGCCGGCGCGGCACACGCCGACACCACGCCCCGCGTCGACCTGCGGGTGCTGGTGGTGAGCGACGGCGGCCCGTCCACCGACGCGATAGCCGCCGAACTGGCCGCGGCCGGCACGCCGTACACCCGGATCGACCTCACGCAGTCCGGCCGGACCGTGATCGACGCCGACTTCCTCGCGGACAGCGTCGACGGCCGGCCACGCGCCAGGTTCCAGGCGGTCGTGCTGCCCAACGACAACCCGTTCCCGGCCGGTTCGGCCGAGATGGCGGCCCTCGCGGCGTACGAGCGGACGTACGACGTCCCCCAGGTCGACGCCTACACCTACGCGCGTCCCGAAGCCGGCCTGCAGTACCCGGTCAACGGCGGCTATTCCGGCAGCATCGACGGCGAGCGGGCGGAGGTGACCGCCGCGGGCAAGGCGGGCCCCTTCGGTTACCTCGACGGGGCGGTGCCCTTCGAGGACAACGACCCGGCCGTCGGCGAGAGTTACGCCTACCTGTCGAAGCCCGTCACGGGCGCCGACTTCACCCCGTACGTCGAGGCGGCGATCCCCGGCCGGCCGGCCAAGGGCACGCTGGTGGGCGAGTACCGGCACGACGGGCGGCGCGAGCTGGTCGTCACCTTCGTCTACAACCAGTACCAGCAGCAGTTCCGCCTCCTGGCCCGCGGCATCGTGGAGTGGATGACCGGCGGGGTGCACCTGGGTGCCTCACGGAACTACTTCTCCGTCCACGTGGACGACGTCTTCGCCGCCGACGACCGGTGGAACAGCACGCTCAACTGCACCCCCGGCGACGTCGACTGCACCGACCCGAACGCCACACCCGACCCGATCCGGATGACGCCCGCCGACGTCGACCACGCCGTCGACTGGCAGCGCGGCCAGGACTTCACGCTCGACTTCGCCTACAACGGCGCCGGGAGCGTCGACCACCGCCAGGACAACAACGGCGCCGACCCGCTCGCCGACCGGCTGATCGCGCGGCGGGGCGAGTTCCGCTGGATCAACCACACCTACTCGCATCCCTTCCTGGGCTGCGTGCAGGACACCACCGTGGTGCCGTGGACGTGCGCGACCAACCCCGACGGCAGCACCAAGTGGATGAGCCGCGACGACATCTCCGACGAGATCGCCCTCAACCGCGTCTGGGGCCGGAGCGCCGGACTGCCGCTGCTGGACGACGAGTTGGTGACCGGTGAGCACTCGGGCATGAAGGTGCTGCCGCAGCAGCCCGAGGACAACCCCAACCTGGCCCTCGCCCTGGACGACAACGACATCGCCTGGCTCGGCTCGGACAACTCCCGCGAGCCCGCCCAGCGCCGCGTCGGCCCGGCCACCACCGTCCCCCGCTACCCGATGAACGTGTTCTACAACGCCGGGCGGGCCGCCGAGCAGGTCGACGAGTACAACTGGATCTACACCAGCCGCGCCCAGGGCGGCAGCGGCATCTGCGAGGACAACCCGCAGACCACCACCTGCCTGCCCGCCCCCCTGGACACGGCCACCGGCTACACCGGCCACATCGTGCCGCTGGAGACGCGGATCGCCCTCGGGCACGTCCTGTCCAACGACCCCAAGCCGCACTTCATCCACCAGTCGAACCTGGCCGAGGACCGCATCGCCTACCCCGTGCTCGACGGCGTCCTGGACGGCTACGAGGCGCTGTTCGCCGAGGACACCCCGCTCGTGAACCCGCGCATGCGGGACATCGGCGCCGAACTGCAGCGCCGCGCCGCCTGGCAGGCCGCGCTCCGGGACGGGAAGGTCACCGCCCACCGCATCGGCGGCACCGTGACCGTCGACGCGCCGGACGGACTGGCGGTCACCGCGACCCTGCCCACCGGCACCACCCTGGGCGGCACCGCGTTCGGCACGGCGTACGCGGGGGCCGCCTCCGGCTGGACACCCGCGACGGGCGCACCGCTCGCTCTCACGCTGCCGGCGTCCGTCCCCGCTCCGGCGGCCGCCCCCACCGCCGAGCCCGCTCCGGCCACCCGCCCCGCGCCGCGGACCCGGGTCCCCGCGGGCGTCACCGATCCGGTGGGCCACACCGCAGACGGCTGAACGGCGCGCACGCGCCCCATCCGACCGGACGTCCCGGCCGCCCCGTGGCGGCCGGGACCGGCCCGAACCACCCCACACCTCAGCCGTGGAGCACAACGATGCCCGTTCCCCACGGCGTGCGGCGCACCGCAGCGACGCGCGTCACCCTGCTCACCGAAGGCACCTACCCGCACAGCCACGGCGGCGTCAGCGTCTGGTGCGACCAGCTCGTGAAGGGCATGCCCGATCTCGCCTTCGACGTCATCGCCGTGACCGGCACCGGGCGTGAGCCGGTCGTCTGGGACCTGCCCGCACACGTCACGAGCGTGCTGTCCGTCCCCATGTGGGGCGACCCGCCCGAGGGCCGCCCGCCCCGGGGCCGAACCCGCAACCGGCTCGCCGCCGCCTACGAGCGGTTCCTGGCCGCACTGCTCGACCCGCGTGCCGAGGACGGGTTCGCGCCCGCCCTGTACGCGCTGGCACGGGCCGCGTCGGACGGGACGCTGAGCCCGTTCCTGCGCGGGGACCGGGCGATCGCGATCCTGACCGCACTGTGGAACCGCCCCGGGCTCGCCGTCCGCGAGGCGCGGCCGACCCTGCACGACGCGCTGACCGCGACCGCCCTGCTGGAGCACGCCCTGCGCCCGCTGGCCGCCCCGGCGCCCGACAGCGGGGTCGCGCACGCGGTCAGCGGCGGGGTCGCCGTCCTGCCGGGCCTGGCCGCCCTGCAGGACCACGGCGTGCCCCTGCTGCTCACCGAGCACGGGGTCTATCTGCGCGAGCGCTACCTCGGCTACCGCACCGCGCCCTACCGCTGGCCCGTGAAGGCGGTGATCCTGGGGTTCTTCCGGCTGCTCGCGCAGGAGAGCTACCGCCGGGCCGCCCTGATCACGCCGGGCAACCGCTACAACCGGCTGTGGGAGGAGGAGGGCGGCGCCGACCCGGAGTCGATCCGCACGGTCTACAACGGCGTCGATCCCGCCGCGTTCCCGGCGGCCGGGCCCGAGCCGGACGCGCCCACCCTGAGCTGGGCGGGCCGCGTCGACCCCATCAAGGACCTCGAAACCCTCATCCGCGCCTTCGCCCTGGTCCGCGCCCGGTTCCCGCAGGCGCGACTGCGCCTGTTCGGCGGGACACCGCGCGGCGGGGAGGCCTACCGGGAACGCTGCGAGGCCCTGGCCGCCGAGCTCGGGCACGCCGACGCCGTGACCTTCGAGGGGCGCGTCGACGACATCAAGGACGCCTACGCCGCCGGCAACGTCGTGATGCTCTCCAGCATCAGCGAGGGCTTCCCCTTCACCCTGATCGAGGCCATGTCGTGCGGCCGGGCGACCGTCTCCACCGACGTGGGCGGCGTCCGCGAGGCCGTCGGCGACACCGGGCTCGTGGTGCCTCCGCGCGATCCGCAGGCGATGGCCGCGGCCGCCCTGGAGCTGCTGGCCGACCCCGGGCGGCGCAGGGCCATGGGCGAAGCCGCCCGGCTGCGGGTCATCGAGCAGTTCACCCTCCGGCAGACCATCGACACGTTCCGCTCCGTCTATCTCGAACTCGCCCACCCGTCCGAGGAGTCGACCGTGATGCCCACGAGGGTGACGTCGGCCGTGCCGGCCGTCGACGGCGCCGGAAGCCTCGCCCTGTGAGCGGGCCGATATCCCTCGAACCGGGGGGCTCCGAACAGGACACGCTGGCCATCCGGCTGGCCGCTGCCCGCCCGCCGCGCCGCCGGCCGCGCTGGGCCCTGGACGACACTACGCTCGCGATCAGGCTGCCCAGGCGCGGCCCCGACGAGGCGGCGGTCAGTGAACTCGCCGCCGAACTCGCCGACCGCATCGGTCCCGCCGTCCACCCCTACGAGGTGGCCGCGCTGCTGGAGGCGGACGGACTGTCCGCCTCCGTGATCAACGAGCGGTACGGGCACCCGAACCTGTTCTCCCTGGCCTCCGCGCTGTACGCACACGTGCCGCGCACCTTCCCCGAGCCGGCCCCGGCGGCGGACCCCTGGCGTCCCGACACCGTGCGCTGTCTGCTGCGGGGCGTGCTCTTCGCCCTGCCGGGGCTCGCCTACCTGCTGACCGCACCCCTGTGGGACGCCGGCGGGTACGCCCCGGCCCTGATCGTGGCCGGACTCGTCTCCTGGGCCTGGGGACAGGCACTCGGCCACCGCGCCCACCTGCGTCTGACGGCCGGGCGCCGGGAGGCCGGCCGGACCCTCCTGGTCGGCGCGCCCATCGGGGCGGTGGTCGCGACGGCGGCCGCCGCACCGCTCGCGGGCGGCGGACCGGTGACACTGGCGGCGGCCGCGCAGTCCGCGTATCTGGCGGCCGCCGGTGTCCTGCTGGTGCTGGGCAGGGAGCGGCTGCTGCTGGCCGCGCTCAGTCCGCTGCTCGCGGGTGCCGCCGTGCTGCCGTGGTGGGAGCCGGGCCCGGTGCCGAGGGCCGGGCTGCCGTTGCTGGCGCTGCTGGCCACGCTCGCCGTCACCGGCCGGGTCCTGCACGGTGCCCTCGCCGTCCCCGCCGCCACCGGCGCCACCCGGCCGCGTCTGCTGTGGTCCCTGCCCTACGGCCTGTTCGGACTGGCCGCGGGGGTGCTGGTGCTGCTGGAGGGGCGGCAGGAGCCGTACACCGTGATCGTGCTGACCCTCAGCATGGGACCGGCCGAGTGGCTGCTGTACCGCTACCGCGGG
The DNA here is from genome assembly GCF_049846985.1 of Streptomyces sp. DT190. Taxonomy (NCBI): domain Bacteria; kingdom Bacillati; phylum Actinomycetota; class Actinomycetes; order Kitasatosporales; family Streptomycetaceae; genus Streptomyces; species Streptomyces sp. DT190. Next base: position 177,330 of record NZ_JBNCNM010000015.1, on the reverse strand, counting down.
CTGTCGGTCGCCGCGCTGCGCGCCACCGCCACACCCGCCGGTTTCCTGCTGCGTTCCGCCGCCGTCCTCGGCCTGTGCCTGCTCGCCTACCTCGCCCCGCTGCTGCCCGCGGCCCTGCTCACCGGTGCCGACCCGGTCGCCCTGCTGCTGCTTGCCGCCGTCCTGTGGACCGCGCTGCTGCTCCAGGCGTTCGGGGCGGCCTGGCCGTCGGCCGGGATCTGCCTGGCTGCGGCCGGCGGGGCCGGGGCGGTCGTCCTGTTCCGGTCGCCGCCGGGCGCCGCCCTGGCGCTGCCGCTGTGCTGCGGCGCCGCCGCCCTGTGTCTGGCGGCGTGCGCGCTGTGGCTGCTCGGCCGGCCCGCCCCGCACGCCTGAGCCCCGCTCCTCCCCACCCACCGAAGGGATCACCCAGTTGACCTCCGCACCGCTCGCCGCCGTCACCGGAGCCGAGGGCTTCATCGGCTCGCATCTGACCGAGGCCCTGGTCGCCTCGGGGCATCGCGTCCGGGCCATGGCCCAGTACAACTCCTTCTCCTCCTACGGCTGGCTGGAGACGCTGCACCCGGACGTCCTGGACCAGGTGGAGATCGTCCTCGGCGACGTCCGGGACCCCGGCTCCGTGCGCGGCCTCCTCGAAGGCGCCGACACCGCCTACCACCTGGCGGCCCTGATCGCGATCCCCTACTCGTACCAGGCGCCGCACAGCTACGTGGACACCAACGTCACCGGCACCCTCAACGTGCTGGAGGCCGTGCGCGCCCTCGGCACGCCCCGGCTGGTGCACACCTCGACCAGCGAGACGTACGGCACCGCACGGACCGTGCCCATCACCGAGGACCATCCCATCAACACCCAGTCCCCGTACGCCGCTTCGAAGGCCGGCGGGGACCGGCTGGCCGACAGCTACCACGCCAGTTTCGACACCCCGGTCGTCACGCTGCGGCCCTTCAACACCTTCGGGCCGCGCCAGTCGATGCGGGCGGTCATCCCCACCGTCATCGGCCAGGTCGCCGCGGGGGAACGCACCATCACCCTGGGCGACCTGCGGCCCACCCGGGACTTCACGTTCGTCAAGGACACCGCCCAGGCGTTCCTCGCCGTGGGCACCGCACCGGCCGCGAAGGTGGTGGGCCGTACCTTCAACGCCGGTACCGGCGGGGAGATCTCGGTGGGCGACCTGGTCGCGCTCATCGGCAAGGTGATGGACACGCCGCTCGACGTGCGCGCGGACGAGGCACGCATCCGTCCGGCCAACTCCGAGGTCATGCGCCTCGTCGCCGACGCGAGCCGGCTCACCGCGGCGACCGGCTGGCGGCCCGCCCACACCCTGGAGGAGGGCCTCGCCCACACCGTGACGTTCTTCCGCGACCCGGCCAACCTGGCCCGCTACAAGACCGGCATCTACAACATCTGACCCCCGTCCGGCACGTCAGCGCACGTTCACGAAGGAGGAGCCCCATGCACGCAGTGATCCTGGCGGGAGGCAAGGGCGTCCGGCTGCGGCCGTACACCACGGCGCTGCCCAAGCCGCTCGTGCCCATCGGCGACCAGCACGCGATCCTGGAGATCGTGCTGCGCCAGCTCTCCACGGCCGGCTTCACCAGCTGCACCATCGCGATCGGCCACCTCGGCGAGATCATCCGCGCCTACGTCGGCGACGGCTCCCAGTGGGGTCTGTCCGTCGACTACGCCACCGAGGAGAGCCCGCTGGGCACCATGGGCCCGCTGCTCACCCTGCGCGACCGCCTGCCCGAGACGTTCCTGGTGATGAACGGCGACGTCCTGACCGACCTCGACTACGCCGACGTCCTGCACCGGCACCGCGCCTCCGGTGCCCCGCTGACCATCGCCACGTACGCCCGCAAGGTGCACATCGACTTCGGGGTGCTGACCACCGACGCCAGCAGGGTCGTCGCGTTCACCGAGAAGCCGAGCATGGACTACCGCGTGTCCATGGGCGTCTACGGCCTGTCCCGCTCCACCCTGGACGGGTACACGCCCGGACTCCCGCTCGGCTTCGACGAGTTGGTCCTGGACCTGCTGAAGGCCCGCAACCAGCCGCACGCCTACGAGTTCGACGGCTACTGGCTGGACATCGGCCGCCCGGACGACTACGACCAGGCCAACGCCGAGTTCACCACCCGCAAGTCGCTTCTGCTCAAGGGAGCCTGAGCACGTCATGCGCATTCTCGTCCTGGGCTTCACCGGTTACCTGGGCGCACACGTCACCGAGCACCTGCGTGCCCTGCCGGGCGCGCTGGTGCTCGGCGGCGGCCGCTCCCCGGGCGCCGACGTCGACGTCGACCTCGCCGTCGTCCGCCCGGAGCAGCTGGCGAAGGCCCTCGCGTCGGCCGCACCCGACACCGTGATCAACTGCGCGGGCGCCACCGGCGGCGACGCCGTCACGCTCGCCGAGGTCAACGCCCGGGGTCCCGCCGTCCTGTGCGCCGCCCTGCGCGAGGCGGCCCCCGCGGCCCGGCTGGTGCATCTGGGGTCGGCCGCGGAGTACGGCCCCGGTGTCCCGGACGCCCCGGTGACGGAGTCGGCGGCCACCCGCCCGGTCGGCTCCTACGGGGCGACGAAACTCGCGGGCACGGTCGCGGTGACGACCTCCGGTCTGGACGCGGTGGTCCTGCGGGTGGGCAATCCGGTGGGCGCCGGAGCACCGCCCACCGGGCTGCCGGGCCGGATGGCGGCGTTGCTGCGCGAGGCCGGCGGCGACCCGGAGGCGGTGCTGCGGCTCGGCGACCTGTCCGCCCACCGCGACTTCGTCGACGTACGGGACGTGGCACGGGCGGCCGTGCTCGCGGCCACGGCCCCCGGCCCGCTGCCCCCGGTCCTCAACATCGGCGGGGGCCGGGCCGTCCCGGTGCGCGACCTGGTGCGGACCCTGGCCGACCTGGCCGGGTTCCGCGGCCGGATCGAGGAGACCTCGACCGGTTCGGCCCGTTCGGCGCCGGTGTCGTGGCAGTGCTCCGACGTCTCGGCCGCCGAGGAGGCACTGGGCTGGCGCCCGGCCCGCACCCTCACCGACGCGCTGGGCGCGCTGTGGGAAGGCGGCCGCACCCCGTGACCCTGCTGATTCCGCTGTACGTCCATCCGGCCGAGGACCCGGGCGCCTGGCACCGGCTGATCACCGCCGCGCGGCACACCTACGGAGTCGTCCTGAACCCGGCGAGCGGACCGGGCGAGGTGCCCGACCCGGCGTTCACCGCCGCGGCCGGTGCGCTGCGGGCCGCGGGGGCGCGGCTGCTGGGCTACGTCGACACCGACTATGGGGTGCGCGACCTCGCGGACGTCACCGAGGACGTGCGCCGTCACCGGGAGTGGTACGCGGCGGACGGCTGCTTCCTCGACCGGGTGACGGCGACCGTGGACGGGCTCGCGGCCTGCCGGCGGCTGGTGCGGACGGTACGCCGGCTGGGCGCCGGGACGGTGGTGCTGAACCCGGGGGTCCATCCGGCGGCCGGGTACGCCCGCCTCGCCGACCTGACCGTCACCTTCGAGGGCCACTGGTCGACGTACGTTGCGGCCTTCAGCCGCCCGGCGTGGACGGCACGCCACCCACCCGGGCGGCTGTGCCACCTCGTCTACGGCGTGCCCGACGCGCTCGTTCCGCTCGCCGTGCGCACCGCGCACGAGCGCGGAGCGGGGGTCTGCGGCCCGGTGACGGGTGAACCGCCGAACCCGTGGGCCGAGTTGACTCCGGCCCTCACCCAGGCGGAGCGATGAGAGGGCGGGTCCTGTCCGGCGCTGCGTTGCTGACCGCGCTGGCGGCCGCGGCGCTGGCGGGCTGCTCGGACGGCGGTCCCGCCCCGGCCGAGCCGCGGTGGAAGCCCCGTCCGGGCCTGGCCTGGCAGTGGCAGCTCGACGGCAGGGCCGATCCGTCGGCCGACGTGCCCGTCTACGACATCGACGGCTTCGAGAACTCGGCGGCGGACGTGGCCCGGCTGCACCGCGCGGGCCGGAAGGTCATCTGCTACGTCAACGTGGGCGCGTGGGAGGACTTCCGGCCGGACCGGGACGCCTTCCCGCGCTCGGTGCTCGGCGAGCCCAACGGCTGGGACGGCGAACGCTGGCTGGACATCCGGCGGTTGACCGTCCTGCGGCCGATCATGGAGCGCCGCTTCGACATGTGCCGCGACAAGGGCTTCGACGCGGTGGAACCCGATCTGGTGGAGGGTTACGGCAACGACACCGGCTTCCCGCTCACCGCGCGCGACCAGCTCCGCTACAACCGCATGATCGCGGACATCGCCCACGAGCGAGGGCTGTCGGTCGGCCTGAAGAACGACCTCCCGCAGATCCCGCAGCTCGTGTCCCACTTCGACTTCGCGGTCAACGAGGAGTGCGCCCAGTACGACGAGTGCGACGCGCTCTCCCCGTTCGTCGAGGCGGGAAAGGCGGTGTTCCACGTGGAGTACACGGAGCCCAGAAGCGGTTTCTGCGCCGACTCCCGCCGGCTGGGACTGTCGTCGATGCTGAAGAGGCCGGAACTGGGAGTGTGGCGCAGTCCTTGCTGAGGGGGCCCGTGCACCGCCCTCCCCCGCGGCGGGCCAGCCGGTCCGGCAGGATGGTGTGATGGCTCATCGCTTCGTCGGCATACCGGAGTTGACCGGCACGCCCCGGGTCGCGGTCGTCATCGACGTCATGCGCGCCTTCACCGTGGCCGCCTGGGCGTTCTCGCGCGGGGCGGAGCGGATCGTCCTGGCGTCGACGGTGCGCGAGGCGCTCGCCCTGAAGGAGAGCCGGCCGGGCTGGCTGGCCCTGAAGGACGGGGCGCCGGTGGAGGGCTTCGACCTGGTGAACTCCCCCGGCCTGATCAGGACGAGCGATCTCACCGGTCGCACGCTGGTGCAGAAGACGACGGCCGGCACGGTCGGCGCGCTGGCCGTCGCCGGCGCGCCGCTCGTGCTGTGCGCGAGCTTCGTGGTGGCCGGTCCGACCGCGCGGTTCCTGCGGGCGGGGGCCGCCGGTCCGGTGACCTTCGTCGTCACCGGCGAGGAGGGCCGGGCCGAGGAGGACCTGGCCTGCGCGGAGTACATCGGCGACCGCGTCGCCGGGGGTGCGGTCGAGGCGGGGCCGTACCTCCACCGCGCGCGGACCTCCCGGGCGGCGGCCGATCTCACGAGCGGCCGGCGGGCGGGTAGCCATCCGGACGACGTGCGGCTCTGCCTGGAGATCGACCGGTTCCCCTTCGTGATGAGGGCCCGTCAGGAGGACTCCCTGACGGTGCTCCGTCCCGTCGCGGTACCCGATCCGTCGCCGGGCTGATCCGGGCGGGCGGAGCGTCAGCGGCACTGCCGGGGTTCCCGCAGGCACGGCAGGTGGCCCTTCCCGCGGATCACCTTCTGACTGGTGGACTCGTCGAGGTAGGCCAGGAAGCTGGCCGCGAGGGAGTCGGCCGGGGCGGGGCCGTAGGTGTAGGCGTACTCGACGTCCTTGTAGGGGTACGGTCCGGCGCCCAGGTCGATCCGCTCCTCGTCCGGCCAGTCGCCGTCCAGAGGGACCGTGGTCACCTTGCCGCCCCGCTCCTTCGCGAGGCCGACCTCGCTGTAGCCGATGGCGCCGGGCTGTTCCTCCACCTTGTCGAGCACGGCCCGGGTCGAGCCGAGTTCGCAGCGCGTGACCGTGCCGTCGGGCCGCGTGGGCGGCCTGCAGTCCAGTGAGGTGCTCGGGGCCCGCTCCCACCCCTTGAGCACCCGGTCCTGGAAGATCTGCCGCGTGCCGGACTCGTCCCCCCGGCTGACCAGGACGATCGGCAGGTCGGCGATCTCCGTCCGGCCGGGTACGACCTCGCCCCAGCGCCGGTACCTGCCCGCGTAGATGTCCCGCACCTGCTGCGGGGACAGCCCTTGCGGGCCGAGGTGGATGTCGCGGTGGACGACGAGGGTGAAGAAGGACAGCGCGACCTCGTGCCCCGTCAGTTCCCAGCGCTCCCCCATCGGCCCGTCCGAGAACGCGATGACGGACCGTGCGGCGCCCGGCGACCGTTCGCCCAGCTCCGCGAGCCCGGAGACACCGTCCTCGCTGCCGCGCGCCTCGACGGAGATGTCGACGCCCTGGCACTTGCTCTCGTACTGGTCGGCGATCGTCCGGACGACGGGCTCGAAGGCGGTCGAGCCCGTCAGGGTCAACTCGCCCTGCTCGCACTCGATCGGGTTGCCGACGCGCAGCACGATGATGCCGGCGAGGGCGAGCACCGCGAGGGCCAGCGCGCCGCTGAGCAGCCGGGCCGGGAGGCTGAACGTGCGCTGTTTCTCGTCCGGTTTGGGAGCGCTGTTGCGGTGGACCCGGCCGTCCCGCAGGCCGCCGATCAGCTTGACGTCCCCTTCGGCCGGGCCGCCGGAGAGCAGGACCAGCAGCTTGAAGTGGTCGCCCGGGTTGAGCGGGACACGCGGGATCGTCACCGTGCTGCCGACGTGCTCGAAGCCGTTGGCGTTGGTGAAGTGACTGTTCAGGTGCTCGATGCCGGACGGCTGGGTGACCGACACGGCCTGGACCGTGCGGCCGGTGAACTCGGCGGTCAGGCCGTGGACTTCGGACGAGGTGTAGTCGTTGTCGGCGACGCTCTGCGAACCGTCGTTCTCGATGCGCAGCAGTACGAGCGACGCGTCGGCCATGTTGGGTACGTCGAAGTCGCCGAGGCGGGGGTTGGACGCCCCGTCACCTATCGGGCTGTCCATCTGGACGCGGTAGCCGATCAGCTTGCGGCGCGGCACCCGGCGGTCGTACAGGAACATCGCGATGGGCACGAGGAGACCGAGGACGGACGTGCCGATGGCGATGACGTTCTCAAGGCTCAGCCACTCCACTGGTGGTCCCCCGCCACTCCCAGAGCTCAGATGGTGGGGTCACCGTATGTCTGGCCGAACAGTCCGTCACGAGTGGGGCGGCAGTGTTCGCTTGCCGTTCAACTTCGCTGCGCTTCGACGCCCTGTATCCGCAGGCGGGCCCGTGAATCACCGCCCGGCGCAGCCGCGTCGCGCGGCTCGCGCGACTCCTGGCGTGACCGGGGTGGGACGAGCCGGTGCCGGGGTAGACGGAGCAGCATGCCTGAAGTGATCCAAGCCGGCGGCTGGGGTGTCGTGGCCGGCTCCGCCCTGCTGCTGGGAGCGGTGCTCGGCTACCGGCTGCACGTTCCGCAGAAGGTCATCGCACTGGTGATGGCCTTCGGCGCCGGTGTGCTGCTCTCGGCCGTCTCCTTCGAACTGGTCGGTGAAGCGTACGACGAGGCCGGACTCGTCCCGGCGGCCCTCGGCACGCTGGCCGGGGCGCTGGCCTACACGGCCGGCAACCTGTGGCTGGCCGGCCGCGGCGCCCGGCACCGCAAACGCTCCGGCCACCATCCCGCCCAGGCGCAGCCCTCCGAGGAGGAGGACAAGGGCTCGGGGCTGGCGCTGGCCCTGGGCGCGCTGCTCGACGGCGTCCCCGAGTCCGCGGTCATCGGGGTCGGCCTGTTGAACGGCGGCGCCGTCAGCGCGGTCACCGTGGCGGCGGTGTTCATCAGCAACATCCCCGAAGGACTGTCCAGTTCGGCCGGCATGAGGAAGGCGGGACGCGGCAAGGGCTACGTCTTCGGGGTGTGGGGTGCGATCGCCGTCGCGAGCGCCGTCTCCGCCGTCCTGGGCTACTCCGTGGTCGGGGGTTTCTCCACGGCGGTGATCGCGGCGGTCACGGCCGTGGCCGCGGGCGCGATCCTGGCGATGATCGCCGACACGATGATCCCGGAGGCGTTCCAGGAGGCGCACCTGGCGATCGGGCTGGTGACCGTCGGCGGCTTCCTGGTCTCGTTCGCCTTGTCCCACGCGTAGCCGTTGCCTTCACCCTCCTTCATTGCAAAGCCGCGAGGGAAGACCCGTTGCATTACACCATCCGGTTGCAACGATTTGCTCGACTTGAGCTGGAGATAAGCCCATCGGGCGCAATAAATCAGTTGCTCATATCGTGAACGCAACGTAGCGTTTCTGACTGTTGAAACTAAATGGCAGTCAGGGGGGACCATGGAGCCAGGACGAGGACAGGGGCGGGCAGGGCCAGGCGCCCTCACCGCCTTCGCCCGGTTCGTGGTCTGCGGCGGCGGGGTGGGGATCGCGTCCAGCTTCGCCGTGACGGCCGCGGCCTCCGTGATGCCATGGATCCTGGCCAACGCCCTGATCACGGCGGCGTCCACGCTCCTCGCCACCGAGTTGCACGCCCGTTTCACCTTCGGGGCGGGCCGGCACGCGAGCCGGCGCCAGCACGCACAGTCGGCCGGATCGGCGGTGGGCGCCTACGCGGTGACCTCCGCGGCGATGCTCGCCCTGCACCTGCTGACGACGCCCGGCGCGATGCTCGAACAGGCCGTCTACCTGTCCGCCTCCGCACTCGCCGGTGTCGCGCGGTTCGCCGTCCTGCGCCTCGTCGTCTTCGCACGGCGGCAGGCGCAGCCGGAGAAGCAGCGGGCACGGGGCGAACGGCAGCGGATGCGGACGGAACAGCAGCGGGTACTGACGGAGCACCAAAGGGCGTCGGCCGCGCGACGGCGGACCCGGACCGCACCCGCCGCCCTGGCCGCCCTCCCGTGCCCGCCTCTGATCCCCGGCACGACGGGGATCGGCCCGGCCGCACTCTGCCGGACCGCCTGAGCCCACCCGGGGCGCCCGGTGGCGGGCCACTCAGTCCGGCCGGCGCAGCCCCGCGACGAGGAGCCCGACCAGCCGGCGCGCGTCGTAGCGGGTGTCGCTCTCGGCCCCGATGCACAAGTTCCCGATGCCGCGCATGAGTTGGTAGGCATCCAGATCGGGGCGGATCTCACCGGAGGCGGCGGCCGCTTCGAGGAGCCGGGCGCACACCGGCAGGAGGCGGTCCAGGAAGTAGGCGTGTAGCGTCTCGAATCCCGCACTGTCCCCCTGCATCGCGGCGGCCAGGCCGTGCTTGGTGACCAGGAAGTCGACGAAGAGGTCCACCCAGCGTTCGAGGGCGGCGTGCGGCGTCGGGCCGGCCGCCAGCAGGGCCGGTCCGGCCTCGGCGCAGGCGTCGACCTGGTGGCGGTAGACGGCGATGACGAGGTCCGCCCGGGTGGGGAAGTGACGGTAGATCGTGCCCGTCCCGACGCCCGCCCGGGCCGCGATGTCACGCACCGGCGCCTCCACTCCCGAGGTGGCGAAGACCGCAGCGGCCGCGTCCAGCAGGGTCTGCTGGTTGCGCCGGGCGTCCTTGCGCCGGGACTTCGCCGAGCTTCCCGCGCGCTCGTCGTTCTCGTTCACCGCGGCTTCCTTCCGTGCTGTTGCGAAACGGAACATCGTTCCGTATCTTAAATGGAACAACGTTCCGCTTCTTCATGATGACAGACCCGGAAGCGGTCGACCAGGCGCCCGTGCGCACGCGATGTCACGTGGCCGCCCTCACCCACGCCAAGAGCCGAGAGAAGGCCCTGCCATGCCCCACGCCCGTCCCGCGCACGACCGGCGGACCGCCGAGCCGCCCGCCACCGTGCTGTCAGCGAAGCCGGTCGTCCTGCCCGCCCCGGACCGCGGTGAGGACCTGCACGTCCGGGTGTCCGCCCCCGCGACCGGTCACGATCTGCCCGTCGTCGTCTTCTCGCACGGCTTCGGCTCCTCGATGGACGGCTACGCCCCGCTCGCGGACCACTGGGCCGCCCACGGCTTCGTCGTCGTCCAGCCCACCCACCTCGATTCCAGGACACTCGGCCTGGCCGCCGACGACCCCCGCACCCCGCGCATCTGGCGCTTCCGCATCGAGGACCTCACGCGGGTGCTGGACGGACTCGACGTGCTGGCGGCCTCCGTGCCGGGCCTCGCCGGACGCGTCGACCACGACCGCGTCGCCGTGGCCGGCCACTCCTGGGGAGCCCAGACCGCGAGCGCGCTGCTGGGCGCGCGGGTCCTCGGACCCGACGGCGTTCCCGGCGAGGACATGTCCGACCCGCGCGTCAGGGCCGGTGTGCTGTTCGCCCTCACCGGACTCGGCGACGACCTGACCCCGTTCGCCGCCGAGCACTTCCCCTTCATGCGGCCGTCGTTCGACACCATGGCCGCACCGGCCCTGATCGTGGCCGGGGACAACGACCAGTCGCGTCTCTCCACACGCGGTCCCGACTGGTTCACCGACCCGTACACCTACAGCCCGGGCGGCAAGACCCTGCTCACCCTGTTCGGAGCGGAGCACTCGCTCGGCGGGATCCCCGGCTACGAGGCCGCCGAGACGACCGACGAGAGTCCCGCACGCGTCGCCCTGATCCAGCGGCTCACCACGGCCTGGCTGCGCGACGCCCTCTGCGGGGAGGACACCGGCTGGAAGGCGGCGGCGACGGCGCTGGAGGAGGACCCCGAACCGCTGGGACGGCTGCAGAGCAAGTAGCCGCCGATCAGGGCCACCGTCGAGCCTCCGGTGTTCCCGATCAGTTCGAGTCGATGCCGGCCGCGCCCGCTCGCGGCCGGCAGAAGCCCTGGGCCGGGCCGGCAGAGCCCTGGGCCGGCAGGAGCCCGGTGCCGGCAGGAGCTCGGAGCCCTGCTCGCCGCAGTAGCCGCTCCTGTCGCCACCGGCGGCACCGGCGGCACCGGCGGCGCCGAAGCCGTCGAGGCTGGAGAAGCACGCGCGGGGGGGGATCCGCGTTCACGGCGTCGTGTCGGAGGTGACCAGCCACGCCACGAGCGTGCGCCAGTGCTCGGGCCGGTCGGTGTCGCGCGGGCCGATGAGGTACACCTCCTCCACGAAATCCTGCGCGGTCATGCCCTTCCGGCGGGCGTGGGAACCCGCGGCGGCGTAGGCGAGGTCCAGGTCGTCGTGCGGTCCGGTGTGGGTGGTGACGGCGGCCGTCCGCTCGGGCAGGTGCAGCTCCCGCACGGTGGCCGGCGCTCCCGGCGGCAGCGGAGTCTCGGTGGGGAGGTAGACCGTCGCACGGCCGTGGCCCTCCGTGAACAGCGTGTGCGCGTAGCGGCCGCCCGGTGGCAGCACGGGTCGCGGTCCCGCCACCGCGTCCAGTTCCCGCATCGCCGTGTCGTACCAGCTCAGATCGGCTCCGGGCGGGACGTCGAGGGACACGGCGAGGACACGCCGGGCCGGCAGGACCTCCAGGCTCACGGTCCGCGCGGCCTCCGGGTCGAGGAGTTCGCGCAGCGCCTGCGCCGCCCGCTGGGTGCGGCCGAGCCGGTCCTCCAGCCGCCGCAGGTGAGCGGCGACGATCTCCCGCGCGCCGTGGTCGCCTGCCTCCTCTCCGGCGGCCTCGGCCCGCAGGTAGTTCCGCAGATCCGCCAGCGGGAGGTCGAGCTCCCGGAACCGCCGGATGGTCAGCGCCGGCCCGACCTGGGCGAGCGAGTAGTAGCGGTAGCCGGTGCCGGGGTCCACCTCGGCGGGGACCAGGAGGTCCTGCTCGTGGTAGCGCCGGAGCGCCCGGATGCTGAGGTGCGTGAGGCGGGAGAACTCCCCGATGGTCAGTCGCCGGTCCAACGCCGTCCTCCTCGTCGTGGGTGTCCGGATCCGGACGGGGCCGGATCCGGCCCCGTCTTTCAGGTCGCGGGCTCGATGTCGAGCAGGGTGATCTTCCCCCGGGCATCGCGCTCGAAGGTGAACCGAAGGGTGACCGGGCTGCCGGGGAAGTCGCCCGAGACCGCCGCCACGGCTCGGCACGCCGCGGCGGTGCCGGTGACCTCGCGCAGGTCGTACACCACGGCCGGGACCTCGCCGTGCCAGCGGCGCACGGCCGCGAGCCCCCGATGGCTCCGGCCGTCGTCGTGGACGAGGGCGTCGTCGGCGAAGAGGGCGGCATGGCGCCCGTGGTCGGTGTCCACCGCCGCGGCGAAGTACTCCTCGGCGAAGTCCCGCGCTTCAGCCGCCTGCGCCTCCGCCACCGGCACCTCCGCCACCGGCGCTTCCGCCACCGGCACCTCTGTCACCAGCGCTTCTCTCACCTCTGCTCCGCTCACCTCTGCTCCGCTCACCTCTGCTCCGCTCACCTCTGCTCCTCTCACTCTCGCGTCTGTCATCTCTCGCTCCTCGGGATCAGACGGTCCGGATGGTGCCGCCGTCGACGACGAGTTCGGTGCCGGTGACGGAACTCGCCCGGTCGGAGACCAGGAAGGCGATGGCCTCGGCCACCTCCTCCGGCTCGGCGGGCCGCCCCAGCGGGATGCCGCCGAGGACGCTCATGAGGTCCGCCAGCGCCGCCTGCCTGGTGATGCCGGACTCGCTCATCCGGCGGCGCAGCAGATGCTCGGCGCCGTCGGTGCGGATGAAGCCGGGGGCGACGCTGTTGACCCGGAGACCGGCGGGCGCCAGTTCGTTGGCCAGCCCTTTGCTGTACGTGGCCAGGGCGCTCTTGGCCGCGGCGTACGCGAGGGTCGACTCGTGCAGCGGCATACGGCGCTGGATGGACGTCACGTGCACGATCGCACCCGTGCCGCGGTCCGCCATGGCCGGGACCAGGGCGCGGTCGAGCCGGACCGCGGGCAGCAGGTTGAGTGCCAGTTCCTCGGCCCAGGTCTCGTCGTCGAGCACCGCGTAACCGCCGGCCGGGGCGCGGGATCCGCCCACCAGGTGCACGAGGACGTCCGGGGTGCCGACGAGCCGGGTGACGTCGCGGGCGGCCGTGGCGACACCGTCGGAGGTGCTGAGGTCGGCCCGGACCGACCGGACGTCCGGCGTCTGCGGGGGCGTCCGGGCGATGGCCACGACCCGTGCCCCCGCCTCCTGCAGCCGGCGGACCGTGGCCAGGCCGGCTCCCTTGCTGCCGCCCGCCACCACCGCGCTGCGACCGTCGAGATCTGTGCTGTTCATGGAGGCGACCCTGGAGTCTCCCCCGGGGAGAGGGTCAAGCCGGGTCGGCCGCTCGGCCGCGCCCCCTCCCCCGACGCCCGGCCCGTCAGGCGCTCGCGCGGACGACCAGGCGCGTGGGCAGGATCAGCGGGGTGGGGTCGTGACCGCCGACCGCTGCGACCAGCATGCGCGCCATCTCCCGCCCGAGAGCCGCTATGGGCTGGTGGACGGTGGTGAGGGGCGGATCGGCGACCTGAGCGACGGTCAGGTCGTCGAAACCCACCACGGCGACGTCGGAGGGCACCGCCCGCCCGGCCGCACGCAGGGTGCGCAGCGCACCGGCGGCCATGTTGTCGTTGGCGGCGAACACCCCGTCCACGTCGGGGTGTCCGGCCAGCAGCGCGGCCATGGCGGCGGCTCCGCTGGGCTCGGTGAAGTCCCCTTCCCCGGCCGGCAGCGGATCGAGACCGGCGGCCAGCAGGGCGTCCCGGTAGCCGCGGTACCGGGCCCGCCCGGCCTCGGTGTCCAGACGCCCGCAGATCGCGGCCACGCGCGTGCGGCCGCGCGCCACCAGGTACTCGGTCGCCTCGCGCGCTCCCCCGACGTTGTCGACGTCCACGTACCAGCGCGGGACCGCACCGACCGGGCGCCCTCCGAACACGACCGGCATCTCCGCCCCCGCGGCCGCGGCGGCCAGCGGATCGTCCTCCCGCAGCGCCATCAGCATGACGCCGTCGGCGCCCTTGGACCGGAAGAGTTCCTCCACGCGCTTGCGCCCCCGGTCGGAAGCGGCCAGACACAGCATCAGGTGCAGGTCGGCCTCCTCCAGTGCCTGCGACGCCCCGACGATCACCTGGGCGTAGAACGGATCCGCGAAGATCGACGGGTCCTCTCCCGACACGACCAGTGCGGCAGCGCCGGTCTGCCGGGTGGCCAGGGCGCGGGCGGTGGGATTGGGCACGTAACCGAGCTGCCGTACGGCCCGTTCGACCGCCTCCCGCTTCGCGCGGCTGACGTGCGGTGCGTTGTTGAGGGCGCGGGAGGCCACCGAGCGGGAGACACCGGCGCGTTCGGCCACCTCGTCGAGCGTCGGCTGCCGACGCGGGGCACCTTCTGCCATGGAGCAACTCGCCTTTCCTCACGAACGGGCGATCAGCCTCTCAGCTGGGAGCGCTTCCAGTCCTGACACCACCCGTGCCATCTGCTCCACACATGGAGTGGTGCACCGACTCTTGACAGCTCAACCACCCGGCCGGACGATACCGAGCACACCCCGAGAACCCCCTGTGCACTTGGGAGCGCTTCCAGTGGGAGCGCTCCCAGTTCGTCGCGTCCCGCACCCGACACACCCCCACCAGGAATCGAGGTTCTGTCATGCGCCGTGCACTCCTCGCCTTGGCCGCGGCCGTCTCCGCCGTGCCGCTGGCGCTCGCCACCGCGCCCTCCGCGCACGCGGCCGACCCGACCGGTCTGACCAGCGGTTTCTACGTGGACCCGGACTCCAGCGCGAAGAGGTGGGTGGCCGCCAACCCCGCTGACGGCCGCGCCGCCGCGATCAACGCCTCCATCGCCAACACACCGATGGCCCGCTGGTTCGGCTCCTGGAGCGGCAGCATCGGCACCGCCGCGGGCGCCTACGCGGGGGCCGCGGACCGCGTGGACAAGCTGCCCCTCCTCGTCGCGTACAACATCTACAACCGCGACTACTGCGGCGGCCACTCGGCGGGCGGAGCCGCCTCGCCGTCCGCGTACGCCGACTGGATCGCCCAGTTCGCCGGCGGGATCGGCAGCCGCCCGGCCGTCGTCATCCTCGAACCGGACTCCCTCGGGGACTACGGCTGCATGACCCAGGCGCAGATCGACGAGCGCGAGAGCATGCTCAGCGGCGCCCTCGCCCAGTTCAGCCGCCAGGCGCCCAACACCTGGGTCTACATGGACGCCGGCAACCCGCGCTGGGCCGACGCGGCGACCATGGCCCGGCGCCTGCACGAAGCCGGACTCCGGCAGGCCCACGGCTTCTCGCTCAACATCTCCAACTACATCCCCACCACCGAGAACACCGCCTACGGCAACGCCGTCAACCGCGAACTGAGCTCCCGCTACGGCTACACCAAGCCGTTCGTCGTCGACACCAGCCGCAACGGCAACGGCTCCGACGGCCAGTGGTGCAACCCCGCGGGCCGCCGCATCGGCACTCCCACCCGGCTGGGCGGAGGCGCCGAGATGCTCCTGTGGATCAAGGTGCCCGGGGAGTCGGACGGCAACTGCGGCGTGGGACAGGGCTCCTCGGCCGGGCAGTTCCTCCCCGAGGTCGCCTACAAGATGATCTACGGCTACTGATCCCGGACTGCCGGGAAGGGCCGCGCCGACCTCCCCAGGTGTCGCGGCCCTTCCTGTCCAGCGGGCAAGCGATTACCCCGGACCGCCGGTCCTACACCTCCTCCTTCGCGAGTGGACCGCCCGGTCCGGCTGGACGACGACCCCTGCACGGTCTCCTGGACCGGGCCCAGCGGTACGGCGGCGCCGGTCGGTGCCGGTCAACGCCATCCCCGGCAAGCGGCGCGTGCGCGGTGTGGTCGTCTTCCCCCCTCCGGGTCCGGGAGCACCCGGAGCGCACCGGCCGCGGTCCCGTTCCGAGGAGTGGACGCCTGTTGGCGCCGGGCCGCAGCTGCTGTAGAAATATGCCTCATGAATTCCGAGTCCTTGGTGCGACGCCTGGTCATCGACCTGTGCCGACGCCCGGGCTCGTGTTGTCGCTGAATTCGCTGTTCTGACGCGCCCTGCCGTGCGGTGACGCCACCCGCACCGGGCCGCTCCCCGCGCTCCGTACCGCAACGCGCGCTCTCCCCTTCGTTCGGCATGACTCCCGCCCGGGGCCGGTCGCCCCCTGCCCGCGTGCAGGGGCGGCCGCTCACGTCCCGGCGCCCTTGGAGGACTCCAGGTGTCCACAACTCCCGCACTGCGCGATCCCGTCGGCCCGCCCGAGGCGCCTCCCGAACCCCGTGCCCCGGCACGGGACGTATGGCCACGGGTGCGCCCCGTCGCACTGCCGTCGGGCTCGCTCCTGCTCTTCCTCGCCCTGTGGCACCTGCTCGCGGCGAGCGGGACGTGGAGCGAGACGCTCGTTCCCGAGCCGGTCACGGTGTGGGACGCGTTCGTCGACGTCTCGACCACCCACGACGGCGTCCGCGGCTACAACGGGACCACGCTCGTGGAGCACCTGGGCATCAGCCTGCGGCGCATCGCACTGGGTGCCGGCATCGGCGTGGTCGCCGGCGTGGTCCTCGGACTGCTGATGGGCACCGTCGGCTGGATGCGTTCGCTGTTCGAGCCCTGGATCACGTTCCTGCGCACACTGCCGCCGCTGGCGTACTTCTCGCTGCTCATCATCTGGCTGGGCATCGACGAGGAGCCGAAGATCACGCTCCTCGCGGTGGCCGCCTTCCCGCCCGTCGCGGTGTCCACGACCACGGCCGTCGCCGCCGTGCCGAAGCACCTGATCGAGGCCGCCCGCGCCCTCGGCGGGTCCCGCTGGGACGTGGTGCGCGACGTCGTCGTCCCGTCCGCCCTGCCGGAGACCCTCACCGGAGTCCGGCTCGCCGTGGGCGTGGCCTACTCCTCCCTGGTCGCGGCCGAGTTGGTCAACGGCCTGCCCGGGATCGGCGGCATGGTCAAGGACGCCGCCAACTACAACAACACGCCCGTGGTGCTCGTCGGCATCATCGCCATCGGCGTCTCCGGCCTGATCATCGACGGCCTCCTGCTGCGGCTCGAACGCGTGGCCGTCCCCTGGCGCGGCCACGCCTAGCCGGCCCTCCCCCGGCCCGTCTCCGTCCTGCCCGTCCCTCGCACAGAAACGGCTCCACCATGTCCCCTGCCCCGCACGGCCCCTCCCGCCGGCTCCTCCTCGCCGGGGCCCTGGCCGCGGTGTCCGCCGCCGTCACCGGCTGCTCCTCCGACAGCGCGGCCTCGGCGTCCGGCGGCTCCCGGCGGCTGCGCATCGGCTACTTCGCCTTCCCCAGCGGCGACCTGCTCGTGAAGCACAGAAAGCTGCTGGAGAAGGCCCTGCCGGACCACGAGATCACCTGGATCAAGTTCGACTCCGGTGCCGGCGTCAACCAGGCCTTCCTCGGCAAGTCCCTGGACATCGCGGCGCTGGGCTCCAGCCCGTTCGCCCGCGGGGTGTCCGGCAGTTCGCCCATCCCGTACAAGGTCGCCTGGATCCTCGACGTCGCGGGCGAGAACGAGGCACTGGTGGCGCGCAAGGCCACCGGCATCACCGAGGTCGCCGGGCTCAAGGGGAGGAAGATAGCCACTCCCTTCGCCTCCACCTCCCACTACAGCCTGCTGGCGGCGCTGGAGACGGCCGGTCTGAAGCCGTCGGACGTCGAACTCGTCGACCTGCAGCCGCAGCCCATCCTCGCCGCCTGGCAACGGGGCGACATCGACGCCGCCTACGTCTGGCTGCCGACCCTCGACGAGCTGCGGGCGACCGGCACCCAGCTCACCAGCAGCAAGGAGATCGGCGCGGCGGGCAAGCCGACCCTCGATCTGGCCGTCGTGTCGGACGACCTGATCGCCAGGGACCCCGAGGCGATCGACGCCTGGCGCACGGCGCAGGCCGAGGCCCTGCGCCTGATCAAGTCCGACCCGGACGGCACGGTCCGGGCCGTCGCCGCCGAACTGGGCATCCCCGCCGAGGACGCCCGGGCGCAGCTCGCCCAGGGCGTGTTCCTCACCCCAGAGCAGGTGGTCTCCGCCGACTGGCTGGGCGCGGACGGCAGCCCGGGCAGGTTGCTCGGCTACGTCACCGACACCGGAGCGTTCCTGGCCGACCAGAAGCAGATCCCCGCCGCGCCGTCCGAGGACGTCGTCCGCAAGGCGTTCTACCTGAAGGGACTGCCCGATGTCCTCGGCTGAGACCACCCGCGGCACCCCAGCGAAGGGCACCTTCGGGCGGGACGCCTCCGGCGCCGGATCGGTCCGCATCGACCACGTCACCCACCGGTACGGCCGGGCCGGCGAGACCTTCACCGCCGTCGGCCCGGTCGACCTGACCGTGCCGGCCGGGGAGTTCCTGGTCCTGGTGGGCGCCTCCGGCTGCGGCAAGAGCACGCTGCTGCGGCTGATCGCCGGGTTCGAACGGCCCACGCACGGCTCGGTGCGCGTCTCCGGCGCCGAGCCGCGACCCGGTGAGGCGGCGGGCGTGGTGTTCCAGTCACCGCGGCTGTTCCCGTGGCGGACCGTCCGGGGCAACATCGACCTGGCGCTGCGGTACGCGGGGGTGGACCGTGCGCAATGGCCGCGGCGGCGCGCCGAGTTGCTGGCCCGGGTCGGGCTCGAAGGCACCGAGAGGCGGCGCACCTGGGAGATCTCCGGCGGTCAGCGGCAACGCGTCGCCATCGCCCGGGCGCTCGCCGCCGAGAACCCCCTTCTGCTGCTGGACGAGCCGTTCGCGGCGCTGGACGCGCTGACCCGGGAGCGGCTGCAGGAGGACCTCCGGCGGGTGACCGAACGGACCGGGCGGACCGCGGTGTTCGTGACGCACTCGGCGGACGAGGCGGTGTTCCTCGGCTCCCGCATCGTGGTGCTGACCAGGAGCCCCGGCACCGTGGCCCTGGACCTGCCGATCGACCTGCCGCGCGGCGACGTCGACGCCGAGGAGCTGCGCAACTCGGCGGAGTTCGCCGAGCTGCGCGCGCGGGTGTCCCACGCCGTCAAGGCCGCCGCGGCGGCCTGAAACCCGTCTCACATCACACGAAAGGACCCGAACCATGAGCGTTCTCAGCGAACGGCCCGCCGTGGCCCCGCTGCCCCTGACCCGGCTCGGCCCCGGATTCGGCGCCGAGATCGACGGCATCGAGCTCGGTCGCCTCGACGACGACCAGGTGCTGGCGCTGCGCGAGGCCCTGGTGGCGCACAAGGTGCTCTTCGTGCGGGGGCAGCAGGACCTCGACGACGCCGCCCAGATCGAGTTCGGCAGGCGCCTGGGCGAGGTGACCGTCGGGCACCCGGTGCACGACTCCGGTGACGTGGCGCCCGAGGTGTACTCCCTGGACAGCCAGGACAACGGGTTCGCCGACGTGTGGCACACGGACGTGACGTTCGTCCGGCGCCCGCCGGCGATCTCCGTCCTGCGGGCGGTGGTGCTGCCGCCCCACGGCGGCGACACCAACTGGGCCGACAGCCAGCTCGCCTACGAGTCGCTGTCGCCGGGCCTGCGGGACTACGTCGACACGCTCACCGCCGTCCACGACGGCAGCCGCGAGTTCGGCTACTACCTGGCCCAGCGCCGTCAGGGCCGGGGCAACGTGTGGGAGGGCGAGGTGTTCACCGCCCTGGAGCCGGTGGAGCACCCGGTGGTGCGGGTGCACCCGGAGAGCGGCCGCAAGGGCCTGTTCGTGAACCCCGGGTTCACCTCGCACATCGTGGGCGTCTCGGAGCACGAGAGCCGGGGCATCCTCGACATCCTGTACGCCCACCTCACCAAGCCCGAGCACGTGGTGCGCCACCGCTGGCGGCCGGGTGACGTCGCCCTGTGGGACAACCGCAGCACGGCCCACTACGCCAACCGCGACTACGGCGACCGGCATCGCGTCATGCACCGCATCACGCTGCGCGGCGACATCCCGGTCGGTCCGGCGGCGCCCGGGCGGTGACGAGGCCGGCCTGCTCCGGGCCGGTGGCGCAGTGACCTGCTGTCGGCCGGCGCGGGGCGACCTGCTGCCGACCGGTGCGGTCGACCCGCCGGCAGCGGCCGGTGACGGAGCCACCCGGTTCGGCCGCTGACGCGACGACCGGGTTCGGGCCACGGCGGCCCGAACCCGGTCGGTTCACCGTCCCCTGCGAAGGGGACGTCAGCGCTCGGCGCCTCCGTATCCGCCGTGTTCGCTCCGTGCGCTCTTCGAGGAGCGCGCGGCGGCGCCCGCGGCGGCGAGGGCGAGCAGCAGGGCGAGCGCGCCCGTGATGATGTTGTTCACGACGGTCCGGGTGGTGTCGACGTTGCCGGCCACCACCCAGGGCGCCACGATCGCCCACGCGCCCAGGGCGCAGGCGGCCCAGGCCATGCTGTGCATGCGGTCGTAGGCACGGCCGAAGCCGCCGCTCATCAGCAGGGCGTAGCCGATCCCCGTGATCAGGTTGGTGATGGCGAGACGGGCGAACCCGCCGCCGTTGAAGCCGACGATCCACGGGGAGGCCGCGAGGTAGAGGCCGGTGAGCAGGGCCAGGGTCTCGATCGCCTGTGCCCTCGGGGTCGTCGAGGCCCTCTCGGCCGCCTCGTGGCGCTGCCTCATGTCGATGATGTCGGGGTGGGTCTCCATGGTCGACCCGGAACTGGGTGACGTCACTGCGATCGCCTCTGGAAACGGTCCGGGCAAGCGCTCGAACCGTGCTGCTGTTCTGCGGTGGTGAACCGGACGGGGTCCAGGTCCGCTGGGCCCCGCGCCCGCATGGGGCACCGCGAGGGCGGGCCTTGGTGCCGGCCCGCCCGGGCGACGGCGTCTCTACGACTCGGGGCCGCGGGCCTGCCCGCGGGCCTCCCCAGCCGTGGTCTGCGCCGATCGACGGGCCTGATCCGCGACCTGGCCGGCCTGCTCGGTCGTCTGTTCCTTCGTGGAGCGCGCCGCCTCGGTGGCGGTGTCCTTGACCTCCTGGGCGGCCTGGCGACCGGCCTCGGTGGCGTCCTCCTTCAGCTGCCGGGCGGATTCCAGCGCGGCCTGTTTCACCGGTTCGACGGCCTGTCCGACCTGGTCCGCCGCCTGTTCCTCGACCTGCGAGGTGGGCAGCAGGGATGCGGTGAGCAGTCCGGCGCCGAAGGCGATCAGCCCTGCCGCGAGAGGGTTGCCCTCGGTCTGCCGCATCGCCTGCTCCGGTGCCTGCCGCACGGCCTCCTGCGCCTGTCCGGCGGCCTCCCGGGCGGTGTCGGTGACCTTGCCGGCGGCCTGGCGTGCGGTGTCCGCTGCCTGGCCGGTGCTGTCCTGCACCGACCGGGCGGCCTGCCGGGTGCGGTCGGTGGTCTGCCCGGTGATCTCCGAGGCGCTGCCCATGACCCGTTCCCTCACGCCGTGCAGTGCGCCCCGGGCTCGCCGGGTGCGACGCCGTACCATCTGGCGGGGGCGGGCGTGGTCGGCCAGCCTGGAGACGTCCTCGGACAGTCTTTCCCGCGTGGATTCGATGTCGGCCCTTATCCGGTCGGGTGCCGTGCCCATCGCATGTCCTCCTTCAGTGTCTCCATGGTCTGCTCCGGCTTGGGCGACACGGTGCGCATCTGCGTGCGGCCGCGACGGTAGAGGACCAGGCCGATCACGGCCCACAGTGCGGTGACGATCAGTGCGGCCCAGGCCAGGTCCATGACGTTGGCGAGGCCGAACATCGCCGCCAGGGTCAGCAGGACGGCCACCATGTAGCCGGCGAATCCCGCGCCGCCGAACATCCCGGCGGCTTTGCCCGCCTTGGTGGCCTCTTCCCGGATCTCGGCCTTGGCCAGTTCCACTTCCTGGTGGAGCAGGTGCTGCACGTCCGACGTCACCGTCGACAGCAGCTCCCCCATCGAACTGTCCTCCTGGCCGCGGTGCTTCGGGGCGTGTGTCCGCGTGGCGTGCGGCATGAGCGACGACATGTCACGCACCCCGGTATCCCTGGAGTTCCGCCGCCGCCGGGTCCTCCGGCAGGCTCCCCGTGACGGGCACGGGCGGCTGCGCGGACGGACCGGGCCCGAAGCCCTCGGCACCGCCGTCGGCCCCGCCGCCCGCCGTACCACCGGCCCCGGCCGCCGTACCACCGGCCCCGGCCGCCTTGCCACCGGCCTTGGCGAGCCGCCCGACCGCGAATCCGGCCAGGACCGCCCCACCGAGGAAGGCGCCGGGGCGCCGGCGGGCGAAGTCCTCCAGGTCACCGACGAGGCCGCCCACTCCCCGGCTGTCCAGATAGTCAGCCGCCCGGTGACCGCGGTCGGCCGCCTGGGCGACCAGGCCCTTCGCGGGTGAGTCCGGGGCACCGTCCCCGAGACCGGACAGGTCGTCCGCCCAGCGGCGCACGACCTCCGCTCCCCGCCGCGCCTGGTTGTCGGCCTCCTCGGCAATCCGCGCGCGCAGGTCGCCGGCTACCGCGCCGGCCTGCGCCCGGACCTCACCGGCGACGTTACCGGCCTGCTCGGCGGCCGTCGCGGCTACTTCACTCGCCCCTTGCCGGGCCTGACCCGCCGTGGCCGACGCCTCCTGCTTCGCCGTCTGCCCGGCCTGCTGAGCACGCTCGGTGCTCGCCTTCGCCATCTCGCTCATGAGTCCTCTCCCTGAGGCACCGCCCCTGTATCTGCTCCGGCGGCCGTCCGGCACGCACCCTCCACGGTTAACCCTCTCGGCCGTGACAAAACGGTATTAACAGGTGTTTTTCGTGCCGGATTCGCCCTGGTCCACAGCCGGCCCGGAGGGGACTCCGCAGTGACCGGGAAGGACTCGACGGTGACCGGGTGAGCCGGGTCCCGACGGACGGGGACTCAGCCGCGGCCGGGGAGCCGGCTGCGACCGGTGAGGGTTCGGCCGGCGACTCCGCCGGCGCGGCCAGGAGCCGGGCGTCGACGAGGAACCGGTTCGGGGCCGGCAGGGCGAACGGCTCGGCGAGCCGGTTGCCGTACTGCGCCGCCGGAGTGTGGGCGGGTGGCGTCGGGGACGGCGTCGAGCCGTCCGGTCCGGCTTCGGCGGCCCGGGGCGGCGGCGAGCCGGCCGGCGCCCCAGGTACGGCTGTTGGTGCTCCGGGTGGGCGCCCCGGCGACGGCGACGGGTCTGGACGGTCACGTCGTACCAAGGGAAGGCGATGGCACCGCGCTCGCTCGTCAGCGGCGGCCGGGTGTGCGGCGAGGGATGCAGCCGGCCGTCCCGTCCAGGGCGACGGCGGCGGGGCGGGTCCTGTGAGGGCTCAGGCGTACTCCTTCCGCTCCGGTGAGTCCCGGTGAGGGGACGCGCTCACGGACGTCCCGCGCCGGCGAAGGGCACCTGCGCGGAGGGGGCCGTCGGCCGGCCGGCGGGGTGCTGCCACAGGCCCCTGGTGCGCAGCCTGGGCAGGACGCCCTCGCCGAACCAGTAGGCCTCCTCCAGGTGCGGGTAGCCGGAGAGGACGAACTCGTCGATGCCCAGGGCCGCGTACTCCTGGATCCGCTCGGCGACCTCGTCGTGGCTGCCGACCAGGGCGGTGCCCGCGCCGCCCCGCACCAGGCCGATCCCGGCCCACAGGTTGGGGTGGATCTCCAGGCCGTCGCGGCTGCCGCCGCCGTGCAGGGCGAGCATGCGCCGCTGGCCCTCCGACTCGCTGCGGGCGAGCCCGGCCTGAACCGACGCCACCGTCTCCGCGTCGAAGCCGGACAGCAGCCGGTTCGCCTCCGCCCAGGCCTGCTCCGACGTGTCACGGGTGATGACGTGCAGCCGGATGCCGAAGCGGAGGGTGCGTCCCTCCCGGGCCGCCAGCGCCCGCACCCAGTCGATCTTCTCGGCGACCTGCGCGGGCGGCTCGCCCCAGGTCAGGTACACGTCGGCGTGGCGGGCTGCGACCTCTCCGGCGATCGGTGAGGAGCCGCCGAAGTACACCTGGGGCACGGGGTCGGGCACCCGTGCCAGGCGCGCGTCCTCGACCCGGAGGTGCTCGCCGTGCAGGTCGACGGTCTTTCCCGCCCACAACTCCCGCACGACCTGCAGGAATTCGCCGGTCCGGCGGTAGCGGGCGTCCTTGTCGAGGAAGTCGCCGTAGGCGCGCTGCTCATGGCTCTCGCCACCGGTCACGACGTTGAGCAGCAGACGCCCGTCCGTCTGCCGCTGGAAGGTGGAGGCCATCTGCGCGGCGAGCGTGGGTGAGACGAAACCGGGCCGGAAGGCGACGAGGAACTTCAGGCGCTCGGTCCGCTGGCTGACCATGGCCGTGGTCAGCCAGGCGTCCTCGCACCAGGCGCCGGTGGGGGTGAGGGCGCCGACGAAGCCGAGGTCCTCGGCAGCGCGGGCGATCTGGCTCAGGTAGCCGACCGTCGGCGGCCGGTCGCGGCCGGTCTCCGTCGCCGGGGTGCCGTGGCCGCCGCCGACGACATGGCGGCTGTCGCCGTTGGTGGGCAGGAACCAGTGGAAGGTGAGGGACACGCAGGGCTCCGATCGGGTGCTTTGGGGGGAATCGTCGGTCAGAGGAGTCCGTGCCGGGGCGGCCTGGTGCCGTTCAGCACGTAACGGCCGATGTGCTGGACCTTCCAGCGGGCCGGGTCGTGCAGGGAGTGGGTACGGGCGTCCCGCCAATGGCGGTGCAGGCCCAGGGAGTCGAGCGCCGAGCGGGTGCCCGCGACCTCGAAGAGGGCGCTGCCGAGGTCCACGGCGGCCTCCGCCGCGGCCACCTTGGCGGCGGCCACGGCGATGGAGGCCGCGGCGGCCGAGTCGTCGGTCAGCCCGGCCCTTGCGGTGTCGACGGCGCGGGCGGCCTCGCGCAGCAAGGCCTCGGCCGCGCGGACCCGGACGGCCAGTTCACCGAACCGCTGGATCAGCAGCGGGTCCTCGGCCGCGGTGGCATGCCCCTCGTCGACGCTCTCGAACCAGGGGCGGCTCTTGGCCCGCACGAACTCCACCGCCTCGGCCAGTGCGCCGGCGGCGATCCCCGTGTCGATGGCGGCGTGCAGCAATTGAGCGACGGCGCCGTGGAGTTGGGGGCCCCGGAAGGTGAGGTGGTGCGGGACGACCCGGTCGGCGGGGACGGGCACCGACTCCAGACGGACGGTTCCGCTGGCGGTGGTGCGCTGCCCCATGCCGTCCCAGTCGTCGACCACCGTGAGGCCCGGGGCGTCCCGGGGTACGTAGGCGACGTGCAGGGTGTCGTCGTCGGCCCGGGCGAGGACGGGGATCCAGTCGGCGAACAGGGCGCCCGTGGAGTAGTGCTTGACACCGTCGAGGACGTACGAGCCGTCCGGCTGCGCGGTGAGCCGGGTGCGGAGGTCCTGCACGTGCCGGGTCCCCGCCTCGGACTGGGCGTTGCCGAACCGCCTGCCGGCCAGCACCTCCCCGAAGAAGAACGCCTGCTGCCCGTGCGTGCCCTGGCGGCGCAGCACGTTGACGTACACGAAGTGACTCTGCGGGATCTGGGCGAGGCTGGCGTCGGCGGTGGCCAGCAGCCGGAACACCTCGGCGAGCGTGCCCGCGCCGACGTCCGCGCCGCCGAACCCGGCCGGTACCGACACGCCGAGCAGCCCGGACTGCGAGAGCCGGTCCACCTCCGCGTGCGGCAGCCTGCGGTGGGCGTCCCGCTCGGCCGCGCCCTTGCGGAACTCGGCGGCGAGCCCGGCCGCGACGGCGAGGGCCTCGGCGTCGTCGGCGATCACATGCGCGGTGCTCATCCGGTGGCCGCCAGGAGGGTCGTGCGGCCGCCCAGTGCGGCGGAGAACTGGTCCGTGACCTGGGCCAGGGCCTCCGCGGAGCCCGGTGCGACGGTCAGGGTGCCGTCGTCGCCCGCGGTGATGTCCTTGTCGAGGGTGAACCAGCCCGGGACGATGTGCGTGGCGCCCATGGAGCTGAGGACGGGGCGCAGCGCGTAGTCGATGGCCAGGACGTGGGCGACGGAGCCCCCGGTGGCCAGGGGAAGGATCGTCTTGCCGGCCAGCGCGTACTGCGGGAGCAGGTCGAGCAGGGACTTCAGCAGTCCGGAGTAGGCGGCCTTGTAGACGGGGGTGCCGACCACGACCCCGTCCGCCCCCTCGACCAGTGCCGTGGCCCGGACGATGGCGGGGTGCCGGAAGTCCGCCCCGAGCAGGGCCTCGGCGGGCAGGTCGCGGACGTCGAAGGGGATCACCTCGTGTCCGTGTGCGGTGAGCCGCTGGTCGAGGTGGCGCAGCAGGCGCGCGGTGCGGGAGGTGGCGGAGGGGCTGCCGGAGACGGACAGGATCGTGGCCATGTCGGGGACCTCTCAGGAGTACCAGGTGGGCTGGGGCAGTTCGCCGGTCAGGACGTGGCGGCCGACCTCGCGGCGCTTGTAGGCGACGGGGTCGTGGAGCGTGTGGGTGCGGACGTTGCGCCAGAAACGGTCGAGGCCTTCGGTGGAGGCGGTGGCACGGGCGCCGGTCACCTCGAAGATGCGGCTCGTGATCTCCAGGGCGACGTCGGTGGCGCGGGCCTTGACCGCGGCGACACGCACCTCGAACTCGCCGCGGGCCTGCTCGCTGACCGCGTCGGGGTCGTCGTGCAGCCTCTGGCCCTCGGCGGCCACGGCGTCGGCCAGCGCCTCGACGGCCCACAGCTTGGCGGTGAGGTCGCCGTAGGTGTCGATGACGTACGGCTCGTCGACGGCCCGGTCGTGGCCGCCGTGCAGCCAAGGGCGGGACTTGGCGCGGGTGTAGGTGGCGGCGGTCTCCAGGGCGCCGGCCGCGATGCCGAGGTAGAAGCTGACGAAGACGAGCTGGATCGTCGGGACGTTGAGCGTGTTGTACACGCGGGGCCGGAATCGCTTGTCCACGTATCCGGCGGCGGCCGACCAGGGCACGCGTACGGCGTCGAGGGTGACGCCGCCGCTCTCGGTGAGGCGCTGGCCGATGTTGTCCCAGTCGTCGTGGAAGGTCAGGCCCTGGCTGTCGGAGGGGACGATGGCGAACACGTGGTCGTCGGTGCCCTCCAGGACGCCTTCGAGCACGGTGACGTCGGAGACCTTGCTGCCGGTGGAGAAGGTCTTGCGGCCGGTGAAGGTGAGGGTGTCGCCCTCGTCGCGCACGACCACGTCGGCGTCGCGCGGGTTGACGGCGCCGCCGAAGAACCAGCGGTTGCGGGCGGCTTCGGCCTCCACCTGTTCCCACTGTTCGCGGGTGCCGACCAGGCGGGCCGCCCAGTTCCACAGGTAGTGGTAGCCCAGCAGCTGGCCGATGGAGCCGTCGGCCTTGGCGACCTCCCGGACGACGCGGTAGGCGGTGGGCCAGTCCTGGCCTCCCCCGCCGTGCTCGACGGGGCCGAGCAGGGTGACCAGGCCGGAGTCCTTCAGCAGCCGCACCTCCTCGTACGGGGTGGCGCCGGCCTTGTCCCGGGCCGCGGCGTCGGTGGCGAGGACGGCGGCGACCTCCGAGGCGCGGGTGATCCAGCCCTGCGCGTCCTTCGGGAAGGGGGCGGTCTGCCAGTCGGTGCGGGCGACGGTGCTCATGGGGTGTTGTCCTTTTCTCGGGGGGGGCGGGGTCAGACGTGTGCGGCTGCGGACGGCTCGGTCTCGGGCTGCTGCGCCTCCAGTTCGCGCACCAGGGGCAGCACCCGCTTGCCGAAGTACTCGACCTCCTCCAGGTAGTGCAGGAAACCCAGGAGGAAGAGGTCGACGCCGAGCCGCTTGTAGGCGACGATGCGTTCGGCGATCTGCTCGGGCGTGCCGATCAGGCCGGTGCGGAAGCCGTCGTTGTACTGGACGAGGTCCTCGAAGGTGGAGTCCTGCCACATGCCCTTGCCGTCGGCGGTGGACTGCCCGGCCTGGCGGACGGCGTCGCGGAAGCCGTGGACGGCGGGCGTGTCCGCCTTGGCGACGATCTCGCGCAGCGTCTCGCGGGCCTCGGCCTCGGTGTCGCGGGCGATGAGGAAGCCGTTGAGGCCGAACTTCGGTGCCGTGCGGCCGGCTTGCGCGGCGGAGGCGCGCACGTCGGTGATCTGCTCGGTGACGCCGTCGAAGTCCTTGCCGTTGCTGAAGTACCAGTCGGAGACGCGGCCGGCCATGGCGCGGGCGGCGGTGGAGTTGCCGCCCTGGAAGATCTCCGGGTGCGGTCGCTCGGGCGTGTTGAGCGGCTTGGGCTTGAGGGTGAAGTCACGCAACCGGTAGAAGTCCCCGCCGAGTTCGGCGTGGTCCTCGGTCCAGACGCGGCGCAGCGCGGTGATGAACTCCTCGGCGCGGCGGTAGCGCTCGTCGTGCTCCAGCCAGGGCTCGCCGAGGGCGGTGAACTCGCCTTTGAACCAGCCGCTGACGACGTTCACGGCGAAGCGCCCGCCGGAGAGGTGGTCGGCGGTGGCGCCGAGCTTGGCGAGGACGCCCGGGTGCCACAGCCCGGGGTGGACGGCGGCGATGACCTTGAGCCGCTGGGTGGCGAGGAGCAGGGCGAGGCTGAAGCTGGTCGACTCGTGCTGGTACTCGGCGCCGTAGCTGGCCGTGTAGCGGACCTGGCTGAGGGCGTAGTCGAAGCCGTTGTTCTCGGCGAGCACGGCCAGTTCGCGGTTGTAGTCGTAGCCCCAGTCGGTGCGCTGCTCGATGGTGCTGGTGACGAGGCCGCCGCTGACGTTCGGCACCCAGTAGGCGAAGCGGACGGGGTCGGTCGGTGCGGGGAATTCGGGCATGGGAGAACTCCTGGCCGGCGCATGCTGCGCGAAAGCGTGAGGGAGGAACGTCCGGGAATTCAGGCGCGCCGGAGGGGCGTGCCCGGGAAAACCGCCGTCAGCGGGAATACCGCCGTCGGGAAGTGACGCGGCGGGGACGGGAATTCACGGAAGGACGGGAGGGAAGGGAGGGGAGCACTGATACGAGGGTTTCCCTCGGTGCGCTCAGGCCCGACAGCGACAGCGGGAGCTGCAGACACGCGCAAGGTCGACATGGCGTCGCCGCGTGAGATCCTGTCGCTTCATACCTTCGATCAAAGCAGCGCGACGTCCGGCCGGTCAAGAATGCCAAGCCTGATTTCACATGCTGGGCTTCGGTATTCACGAGGTTGTGACAGGGAATCCCTTGAACCGTGCGCAATCTGTGGCAGGAACCGGGCATGGGCCTCCTGGAGGGGACGCCGCGGGCCGGAGCCCGCGGCGGTCACCGGGCGGCGGCCTGCCCTGCGCCGGAGGTGGCGGCCGGGTGGCCGGGCGCCCCGGACAGGTGACCCCGGCGGCGCCACTCCTGTGCGAGCAGTTCGTAGGAGCGGACCCGGTCCGCGTGCCCGTGGGTGATGGTCGTGATCAGCAACTCGTCGGCTCCGGTGGCCTCCTGGAGCTGCTCCAGCTGATCGGCCACCCGGCCCGGTGAGCCCACGAACCGGGTGTCGACCCGGTCCTGCACGAGTGCGCGGTCCTCCTCGCTCCACGCGTGGGCGCGCGCCTCGTCGGGCGTCGGGTACGCGATGGCGCCCTCGGCGGTGCGGATGCTGCGCACCCACAGGTCGTAGCCGCTGGCAAGCTCCGTCGCGGTCGCGTCGTCCTCGGCGACGACGACGTCCGCGGAGACACTGACGTACGGCCGGTCGAGGAACTCGGACGGCTTGAAGAAGGAGCGGTAACCGTCCACGGCTTCCAGGACGGTGGCGGGGCTGACGTGGTAGTTCGCGGCGAACCGCAGCCCGCGGGCACCCGCGACCTCGGCGCTGGTGCCGCCGCTGCTGCCCAGGATCCACACGTCGATGTCGGCGCCCTCGCCCGGCACGACGTGGGCTTCGACGCCCTCCGGGGAGCGGTAGGTGCCCGCCAGCAGGGCGAGGATGTCGTCGATCTGCTCGGCGTAGTCCTGCGGCTCGGCGTGCGGCAGCAGGAGCAGTCTGCGCTGCAGGGTGACGCGGGGCGAGCCCAGCAGGTGCGTGAAGGAGAAGCGGGGCGGGATGAGCAGCCCGTTCGGTGCGCGGCCGGCGGCGGCCGGGGCTTTCTCGTTGACGGCCGGGGCTTCCTCGGCGGCGGTGGCGCTCTCGCCCGGCGGGCGGCCTCCGGAGCGGCCCAGGCCCAGGTCGAGGCGGCCGGGGTGCAGGGCGTCGATCAGGCCGAACTCCTCGACGGTGGACAGGGCGGTGCGGTGACCGAGCTGGACGGCGCCGGAGCCGAGGCGGATGGTGGCGGTGGCCGCGGCGGTCAGGGCCAGGACGACCGCCGGGGAGGTGCCCGCGACACCCGGGTTGAGGTGGTGTTCGGCGAACCAGTAGCGGGCGTAGCCGAGCCGCTCGGCGTGCCGGGCGAGGTCGATGGAGTGGTGCAGGGCCTCCGTCGCCGTGGATCCGGAGGAGACGGGGACCAGGTCGAGGACGCCGAGGGGGATGTCAGGCATGGGCCGGCCCTTCTTCTGTGCGGGTGGTCGGTGATGCCGGCAGGACCGGGGCCCACGCGAACGGCGGGTCCGGGATCGTCCGGCGCAGCTCCGGCGCCACCGCGGACTGGAACAGCTCCAGCGAGCGGCGGTGCTGCGCGTCGGTGAGCCCGCCGGCGTCCGCGTGGACGTGGAGCACCGTGTGCCCGAACCGCTCGTGGTAGCGGTGCACCTTGTCGAGGACCTGCTCGGGGCTGCCGATCAGCGCGGAGCTGCGCTCGGCGAAGTCCTCCAGGGTCTCGAACACGACGGGCAGTCCGGTCCGCCGGGCGAAGGCCAGGTTGGCCTCGAAGACCGGCCGGTAGGCGGCGAGCGCCTGCTGGGAGGTCGGGGCCACGAGGATGCCGGCGGTGCCGGCGCCGATGGCGATGCGGGCCGGGTCGTGGCCGTAGTGCGCCCAGCGTTCGCGGTAGTGGCGGATCAGCTCGGCGTACGGCTCGACGGGGTGGGTGACGTTCGCGGAGAACAGCGGGTCGCCGTAGCGGGCGGCGAGGTCGACGGACTCCTTGCTGGTGGCGCTGCCGTGCCAGACGCGCAGGGGCTGCTGGTACGGGCGGGGATGGACCTCGGCGTCGGTCAGCGGCGGGCGGAAGCGGGTCGCCGCGGTCACCCGGTCCTCGCGCCACAGGCGGCGGAAGACCTCGTAGCTCTCGGCGTTGCGGTCCCACTGCTCCTCGGGCGTGACGTGGAACAGCTCACGCTGGGCGGTGCCGTTCCCCTTGCCGATGATCAGGTCCAGCCGGCCCTCGGAGAGGTGGTCCAGGGTGGCGTAGTCCTCGTAGGCGCGTACCGGGTCGAGCAGGCTGAGGGTGGTCACGGCGGTGAAGAGCCGGATGCGCCGGGTCAGTGCCGCGACGTGGCTGAGGACGACGGTCGGGGAGGAGGAGAGGAACGGCCGCTCGTGCCGCTCCCCCACGCCGAAGCCGTCGAAGCCCAGTTCCTCGGCGAGGACGGCGTTGCGCAGGACCTCCCGGAAGCGGTCGTGGGTGGGTGTGAGGACGCCGGTGACCGGGTCGGGGCGGTGCACGATCAGCGTGATGGCGAGGAACTTCACGACGCGACCCGCTCGGCGCGGCCGCGGTCCGGGTGGGTCAGGCCGAGGTGGTCGCGCAGGGTCGGTCCCTCGTACTCCGTGCGGAACACGCCCTTCTCCTGCAGCAGCGGGACGACCTTGTCGGCGAACTCGTCCAGGCCGGTCGGCGTGAGGTGCGGGACGAGGATGAAGCCGTCGCCGGCGTCGGTCTGGACGAAGTGGTCGAGGGTGCGGGCGAGGGTGGCCGGGGAGCCGACGAAGTTCTGCCGGTTGCCGGTGTGGATGACCAGGTCGCGGATGGACCACTGGTTGGCCGCGGCCAGTTCGCGCCATTCCCGGGCGGTGGCCAGGGGGTCCCGGTACATCCGGACCTGGGCGCGGCCCTGGGAGATGTGCTCCTGGCCGACGTCCGGGTCGATGTCGGGCAGTGGGCCGTCCGGGTCGTACGCCGACAGGTCCCGGTTCCAGACGAACTCCAGGTGCCTGAGGGCGGTGGCGCCGCTGACCTGCTGCCGGCGCACCTCGCGGGCGAGTTCCTCGGCCTCGGCGTCGGTGTCGGCGAGGGCGAAGGTCGCGGCGGGCAGGATGAGCAGCTGGTCGCGGCTGCGGCCGTACTTGGCCAGGCGGTTCTTGACGTCGGTGTAGAAGGCGCGGCCCGCTTCGAGGGTGCCGTGCCGGCTGAAGATGGCGTCGGCTTCGGCGGCGGCGAACTCGCGGCCCTCTTCCGAGTCTCCGGCCTGGAAGACGACCGGGCGGCCCTGGGGCGAGCGGGGGACGTTGAACCGGCCGTGGATGTCGAAGTGCCGGCCGGTGTGTGCGAAGGCACCGGCCTCGGGGTCCGAAAGGAACTGCCCGGTCTCCTGGTCGGCGACGATCTCGTCGCCGCGCCAGGAGTCGAAGAGTTCCTTGGCCGTCTCCAGGAACTCCTTGGCGCGGGAGTACCGCTCCTGCTGCGGCAGGAATCCGCCGCGGCGGAAGTTCTCGCCGGTGAAGGCGTCCCAGGAGGTGACGACGTTCCAGGCCGCGCGGCCGCCGGAGAGGTGGTCGAGGCTGGCGAACTGGCGGGCGACCTCGTAGGGCTCGTTGAAGGTGGAGTTGATGGTGCCGGTCAGGCCGAGGTGCTCGGTGACGGCGGCGAGCGCGGCGAGGACGGTGAAGGTGTCGGGGCGGCCGACGACGTCCAGGTCGTAGATCTTGCCGCCCTGTTCGCGCAGCCGGAGCCCTTCGGCGAGGAAGAGGAAGTCGAACCTGGCGCGTTCGGCGGTGCGGGCGAAGTGCGCGAAGGAGCTGAACTCGATGTGGCTGCCGGCCCGCGGGTCGCTCCAGACGGTGGTGTTGTTGACGCCGGGGAAGTGCGCGGCCAGGTGGATCTGCTTCAGGGGTTTGGTCATCGGTCCGGGTCCTTCCGGCTCAGACGGCGGCGTAGCGGTTGGCGGGGCGGGCCAGGCCCAGCAGGCCGCGCAGGGTGCCGGCCTCGTAGGCGCGGCGGAAGACGCCGCGGCGTTGCAGTTCGGGGACGAGGCCGCGGGTGATCGCCGGCAGGTCGTGGGCGGCGACGGCGGGCCACAGCCGGAACCCGGACAGCCCGCCGTCGCTCAGTTCCTGCAGCAGGTCCGCGAGTTGGGCGGGGGTGCCGGTGAAGACGAGCGCGTCGCTGGTGAAGGGTTCTCCCGCGAGCGCGTCGAGCCGGTCCCGGCGCGCCCGCGCGGCGGCCGGGTCGTCGTCGAGGAAGACGACGAGTTCGCCGAAGACGTGCAGCGGCTCGGACGCCCGCCCGGCGGCGTCCCGTTCGGCGCGGATCCGGTCGACGATGCCGCGGGCCTGGCCGGCGTCACGCGGGGTGACGTAGCCGACGTCGGCGGCACGGCCCACGAGCCGGTAGGGGACGGTGTCGTGGGCGAGGGCGGTGACGATCGGCTGGCCCTGCGGCGGCCGGGGGGTGATGGAGGGCCCCCGGACGCTGAAGTGGCGGCCCTCGAAGTCGATGTGGTGCAGCTTGTCGCGGTCGATGAAGCGGCCCGTGGCGACGTCCCGGATCTCGGCGTCGTCCTCCCAGCTGTCCCAGAGGCGGCGGACGACCTCGATGTAGTCGGCGGCCTCGTCGAACAGCTCGGTCACCGTCGCCCGGGCGGCCGGGCTGTCGTAGGCCTCGATGCGCGCGACGGTGCGGCGGCCGAAGTGGGCGGCCTCGTTCGGGCGGGCGGTGATCTGCACCCGCAGGCCCGCCCGGCCGGTGCTGACGTAGTCGAGGGTGGCGATCGCCTTGGAGAGGTGGAAGGGCTCGGTGTGGGTGGCGACGACGGTCGGCACGAGGCCGATGTGCCGGGTCAGCGGCGCGACGCGGGAGGCGATGAGGACGGCGTCGAGACGGCCGCGCACCTGGTCGGTGCGCTCGTCGGGGTCGAAGGGGTGGGAGGACTGGGGGCCGAGGCCGTCCTCGATGGTGACGAAGTCGAGCAGTCCGTGTTCCGCCTCGGTCACGAGGTCGGCCCAGTAGGCGGCGGTGAACAGCTCCCGCGGGCGGGCGCCCGGTTCGCGCCAGGAGGCGGGGTGCCGGCCGGTGCCGTCCAGGGCGACGGCGAGGTGCAGCGGGGAGGGAGGGGTCGAGGACATGAGGAGCCTTCCTGCGGGGGTCGCCTACCGGTTGGTCCTGGGCAGGCCCGGCGGGTTGATCTGCGACTCGGTGACGGCCTCGTCGGACAGGCCCCAGCGCTGGAGCACCTTCGCGTACGTGCCGTTGTCGATGACGTGGTCGAGGGCGTCCGCGAGCGACTCGACCAGGCCGCTGTCCTTCTTCGTGGTGGCGGCGATGAGCCCCTGGAGGGTGGCGCCCGCGCCGGAGTAGGTGCCGACGACCTCGGTCCTGCCGGTGGTGGCCGCGTGGTAGGCGGCGGTCGGGTTGGGGCCGAGGTAGAGGTCGATGCGGCCGGACTGGAGGGCGAGGTAGGTGTCGCTGTCGTTCTGGTAGTACTTGATGTCCACCGGTTCGCGGCCGGCCTTCTCGTTCTCCTTGCTCCATTCGACCAGCAGCTTCTCCTGGTTGGTGCCGCTGCCGACGGCGACGGTCCGGCCCGCCAGGTCCTCGGGGCCGGTGACCTTCAGGCCGCTGCCCTTCTTCGCCTCGAAGCCCAGGTTGTCCTCGCGGTAGGTGGCGAAGTCGTACTTGTCCTTGCGCTCCTCGGTGACGGTGATGTTGCTCAGGCCGGCGTCGTACTTGCCGCTGTCGAGGCCGACGAAGATGTTCTCCCAGGAGACGGTGTGGATGCGTGGCTCCAGCCCGAGGACGTCGGCGACGAGGTGGGCGAGGTCGGGTTCGACGCCGATGACGGTCTTGTTGTCGGTGGCGTGGAAGGTGAGCGGGGCGGCGGAGCCGGCGGAGGCGACCAGCTCCAGCGTGCCTCTCTTGCGGATCCGCTCCGGGACCTGGGCGGCGATGGAGTCGACCTTGCCGGTCCTGACGCGCTTCTGGTCCGGGCTGGTGTTGATCCTGACCGTGCTCTTGCCGCCGGGTGTGGCCGCGACCTCGGTCGTGCCGCCTTCCGAGGGGTTGGCGCAGCCGGCGAGGAGGAGGGCGGTGGCGAGTCCGGCGGCTGCCGCGGCGGTGGTGCGGCGGGCGGTGAGGGTGGTGGCCACGGTGGTGCTCCTTGCGTGTGGGACGGGAGGGAAGATCAGAGGACCTTGGAGAGGAAGGCGCGGGTGCGTTCGTGCCGCGGGGCGTCCAGGACGGCTGCGGGCGGGCCCTGTTCCACGACGACGCCGCCGTCCATGAAGACCACGGTGTCGGCGACCTCGCGGGCGAAGCCGATCTCGTGGGTGACGACGATCATGGTGGTGCCGGTGCGGGCCAGGTCCTTGATGACGTCGAGGACCTCGCCGACCAGCTCCGGGTCGAGCGCGGAGGTGGGCTCGTCGAAGAGCAGCACCTTGGGTTCGAGGGCGAGCGCGCGTGCGATGGCCACGCGCTGCTGCTGGCCGCCGGAGAGCTGGCGCGGGTAGGCGCCGGCCTTGTCCGCGAGACCGACCCGGTCCAGCAGCCGGCGGGCCGTCTCCTCGGCTTCCTTGCGGGGGCGGCGCAGGGCGGAGACCGGGGCCTCGACGAGGTTGTCCAGCACGGTCAGGTGCGGGAAGAGGTTGAAGTCCTGGAAGACGAACCCGATGTGGGTGCGCTGCCTGAGGACGTCCTTCTCCTTCAGCTCGTGCAGCTTGTTCCCCGAGCGGCGGTAGCCGATGAGTTCGCCGTCGATGCTGATCCAGCCGCGGTCGACCTTCTCCAGGTGGTTGATGGTGCGCAGCAGCGTGGACTTGCCGGAGCCGGACGGGCCGAGGATCACGGTGACCTCGCCGGCCCGGACCTGCAGGTCGACACCGCGCAGCACCTCCAGCGGGCCGAAGCTCTTGTGGACGCCGTGGACGTCCACCACGACCTGGCTCATCGGCTCTCTCCCAGGGTTCCGAGGGTCTTCAGCGGGACGACGGGACTCTCGCGCCGGGCGGCGGCCGCGCGCAGGGTGCGCACGGAGCGCCGGGCGCGCTGGAGCGGTGTCGGCGGCGGGGTGCGGTCGGCGCCCCTGGCGTAGTGGCGTTCCACGTAGTACTGGGCGACCGACAGCAGGGAGGTCAGGACGACGTACCAGGCGGTGGCGACCAGCAGCAGCGGGATGACCCGGCCGTTGCGGCCGTAGATGACCTGCACCTGGTAGAACAGCTCGCCGATGGACATCACGTAGACCACCGAGGTGCCCTTGAGCAGGCCGATGATCTCGTTGCCGGCCGTGGGCAGGATGGCGCGCATGGCCTGGGGCAGCACGATGCGCCGGATCTGCCGCAGCCGGGGTATGCCCAGTGCGGCGGCGGCCTCCAGCTGACCGTGGTCGACGGAGATGACGCCGCCGCGGACGATCTCGGCGGCGTAGGCGGCCTGATGCAGCGTCAACCCGATGATCGCGGCGCCGATGGTGCCGATGAGACTGTTGCTGTCGACGGACCAGAACACCGGCCCGAAGGGGATCCCCACGCCCAACTCCTTGTACAGGGCGCTGAGGTTGAACCAGAACACCAGCTGCACGATCATCGGGATCGAGCGGAAGACCCAGATGTAGGCCCAGGCGACGGTCTGCAGCACCGGGCTGCGGGACAGCCGCATGAAGGCCAGTACGGTGCCCAGGAGGAAGCCGAGGACGGTGGCGTAGGCGGTGAGCTGGAGGGTGACCCAGACCGCCTGCACGATGGTCTCGGACAGGACGTAGTCGCGGAAGACGCCCCATTCCCACACGGGGTTGGTGGCCAGTCCGTGCACGAACTGGGCGACCAGGACGGCCACGGCGGCCGCCGCGGCCCAGCGGGCGTGGTGGCGAGCGGGGACGATCTTCAGGGAGGCGGGGTCGTCCGGGGCGGGTGCGGCCTGGGGGCGGGTGGCCGCGGGCGGCGCGGCGTCGGTGGTGGATGCCATCGTGGTGTGTCCTGCTCGGCTCTTACGCGTGCTCGGGCGGGTTGATCCGCGACGTCTCGATCGCGGAGGCGGAGGTGCCCCACTTCTTCAGGATCCGGGCGTAGGTGCCGTTCTCGATCAGCTCGTTGACGGCGGCCTGGAAGGCCTTGGTGAGCGGGGAGCCCTTCTTGAAGGCGAAGCCGACGTCGAGGCGGTGGTACTCGCCGAGGAACGTGGTCTGCGCGGCGGGCTGGGAGGCCTGGTAGCGCAGGCCGTTGATGGTCGACATGACGACGTCGATGCGGCCCTGCTGCAGTGCGGTGAGGGTCGCGGCGTTCTCCGAGTACACCTTCACGTCGTAGGGCTTCTTCCCGGCCTTGGCGCACACCCCCTTCTGTGCGGTGAGGGTCGTCTCGAAGGTGGTGCCGGCGCCGGTGCCGACGGTCAGCCCGCACAACTGGGTGAGGTCGGTGACCTTCTTCAGCGCGGTGTTGCCCTTCTTCACGGCGAAGCCCTGGCCGTCGTTGACGTAGGTGACGAAGTCGATGGTCTTCAGCCGCTCGGTGGTGACGCCGAAGTTGCCGGTGCCGACGTCGTACTTGCCGCTGCCGAGGGCGGGCAGGATCGTCTCGAAGGAGGCGTCCTGGCGGTCCAGCTTCACTCCGAGGACCTTGGCGACGGCGTCGGCGAGGTCGATGTCCTGGCCCGCGGGCGCCTTGTCCGGCCCGTTCGGGTAGTAGGCCCCGGGCGGGAAGCCGATGGAGCTGCCGACCCGCAGCGTGCCCGACCGGCGCACGTCGGCGGGCAGCAGGGCGGCGACGGCGTCCACCGTGCGCACGGAGGCGACCGGGTCGCTCGTGGGGGCCGGGGAGGCCTGGGCGCCGACGGCCGCGGTGCCGCCGCCGTCACCGGAGCCGCACGCGGTGAGCGCGAGCAGCGGCAGCAGCGCGAGGGCGGCGACGCCGCGCAGGCGGTCTCTGAGAGCGGGGGCGTTCACAGGTCGGTGGCCTTTCCGGTGGTGTCGGGCAGGTGTTTCTCGAACGGCAGCGGACCGATGGTCTCGGGGTCGGCGGCCGTGTCGAACAGCGGTGTGTATCCGGTGGCGAGGTACAGGCCGCGCGCCTCGGGCTGGCGGGGCCCGGTGGTCAGGTGGACGCGCCGGTAGCCGCGGGCGGCGGCCTCGCGTTCCAGCTCGTCGAGCACGCGCCGGGCGAGCCCGCGCCGGCGGTGCGCGGAGTGGGTCCAGATCCGTTTCAGTTCGGCCGTGGTGGCGTCGTGGCGGCGGAAGGCGCCGCCCGCGACGGGGTTGCCGTGTTCCAGCAGCAGCAGGAGGAGACCGCCGTGCGGCGGGGTGAACTCCTCGTCGGGGTAGCGGGAGATCTCGGTGTGGGCGTCCTTGCCGTAGCGCGTCGCGTACTCGTGGCCGAGTTCGCGCAGCAGGGGTCTCACCCGGCGGTCGGAGACGGGGACGTGCACGACGGTCAGGTCCGCCGCCCGGGACGGGATGGGGGCCAGGGAGGTCACGCGCCCACCACCGCCCGGGTCCGCTCCGCGCCCGCTGCCCGCTCGGCGTCGCGCCTGGCGACCTCCTCGCGGACCAGGGGGATGACGTACCGGCCGAAGTCGACGGCGTCGCCCAGCAGGTCGTAGCCGCGCGCGGAGAGGATGTCGACGCCGAGGTCGTAGTAGTCGAGGAGGGCCCGGGCGACGGTCTCCGGGGTGCCGACGAGGGCGTTGGAGTTGCCCGCGCCGCCGGTCGCGGCGGCCGTCGCAGTCCACAGGGCGCGGTCGTAGCGCTCCCCCTCCTCGGCGATGGCGAGCAGCCGCTGGGAGCCGGTGTTCTGCGGGGTGCCGGTGCGGTGGCGCCGTTTGAGCCCGGCCGCGCCCCGCTCCCGGATGGCGCCGACCGTGCGGTGGGCCTTCTCCCAGGCCAGTTCCTCGGTGGGGGCGATGATCGGGCGGAACGCGACCTGGATGCGCGGCACATCGGTGCGGCCCGCGGCCTTCGCCGCGGCCCGGACGGCCTCGATCTGCTCGGCGGTCCTCTCCAGCGGCTCGCCCCACAGGCAGTAGATGTCCGCTTCCGCACCGCCGGCGGCATAAGCGGCGGGCGACGAACCGCCGAACGACACGTTCGGGCGCGGCTGCTGGACGGGGAAGACGTCGCTGACGAAGTCGTGGAAGCGGTAGTGCTCGCCCTGGTGGTCGAAGGGTTCGCGCGTGGTCCAGATCTTCTTGACGATCCGGATGTACTCGCGGGTGCGGGCGTACCGCTCGTCCTTGGTGAGGGTGTCGCCCTCGCGGCCCTGTTCGTGGTCGTTGCCGCCGGTGATGAAGTGGACGGTGAGCCGGCCCTCGCTGATCTGGTCGAGGGTGGCGAAGGTCTTCGCGGCGAAGGTCGGGTAGGAGACGTTGGGCCGGTGGGCGAGGAGGATCTGCAGCCGGTCCAGCCTGCTCGCGATGTACGCGGCGGCGGGCGCCGGGTCGGGTGAGCCGGAGCCGTAGGCGAACAGCACCCGGTCCCAGCCGTGATCCTCGTGGGCCCGGGCGAGGCGGAGGGTGTAGTCCTTGTCGAAGGCGGCGCCGGAGCGCGGGGTGGTCTCGGAGCCGTCGTTGGTGGCGGCGATGCCGAGGAATTCCACGGGCATGACAGTGGCCCTTTCGGGAACGACCGCACGCAGGCACGACGGAACCGCCGTGCGCGGTGGGAGACATGACTGAGCGTCAGGAAGAGGCGTGGTGCGGGTGTGACGACGCCGTGCGTCGGGAGAAGCAGGGATGCGGCAGCGCGCAGGAGGAAAACTCGGCCCGCGACGGGGTCACCGAGGGAGGGAAGGGCCGGTCAGACGGCCCGCTGCCGAGTCAGGCGCAACACGCCGCGGACCACACCCGACCGAAGTCGATGTGATCGCGCGAGACCAAGCGCTGCTGGGCATTCATGCGCTTAATTGAGCAGTACATCGTGCTTCCCGTCAAGCAGCGCCCGGATGCCGGACCGCCCGATCCCGCGTCCCCCACGCGTTGTTGACACACCCGTGCCGGGGGCACATACGATCGACGGCGGACGGCTCCGCCCCGCGCGGCGGACTCTCCGGCCGCGTTGAGGGACGCGGCGATCGTGACGACGCGGATTCCCGGCCGCGCACCGTGCCCGCACAGCGGTTCCACCGCCGCGCCGCACCGCGCGCCGCCGGTCGGTCACCCCCGCCTGTGATTCCCTCCCCCGGAGCGCCTCCCCATGGTCACACCTTCCGACGTCACCTCCGCCCCGGCCGCGACACCTCCGCGGCCCGTGCCCGCCACCGGCTCCGGCCTGCCGCGGATCGTGCCGCGCCGGCACCTCGGCCGCTGGGCCGCCGCCGCGGCCGCGCTGCTCGTGTTCGCCATGGTGGTCAACTCCGCCGTCCGCAACGAGGCGTTCCAATGGGCCGTCGTGGGGCGGTACTTCACCACCCCGGCCGTGCTCGACGGGCTGCTGCTGACCCTGTGGCTCACCGGCGCGGTCATGGTGCTCGGCTTCCTGCTGGGCACGGTGCTGGCGGTGCTGCGGCTGTCGGGCAACCCGGTGCTGCGCACGCTCAGCTGGGGCTATGTGTGGGTGTTCCGTTCCACTCCCCTGCTGGTCCAGCTGCTGTTCTGGTTCAACATCGGCGCCCTGTACCCGACGCTCGGCCTCGGCATCCCGTTCGGCCCGGAGTTCGTCACCGTCAAGACCGTCAACCTGCTCGGCCCGACCCTCACCGCCGTCATCGGACTGACCCTGCACGAGAGCGCCTACGCCGCCGAGGTGGTGCGGGGCGGCATCCTCTCCGTCGACCCCGGCCAGACCGAGGCCGCCCAGGCGCTCGGCCTGAGCAGGCGCCGTACCCTGCGCCGCGTCGTCATCCCCCAGGCGATGCGCTCCATCGTGCCCACCGCCGGGAACATGCTGATCGGCACCCTCAAGGGCACCAGCATCGTCAGCGTGCTGGCGGTGCACGACCTGCTGTACTCCGCGCAGCTGATCTACAACCAGACGTACCAGGTCATCCCGTTGCTCATGGTCGCCACGCTCTGGTACGTGGCGGTCACCAGTGTGCTGAGCGCCGGCCAGTACTACGTCGAGCGCCACTACGCACGGGGTGACTCGCGGGCGCTGCCGCCCACTCCGCCGCAGCGGCTGCGACGCCGGCTCTCCGCCGTGCGCAGCCGTCTCAGCGCGGCGTCGGCCGCGGACGCCCGTCCCGCGCTCGGCGGTGACCGCTGAGCGACGTCCCGGTCGCGGCCCCCGGACACGGTCCGCCACGGCATCTGTTCCCGGCCCCGCGACCCCGGCGGTCAACGCGGGCACCGAGGGTCACCCGGCCACCACCGGAAACCCTCGGGACCGGCCGACGGCGTGTCGCGCCCGCCGGGGGACCGATCGCCGGACGCGTCGACGCCCGCGGCCACGGACGGGCCACGCCCCTGAAGCCGCCCCGGTCCTCACCGGCTCACCCCGGTCACCTGCGCCGACCCGCACGGCCGCGCGACCCGCGCCGCTCACGCGATCCGCTCCCGTGCGCCACGCCGGGGACCGCACCGAGCGGCAGCTCGGCGTGCCCGCGGCGTACGCCGTGACCCCCTTCACGGCGGCTGCTCCCGTTCCGTGCCAGGATGGCCCGACCCGGGTGGTCCCCCGGGGTGACGGCTCGTGACGACCGTCGCCCCCTTACGGGCGGCCACAGCGGGTAAGCGAAATCGCGAAAGAGAAACGATCAGTAACCGGAAGATCTCACCCGCCCGAGGACAGATCATGATCATCCCGCTTAGGAATCAGGCGGCAGATGAAGACCCCGCGCGTTAGGGGACACACGTGCTCCAGCTCATCGAACGCGACGGGGATCTGACGGTCGCCGCTCTCGCCGACGACGTCGACTTCTACACCAGTGCCGACCTGCGCACGGCCGGCTACCGGCTGATGGACGACGGCTGCCGCTGGCTCGTCGTGGACACCTCGTCGCTCGCTTTCATCGACTCCAGCGGCATCACCGTCCTGCTGGCCTTCTGGCAGCGCCTCCACGCCGAGGACGGCGCCCTGGTCCTGGCCGTACCGGACGAAGCCCTGCGCCGGCGGATGGACGTGCTCGGCCTGGACACCGTCCTCGCCATCACACCGGGGCTGCGGGAAGCCGTCGCCCTGGCCCGGCAACTGCGCGCGGGGGCCTACTCCCCCGGCCGGCAGCCCGTGTTCCCGGCCGAATCGGAAAGCGCGTGACCCGCCGGTCAGGAAGCCCCCGCCTCCCTGTCGGACTCGCTGCGCAGGACGCAGAACTCATTGCCCTCGGGGTCCGCGAGAACGGCCCAGCCGGAGCCGTCGGGGTTGCGGCGGTCGGCGACCAGGACGGCCCCGAGCTCCAGGAGCCGCGCCACCTCCTCGTCGCGTGAGGTCTCGGGGCGCAGGCAGATGTGCACCCGGTTCTTGATCGTCTTGGGCTCGGGGACCTGGTTGAAGTACAGCGCCGGCCCGTCCGCCGGCATCACCTGGGTCTCCCGGGCACCCGGCGCGTCCTCCGGATGCAGGGGACGTCCGGTCACCCTGCTCCAGAACAGCGCCAGGCCGTAGGCGTCCGCACAGTCGATCGCGATGTTCTGCACTACCGAAACCATGCGGGTGAGCCTTCCTGATCGCGACGGCCGAACGCCACCGGATCGTATCGAGGACCGGCGCCGCACCGCACGGGCGTCGCGGCGGCTCGCCGCGGACGCGGAGGTCCTCTCCCCGCAGCCGGTGCGCAGCGCACCGCGCGACCGCGCCACCGCGATGGTCTCGCGGTGCTACGCGGTGCCGTCCTGAGGCAGGACGCCGTCCCGGCCGCGGGTGCGGAACGTACGGCGGTAGGCGTCGGGCGGCACGCCGACGGTGCGGTTGAAGTGCCGGCGCAGTGTCGTGGCGGTGCCCATGCCCGTGGCCGTCGCGATGGTGTCGACGGTGTCGTCCGTCGTCTCCAGCAGCACCTGCGCGTGGCGGATGCGCTGGGTCAGCAGCCACTTCAGCGGACTGGTGCCCGTCACCGACCGGAAGTGGCGGCCCAGGTGGCGCGAGCTCATCCCGGCCCGGCGGGCCAGGTCCGCCACGGTGAGCGGGCGGTCCAGCCGCTGCATCACCCAGGGGAGGAGTTCGGCCAGCGGGTGGTT
The DNA here is from genome assembly GCF_049846985.1 of Streptomyces sp. DT190. Classification (NCBI taxonomy): domain Bacteria; kingdom Bacillati; phylum Actinomycetota; class Actinomycetes; order Kitasatosporales; family Streptomycetaceae; genus Streptomyces; species Streptomyces sp. DT190. The sequence goes on along the minus strand of NZ_JBNCNM010000015.1, from coordinate 134,941 downwards.
GTCCGGGGCCGGGACCGGGGTGGTCACGAACTGGGCCTGGCCGCCGTCCCGGTGGGGCGGCACGACCAGGCGCCGGGCCAGCGTGTTGGCGACCGACGAGCCGTGATCGAGACGGACCAGGTGCAGGCACAGGTCCATGGCTGCGGCCTTGCCGGCCGAGGTGAGCACCGTGCCCTCGTCCACGTACAGGACGTCCGGGTCCACCCGCACCTCGGGGTGGCGCCGCGTCAGCTCCGCGGTGTGCGCCCAGTGCGTGGTCGCGCGCCTGCCGTCCAGCAGCCCGGCGGCGGCCAGCACGAAGGCGCCCGTGCACAGCGAGGCCACGCGTGCGCCCGCCTCGTGGGCCGCGCGCACCGCCTCGACCAGCTCGGCGGGCGGGTCCTGGTCGATGTCCGCCCAGCCGGGGACGATCACGGTGTCGGCCCGGGCGAGCCCGTCGAGTCCGTGGTCGGGCTCCAGGCGGAAGCGTCCCGCCCGCACGGAGTGCGGCCCGCAGAGGGACAGCCGGTACCAGGAACCGTCCGCGCCGGTCACGCCCGCTCCGAAGACCTCACAGGCCAGGGCCAGTTCGAAGTGCAGCATGCCGTCCGTGACGGCCAGCGCGACAGTGGTCATGTCCGGAAGTGTATGGGGTGTGGCGTTCCGGACACTCCTGATGTCCCGCCCGCCTCGGCCAGGATGGTCGTGACAGAGACCGGCGGAACAGGCGAGCACAGGGGGACCCCATGGAATCGGGCCAGACGGTGGCGGTGTTCGGAGCGTACGGGCACACCGGGCGGTTCGTGGTCACGGAGTTGAGGGAGCGCGGATTCGTCCCGGTGCTCTCCGGCCGCGACGCGGAGCGACTCAAGGAGCTGGCGTACGAGACCGGGCTGGAGGCCCGCCGGGCCTCCGTGGACGACGCCGCCTCGCTCGACCGCGCGCTGGCCGGCGCCGCGGCCGTGATCAACTGCGCCGGTCCCTTCGCCGCGACGGCCGCCCCGGTGGTCGAGGCGGCGCTGCGCGCCGGGATCCCGTACCTGGACGTGGCCGCCGAGATCGAGGCCAACCTCGACACCTTCGCGCACTTCGCGGAGCGGGCCCGGGACGCGGGAGCGGTCGTCGTGCCCGCGATGGCCTTCTTCGGCGGTCTCGGTGACCTGCTGGCCACCGCGGCGATGGACGACTGGACGTCGGCGGACGAGGCGCACATCGCCTACGGGCTGAACAGCTGGCACCCCACCGCGGGCACCCGCACCGCGGGCGCGGTCTCCCGGCAGCGCCGCGAGGGCCGGCGCCTGCGCTACAGCGGCGGACGCCTGGAGTACCGCGACGACGCCCCGCCGACCCTGGAGTGGACCTTCCCGCGGCCGATGGGCCCCCGGGCGGTCATCGGGGAGTTCACGATGGCCGACGTCGTGACCATCCCCAGCCATCTGCCGATCCCCGCCGTGGCCACCTACATGACGGTCGAGGCGGCCCGCGACCTCGCGGCCCCGGACACGCCGGCGCCTGCCCCGGCCGACGAGCGGGGGCGGTCCGCCCAGACGTTCCTCGTCGACGTCGTGGTCCGCTCCGGCGGCGGCGAACGGCGTGCCGTGGCCCGCGGCCGGGACATCTACGCCGTCACCGCGCCCCTCGTGGTGGAGGCCCTGGAACGCGTCCTCACCGGACGGACCCGTGCCGTCGGGGTCGTCTCCGCCGGGGAGATCTTCGACGCGGCCGACTTCCTGCGCGCGCTGTCCCCGCACATCACCGTGGAGCTGTCGCGGTAGCCGGCCGTCCCCCGCCCCGCGGCCCGAGCGGCCGCGGGGCGGGGGCCTGTGGGTCAGCGGGTCAGTTGGTCGGAGTAGCTGAAGTCACCCACCGTCCAGGCGCTGACGTCCTCGATCGCGACGCGGTACATGCCGCCCGTCTCCGGGATGCCCACCGTGCCCTGCAGGATGCGGGCGACGTGGAAGTGCAGGTGTGTGGGCGGCCCTTCCTCCTTCTCGGGGACGTCGAAAACGGCGGAGAACTCGCCCAGATGGGCGGAGTCCGTCAGCACCTCCGACACCCGCCGCCGCCACACGGCTTCGGGGGCCAGGCGACCGGTGATGACGGCGCCACCGGTGACCACCGTCAGGGACATCTGATTGCTCTGCCCGGACTCCACGAGGGAGGCGATGGCAACGATCAGCTCGTCAGGCTTCGACATGGGATCGAATCTTATGCACTCGCCCGCACGCGCGGCTCGGGCACCCGCCCCACAGGGCTGGACGCTTCGCACGTGTGACCCATGTCACGGACGCAGTGCGGAGGGCGCGACGGTTTTCGCCCGGGCCGCCGGTCTTGACTCCGACCGCATCCGCACACCACCACGGAGCACCCCATGACCGACCTCTTTCCGACCGCCGTCGTGACCGGCGCCGGCCGCGGCTTCGGACGCGCGATCGCCGCCGCGCTCGTCGCCGCGGGCACCCCCGTCGTCGGTGTCGCCCGCACCGAGGGCGACCTGCGCGCCGTACGCGACGAGCTCGGTGAGGGCTTCACCCCCCTGACGGCCGATGCCACGGACGAGTCGCTCGCGCGGGACGTGATCCGCGCGCACCGCCCCGGGCTGCTCGTCCTCAACGCCGGGGCCCCGCCCCACATGGCGCCCGTGCACGAGCAGACCTGGGAGACCTTCAGCCGCAACTGGCTCACCGACACCCGTCATGTCTTCACCTGGACCCGGGCGGCCCTGCGGGAGCCGCTGGCGCCGGGCAGCGTGGTCGTCTCGCTGTCCAGCGGCGCCGCCCTCGCCGGGTCCCCGCTCAGCGGCGGCTACGCCAGTGCCAAGGCCGCCGTCCGCTACCTGCGCGGGTACGCGGCCGACGAGGCCCGGCGCGCGGACCTCGGCATCCGCTTCCACACGCTGCTGCCCCACATGACCCCGGACGGCGGGGTCGGTTCGGTCGCCGTCGACGGGTACGCCGCGCGTCAGGGCGTCGACCGGGCCGCCTTCGTCGCGAGCCGGGAGCAGCCGGTCCTCACCGCCCGGCAGGTGGCCGAGGCCGTGCTGGAGGTGGCCCGGGACCCCGGGAGCGCCGACGAGTACCGGGTCGGCGGTGCCGGACTGCACCCGGTCGGCTGACACCGCCCGCCCCCTGGCACCCTGACACCCGGGAGACACCCATGCCGTCCGCCACCGAGTTCGCCGCCCTGACCGAGCCGTTCAGGCCGGAGCTGCTCGCGCACTGCTACCGGATGCTCGGCTCGCTCCACGACGCCGAGGACCTTGTGCAGGAGACGTACCTGCGGGCGTGGCGCGGGTTCGACGGGTTCGAGGGCCGCTCCTCGGTGCGGCGGTGGCTGTACAGGATCGCCACGACGGCCTGCCTGACGGCGCTGGAGTCACGCGCACGGCGGCCGCTGCCGTCCGGCCTCGCGGCGCCCTCGGACGATCACCGCGTGGCCGTGGCCGCCCGGGAGCCGTCGGTGGCGTGGCTGCAGCCGGCCCCCGACGCGCTGCTCGGTGTCGCCGACCCGGCGGTCGTCGCGGGCCGCCGGGCCGGGGTGCGGCTGGCCTTCATCGCCGCGCTGCAGTTGCTGTCGGCCCGGCAGCGGGCCGTGCTGACGCTGCGGGACGTCCTGGCGTTCCGGACGGCCGAGGGGGCCGCCGTGCTGGACACGACCACCGCGGCCGTCGACAGCGCGCTGCGCCGCGCCCGGGCCCGTCTGGCCGAGGCCGGACCACCGGCGTGGGAGGAGCTCACCGAGCCGCGGGAGGAGACCCGGCGTGCCCTGCTGAACGGTTACGTCGACGCGTTCACCCGGGCCGACGCGGACGCGCTGGTCCGGTTGCTGCGCGCGGACGTCGAGCTGGAGATGCCGCCGACCCCGACCTGGTTCACGGGCCGCCCGGCCGTCGCCGGTTTCCTCGCCGCCCGGGTCCTGGGCAGCGGCCGGTGGCACGCGCTGCCCACCCGGGCCAACGGCCAGCCCGCCCTCGTCGTCTACCGGCACGCGGGCGGGGAGCGCTACGCGGCCTACGGCGTCCACGTACTGACCCTGGCCGGGACCGCGATCGCCCGCATCACGGCGTTCAACGACCCCGCTCTCGTACCGGCGTTCGGTCACCCCCGGGCGGTTCGGCCGGATGCCGTCTGTTCACGGGCGGGGGGACGCCCCTAGCGTGTGCGGCCTTCGCGTTGTGGGGGTCCGGTGAACGCTCTCCGTGCGGTCGTCGTCTGCCTGGTGCTCGCGTGTGCCGCGGTGGTGTCGCCCGCCGCGGCGGCGCCCCCGGGCTGGTCCGCGCTGCCGGTGCCCCCGGCGGCGGCAGCGCCCGTGACCGTGTCCGGCCTCGCCGCGCGGGGACCGGCCGAGGCGTGGGCCGGCGGGTACGAGCACGCCGGCGACGGGCTGCGGCCGATGCTGTACCGGTGGAACGGTGCCGCGTGGAGCCGGGAGACGTCCTTTCCCGGCGCCGGTGACCTCGGCTGGCTCGGCACCGTGCAGGTCGTCGGCGAGGAGGTGTGGTTCCTGCGCGACCACGCCGGGACGAAGGAGCTCCTGCGTCGGTCGGCTGGCGGGTGGAGCACCGTCCCCCTGCCGCGGACGCTGTGGACGTACCAGGACTTCGCCGCGGTACCGGGCGCCGCGTGGGTGGTGGGCGAGGACGACACCGGCCTGAAGGTGCTGCACTACGACGGCGCCCGCTGGACCACCCAGCCGACCCCGGACGGTGTGCTGTACCTGATGGGCGTCACCGCGCGGACCGCCACCGACGCCTGGGCCTGGGCGGACACCGCCGCCGGGACGACGGTGCTGCGCTGGGACGGCACGGTGTGGCGGGACGCGCGGGTGCCCCTGCCCCCGGACGGCAACGTGCACACGATCCTGCTGGAGGCTTCGGGGCGGGTCACGATCGGCGGCAGCCGGTACACCGACGGCGTGGCCAGCACCTACCTGACGACGGGGGACGGCCGCACCTGGCGCACCACCGACCCGTCGCTGGGCGACACGTCCGCCGAGGCCCTGGTGCGCGGCCCGGACGGCGCGCTGTGGCTGCCGGTGCGCAGCGACCGCGCCTTCCAGTCGAAGTACGCGCGGGTGGACGGCGCGCGCACCACGTACTCCTACGGGCCGGAACGCGAGGGCGCGATCGAGGTCGCGCCGCGCGCGCTGGCCCGGGCCGGTTCCGCACTGCTGTCCTTCGGGACCGTCGAGATCTACGGCTCGAAACCGAACCTGATGAGCGAGCGGCGGGGAGGCCGACCATGACACGCCGGTTCGTCGTGGTGGCGCTCGCCGTCGCCCTGACCCTGCTGGCCCACCTGGGTCCGGCCGCGGCCGGCACCCCCTCCTGGCGGCACGTACCGGTTCCCGAGCAGGTGCGCCCCCAGGCCGGGCTGAACGAGGCCGTGGCGTTCGGGCCGGACCTGGCCTGGGCGGTGGGTGCCGACGCCGTCGGCCGTGTGGCGCCGGGCTTCCCGCTGCTGCTGCGCTGGGACGGCACCGGGTGGCAGCGGCAGAGCCTGCCCGGGGCCGCCTGGCAGGGGGAGCTGCTGTCCGTCGCCGGGAGTTCCCCGACCGCCGTCTGGGCCGTCGGCCGTGACACGGCGGGCGGTACCCGCCTGCTGCGGTACGACGGCGGCGGCTGGCGCGAGAGCCGGGCGCCGCGCGGTGTCGTCGTGACCCGGGCCGTCGCCGGCGGCGGGGAGACGTGGCTGATCGGTGCGCGGGACGACGCGCAGGTGCTGCTGCGCTGGAACGGGCGCGGCTGGACGGACGTGCCCGCGCCGCCGGGGGCCGTGTACGGCCTGCACGTCCTGGCCGGCGACGACGTGTGGGCCGCGGGCGCCACCGAGGCGGGTGCGGCCGTGTCGCACTGGGACGGGCGGGAGTGGCGTCAGACGATCGTGCACGGCTTCCCGCGGGCGGCGGTGGGCAGTGTGCTGGCGGTCTCGCCGACCGAGGTGTGGGCGGGCGGCACGGCCGGGTTCGTCGGCGGTCCGGCCGGCCGGCCGATACCGCCCCTGCTGGTCCGCTTCGACGGGCAGGCGTGGAGCCGGGTGACCGTGCCCGCCGACTTCGGCTCGATCACCTCACTGGCCTCGGCGTCCGGCTCCCCGGTCTGGGTGGCGGTGTCCCGCTCGCAGAGGTGGGGCCCGCCGGGCGGCACACCGCCGCTGGTCCCGGGGCCGGACTTCCTGGCCTGGAACGGCCGGTCGTTCACCGAGTACGACGAACCGGCCGTGGCCGGGGAGGGCGACTCCCAGGTGCTGCGCCTGGCACCGGTGCCGGGCGCGGAGACGGTGTGGTCGGCCGGCCGCGCCACGGGGCCGGAGAACACGTTCGCGCCACGGATCCTGCGGTTCGGCTGAGACCTCCAGCAGTCTCGGCACGCGCCGGAAAGGTCACCGTGGCCCGTGGGGCCGGCCCGGACCGACGCAGCGGGAAGGCGCCTCCACCACGTCGCCGCCGTGCCCGGCACCCGGCGTTCCTCGGCCCGCACCTGCCCGGCGTCGTCGAGCACGTCGTGATCAGCGGGGGCCGGGCCCTGGCGGGCACCGCCGACGAGCCGGTGGAACCGTTCCGGGCGACCGCATCCGTCACCCGGCCGACGTCCCGCACGTCGTGGATCAGGGCAGGTGCGTCGCCGGCGGGGTCCAGCGTCGGGTGCGGGGCACGGTGGAGGCGATGCCGTAGTCCGGCTTGAGGTGTTCGGGGATGGCGTAGTGCATGACGCGGCCGCGGGTGAGGGAGGACAGTTCGAGGACCGTGGTCAGGTGGCCCAGGCGGTCCAGGGCCCAGGCGCCCAGCGGGGAGCGGTCCTCGATGGTCTCCAGGACACCGAGGAGGTGGGGGACGGCCTTGACGACGGTGTCCCAGGGGGTGTGCGGGACGCCGAGCCAGTCGGCGCAGGTGTCGCCGACGAGGTGCCGGATGAGGGCGGAGACGACCGGATCGAAGAAGGTGCCGGGGACGACCTCCTCGTAGAGGTCGATGAGCTGCCGGGTCAGGTGCGCGCCCTCGTCGGAGGGGCCCATGTGCCGGATCATGTACAGGTCGAGGAAGGCGCGGGCCTCCTCCAGGGTCCTCGGGACGGCGTCCTGGTCGACGCCGAGCATGGCTCCGACGACCCGCCAGGCGTAGAAGTAGGCCTCCGCGCCCTCCTGGGACATGTGGATGCCGAGGCGGTGCAGGCTGTCCAGGACGAGCAGCGAGAAGAACATCTGCCCGCCGATCATGTCCTCCTGGCAGATCGGGGTGCCCAGGGCGGCCGTGTCCCACCGGTCCTCACGCCGCAGGTGGTGGCGGATCCCGGCGTGCAGCAGTCGGACCTTCTGCGCCGCGGGGAGGAAGCGGCTGCCCGCCTCGAAGGCGTCGGGCTGCATCAGGTGGACGGTGAACTGGCCCGTCTCCGCCATCCGTTTGGAGGGGTACTTCAGCCCGTGCGTGGCCGACAGCAGCTTCGCCACGTGCGGGACCACGTAGCACGCGGGCATGGAGGCGAAGGACAGCGCGGTGGAGATGTGCACGTTGTTGTCGATGAAGAACAGCCGGGCCTTCTCCATCTCCGTCCAGTCCACCCAGGACGGCGGGGGGCTCGTGACCCGGAGGTACTCGTGGGCGACGTCGGGGAGCCCGTCGGGCAGTGGGGCTCCGGCGGTGGAGACGTACCGCATCAGCGTGTTGAACCTGCCCACCTCCCCGCGCTCGAAGAGGGCGGCGACGGTGGCGTCGGCGAGTTCGTCGCCGGTCTGCCGCAGGGCGTCCATGGCGGCGTCGGTGTAGGTCATGGCGAGGCTCCTCGATCCGTTACGGGTGGGCCGGCGACCGGCAGGGTGAGGGCGGTGGCCCCGGGGCGGGGCCGGGCCGCCCCGGAGTTCGCGGTTCAGGACAGGCGGTTCGCCGCCGACCGGGCCAGCGCGGCCAGGGCTTCGGTGGCGTGGGCGGGCACCCGGAGTTCGTGCAGGGCGTCGAGCGCCTGCTCGACGCGGGCGCCGATCATGTCCTCGATCCGGTCGGGTGCCCTCAGCCGATGCATCACCGCGCGCACCTCCGCCAGCGCCGCCGCGTCCGGGCGGCGCCGGCCCAGCAGGGCCCGCAGCTGCTCGCGGTCGGCCTCCCCGGCGAGCCGCCAGGTCTCGGCCAGCAGGGCCGTGGGGCGGTTGCCGCGCACGTCGTCCGCGGCGGCCTTGCCGGTGGCCGCCGGGTTCCCGAAGAGGCCGAGCAGGTCGTCCCGCAGCTGGAAGGCCTCGCCCAGTGGCAGGCCGTAGGCGGAGTAGCCGTCGCGCAGCCGCGCATCCGCCCCGGCCAGGGCACCACCGATCAGCAGGGGCTGCTCGACGGTGTACTTGGCGGTCTTGTAGCGGATCACCTTCAGTGAGGCGGTGGTGTCCGGTCCGGCGCCGGTGCGCAGGATCTCCAGGCACTCGCCGGCGATCAGTTCGCGGGCCATCACCGACCACAGGGGCCGGGCCCGGGCGAGGTAGGCCGCGGGCAGGCCGCTGGTGGTGAACAGCTGTCCGGCCAGCGCCATCAGCAGGTCCCCGACCAGCATCGCCAGCGACCTCGCGGCGGCGTCGGAGCGCGGGCGCCGGCGGACCGCGTCGCGCAGGGCGACGTGCGCGGTGGGGCGCCCGTGCCGCAGCGGACTGTCGTCGATGAGGTCGTCGTGCACGACCGCCGCGGCGTGCACCAGCTCCATCGAGGCCGCGGCGCGCACCAGCGCCTCGTTGTCCGGCTGTCCCACCGCGCGCCAGCCCCAGTAGCAGAACGCCGCCCGCAGCCGTTTGCCGTCCGCGACCGCCGCTTCCAGCTGCCCGGCCACCGGGGCCAGGAGGGGATCGATCTCCGCGAACCGGTCGGCCTCAGCGGCGACGAACCGGCGCACCGCCTGGTCGACGCGGCTCTTGAACGCGGCCGGATCCCAGCGTTCAGACATCGTCGGCGGCCCGCCGGGCCCGGGCGTGCCGGGCGAGGATCTCCAGGTGGGCCGGTGGCACGGCCGTGCGGTCCAGGGCCAGCCGTCCGCGCGCCGCGAGATCCTGCTCGGCCTGTGCCGCCAGTTCGGCCGTGTCCGAACGGCGCAGGAGTCCTCTCACGGCGCCCGCGGCCGATCCGGCCGCGCTCACGGCCAGATCGGCCAGGCCCGCCACCAGGAGCACCACCCGCCGGTCCGTGCCACCGCGCTGCTCCGCCCCATGTGTCATCGTCTCCCCCAGCCACGCGACGCACGGGCGGCACCGGTCGTGTGCCGCCCCTTCGAGGATCACCGCGGACCGGGCGGGCCGGTGGATGAACTCACGGTCGAGTGATCAGGGCGGACGTCTGTGCGGTTTGCGGCGGCCGCGTCTCGCCGAGGGACGGGGGCGGCGTGTCAGGGGCTGGGGCGCAGGCCCGGGCTGTCCGGGGGGCGGCCGGTGATGTTGGTGATCAGCTCCGTGCACAGGTCGCGGAGTTTGATGTTGCGGTGCTGGGAGGCGGAGCGCAGGATGGCGAAGGCCTCGTCCGCGGTGCAGCCGCGCTGGCCCATCACCACGCCCATCGCCTGGTCGATGACGCCGCGGGACCGCATCGCCCGCTGCATCTGCTCGGCGAACGCCTCCGCGTCGGCGATGCGCTGCGCCAGCGCGACGGCGCCGGTGGCCTGCGCGGCCAGGGAGCGCAGCGCGCCCAGATCGGCGTCGTCGAACGCGTGGGCCGGGCCCCCGTACAGGTTCAGGGCTCCGACGGTGTGGGTCCGGGCGGCGATCGGCAGGGAGACCGAGGAGCGGATGCCGCAGGCGGCGGCGTAGGCCGGGTAGTCGCCCCAGCGTGTCTCCGTGAGCATGTCCCGGACGAAGACCTCCTCGCCGGTGCGGGCGGACTGCAGGCACGGGCCGTCGTTCTGGCCGTACTGCTTCTCGTCCAGCTCGGGGGCCGGCGGGCCCGCGCTCGCCACGGTGAGGGGCCGGTGATCGCGCTCGATCGTCACGCCGGTCCCCTCGGCGGACGACATCTTCAGCGCCGCGTCGGCCAGGGACTGCAGGAACTCCTCCAGCGAATCCGTCTCCAGCAGCCACTGTGTGACGGAAGCACGGTCGAAGGCGTCGTCAGAGGTCACCGCGTGCTCCTCCCGGTGGCCGTCGGCCCCCTGGTGGGTGTCGTGAGTCAGGCCTCAGTGCCCACCCTACAGAGACCGGCGGGTCGGGGCGTCCGGCTCCGGGCCGAGGGCTCGGCGGGCTCGCCGGGTGCGGTGTCCCGGCCGCTCACGCACCGCGCGGCGGCCGGCGCCCTGCCGGGACTGCGCGGGTGATGTGGTCCGGCTCCGGGGCGGACGACCCGGACAACGAGTCCGCCGCCCAGGAGGAGATGCGGGGCCGTGGGCCGAGCCGCCGAAGATCCGGGCCGGCCGCCCGGGTCGCGGGGCCCGCCGGGCCGCTCCGCACGGGCGGGCCCGGCCCGTGGCCGCGGGGCGTCCACCCCGCGGCCGCCGTACGGGCCGGGCCGCGCCGGTCACGAGCTCCGGGAGGCGAGGTACTCCTTGACGCCCGGCGCGGTGTGCGCGTCCTCCACGTTCACGGCGGCGCCGACCGCCTTGGCGTCCGGCTTGTGCACGTACGTCGAGGTGCTCGCGGGCTGCGCCTTGTCGGAGAAGTTCTGCGCGGTGCCGAGGCCGACGTCGACCGCGGACTGGGAGCGGTGGGCCTTCACCACGTCCTCGCGGGTGAGGCTGCCGTTCTCGCAGGCCTTCTTCAGGTCCGTGCCGAGCAGCTGGGCGGCGTTGTAGCCGGACAGCACGCCGGAGTCGAGCAGGGAACCCGGGTACTTCTTCTGGTAGGAGGCGACCATCTTGCGCACGCCCGGCAGGTCGGAGCTGACGGCGGGCGCGGCGCTGACCACGTTCAGCAGGGCGGTCAGGGCCGGGGCGGCCGGCGTCTTCATCAGCTGCGGGGCGTAGCCGGGGGCGCTGCTGACCACGGGCACCTTCAGGCCGCGCGAGGCCGCGACTCCCACCAGGGACGCCGTCTGGGCCGGTCCGGCGCTGATCAGGATCGCCTTCACGCCCTCCTTGCGCAGGGCGGAGACCTGAGCGGACAGATCCGTGTCCGTCGCCTTGATCTTCTGTCCGACGACCTTCAGACCGGCCTTCTTCCCCGCCCACTGCGAGCCTTCGAGCGCGTTGGCGCCGTAGTCGCCCTCGAAGTAGACGTGACCGACCGTGTCGCCCTTCTTCAGGCCCTTGGTGCGGGTGAGGAAGTCGACCGCGGCGATCATGTCGATGTCGTAGGTGGTGCCCAGGACCTGCACGGAGTCCCGGTCGAGCAGGGAGGCGGCCCAGGCCTGCGGGAAGGTGAGCACCTTGTCCCGCTCGATGTCGTCGAGCAGCGCGGCCATCACGGGCGAGCCGATGACCTGGGGCAGGGCGACGACGTCCGAGGAGAGGTCGGCGTAGGCGGTGACGGCCTTCTGGACGTCGTAGCCGTGGTCCTTGACGACGATCTCGACGCGCCGGTCGCAGATGCCGCCGCCGGCGTTGACCTCGTCCGCCCACATCTGCTGGGCCTGCACGATGCTCTTGCCGAGGGTGGCGTAGGGGCCGGTGAGGTCCGTCAGGGCGCCGAGCCTGATGACCTTGTCGGTCACGCCGGGGCCGGTCCTCACGCCGTCGGCGCCGTCGCCGGTGCTCCCGGAGGAGTCGGCCTTGGAGCTGCATCCGGTGGCGGTGAGGAGCAGGGCCGCCAGGGCCGTGGCCAGGAGCGTCCTGGGGCGTGCGCGGTGCGTGCGGTGGTGCGTGGACTTCACGGGGTGGGCTCCTTGGCTCGTGCGGAGGGCGCGGGTGAGGGTGTGGCAGGGGTGGCTGGGGACGGTGGGGCGGGGCGGCGGGCGCGCAGGCGGGCGCGGACCCTTCGGACCAGGCCGTACAGCCCGTCCGGGGCGAACAGCAGGATCAGGACGATGGCCGCTCCGTACAGGTAGCGGGCGGCCTCGGTGGGGCCGACGGTGCCGCCGGTGGTGCCGGGGGCGGCCACGAGGGGCAGCTGGTCGGCGTACCGGGTCATCAGCAGGGGCAGCGCGGTGACGAAGACGGCCCCGGCGGTGGCTCCCGCGACCGACCCCAGCCCGCCGATGACGATCATGGCGAGGTAGTCGACGGACAGCACGAGCCCGAAGTAGTCCGGCACCACGCGGCGGAACGACAGGGCGATCATCACCCCGGCCAGGCCCGCGTACATCGACGAGACGACGAAGGCGGCCGAGCGGTAGCGGGAGACGTCCACGCCCATGACGGCGGCCGCGGTCTCACTGTCGCGCAGGGCCACCAGGGCGCGCCCGGGGCGCCCGCGGAGCAGTCCACGCGCGGTGAACCAGGTGATCGCGAACAGGGCGAGCCCCAGGTACCACAGCCGTTCCTCGGCGCCGAACGGCACGCCCAGCAGCGTCAGTTCGGAGTCGGCGGAGAAGGAGAAGCCACCCAGTTCCAGCGGCGGTACGGAGCGGCCGTTGAACCCGCCGGTGACGGAGTCCGCGGTGAGCAGGACGTGGTGGCCGAGGAAGACCAGGGCCAGGGTGGCGACCCCGAGGTAGACGCCGCGCACCCGGCCGGCGACGGGGCTGAAGAGTCCGCCGGCCGCCCCGGCGAGCAGGACCGCGAGCACGGCCGCCACGGCGGTCGGCAGCCCCGGGCCGGGCTCACCGGCCAGCCAGACGTAGCCGTAGGCGCCCACGGCGAGGAAGAAGGCGTGGCCGAGGGAGAGCTGGCCCGCCGTGCCGGACAGCAGGCCGAGACCGACCGCGCCGACGGCGGCGGCCATCGAGAACAGGCCGATGCGCAGCCAGAACGCGTCGAGGTAGAAGGGCAGCGCGCACAGGACGACGACGGCCGCGAGGGTCCACCACGGGCGCGCACCACCGGTGCGGATTGCGGAGAGGCGGTCAGACACGGACGGCCGCCTTTCCGCCGAACAGGCCGGTGGGCCGTACCAGCAGGACCAGCACCATCACCGCGTAGGGGGCGACGTCGCCGAAGCCCTCGCCGAGGACGTGCAGGTCGGACTGGTAGCCGGCGACGAGCGCCTCGGTCATGCCGATCAGCAGGCTGCCCGCGAGGGCTCCGGGCGGCGAGGCCATGCCGCCGAGGATGGCCGCGGGGAACGCCTTGAGGGCGATCTGCCCCGTGGTGCGTTCCAGACCGGGTGCGGGGAACGCGGCCAGGAACACCGCCGCCAGGGCGGCCAGCGCACCGGCCAGGCACCAGGCGAGCATGCGGATGCGCACCAGCCGTACGCCCATCAGGGCGGCCGCCTCGACGTCCTCGGCGGAGGCGCGTAGCGACAGACCCCAGGAGGTGTACCTGAACAGGGCGAAGACGCCCGCGATGACCACGGTGGACACGACGATCGCGGCGATACGGCTGTCCGCGACGGTCACCGGCCCCAGCCCGCTGACCGAGTCGCCCCAGGGGTCGCCCAGCGAGAGCAGGTCGCCGCCGATGCGCCGCGACAGGTCGGTGAGGATGAGGATGTCGACGCCGATGGTGACGATGGTCTGCACGTGGGCGCCGTGCGGGTCGGCCCCGCCGCCGGCCTGGAGCAGGAAGCGGTCCATGGCGCCGGCCACGGCCGCGGTCACCAGGACGGACACGGCCAGCGCCGCGGCGAAGCCGAGGTCGTCGTGGAGTACGGCGGTGAGGTAGCCGCCGAGCAGGAGCAGGGAGCCGTGGGCGAAGTTCATGACGCCGGAGGCCTTGAAGATGATGACGAAGCCGAGGGCGACGAGGGCGTAGACCGCGCCGAGGGCGAGGCCGTTGAAGACGTTGTCCAGGAAGGTCGTCATGCCGCGTCCTCCTCTTCGGCGCCGGTGCCGAGGTAGGCGCGCAGCACCTCGGGGTCGCGGCGCACCTCGTCCGGGGTGCCGTGGGCGATGGCGCGGCCGAAGTCGAGGACGGTGACCTCGTCGGCGAGCCGCATCACCAGGCCCATGTCGTGCTCCACCAGGACGACGGACAGGCCGAGCCGTGTGCGTACGGCGTGCACGACCTCGACCGTGCGGGCGCGTTCGGCCGCGTTCATGCCGGCGACCGGCTCGTCGAGCAGCAGGACGCTGGGCTCCAGGCACAGGGCGCGGGCGAACTCCACGCGCTTGCGGTCGCCGTAGGACAGCAGCGCCACGGGGTGATCGAAGTGCGCGCCCAGGCCGGTGAGTTCGGCGATCTCACGGGCCCGGTCGAGGTGGGCGCGCTGTTCGCGGCGGGCCTGCGGCAGGCGCAGGGCGCTGGCGGCGAAGCCGGCCCGGGACAGGGCGTGGCGGCCGAGCATCAGGTTGTCGGCGACCGTGCCCTGGGTGGTGACGATGTTCTGGAAGGTGCGGGCGACGCCCAGGGCGGCGATGCGGTGCGGGGCGAGCCGGGTGAGGTCGGCGTCGCCGAGGCGTACGGTGCCGGCGGCCGGGCGGCACAGTCCCGACAGCACGTTGAAGCAGGTGGACTTGCCGGCTCCGTTCGGGCCGATGAGGGCGTGGACGGAACCCGGGGCGACGGTGAAGGACACCGCGTCCAGGGCGGTGAGCCCGGCGAACCGGACGGTCACGTCCGTCACGGTGAGTTCGGGTGGTGCGGTGGTGCGGACGGTCACGCGGCTCCCTGCCCCTCGGTTCTTCCGGCGGTCTGCGCCGTGCCGGCGCCTTCGGTGGTCCCGGCGTTTCCGGTGACCCCGGCGGCCCGGACGTCTTCGGTGGTCCCGGTGTCGTCGCCGGAGGTCTCCCCCAGGTACAGCCGCTTCACGGCGTCGGTGCGGGCGAGTTCGTCGGCGGGACCGGAGAGCCGGACCTCGCCGACCTCCAGGACGTGGGCGGTGTCGGCCAGGGACAGCGCCATTCCGGCGTTCTGCTCGACGAGCAGGACGGCGGTGCCCTGGGCGTTGATCTCGCGGACGACCTCGGCGATCCGGTGGACCATCTGCGGGGCGAGGCCCAGCGAGGGCTCGTCGAGCAGCAGCAGGCGTGGCGCGGCCATCAGGGCCCGGCCGATGGCCAGCATCTGCTGCTCGCCGCCGGACAGCAGCCCCGCGGCCTGCCGGGTGCGTTCGGCGAGCCGCGGGAAGAGCGTGAAGACCCGGTCCCGGGCCTCGGCGACCTGGTCCGGGCGGCGCCGCCCGAGGCCGAGTCCGCCGCTGCGCAGGTTCTCGTCGACGGTGAGCCCGGCGAAGACCCGGCGCCCCTCGGGGACCTGGACGACCCCGGCGCGCACCGCCGCGACCGGGTCGCGTCCGTCGAGTTCCGTGCTGCCGTAGCGGATACGGCCGGCCGTGATCGCGCCGCGGTGCAGACGCAGGGTGCCCGACACCGCCCGCAGCAGGGTCGTCTTGCCCGCGCCGTTGGCGCCGAGCAGGGCGACGACCGTGCCGTGCGGGACGGTGAGGGTCACGGAACGAAGGGCGGACAGGGCGCGGCCGTAGGTCACGTCGAGGCCCTCGACGCGCAGGGCGGGCTCTTCGTCCGGTGGTGCTTCGGGCATCACGGCTCCTCGGGTCCGCGCCGTGGGGCACGGGTGCTTCGGGGGAAGGGCAGCCCACGACAGCACGGGCGCGGACGCGCGGTACAGGTGTTCGGGCCGGGTGGCTGCGCGGTCCCAACGCAGGTCGACGCGGATTGTGCGGCTGCCCAGGGGGCTCGGCGGGCGGCGCGGTCGATACCCGGCCGGACACCGGCAGGACCGATGGGGCTGGGCCGGTTGGCCGGGCTGGGGTGGCGGGGTTGGGGGTGGCGTGGTTGGGGTGGGCTGGGTTGCGACGGCTGGGCCGGGTCGCCGGGTTGCACATCGGCATGGGCTGGGTCGCCGAGCGGCGGCGGCTGGGCACGCCGGCCGAGCTGGCCGGGCTGGCCGAGGTGGCCGAGGTGGCCGGGCTGACCGAGGTGGCCGAGCTGGCCGACCTGGCCGACCTGACCGAGCTGGCCGAGCTGGCCGGGCTGGCCGGGCTGGCCGGGCTGGCCGGGCTGGCCGGGCTGGCCGGGCTCCGCGAACGTCCGGCCGGTCAGGCAGGTTCGGGGCGGGCCTCCGCGACGCCCGCGCGGCGTCCGCGCGAGGAAGTGAGCCACACGGGGCGCTCGCCGCAGAGCATCGCCGGCCGCAGCCGGGCGAAGGCGCCGCCGGACGCCCGTCCGTCTGCCGCACGCCGGATCAAGCGGTGGCGGCGAGAAGTCCGCCGCGGCCTGCGGGCCCGCCCGGCAGGCGGCGAGGCGGAGCCGCTGCGGCCCCCTGAGCCACAGCCAACCGGAGGTGTCGGCGACGCCGCACCGGTCCGGCCGGACACCGGCGAGGCAACCCGCCGCCGTACCTCAGCGCCCGCGCGCCAGGCAGGCAGCGGTGCGGGGCTCGCCGCGGCCCTCTCAGCCACAACCCTCCGAGGGGCCAGCTGCGCCGCGTCCGGCCGGACGGACACCGGCGAGGCAACCCGCCGCCGTACCTCAGCGCCCGCGCGCCAGGCAGGCAGCGGTGCGGGGCTCGCTGCGACCCTCTCGGCCACAACCCTCCGAGGGGCCAGCTGCGCCGCGTCCGGCCGGACGGACACCGGCGAGGCAACCCGCCGCCGTACCTCAGCGCCCGCGCGCCAGGCAGGCAGCGGTGCGGGGCTCGCCGCGGCCCTCTCAGCCACAACCCTCCGAGGAGCCGGCTGCGCCGCGTCCGGCCGGACGGACGCGGCGGGGCATCCGCCGCACTTGCTCCGCGCCCGGCCGCGTCAGCCGGCGCCCCGTGACGGGCGCCCTCGCCCGCCCTCAGCCGCGTAGCAGGCGGCGTGCCGTCAGGGCGAGGTTGATCTCGACCACGTCGAGCGGGCGGGCCAGGGAGCGGCCGATGAGTTGTTCGCAGCGGCGGAGCCGGTTCAGGACCGTGTTGCGGTGGCAGTACAGCCGTTCGCCGGCGCGCTGGGCGGAACCCTCGGAGGCGAACCAGGCGACCAGGGTGTCCAGCAGGACGTCCCGGTCGGCCGGTTCCAGCCGCAGCAGAGGGCCGAGCACCCGCTCGGTGAGGGTCGCGCCGAGCTCTGGGCAGGAGATCACCAGCGCCTCGGGCAGATGCTCGGCGAGCCGGACCGTGCCGCCCTCGGGCGGACAGATGCCCAGGGCCAGATCGGCCAGGCGCCGGGCGTCACCGACCGAGGCCAGTCCCGTCACGGCGCTGCCAACGCCGATGCGGCATCCGGCGGCCGCGCCGTCGCCGGGCAGCTCCAGCGCCGCCGCGGGGTCCCGGTCGTCCCGCCCGTCCCCGGTCTCCCCCACCAGGACGATGCCGTAGTCCACCTCCGCTCCCGCGTGCCAGTACGCGCTCGTACCGGCGGACGCGCGGGCGCGGGCCCGCAGGCCCGTGGGGCCCTGCGGGCGGACGCCGGCGACCGCGACGACGACGTACCGGCCCTGCTCCGGCAGCCCCAGTCCGTCGGCGGTCTCGGGCAGGTCGGCGATGCGGCTGGTGCCGTCCAGGAGGGCCGACGCCAGCAGACGCACCCGGTTCTCGCGCCGCCAGGCGAGCTGCCGTTCGGCCTGCCGGTAGGCGTCGGCCACCAGGGTGCAGTGCTCGTCGACGAAGTTCCAGACGTCGGTGGCCACGTGGACCAGCAGACGGATGTCCTCGGGTTCCGCGCGGGCGGTCTCCTCGACCAGCCGCTGCCACACCAGGGACCCGCCGAGCCGGAACGCGTGCAGCAGCGCGTCCAGCGGCAGCCCCTGCTCGGCCCGGGTGGTACCGATCCGCCAGGTGCAGCGGTGGGCGGCCTCACGGGAGCCGCGCGGGTCGAGCAGCGAGGTCACACTGTGCCGCAGCGAGCGGTGCGCCTCCTGCCACGTGGCGGCGTGGTCGTTCTCCAGCGCCGTCCGGTACGCCGGTTCCTGCTCGTGCAGGACCGCCAGCAGCCGGTCGGTCAGCTCCGGCAGCTCGTCGAGCAGGACACGGGCCGCCCGGTGCAGGACGCGCAGCGCGTCGGCGTCGATCAGCGACCGGATCCGCCGTGTCCGCGGCTGCGGCACGGGCGTCGGCCCGGTGCGGAACGTCGTGCGTGTGCGTGCGGCAGGATGCATCGCGGTCCTCCCCCAACTTCGGCCTCCCGGCAGCACCCGGCGCCGCCCGGGCACGGCGGCGGCCGGCGGGTGCGCTGCGCGGACGGCCCTCGTCACCCCTACAGCCCTGCCCCGAAGAATGGCATACCGTCCGGTCGGTCCCCAGAGTCGTGCGGCACTCTTTCCGGATGGGACGGGGGTGATCATGCCGGGAGGAGCCGGGGAGCGGGCGGGAACGAACCGGGGATCAGGCCGGGAGGATCCGGGGGGCAGGCCGGGAGGATCCGGGGATCAGCCGGAGGTCATCGGCTCTCCTGGTCGACCATGCGGGCCAGCTCGACGCGGGAGCGCACCCCGAGCACGGCGAAGACGTTGCGCAGGTGGTAGTCGACCGTGCGGGTGCTGACGGCCAGCCGCTGGGCGACCTCCCTGTTGGTGGCTCCCTCGGCCACGTGACGGGCGATCCGCAGTTGCTGCGGGGTCAGCCGGGACAGCCCGCCCGTCGGCTCCGTCACGGACGCGGCGCCGTTGGCGCGCAGCTCTCCGCGGGTCTGGTCGGCCCAGGCGCCGGCGCCGCAGCGCTCGAAGCCGACCAGGGCGGCCCCGAGCCGGGCACGGGCCTCCCGCAGCCGACGCCGGCGCCGCAGCCACCTCCCGTACAGCAGCTCCGTACGCGCGCGTTCGAAGTCGCCGCCCGACTCGTCGTGCAGGGCGAGCGCGCGCAGGTAGAGGTCGTCGGCCTCGCCGTCGTCCACGGCCAGCAGCGCGCGGCAGCGGGCGAGCTGGGCGGACGCGTGCGGGTCGGCGCCGAAGGCCGCCCACTGGGCGAGGTCGGACACGACACCCCGGGCGTCCTCCGGCTGCCCGGCGAGCACCGCGGCCTCCACGAAACAGGGCACGGCGAGCATCCAGACGGCGAAGTGCCCCCGCCTGGGCCCCGGTCCGACGAGCGGGCCGAGCCGGTCGGCGGCGTCCAGAGGGCGGCCGCGGGCCAGGTCCGCGCGGGCGACGGCCCACTCGGCCAGGGTGGCCGCCTGGGCCAGGCCGTGGCGACGGGCGATGCGCAGGGCGGCCTCGGCGTGTCCGGTGACCGCGGCGGTGTCCCCCTCGATCGAGGCGGCCAGGGCGAGCATCGCGTGGTGATTGGCCGCGGTGTTGCGCTGGCCGGCCGCCAGCGCCGCCCGCACGCCCTCCTCGGCGTGGCCGCGCGCCTGCGCGTGGCGGCCGGCGCGCAGTTCGCCGTAGGCCAGGTACTCCAGGGCCCGCGCCTCGGACGCGGCGCACTCCGCGTTGCGGGCGGCCGCGAGGGCGCGCGCCCCGGCGGCACGGGCCGCGTGGACGTCCCCGAGCAGCAGGGCGGCCGCTGCGGCGCGCAGCAGCCGCTCCGGCCGGCCGTCGATCCGGGCGTGCTCCAGCACGCGCCGCAGCGGACGGGCGGCGTCCTCGGGCCGCCGGACGAGCAGGGCACGCATGCCGTCCCGGTAGTCCCGGACGAAGGGGTCGCGGGGCCAGTCCGGCCCCGGCCCCTCCCCGGCGGCACCGGGCAGGGCCGTGCCGTCGGTGTCTCGTGTCACCGGCCGGGCGTCGCCCCGCCCGGCGAAGGTCTCCGACGGGACGGCGAGCCCGGATCCCCGGCCCACCGCACCCGGAGCGTCCACCGCGTGCACCGCATCCGCTGCGTCCGGAGCGTCCACCGCATCCGCTGGGTCCGGAGCCTCCACCGCGTCCACCGCATCCGCTGCGTCGGGAGCCTCCACCGCATCCGCTGGGTCCGGAGCCTCCACCGTGTGCACCGCATCCGCTGCGTGGGGCGTGTCCACCGCATGCACCGCATCCGGCGCGCCCACCGCATCCGGCTCGCCCGGCCCGCCCGGCCCCTCCAGCGCATCCGACGCGTCCAGGGCGTCCACCGCATCCGGCGTATTCGACGCGTCCGGCGCATCCGGAGGAAAGTAATCGACCACCCGGTCCGCCGAGTCCGCGCCGTCGAGGGTGGCCAGGCACGCCAGGACGTCGCCCGACGCCCAGGCGGCGTCCGCGGCGGAGAGGCGCGCGGCCTCCGCCGCGTCCGGGGCGTCGGCGGCCAGCAGGGACGCGGCCAGCAGCAGGGACGCGCGCGCGTCGCCCACCGGGCCGTCGTACAACTGCCTGCGGGCGCGGGCGAGTTCGACGTGGCCGCGGCTCTCGGCAGCCGACCGGGCGGCGTCCCGTCCGTGCGGGCTCCCCGCACGGAAGGCCGTGCGCACCCAGCTCCTGTCTCCCATCATCCCAAGGAGGTTACTTGCGCGTAAGGAAGACCGGAAGCCTTACGTCCGCGCAGCCGCGGGCGCGGAACCACGTCGGCACCTGCGCGTTTGCCCGGCAGGGCCGGAGGGCGCCCGGTGGGCGGATTGTGCCCCGGCCCAACGGCGGGCCTCCTCGGCCGTGCCCCGGCACGACACCGGCGGCGGACGCGTCACGCGCGTCCGCCGCCGGTCCCCCGTCACGGCCGCGGTTCCGCGGCCCGGGATGTCAGGAGCCGTGCGGGCAGTTGCCCCGGTACTCCTCGATGGTCAGGCTGGGCCGCGGCAGCGGGCACAGGAACTGCTCGTAGCGGGTGTCGTTGTCGATGAACCGCTTGAGCCAGGAAATGCTGTACTTCGCGATCGTCGTGTTCGACGAGTTCGGCGTGAAGTGCGTCGCCGAGTTCAGCTCCAGGTAGGCCCGGTCCAGCGAGGAGGACAGGCTGGAGTAGAAGGGCTCGGAGTGCGAGGAGACCGGGGCGATGCTGTCCCCGTCGGCTCCGAAGATCAGCGTGGGCGTGGTGAGCTCGGGCCAGGACTTGTCGAGGTTCCACGGCGTCAGCGGGATCGCCGCCTGCAGCGCCGGACGCGACTTGGCGGCCTCCAGGCTGCCACCGCCGCCCATCGAGTGGCCCATGACGCCGAGACGTGAGGCGTCGACGCGACCGCGCACCGAGCTGCGCTCGGTGAGGTAGTCCAGGGCGGCCAGCAGCTGGCGGCCGCGCGAGTCGGGCTGGTCGAGCGTGGTCAGCGTGTCGATGGTGAACACCACGAAGCCCTGCGAGGCCAGACGCGGTCCGAGCCAGGCGATGGACGACTCGTAGGCCGTGTAGCCGGGCGAGATGGCCACCGCGCCGAACGTTCCGTCACTGGTGCTGGTCGGGTAGTAGATGGTGCCGCCGCCGAAGCCGGTCACGGACAGCGAGGAGACGGACGTCTGCGACACGGCGTACGGGCCGCGGCTCGCCTCGATGCTGGACGTGGTGGGGGCCGGGCCGCGCTCGTAGGGGTTGTCGGCGGCGTGGGCACCCGGGCTGGTCAGGGGTCCCAGGCCGACGACGACGGCGAGCGTCGCTGCGGCCGCGGCCAGTCGCCCGGTCCGGCGCCCGGCCCGGCGCCCAAGCGAGTCGCGGGAACCGGTGCGGGATTCGGTGTGGGGGTGGAGATGCACGACGAGTCGTCCTCTCTGTCGTGGCGGGGGGCCCGTGCGGGCACGCGGGACCTGGGGCGTCTGCCGCGTGCCCGCGGTGCGGGCACCGCCGTTGGGCTGGCCGTGCCACTGTCGGGCACCGGGCACCGCGCGCGGACCGGCAATGTCACCGGTCTTGTACGACCGGCAGAAGGACCCGCTGGAGCTGCCGCCGATGCCGGAGTGCCTGCCGCCACCGGTGCCGCCGATACCGCCATCGATGCCGAAGAGGCTGCCGCCACCGATGCCGCTGCCCCCGATGCCCCCATCGGTGCCGGAGTGGCCGCCGCCGCAGTGCCGCTGCCACCTCCGCCGCCGTCGGTGCCAATACCAATGCCGGTGCCGGTGCCGGTGCCGGTGCCAATACCAAAGCCGGTGCCGGTGCCGGCCGGGACCCGTTCCCGCAGGACCCGGCCGGGGCGTCATGGCGCGAGGCCCGAGAGGGCCGCGTCACACACCACCCGCCCCGGCTGTGCGCGGTGGGAGCAGAGCCCGTGCGCGGGCGGGCAAGGCCCCCTGGTTCTCCGGTCCTAGCGTGGCCGTGGGCGGCCCGGCGGATCCTCGATGCCGATGCGGGCCGCCTCGCCGGACACACCGGCGAGCAGCGAGTCTCAGGAGTCCGTATGTCCCACACCTTCGAACCGGTGAAGCCTGTTCTGGAGCCGGCCGCGGCCGCGTTCGCGGAGGCGACCGCCAACCCGCCCTACCTGTTCGACCTGGCCCCGGCCGAGGGCCGCAAGGCCGTCGACGAGGTGCAGTCGGGCGACATCGCCAAGCCCGCCGTCGACGAGGAGTGGATCACCGTCTCCGGCGGTCCGACCGGCAGCGTCCGGGCCCGGATCGTCAAGCCCGCCGGCGCCGAGGGCACCCTGCCCGTGGTCCTCTACATCCACGGCGCCGGCTGGGTGTTCGGCAACGCCCACACCCACGACCGGCTGGTCCGCGAACTCGCCGTGGGCGCGAACGCGGCCGTGGTCTTCCCCGAGTACGACCTGTCCCCCGAGGCCCGTTACCCGGTCGCCATCGAGCAGAACTACGCGGTCGCCCAATGGGTCGTGACCCAGGGCGCGTCGCGGAACCTGGACGGTGCGCGGCTGGCGGTGGCCGGCGACTCCGTCGGCGGCAACATGGCCGCGGCGCTGACCCTGATGGCCAAGGAGCGCGGTGATGTCGCGCCGGTCCAGCAGGTGCTGTTCTACCCGGTGACCGACGCGGGCTTCGACACCGGTTCCTACCACCAGTTCGCGACCGGCTACTTCCTGCGCCGCGACGGCATGCAGTGGTTCTGGGACCAGTACACGACCGACGAGGCCGAGCGGGCGCAGATCACCGCCTCCCCGCTGCGTGCCACCACCGAGCAGCTCACCGGCCTGCCCCCGGCCCTGGTGATCACCGCCGAGGCCGACGTGCTGCGCGACGAGGGCGAGGCCTACGCCGGCAAGCTGCGCCAGGCGGGCGTGCCCGTCACGGCCGTGCGCTACCAGGGCGTCATCCACGACTTCGTGATGCTGAACGCCCTGCGCGAGACCCACGCCGCCGACGCCGCCATCCGCCAGGCGTCCGCGGTCCTGCACGACGCGCTGCACACCCGCTGACCGGCGCCCGGGCCCGAACCGTTCCGAGGAGCACAGACATGGCCATCACACCGACCGCCCTGCTCGTCCACGGTGCCTTCGCGGACGCCGGCAGCTGGTCCGGCGTCATCGCGGAGCTCAGAAACCACGGCATCCCCGTGGTGGCACCGCCGAACCCGCTGCGCGGCCTGGCGTCCGACGCCGCCTACATCGCCTCGCAGGCCTCCCAGATCGACGGGCCGGTCGTCCTGGTCGGCCACTCCTACGGCGGTGCCGTCATCTCCGTCGCCGGCACGGCGGAGAACGTCGTGGGCCTGGTCTACGTCGCCGCCTACATACCCGAAGAGGGCGAGAGCCTGGGCGAGTTGCAGGGCCGCTTCCCGCTCTCGCCCCTGGTCGGCAGCCTGCAGGAGAGGACGTACCCGGTCGGCGGCGGGGAGACCGCCGTCGAGGTCACCATCGAGGCCGAGGCGTTCCCGGCGGTCTTCGCCGCCGACGTCCCGCGGTCCGTCACCGAGGTCCTGGCGTTGACGCAGCGTCCGCTGGCCGCCTCGACGTTCACGGAGACGGCGTCGGCCGCGGCGTGGAAGGACAAGCCGTCCTGGGCACTCGTGGCCGGGGCGGACGAGGCGATCAACCCGGAGGTGGAGCGCTTCGGCGCGCAGCGGGCCGGTGCGACGGTCGTCGAGCTCGACGGTGCCTCGCACGCCGTGGCCGTGTCCCGGCCCGAGGACGTGGCCGCCCTGATCCGCGACGCGGTGACCGCGACCGCCTGAGCCGGTCCGTGGCCGTGAGCGACGCCCCTGCCGGAGCACCCGGACGGGGCGGCCGTGAGCGGCGCGAAGGCCGTGCGGGCCGTCCCTGACGGGGCGCCTCGCACGGTCTTCGCACGTCGGTGCGTCGTGTCACGCGCCCGACGCGGGCCGCGGGGTGACGCCGTCGATCAGGTTGGTCACCAGGGCGACGACGAACTCGTCCGTCACCGGCTCGTCCGGGATCAGCAACCGGTGGTAGACGGCGCCCCAGAGCTGGTCGACGAGGACCTGGACGTCGACGTCCGCGCGGATCTGCCCCTGCTCCCGCGCGCGCAGCAGCCGCTCCCCCGCCAGCCGGCGCCGTCCGGCGGAGTACAGGGAGCGGAAGGCGGTGGCCAGGTCCTCGTCGGTCTGGGACTGGCCGATCAGCTCGGTCAGCACCCGCCCGGCCGGCGTCCCGGTCATCAGCTGCGCGAACGAACGCAGTTGACGCGTCAGGTCGGCGCGGATGTCCCCGGTGTCCTCGAAGGCCAGGGTCTCCTCGACGGCGTGGAAGTAGCCGTCCAGGGCGAGGGCGCCCCTGGAGGGCCACCACTTGTACAGCGTCGTCTTGCTGACGCCGGACAGGCGGGCCACCCGCTCGAAGGTCAGGTCGGCGATGCCTTCCTCGAACAGCACCTCGCCGACCACGCGGAAGACGTCGGCGCGGACCTCGTCGGCCGGGCGGCGCCCGCGCCCTCGGGCCGGACGTCCGGCGGCGCCCTCGGCCTGCTTCGTCACGATGTCCCTCCCTCGCTCGTTCCGGGGCCGATCAGTCTAGGAAGCCGTGCGACCGCGCTTGCGGCCCGGGCTCCGGGCCACGGCGCCTTGCCGATGCCGGTGGCGGCGCCGGTGATGAGGACGACCGATGACAAGGGTCTTCTCCCTCGCGGCTGCGGCGGGCCGGTCCGCTGGGGCCGGCGGGGTCAGGCCAGGCCGCCGTTGGCGTAGAGGACCTGGCCGTTGATCCAGCGGGCGGGGCCGGCGAGGAAGGCGACCGACTCGGCGATGTCGCGCGGTTCGCCCAGCCGCTCCAGCGGCGTGGCCCCGGCGAAGGCCGCGACGGTGGCCTCGTCCTTGCCCTCCAGGAAGAGCGGGGTGGCGACGGGGCCGGGCGCGACGGTGTTGACGGTGATGTCCTTGCCGCGCAGCTCCCGGGCGAGGATCAGGGTGATGCTCTGCACGGCGGCCTTGCTGGCGACGTAGGCCCCGTAGGCGGGCAGCTGGGTGCGGGTGACGGACGTGGACACGTTGACGATCGCGCCGCCGCGGCGGACCCGGCGGGCGGCCTGCTGGGCGACGACGAAGGTGCCGCGGATGTTCGTGCGGTGCATGCGGTCCAGGTCGTCCAGGTTCAGCTCGGCGATGGGCGCGAGCACCATGATCCCGGCGGTGTTGACCACCACGTCGATTCCGCCGAACGCCGTCTCGACGGCGTCGAAGGCTGCCTCCATCCGGTGCTCGTCGGCGACGTCGCCGCCGACGGCGACGGCCCGGCCGCCGGAGCCGGCGATCTCCTCGACGAGGGCCTCGGCCCTGGCCTTGTTGCCCGCGTAGTGCACGGCGACGGCGTACCCGTCGGCGGCGAGCCGTTCGACGACGGCCTTGCCGATGCCGCCGGAGCCGCCGGTGACGAGCGCGACGCGGGGTGTGGTGCTGGACGTGCCGGTCATGGTCGCTCTCCTCCGCAAGAAATGGACGCTGCATCCATATAAGCATTATATGAACGACGCGTCCACTTCTCGTGGAGTGCTTCTCACCGGCCCCGGCCGGGCGCGCCCGTCAGGTGCCGTGGACGCCGATCTCGTGCAGGGAGTAGCCCCAGCCGGTGCCGCGCGCGAGCCCCTGGATGCGGACGTGGCGGGCCGGTGCGGCGGCGAAGCGCGCAGTGTCCAGTCCGCCGTCGCCGGCCGTCGTCGACCAGACCGTCCGCCAGGTCGTGCCGTCGGTGGACAGCTCGACGCGGTAGGCCTTCGCGTACGCGCGCTCCCAGTCGAGGGTGACCCGGCTGACGGTGTGCGCGGCACCGAGGTCGAGCCGGAACCACTGGTCGTCGCTCCAGTCGCTCGCCCAGCGGGTGCCGCGGTCGCCGTCGACGGCGCGGTGCGGCTGGTGGCTCGTGAACAGGCTCCACTCGGAGGAGGAGGCCGACGCGGTGGACCCGCCGGCGAGATCGGCGGCGGGCTCGTGGCTCTCGGAGGCACCCCAGGTGTCGAGGTAGGACTCCGCGCCACGCATCAGGTCGTCCACCACGTCCTGTCCGCCGACCCGGCGGATGTCCTCGATCCAGTCCGGGACGAGGCCGTAGTGGGCGGCTCCGTCGGTGTTCAGGTCCCAGGTGCGCTCGCCGGTGGTCTGCCGGTCGATGACGGAACCCCCGTCGGCGCTCCTGAAGGGATACACGACCTTGTTCGGGGCGTCGGCTCCGCGCGGGGCGGGCCAGCCGCCGACGCCGTTCATGTCGGTGCCGTAGCCGTAGCCCACGCCGTACTTGTCGCGCAGGGCCTCGGTGCGCCTGGCCTCCGCGACGAAGCCCTCGGAGCCGTGCATGTACTGGGCGATGAAACCGCCCAGGCCGTAGACGCGTTCGGTCCACTCCGCGTCCATCCAGCTGTGCGAGGAGAGGACGCCCGGATAGGAGGCGGCCTCGAAGAGGTCGAGCACCCGGCCGGTGGCCTTGACGCTCATGTGGTCGATCTCCAGCATCATCCCGCGCCGCATCATGCCGCGCACGGCGTACTCACCGAGGCCGGTCAGACCCCTGACGTTGCACTGGGCGTCCGCGCTGTAGCCGGGGACCTCCACGCCCGCCGGGAGCTTCGCCTCGGCTCCGGCCGCCGTCGCGTTGCCGATGGGGTTGTCGGCCTGCGGCCCGGTGCACTTCTCCGTCTTCCAGAAGGTGCCGGTCGACAGGAACTGGCCGACGTTGATGGCCGTTCCGAGAGCTCCGGAGTCGAAGCGGACACCGCACAGCGCGTTGTCGAACTTGTGGCACAGGAACATGCTCCGCACGCCCAGCGCGTACAGCTCGTCCAGCCCCTTGTCGATGTCGGCCCTGCTGCACTGCGGCACGTCGAGGATCTGCTTGCAGCCGAACGGCTCGGAGGTCTCCACACCCAGGACGACCGCCAGCTTGCCCTGTTCGACGACCTGCCGGGCCTGGGCGCTGTCGGTGACGATCCGGAAGAAGCCCTTGCCCGGTCCGCCGTACAGCCTGTCGATGTAGGCCTGCATGTCGTACGTCAGCTTGGCCTGGAGCCGGATGGACGTCATCTCGTCGCAGCTCCGGTCCTTGAAGAAGTACACGGAGCAGATCACGCCGTTGGTGACGAGGTCGTTGACCAGCACGCGCTGCCCGCCGCGCCAGGCCCGCTCCACCCAGGCGTAGTAGTTCTGCTGGTGGGTCAGCGAGTCGTGGGCCGGCCAGTCCTTGAAGGTGGGCCAGCCGACGGGGTCGTGCTTGCCGTCTCCGCCGCGCGTGATGAAGTCGAAGATCGCCAGCGAGCCGTCCGGGTAGTGCTCGGGGCAGTCCTTGAGCGCGTCGGCCACGCCCTTCTCGGAGAACGGCTTGCCGCAGATCAGACGCCCGCCGAAGGCCTCGTTGGAGAAGATGTGGTCGTGCGCGTCGACGAAGCCGCGCACCTCGCCCCGGGCGTCGGTGCCGGTGAACGGCTCGCCCGTGACGTTGATCTGCGAGTCCGGCGCGGGCCGCGCGGTGGGACTCCACCAGTCGGTCCCGGCCGCCGCACTCGGCGTCGGGCCGAGTGCGACGGCCAGCACGAGCAGCAGGAGCGACACGACGGTCACGTTCTTGCGCGTGCGGTACGGGCGTTCGGCTCTGGTCACAACCCACGTCCCTCGGTCAGCGGGAGGCGGGGTCGGCGGCGGAGCACAGCCCGTTTGTCATGACCTCGCCCAACGTGCGACGAGAATCACCCCTGCCGCCGCACGAGTCAATACACGGGAGTGCGCGGCCTACTGACAGGTAATCAAACCTCCGGGTCCACCGCGGCCGGCGGGGGCAGGACGGTCGGCGCCGGAACTCCGGCCGGGGCAGCCACCGGCAGCGGACGCGGGCGGCGCGGCCCCGGCGCGTCTCGACGCCCGGCCGCCCCTCGGGCGGCTGACGGCGTCGGGGGTGGTGCCGCCCCCGGCCCGTACCGGCCTTCGGGGGAATTGCGCGGGCGCCGTGCGGGTGGGGGACCCTGCGGTGGTACGGGGAGGGGGTGTCCTCGCCTCCCGAACCGCCGCCCGTTCCGCCGCTCGGACGTCTCGCCGGCGAGGACGCCCGGGTGCCCGCCCTGCTGCGGACCGCGGCCGCCTACGCGTGGCGGCTCATCGCCGTCGGTGTCGTCGTCCGGGTGGCCTTCTCCGTGCTCGGGCAGTTCCACCGGATCGCCGTCGCCGTCTTCCTCGGTCTCGTCATCGCCGCGGTGCTGCGGCCCGTGGCCGGACTGCTCGCACGGTTCCTGCCCCGGCCGCTCGCGGTCGCCGTCGCGCTCGTCGGCGGCATCCTGCTCGTCCTCGGGGCGCTGGCCCTGGTGGGCGAGACCGTGGCGGACCAGCGCAGCGGACTGGCACGGGAGTTCGTGGCCGGGATCGACCGGATCGAACGGCGGCTGGAGGAACCCCCGTTCCGGCTGCCCGCGGACGCGTTCGCCGATCTGCAGTCGCGGATCGGCTCGTTGTTGTCCGACCACCGCTCGACCGTCATCAGCACGGCGCTCAGCGGCGCGAGCCGGCTGCTGGAGGTGCTGACCGTCCTCGCCCTGGCGGTGTTCTGCGCGGTGTTCTTCACGCACTCCGGCGAGCGCCAGTGGCAGTGGCTGTGCGACCAGCTCCCCGCCGGGGCACGAGAGCGCGTCACGGTCGCCGGCCGGGCCGCCTGGCGGACGTTCACCGGCTACACCCACGGCATCCTGCTGGTGGCCGGCACCAACGCCGTCCTGGTCGGCGTCGCGCTGTTCGCTCTCGGGGTGCCGCTCGCGGTGCCCCTGGCGCTGCTGGAGTTCGTGGCCGCGTTCATCCCGCTGATCGGCTCACCGATCGCCCTGGCGGTGGCGGCCGTGGTCGCCCTCGCCACGAAGGGACCCCTGATCGCCCTGGTGGTCGTGGCGCTGATCGTGGTCATCGGGCAGATCGAGGGGCACGTACTGCACCCGCTCGTGATGAGCTGGGCCGTCCGGCTGCACCCGGTGGTGGTCGCCCTGGCGGTCGTCGGCGGGGCGGTCGCGGCCGGCGTGATCGGTGCCGTGGTGGCCGTACCGCTGGTGGCCGTGGTCTGGGCGGTGTGCCAGGCGCTGCGCGACCGGAGCGCCTGACCCGCCGAGTCCCGCCATGCGGCGCGGTGTCGGGGTGCCCGTGCCACCGACCGACGGCTTTCCGTGCCCCGGCCACCGACATGGCCCTCACCCGGCTGCTCTAGTCTCTACTGCGCGGCCCGTGGCGATCTTCTCGGCCAGCGGGTGACCGCACGCGACATGCCCGTCTGGAGGACCGTTGTACGACGATGAGCGGGCCGACCGCCCCGGTAGCCACGGAGAGCATCTGATCCAGCAGGAGCTGGGCACCACCGAGCGCGCCGACCGGTTCTACGACGAACAGGTGCTGGACCGGCTCAACCCGCTCATGCAGCAGTTCGTGGCCCGCCAGGAGATGTTCTTCCTCGCCACCGCGGACGGCGACGGGGAGTGCGACAACACCTTCCGGGCCGGCCCGGCCGGCTTCCTGCACGTGCTCGACGACACCACCCTCGCCTATCCCGAGTACCGCGGGAACGGCGTCATGGCCTCGCTCGGGAACATCCGCGAGAACCCGCACGTGGGCCTGCTGATGATCGACTTCACCACGGACCGGATCGGTCTGCACGTCAACGGCCGGGCCGAGCTGGTCCCCGACGACGCCATGCGCCTCAGGCACCCCGGCCGCCTCGCCACCGACCCCGTGCCCGGCCGGCGTCCCCAGACCTGGGTGCGCATCGAGGTCGAGGAGGCGTACATCCACTGCTCGAAGCACATACCGCGGCTCGTCCCGGCCCAGCGGCGGCGGACCCCCGGCGAGGAGCGGGCCTGGGGCACGGACGACGTACGGCGCAAGGGCGGCGACTACTTCGGGGCGGCGGCCCGGGCCGGCCGGCGGCTCACCGGCCGCACTCCGGGGGCTCCACGTCCGTGAACTCCACCGGTGCCGCGCAGGCGGGAGGGCAGGGCAGGCCCGCACTCCCCTCTCCCCGCCCCTCCTACTGACGGCGCACCGGGCGTCCCGCCCTGCTCACCCGGGCCGTGCTCCTGAGGCAGGACAGGACCACCACGAACGGCCAGACCGACTGCACGGTCGTCACCGCGCGCTCGGCCACGCCCGCCGCTCCCCGCTGGTTCAGCTCGACCAGGAACCAGGCCGCGCCCAGCGCCATCACGCCGGTCACCGCGAGGGAGGGAACCGGGCGCAGGGCCCAGGGGACGCTGTCGCCGGTGCGGGCGGCCAGGAAGGGCCAGGCCGCGAGGACGGTGAAGCCCCCGGCGACCACCGAGCCGTGGCTCAGGGAGCCTCCGCTGCTCGGTGCCGGGACCACGGCCACCGCCAGCGCCGCCACTCCCCCGGCCGCGAGTGCCGCGCGTCCGGGCGTCGCGGCGGGACGCAGCCCCCAGGCGGTGAGCAGGTGGCAGACGCCGAGGACGACGAACGCGGCCGTCATCACCCAGGAGCCCGAGGTCCCGGGAGCCGCCAGGACGCTGATCGTCTGGGCGGCGGGGTCGTAGGGGGTGCTCTGGAGCGATGCCGCGACCACCCAGCCCAGGATCAGGGCGACCGGGGCACACCCCGACGACACAACAGCCCATTTCGGAACAGATCGCACCAGGACACCGTAGAGCGACGTGACCTTCCGTCCGTGGGACGAGTCCGCCCTCGCGTGGCGTAGTAGCCGGGTCCGCTCCGCCCGCTCAGGCGCAGGATGGGAACGTGCGGGCGCGCGGCGAAAGGTGATCGGTCATGGAGCTCACGCTGGTGGTGCTGATCATCGTCGTGGGGCTGACCTTCGACTTCACCAACGGCTTCCACGACGCGGCGAACGCGATCGCCACCTCGATCTCCACCCGCGCCCTGACCCCGCGGGTGGCCCTGGCGATGGCGGCGGTGATGAACTTCCTCGGCGCCTTCCTGGGCACGGAGGTCGCCCAGACCGTCGGCAAGGGCATCATCGGGGCGCCCGAGGAGGTCTCGGGCCTGCTGCTGGTGCTGTGCGCGCTGCTCGGCGCCATCGCGTGGAACGTCTTCACCTGGTGGCGAGGGCTGCCGACGTCGTCCTCGCACGCCCTGATCGGCGGTCTGGTCGGTGCCGCGCTCGCCGCCTCCGCGACGGTGTACTGGTCGGGCATCGTGGACAAGGTCGTCCTGCCGATG
Source organism: Streptomyces sp. DT190 (assembly GCF_049846985.1). Lineage (NCBI taxonomy): Bacteria > Bacillati > Actinomycetota > Actinomycetes > Kitasatosporales > Streptomycetaceae > Streptomyces > Streptomyces sp. DT190. The sequence goes on along the minus strand of NZ_JBNCNM010000015.1, from coordinate 103,719 downwards.
CTGCTGTCCCCGCTGGTCGGCGTGGCGCTCGGCTACCTGCTCCACACCGCCATCCTGTGGGCGTTCCGCCGTGCCGCGCCCCGGCGCACCACGCGGCGGTTCCGCATGGCGCAGACGGTGTCGGCCGCCGCGATGGGACTGGGGCACGGGCTGCAGGACGCGCAGAAGACCATGGGTGTCATCGTGCTGGCGCTGGTCACGGCGGGCTGGCAGGACGACTTCTCGGTGCCGGTGTGGGTGGTCGTCGCCGTGGCGCTCGCCATGGCGGCCGGCACCTACAGCGGTGGCCGGCGCATCATCACCACCCTGGGGCGGCGGATCGTGCATCTGGACCCGCCGCGCGGTTTCGCCGCGGAGACCGCCGCCGCGAGCGTCCTGTACACCACCGCGTTCCTGCTGAAGGCGCCCATCTCCACCACGCAGACCATCACCGCGGCCATCCTGGGTGCCGGCGCCACCCGGCGGGCCTCGGCCGTACGCTGGCAGGTGGCCCGTTCCATCGTCACCGCATGGGTGCTCACCTTCCCCGGCGCCGGGATCCCCGCCGCCGCGCTCTACCTCTTCCTGCACGCCGTCACCGGTGTGTGAGGCCCGCCGGAGGCCGTCATGAGCCCTTCCTCCGTTCCGCCGGCGTCCGAGCCGTCGGGCGGCGGGGTGCCCGGCGGCCTCCCGCTGCCCGGCCGTTTCGCCCATCTGCACCCGGACGACGGTGCCTGCCTGATGGAGGCCGCCGCGCTGCTGGCCGGTGACCGGTTCACCGACAGCCCGGCCGGTACGCATCCGGTGCTCGCCGCCCTGGCCCGCGCGGTCAACGACAGCGTGGGCGACGCCGCCCGGCTCGCCCTGTGGCCGCTGGCCGCAGAGCTCGCCGGCGCCCGGTCGGCGGGCCGGACGTACGCGCCACTGCTGGTCGGTCTGGTGGTGGACACGGCCCGGCGGGTCCGCCCCGCCTCCCGGCGGCTGGAGCGGCACGGCCGTGCGTGCCGCCGGAGGGCGCGGCGCCTGGCCCGCTCCCCCGTGGCCGGCCCCGTGGGCCGTCTGTCCGACCTGCTGTGGTGGCGCGGCCCCGGGCGCGGGTACCTCGAACACGCCGTGCGGGTGCTGAGCGCCGCGCCCGACGCCGACGAGCGGCTGTCCGGGCTGCTGCGGCAGGCCGTGGCGGAAGCCCGGGGCGGGACGGCCTCGACAGCGGAGGTCCGCTGCAACCGGTAGCGGGCGCGGGCCCGTCCTACAGGGCACCATGATCCCTCCCAGCGTCGGCGGCCCCTGGGCCGCACCGGTCGTCCGGCACCTGCTCGACTTCGCGTGGACGCAGACGCGCGCCTGCGCCTTCGCCATCGCCCTGCTGTCCGGCGTCGCCGTCTCCGCCCTGCTGCCCGACCTCCCGGTCGCGCGCTACGACGTGCTGGTCGTCTACGGCGTCCTGCTGACGCTGCTGTTCTGGCTGCGCGGCTGGGAGGACGGGCGGGACGTCGCCGTCACCGCGGTCTGTCACGTCATCGGTCTGGCCTTCGAACTGGTGAAGGTGTCGCTCGGCTCCTGGAGCTACCCGGAACCCGCCGTGCTGAAGTTCGCCGGGGTGCCCCTCTACGGCGGGTTCCTGTACGCGGCCGTGGGCAGCTACGTGTGCCGGGCCTGGCACCTGTTCGACCTGGAGCTGGTGCGCTACCGGCCGCGTGCCACGGCGGTGGTGGCGGCGGCGATCTACGTCAACTTCTTCAGCCACCACTGGCTGCCGGACGTGCGCTGGGTGCTGGCCGGACTGCTGGTGGCGGTGACCGCGGGGACGTCGGTGCGGTTCACCGTGCGGGGGGCGCGGCTGCGGATGCCGCTGGCGGTGTCGTTCGTGCTGATCGGGTTCTTCCTGTGGGTGGCGGAGAACCTCGCCACCCTGGCCGGCGCCTGGCGCTACCCGTACCAGGAGCACGGATGGGAGCCGGTGGGGATCGGCAAGTTCGGCGCGTGGGCGCTGCTGATCAGCGTGACCTTCGTGCTGGCGGCGGTCGGCCGGCGGCCGCGAGTCGTCACCGGGCCCGGCCCTGAGTATCATCCTATGAACGCACATTGAGTGATGTGACTTCGAGGGTCGTCACCGACCGTGGCCATCCTCGCCGGAGTGATCCATGTCCCGCACCGGCACCACGGACGACGACGGCGACGAGCTGCTGACCCGGCTCGGTGCCCTGACGGCCCAGGCACGCGCGCAGGCCGAGATGCAGCGCTCCCGCGTGGAGCTCGCCCTCGCGCTGCAGCGCGGCATGCTCCCCCGCGACCTGCCCGTGGCGCACCGGCTGCACCTGGCCGTGCGGTACGCCCCCGCGTACCGGGGCCTGAACGTGGGCGGTGACTGGTACGACGCCTTCACGCTCGGCGACGGCCGGATCGGTCTGTCCATCGGTGACGTCCAGGGGCACAACATCGAGGCCGCCGCCTTCATGGGACAGGTACGGGCCGCGCTGCGGGCGCTGGCCTCCGTCAGCAGCGAGCCGGGTGAGGTCCTGGCCCGCACCAACGACCTGCTGCTGGCGCTCAACTCCGACCTGTTCGCCACCTGCACCTTCCTGCGGCTCGACCCCTGCGCCGGGGTGCTGGAGAGCGCGCGGGCGGGGCATCTGCCCTGCGTCTGGGCCACGGCCGACGGCAAGTCCGGCGTCACCGAGGACGAGGGCGGACCCCCGCTCGGGGTCCTGGCGGGCATGCCGTATCCGGTGACCCGGTACGAGCTCACCACCGGCGGGGTGTTCGTGCTGCTCACGGACGGGGTCGTGGAGGGGCCGTCGCTGCGGCTGGAGGAGGGACTGGACCAGGTGACGCGGCTCGCGGGCGTCGCCGCGGTGGCGGGCATGGACGTGGACGCGCTGGCCGCGGCCGTGATCAAGGGCGCGGAGCGGGTGGGACACGACGACGACGCCGCCGTCCTGGTCGTGGGACTCGACGGGCCGGACGCGCCGCGCCCGTCCCACGAGGCCGACGGCGGGCGGATACGGACCGCTCAGCCATAGGGCCGCACGGCCCCGCTCCCGCCTCGCCGACCCGGCGGCCCCGGTGTCTCATGGCTGCTGTGGTGAGTAGCCAGGATCTGCGCAGTCCGGTCGCCCTCGTTCTGCTGACGCCGGCCGTCGCCGCCTGCTACTACGCGTCGGGGCAGCTGGGGCTGTTGCGGGAACTGGTCGTCGAGGGCGCGGTCGTCACCCCCATCTGGCCCCCCACCGGCGTCTCGGTCGCCTGCCTGCTGCTGTTCGGACTGCGCTGCTGGCCGGGGATCGCCCTGGGCGCCCTGCTGGTCATCCTGTCCCTCACCTCTCCGACGCCGTCGGCGCTGGGCGTGCTGGCCGGCAACACGGCCGCGCCCGTCGCCGGGTACCTGCTGCTGCGCCGGGCGGGCTTCCGCACCGAACTCGCGCGGCTGCGGGACGGTCTGGCCCTGGTGTTCCTGGGCGCGTTCACGGCGATGCTGATCAGTTCCACCACGGGCGCGGGCCTGCTGCTCCTCACGGACCGGATCGAGTGGACGGGCTTCTGGGCCGTGTGGCTGGCCTGGTGGGTGGGCGACGCCATGGGCGTGCTGATCGTCACGCCGGTCGTGCTCCTGCTGACCCGGATCCGCCTGCCGGTGCGCCTGACGCGCTGGAAGGAGGCCACCGGGCTGGCGGTCATCGTCTGCTGTGTCGTGCCGCTGGCCGCGCACAGCCGGCTGAGCGTGCTGTATCTCGTCTACCCCCTGCTGATCTGGGCGGCTCTCCGGTTCCAGCTGGCGGGCAGCATGGTGTGCGCCCTGTTCGCGTCGGTCATGGCCACCGTGGCGGCGACCGACCGGGTGGGACCGTTCGAGCGGCTCAGCCGGGTGGAGGTGATGATGAAGCTGCAGGCCTTCAACGGGGCGATGGCCCTGACGGCCCTGATCCTGTCGGCCGTGATCACCGAGCAGATCAACACCCGGCGCTCGGTGGAGCGCGCCTGCCAGGAACTGGTGGAGGTCCTCGGGCATCTCACCGCGGGCGACGTGCCGGACGGCCGGACGCCGGGCGACGAGCGCGGGGCCGGGCGGCGCCGGGACGAATGAGCCGCCCGGGACCGCGCCGGACCTGCGGCGGCCGGCGCGCCCTAAGGTGGGCGCGTGATCGAGGTGGAGGTGCTGCAGCTGCTGGTGTCGCCCGCGCACCGGCTGGCCGGGCGGCCGTCGGACGGACCCGCTCCGGGCCCGGACGACGAGCGCGTCACGCGGGTCGCGGTGCGCGGCGGCCTCGGCCTGGTCGGCGACCGCTACCACGCGCGGCCCGCGCACCGCGACGCGGCGGTGACCATGATGGCCGCGGAGAACCTCCCGGCCGGCGCCGACCTGCGGCACACGCGCCGGAACGTCCTGCTGCGGGGCGTCGACATCGACGCGTACCTCGGCGCGACGATCTCCCTGGACTGCGGCACCGGGCCGGTGCTGTTCGCGGTGAACCGCCCGGCCCGGCCCTGCGCCTGGATGGACGTGACCGTGGGCCCCGGCGCACAGCGTGCCCTGCGCGGCCGGGGCGGGGTGCGCTGCACACCGCTGAGCGACGGCCTGCTCACGGTCGGCCCGGCTCGGTTCCGGACCCTGGACGAGGCCGGCACCGCCTCCTGAGGGCCCGGTCAGCCGGCCCCGGGTGCCGTGCGGATCGCCGCGATGTCGAACTGCAGACGCACCTTCTCGCTCACCATCGCACCGCCCTCGGCCAGCCTGCTGTTGTAGGTGAGGCCCCAGTCCGAGCGGTTGATGGTCGTGGTGCCGTCGAATCCCACCCGCTCGTAGCCGAACGGGTCGGTGACATGCCCGATGTAGGTCATCTCGAGTACGACCGGCCGGGAAATTCCCTTGATGGTGAGCTCGCCCGACATGAGATAGAGATCGGCGCCCGCCTGTTGCACCCCGGTGCTCGTGAAACGCATCCGCGGATAGGTCGCGACGTCGAGGAAATCACGCCCGACCAGGTGGGCGTCGCGCTGTTCCACCCCGGTGTCGACACTGGAGGTGAACAGGGTGATGTCGGCCCGCGACCGGGCCGGGTCGTGGGCGTCGAAGTAGAGCCGGCTCTCGTACTCCAGGAAACAACCGCGCACGGTGGTCACCATCGCGTGCCGGACGGAGAAGCCGATCCTGCTGTGCGCAGGGTCGACGACCCATTCACCGGTCAGACTCGCCAGGCCGGGATCCGGCAGGACGGCGGTGGGGGAAGCCGGTGCGCCGACGGGGCGCTGTGGGGGGACGGCAGGCGTCTGCCGCCGGGACGGCACGACGCGGTTGAACAGGTTCATGATTCATCTAGGTACTTGAGTTTCTTTATTGCCGCAAGTCCCCTTGCGTTGTGCGTCTGTTGACGAGGAGCCCGGCGGCCCATTTCCCCGGCACCTTGCACAGAATCCACACATGACGCTCGCGGCGCACCGACGAAATACCCATCCGAAACCCCAGTGTTTTTCATTCCGGGCATTTCGGGGATGCGGTCGGGGTCTCCTCGATCGCGAGGTCGTTGTCGACGGTGTAGTAGGGGCGCAGAGCGGAAGCGCCCGCGGTGGTCGCCGGAAAGACGTGGACGTGCTTCCGGTCCGCGACGTCGTCGAGGAGGCGGCCGATCCTGACCGGCCGCGCATCGGCCTCCGGCAGGACGAAGGCGTCCCAGACGCGGCCGGCCTCAGGTGCGGGATCCGCCAGGTCGCCGGAGCCGACCGTGAAGGAGAAGCCGCGTCCGTCGCCGTCGATCCGGGGGCGCACGGTCCGGAAGGTGCCGGTGCCCCGCAGGCGCAGCCGTACCGTCGCGCTCTGCCGGAGGCCGGCGCCGTGCAGCCGGGCGGCGACCGTGATCGCCCCGTCGGCCAGGCCGACGGCGTGGACCTCCGCGTGGGCGGTGCGCAGCCAGGCCCGCAGGGCGAGGAAGCCGTCCTTGGTGACGTACGGGACCCGCACGGCCACCGGGGTGGAGCGGTGCCGCAGGTGCCCGTCGACGAGTGCGCGCAGATCCCGCAGACCGGGGCGCAGCCGCTGCCGGCCGGCCCCCTGCTCCGGCAGCAGGTACAGGTCCCAGCGGCCTTCGGCCAGGTCCGTGCCGGGTTCCAGCACGGCGTGCGGGCGGCCGTCGGCGTCGGGTTCCAGGTCGAGGTGGCGCAGGGTCTGCTCGGGGTGGCCCTTCCTGGGGCGCAGGCGCAGCAGCAGGCGGGGGCGGCCGGCCGGGGCCCCGGGCAGCCGGAAGGTGATCCGCCCGTCCGCGTCGCTCGTGCAGTCGGTGCGCGGGACGGTGTCCTGGTGGGTGCTCATCGTCGGCCCTTCCGTAGTGCGCGCAGGGCGCCGGCGGCAGCGGCGTGGGCCGTGTCGCGGGCGGCGTGGATCCGGCCGGTCAGCGGGCTGAGGGTCCCGGTGGCGTCGCGAGCGGCACGCCGGCCGGCGGTGCGCGCCGCGACCGCGCGGTCGAGGATGTGCTCGGCCTGGGCGACGACCGGCCCCGGGGCGAAGCGCTGCGCGTTGCTCAGGGCGGCGGCGCCCATGCGGCGGCGCAGTTCGTCGTCGCCCACGAGGTGCAGCAGGGCCGCGGCGAGGGCGTCCCGGTCGCCGACGGGGACCAGCCGGCCGTCGGTGCCGTCCTGGATGATCTCGCCGGGGCCGTAGGGGCAGTCGGTGCTGACGACGGGCAGTCCGCAGCGCATCGCCTCGACGATGGTCATGCCGAACGGCTCGAAGTTCGAGGCGGCCGCGCCGATCGAGGCCTTGACCCACTCGGCCTCCATGGGGGTGGCGGCCCCCATCAGGAACACGTTGTTCCACAGGCCGAGCCGCTCGACGAGCCCGCGCAGCGCCGACTGCTCCTCGCCCTTGCCGTAGATGCGCAGCTGCCAGTCGGGGTGCGCGGCCGCGACCTGGGCGAAGGCCTCGATCAGCAGGTCGTAGCGTTTCACGCGGACCAGGCGCCCGGCGGCGACGACGACCTTCGCGGTGCCGTCGGCGGGGGGCAGCACCGGGTCGGGGACGCTGTTCGGCAGGGCCTCCACGTGGACGCCGGGCAGCCACATGGCGCGCCGGTAGGCGGCGGCGTCCGCTTCCGTGACGGTGGTGATCACGTCGAGGTGGCGGTAGGCGCGGCGCAGGACGGTGCGCAGCCGCGGCGAGTGGTTGTCGAGGGTGAGGTGCTCCTGGCCGACGCGGGCGACGTGCTGCGGGGCCTGGCGGGCTATGTGCACGTTGAGACCGGGCCGGGTGCCGATGACGACGTCCGCGTCGAGGTCGGCGAGGTGCTCGCCGATGCGCTGGTCGGTCAGCTCGCTGTACTGACCGTGACGGTACTCGGCGGCCGGGAAGATCTTCGCCGGTCTCCCGTGCAGCGGATGGTCCGCTTCCTTGCGCAGGTCGACCAGCGCCCGCAGCCGCACCCGGGGGTCGGGGGTGAGGTTGGGGTCCTCCCGGTGCCTCAGGGCGGAGACGATCTCGACGTCGTGCCGTGCGGCCAGCGCCCGGGCCAGGTTGAACGTGGTGGTGATCGTCCCTCCGATGCCGTAGGCGTTGTGGATGAGGAAAGAGATCTTCATGGTGGTCTAGACGGCGTCAACACCCGGACAGTTGTTCACCGTTACTACTCTGTGGCCCGGCGCGGGAGGCCGGGTGGGTCCGGACGATTCCGTAATGATCTCGGACATAAGTGGTCTGGGCCATAGTGCTGTGCCACCGGGATGTGCATAGCTTGATCTGTTTGCCCGCAGCAGTGTCGCGTCACGGGTGCACCGTCCTCGTCGATCCCCTGGAGAGCCATGCGCCCCCGAATAACCTCCGTACCGCGCCTCGGATCCCTGCCGCCCCTCGCCCTGGCGGGCGGTGCGCTGGCCGTCGGTGTGGGCGGCCTGTACCTCGGCGGGCTGCTGCTCACGGGCGGGGAGATCGACGCCGGGACGACCGTGCGCGGGGTGGAGATCGGGGGGCTGAGCCGCGCGGAGGCCGTGCGGAAGCTGGAGCGGCGGCTGGAGGCGTCCGGCGCGCGGGCGATCCCGGTGCGGGTCGGCGACCGCAGGGGCACGGTCGATCCGCGGCGTGCCGGGCTGTCCTACGACGTCCGGGCGACCGTCGACCGCGCCGCGCGCACGGGCGTCGACCCGCTCAGCGTGTTCGGCGGGCTGTTCCGCACCGGTGGCGCCGTCGAGCCGGTCGTACGCCTCGACGAGGACCGGGCCCGGGCCGCGCTCGGGCGGCTGGCACTGGACCGGAAGGTCCGCGACGGCGCCGTCGCCTTCGACGGCGGGCGGGTCGAGCAGGTCGCGCCGCGCACCGGCTACGCGCTGGACGTGCCGGCCTCGGTCGGCCCCCTGCGCGCCGCGTTCCTGCGCGGTGACGCCGGCGCGGTGACGGCCCTGCCGGTGCGGGAGACCAGACCGAAGGTGACGGCCGAGGAGGTGCGGCGCGCGGTGCGCTCGTTCGCGCAGCCGGCCGTCTCGGGACCCGTCACGCTCACCGCGGCGGGCCGCCGGATCACGGTCGGCCCCGACGTCCTGGGCGCCCACCTTTCGATGCGGCCGGACGACGACGGCACGCTGGAACCGCGGCTCGACGCGAAGGGGCTGCGGGACGATCCCGCGGTGGCCGGACCGCTGGACGAGATCACCACCACCGCCCGCGACGCCGTGCTGCGGCCGGACGGCGACCGGGTCGCCGTGGCCGAGGACGCCGTGATGGGCAGGGAGGTCACCGACAAGGCGCTGGGCAAGGCCGTGCTGCCCCTGCTCACCGGGACGGGTGACGCCCGCACCGGCGCGGTGGACGTGCACACGACCCGGCCCGAGGTGACCCGCGAGAACGCGGCCGAGCTGGGGCTGACCGAGACGATGAGCTCCTTCACGGTCGACTTCGAACCGGCCGAGTACCGCACGAAGAACATCGGCCGGGCGGTGGAGCTCATCAACGGCTCCCTGGTACGGCCGGACGAGACGTGGAGCTTCAACCGGACCGTCGGTGAACGTACGAAGGCGAACGGCTTCGTCGAGGGCATCATCATCCTCGACGACCAGTTCACGAAGGCCTCCGGAGGCGGGGTGTCCGCCGTGGCGACGACCGTGTACAACGCGCTGTTCTTCGCCGGGGTCAAGCCCGTCGAGCACGGCGCGCACTCCTTCTACATCGAGCGCTACCCGGAGGGCCGCGAGGCGACGGTCGCCTGGGGCAGCCTGGACCTGCGCTTCACCAACGACTCGGGCAAGGCGCTCTACATCCAGGCGGAGTCCACGGACACGTCCGTGACCGTCTCGTTCCTCGGCACCCGCGCCTACGACGAGATCAAAGCGGTCAAGGGCCCGCGCACCGAGGTGAAGAAGCCGGCGAAGAAGGTGAGCGACGCCGAGGAGTGCGTCCCCCAGACGCCGCTGGAGGGATTCGACGTGACGGTGGAGCGGGTCTTCTACAACGACGGCCGGGAGGTGCGGCGCGAGCCGTACCGCACGCACTACACGCCGCGCGACGAGATCGTCTGCGAGTGATCCGACCACCGTTCGACCGGCCGCACAACTCTCCCTTCTGCTCGGGCCGTTGACCCGCCTCCATGGCGCCAGCACAATGAGCGCGCAAATTGAGAGCGCTCTCAAGGGGAGATCCATGACTGGCAGACAAGGCCCGGCGCTCAGCCGGCGTTCGCTCATCGGTGCCGGGCTCGGGGCCGCCGCAGTCGCCGCGGCCGGCACCGGGCAGGCCCACGCGGCCGGTCCCGTTGCCCGGCCGGCGCCGTCCCCGGCCCGCGCCCAGGCCTTCCTCGCCGCCGCCATGGACGCCTATCCCGACCACGGGGACCTCCGGCTGACCCAGAGCTACACCGACCAGGCCGGTCTGTTCAGCACCGCGTTCACGTACGACAACGCCCTGGCCGTCCTGGCCCACCTCGCGACCCGGACCGCGGGCGGCCTGGCCCGGGCCACGGCCCTGGGCGACGCCCTGCTCTACGCCCAGCTGCACGACCCGGCCCACGACGACGGCAGGCTCCGGCAGGCCTACAACGTCGGGCCGTACACCTTCTACGACGGTTCGCCGCAGCCCGACGGCTTCGTGCGGCCGGACGGCACCGTCAACGTCGGCACGCAGTTCGGTTTCACCGGCACGGCCGTGGGCGACATGGCCTGGGCCGGCATCGCGCTCAGCGCCCTGGCCCGCCGCACCGGCGCGCGCCGCTTCCTCACGGGCGCGGTGCGGATCGGCGAGTGGATCGAGCGGACCGGCCGGACCACGGAGCCGCTCGGCGGCTACAAGTTCGGCGTGGACGGGGCGAACCAGCGGCTGCCGTTCACCTCCACCGAGCACAACACGGACCTGATCTGCCTGTTCGGCCGGCTCGCCCGGCTCACCGGTGACCGGGTGTGGCGCGAACGGCGCGCCCGGGCCGAGGAGTTCGTCCGGCGGATGTGGGAGCCGGACGGAGGCTTCTTCTACACCGGCACGAACGACGGGGTGACGGTGAACAAGGCGCCGATCCCGGAGGACACCCAGACCTGGACGCATCTCGCCCTCGGTGCCCGCACGCGCGGCTACACCCGTTCGCTGGACTGGGCGGCGGCCGAGCTGGCCGTCGTCGACCACTCCGGCCGCCCGAACAGCACGGTGCCGGCGGGGCAGTCGTACGAGGGGGTCACCTTCAGTTCGGCGAGTCTGGTGGCGGACGAGGACGCGCCGATCGCCTCCGGGCAGCCCAAGCCGGACCGCAACGGGGTGTGGTTCGAGGGGACGGCCCATCTCGCCCTCGCCCTGCGGGAGCGCGGCGCGCGCGGTGACGAGAGCCGGGCCCGGCAGCTGCTCGCCTCCCTGGAGCGGGCCCAGGACCTGCTGGGGGGCGGTCAGACCGTCGGCGGCCGGGAACTGCCCGAGCGCGCCGGGGTGGTGTCCGCGAGCAGTCCGCTGGACACCGGCTTCGGCTTCGGTTACTACCCGTACCGGCACACCGGGGCGACCGCCTGGTACCTGATGGCGGCGGCGCGGTACAACCCGCTGCGGGCCTGACCCGGCGGCCCGGTCCGCTGCCGTGCGCAGCGGACCGGGCGGGCGGTCAGGCGAGGCGGTGGACCCTCTGGTCGGTCAGTTCGTAGCGGGCGCCGACGATCGCGAGCCGTCCGGTGGCGATCCGGGCGGCGAGGTCGGGCTCCGCCACCAGCTTGGAGCGGACGAGCCGGACGTTGGCGTCGACGGTCGCGTCGATGCGCGCGTCGCCCTGCTGCCCGTGGTCTATGGCGGGGCTGATCTGGTCGGCCAGGTACTGGATGTGCGCGGGCAGGTGGCCTCCCGACTCCTCGGCCTCGACGGCGGCCCGCACGGCGCCGCACGACTGGTGGCCCAGCACGACGACGAGGGGTATGCCGAGCTCCAGCACGCCGTAGGCCACGCTGCCGAGCACGGCCTCGTCGAGGACCTCGCCGGCGGTGCGCACGGTCATCAGGTCGCCCAGGCCCTGGTCGAAGACCAGCTCCGGGGGCACGCGTGAGTCGATGCAGCCGAGGACGACGGCGAAGGGGTGCTGGGCCGTGGTGAGGGTCTGGCGCACGGCGGGCGTCTCGTGCGGGTGGCGTTCCCGGTAGGTGCGCCAGCGGCGGTTGCCCTCGGCCAGCTCCCGCCAGGCCTCGTCCGGGGTGTCGGGCCGCGGGGGCGTGCCCCGGGTGGGGGCTGCCGCGGCGGCCGGGCGGGCGGCGGCGAGTCCGGTGCCGAGGGCGGCGGCACCGGTCAGTGCGGTGCGCAGGAGGGTGCGGCGGCCGGGACCGCCGGTGGTGGGCCGTGCACCGGCGAAGGGGTGCGGTGTACGGCCGGCGCCTCTGTGGGCGGCGGAATCAGTGTTCACGGCCAGAACGTATGCCCGAATCCGGGAGCGGACGCGTTCCTTACCGTTTCATGGTCCGAGTTGGGCAAGTGATGTTCTTGCCTTGAACGGGTTTTGACGATCCCTCAGGCAACGCGGGACGCCCCGGACCGGCCGGTCCGGGGCGTCCTGTGGTGCGGGGTGATCAGACCAGGTCGAACCGGTCCAGGTTCATGACCTTGACCCACGCCGCGACGAAGTCCTTGACGAACTTCTCCTTGGCGTCGTCGCTCGCGTAGACCTCGGCGAGGGCCCGCAGCTCGGAGTTCGAGCCGAAGACCAGGTCGGCGCGCGAACCGGCCCACTTGACCTCGCCGGTGGCGGCGTCACGGCCCTCGAAGGTGGTCTGGTCCTCGGACGTCGACTTCCACGTGATGCCCAGGTCGAGCAGGTTCACGAAGAAGTCGTTGGTCAGCGAGCCGGGCGTCTTGGTCAGCACACCGAGCTGGGACGACTGGTAGGTGGCGCCCAGCACCCGCAGGCCTCCGACCAGGACGGTCATCTCCGGAGCGCTCAGGGTGAGCAGGTTCGCACGGTCCAGCAGCAGGTACTCGGCCGGCAGGCGGTTGCCCTTGCCGAGGTAGTTGCGGAACCCGTCGGCGGTCGGCTCCAGCGCCTCGAACGACTCGGCGTCGGTGTGCTCCTCCGTGGCGTCCACCCGGCCAGCGGTGAAGGGGACCTCGATCTGGAAACCGGCTTCCTTGGCGGCCTTCTCGACGGCGGCGGAGCCACCGAGGACGATCAGGTCGGCCAGCGAGACCTTCTTGGCACCGGCGCCGGAGTTGAACTCTTGCTGGATGCCCTCCAGGACGCGCAGCACCTGGGCCAGCTCGTCGGGCTCGTTGACCTCCCAGCCGCGCTGCGGCTCCAGGCGGATACGGGCGCCGTTGGCACCGCCGCGCTTGTCGCTGCCGCGGAAGGTCGAGGCGGACGCCCACGCGGTGGACACCAGCTGGGAGACGGACAGGCCCGACTCCAGCAGCTTGGTCTTCAGGACCGCGACGTCCTCGGCGTCGATGGCCTCGCCCTCGGGCTCCGGCAGCGGGTCCTGCCAGATCAGGGTCTCCTCCGGGACCTCCGGGCCGAGGTACAGCGACTTCGGGCCCATGTCACGGTGGGTCAGCTTGAACCAGGCGCGGGCGAAGGCGTCCGCGAACTGGTCGGGGTTCTCGTAGAACCGGCGGGAGATCGGCTCGTAGATCGGGTCGAAGCGCAGCGCCAGGTCGGTGGTGAGCATCTTCGGACGGTGCTTCTTCGACGAGTCGTGCGCGTCCGGCACGATCTCCGGGGCGTCCTTGGCCACCCACTGGTGGGCGCCGGCCGGGCTCTGCTCCAGCTCGTACTCGAACTCGAAGAGGTTCTTGAAGAAGCCGTTGCTCCACTGGGTGGGCGTGCTGGTCCAGGTCACCTCCAGGCCGGAGGTGATGGCGTCGCCGCCCTTGCCCGTGCCGTAGGTGCTCCGCCAGCCCAGGCCCTGCTCCTCCATGGAGGCGGCCTCGGGGTCGGCGCCGACGTGGTCGGCCGGACCGGCGCCGTGGGTCTTGCCGAAGGTGTGGCCGCCGGCGATGAGGGCGACGGTCTCCTCGTCGTTCATCGCCATGCGGCGGAACGTCTCACGGATGTCGCGGGCCGCGGCGAGCGGGTCCGGGTTGCCGTTGGGGCCCTCGGGGTTGACGTAGATGAGGCCCATCTGGACCGCGCCGAGCGGGTTCTCCAGCTCGCGGTCGCCCGAGTAGCGCTTGTCGTCGAGCCAGGTGGTCTCGGGACCCCAGTAGACGTCCTCCTCGGGCTCCCAGACGTCCTTGCGGCCGCCGGCGAAGCCGAAGGTCTCGAAGCCCATCTGCTCCAGGGCGACGTTGCCGGTGAGGATCATCAGGTCGGCCCAGGAGATGTTCTGGCCGTACTTCTTCTTGACCGGCCACAGCAGACGGCGGGCCTTGTCCAGGTTGCCGTTGTCCGGCCAGCTGTTCAGCGGCGCGAAGCGCTGCTGGCCGGCGCCGGCGCCGCCGCGGCCGTCGCTGATGCGGTAGGTGCCCGCGCTGTGCCAGGCCATGCGGATCATCAGCGGGCCGTAGTTGCCGAAGTCGGCCGGCCACCAGTCCTGCGAGGTGGTGAGCACCTCGGCGATGTCGCGCTTGACGGCCTCCAGGTCCAGGGCCTGGAACGCCTCCGCGTAGTCGAAGTCCTCACCGAGCGGGTTGGCCACCTCGGGGTTCTTGGCGAGGATCTTCAGGTTCAGCCGCTCGGGCCACCACTGGCGGTTGCCGCCGCCCTGAGTCGGGTGCAGCGCCCGGTCGTGGGCCACCGGGCAGCCGCCTCCTGCCTCCTCCGACTTCGGGTCGGTGACGATCGCGTCGTGGTTCTCAGTCATGGAAATCCTTCCGGACGGGGTGGATCACGGTGCTCGGGTGGATCACGTGCTCAGGAACTGCTGGCGGTGGAACAGCCGGGGCACAGGCCCCAGTAGATGACCTCGGCCTCGTCGACGGCGAAGCCGCGGTCGTCGGAGGCGGTCAGGCAGGGGGCGTGACCGACCGCGCAGTCGACGTCGGCGACGGCGCCGCACGACCGGCACACGAGGTGGTGGTGGTTGTCGCCGACCCGTCCCTCGTAGAGGGCCGGGCTGCCGGGTGGTTCGAGGCGGCGTATGAGGCCCGCCGCGGTGAGCGCGTGGAGACCCTCGTAGACGGCCTGGACGGAGATGTGTCCCACGCGGCCGCGTACCTCGGAGGCGATCGCCTCGGCGCCCAGGTGGTCACCGTCCCGCACGGTCTCCAGCAGCGCCACACGGGCTGCCGTCACCCGCAGGCCGGCACCGCGCAGCTCCTCGGCGGTGGTCGGGGTCCGGGATGCGGTCATGCCCACAACCTAGCCACACAAACACGAACGGTTCAAGAAAACGAACGGTTCAATTTTGGTGTCGCGCGTGTGAGCCGCGGGATACCGCTCCACTCCTGGGGTGTGAGCTCCGTCACGTCCTCATGATGGGGCCGGGCGCCCCGGGCGGCAGCGGCCCGCCAGGCTTCCCGCACGGTCAGTTTCCGGCGCGGTCGGTTTCCGGTGCGGTCAGGCGTTCGAGCCGGGCGGCGGCCGCCGCGGCCCGGCGGTCGGCCTCACGGACGCGGCGCCCCGCCGTGCGGGCCCGCTCCCGGGCCGAGCGCTCGGCGAAGCGCGCCTGCTGGTGTTCACCCCTGGCGCGTTCCAGCTCCTCGGTGAGCTCCCCGACGTGCCGCTGGAGGCGTTCGACCTGCTGTTTCGCCTCCTGTGCGGCCCGGTCGGCGTCCGCCGCCTCGTCCCGCGACGCGCGCAGCTCGCTCTCGGCGGCCTCGGCGTCCTGCCGCGCCTCGGCCAGCCGCCGCCTGCGCTGCTCGTCCGCCTTCGCGTCCCTCTTGCCCTTCGCACCCTTATTACCCTTCGCGCCCTTCCCGCCCGGCGTGTCCTTCCCGCCCTCGACGGGCTGGTCCCGGTCGGGCCCACCGGTGGCCGGGCGGGAGAGGGCGCCCTCGGCGACGGCCGGGAAGCCGACGGCCGCGCTGAGCGGCTTGGTGAGGCGGCCGGTCGCCCAGGCCTCAGCGGCCTCCGGGTCGGCGAGCACGGCGTGCAGGGTGTTCTCGACCTCGCGCTGCACGCTCTCGCCGATCGGATGACCGGCCTCGGCGGCGAGCTGCCGGGCCTGCAGGGACAGGGCCCGGATCAGGGCGTGCTGCCGGCGGCTCAGCTCCCGCAGCTGGGTGCCGTCCAGATCCTGGTGGGCCCGGCGCAGCCCCTCGCCCAGCCGGAGCAGGGGCTCCACCTCGCCCGGGCGGCTGCGGACCAGGAGGTTGCTGACCCAGGCCGCGAGGCTCGGTTTGCGCAACGCGCCGATCCGCGCGGCGAGTTCCCGGTCGCCCGCGGTGCGGGCGGCGGCCACGGCCGAGGCACGGGCGGGGGTGAATTCCTCCGGCCGCAGGGCGTACAGCTCGTCGGCCACGGCGTCCAAGTCCATGCGCGTCCCTTTCGCACGGCAGCTCCGAGTCGATCGTCTCAGGCCGCGCCGTCCGGGGCGCGCGGAACGGCGGGCCGAGGGCTTCGGAGGCACCCCCTGCGTGACCGGGAGATCGACGGTTTAACATATGAGCGCCGCCTAGCTCGAAAGATGGACTCGTGACTGTCAACGACGACTCGTTCACCAACTGGAAGAACCGCGAGGAGATCGCGGAGTCGATGATCCCGATCATCGGGAAGCTGCACCGGGAGCGGGACGTGACCGTCCTGCTGCACAGCCGCTCCCTGGTGAACAAGTCGGTGGTCAGCATCCTGAAGACCCACCGGTTCGCCCGGCAGATCGCCGGTGCGGAGCTCTCCGTCACCGAGACGCTGCCGTTCCTCGAGACGCTGGCCGGGCTCGACCTCGGGCCCTCCCAGATCGACATCGGCATGCTGGCGGCGACGTACCGCGAGGACGACCGCGGTCTGTCGATCGCGGAGTTCACCGCCGAGGCCGTCGCCGGCGCCACGGGCGCCAACAAGATCGAGCGCCGCGAGGGCCGCGACGTCGTCCTCTACGGCTTCGGCCGCATCGGCCGGCTCGTGGCCCGCCTGCTGATCGAGAAAGCGGGTTCGGGCAACGGCCTGCGGCTGCGGGCGATCGTCGTGCGCGGCGGTGGCGAGCAGGACATCGTCAAGCGCGCCTCGCTGCTGCGCCGGGACTCCATCCACGGCCAGTTCCAGGGCACGATCACCGTCGACGAGGCGAACAGCACGATCGTCGCCAACGGCAACGCCATCAAGGTGATCTACGCCAACGACCCGTCCGAGATCGACTACACGGCGTACGGCATCAAGGACGCCATCCTCATCGACAACACCGGCAAGTGGCGCGACCGCGAGGGTCTGTCGCAGCACCTGCGTCCCGGTGTCGACAAGGTCGTGCTGACCGCGCCCGGCAAGGGCGACGTCCCGAACATCGTCCACGGCGTCAACCACGACACCATCAAGCCGGACGAGCAGATCCTGTCCTGCGCGTCCTGCACCACGAACGCGATCGTGCCGCCGCTGAAGGCGATGGACGACGAGTTCGGCGTCCATCGCGGTCACGTGGAGACCGTCCACTCGTTCACCAACGACCAGAACCTGCTGGACAACTACCACAAGTCCGAGCGCCGGGGCCGGTCCGCGCCGCTCAACATGGTCATCACCGAGACCGGTGCCGCCTCCGCCGTCGCCAAGGCGCTGCCCGACCTCAAGGCGAAGATCACCGGCAGCTCCATCCGGGTGCCGGTGCCGGACGTCTCGATCGCCATCCTCAACCTGCAGCTCGCGCGGGAGACCACCCGCCAGGAGGTCCTCGACTACCTGCGCGAGGTCTCGCTGACCTCGCCGCTGAAGCGCCAGATCGACTTCATCAGCGCCCCCGACGCGGTCTCCAGCGACTTCATCGGCTCGCGCCACGCCTCGATCGTCGACGCCGGCGCCACCAAGGTCGAGGGCGACAACGCGATCCTCTACCTCTGGTACGACAACGAGTTCGGCTACTCGTGCCAGGTGATCCGGGTCGTGCAGCACGTGTCGGGCGTGGAGTACCCGACGTTCCCGGCTCCCGCGGTCTGACCCCGGCGAGCACAGGAAAGGCGCGGGGCGTGCGGGCCCCGCGCCTTTCCTGTGTACTGTCCCAGCACTCCGGTGCGTGCGCCGCACGCGCCAGATACGCTCAGCGCTCCGAGCGCTCAGTGCCTGAAGCGCTCAGTGCTTGAAGACGTCCTTCGTCTTCTCCTTGGCCTGCCGGGCGTCGCCCTTCGACTGCTGCGCGCGGCCCTCGGCCTCCATGCGCTCGTTGCCGACGGCACGGCCGATCGTCTCCTTGGCCTTGCCCTTGGCCTGTTCGGTCTTCGCCTTGGCCTTCTGCTCTCCAGCCACTCTTCGCTCACTCCCAGTCGTGTACGACGTCGGGGTCACGGTACGAGTGACCTCCGTGGAGAGGTCCAAACGTGCCGGGCCGCCTACACTGCCGCCCGTGCAGGAACAGCGGGACGGACGAGGACAGGGCATGACCATCAACCGGCCGGGGCTGCCCGGGGACCTGCCGTCGGCTCCGGTGCTGTGGGGGCGCTGGGCGCTCGTCGCGGTGCTCGAGGCCACCTCGCAGGACGAGCGGAAGGCCCACCACCGCACGGGCACCTGGGTCGACGGGGCCGGACTGCACCTGGACGACTCCGGCTGCACCTGGTGGCGCCTCGCGCCCCGGGGCGCGGGGCGGTGGGTCCTCTTCGGTGAGGACGAGTCGAGCGGCTGCAAGTGGCACGAGCCGCCCGTCGACCTGCTCGCCGGGGCCCCCTCCTGGCTGCCGCACGAGGAGCTGACGGACCTCCTGGGCGGGGGCGAACTGGGCTGTGTCTACTGGTACGAGAGCGGAGCCTGGGCCCGGGCCGCGTACCCGGACACCCTGGAGGACGACGGCCTCGACTGCGGGATGAGCCGCTTCACCGACCGCGCCGACGTACTGCGCACGGTCGCCGACGAGGATCACGGCGCCACCTCGGCCCGCGACGCGGAGACCTTGCTGGACCACGCCGAGAACCACCGCCTGACACCCGGGCTGCTGTTCCGTCTCACCCGTGACCCGGCCGGGCGGCAGCGGGACCGGCCGGCCATGGGCAGAGCGCTGGAGGCGGCGGGCCTGAACCGGCCGTGACCCCCGGGGTCAGTGGCAGCAGCCGCCGGCGGCCGGTGCGACGTCCAGGCGGCAGAAGCAGGACGCCTGGATCGGCACGTCGGCCAGCGCGGTCGCCGTCCTGAGCTGGTGCGCCACGAGGGCCGCCTCGCCGGTCCTGCCGGTGCGCAGCAGGCACTCGTGGAACCCATGGAGCGCCCAGACGTTGTTGGGATGCTGCAGGGGGCGGGGCAGGGTGTCGTCGAGGCCGAGGTCGGCGCGGTAGACGGCCTCGGCCTCCGCCACCCGGCCCTGCTCCAGCAGCAGCGCCCCGTAGGCGTGGCGGGTGGGCTGCATCCAGCCCCACGGCTCGTCGTAGGGGAGGTTGTCGTCGAGCTCGATGGAGCGTTCCAGGGCGGCGAAGGCCAGGTCGTGATTGCCTTTGCGGTACTCCAGCTCGCCGTCCAGCATGGCCGCGGCGATGGCGAGGATGTCGTGGCAGGTGTTGTTGAACAGCATCCGCGTCCCGGGCACGCGGCTCACCGCCTCGTGGAACAGGGCCCGTTCGGTCTCCGCCCGGTCGACCTCGCCGGTGGCCGAGAGGGCGACGCCCCGGGCGTAGTGGCGCATCGCGGTGGTGACCGCGTACAGCTCCGGGTCGGCGGGGGCGGGGAGTTGGAGGATGTCGGCCCAGCGGCCGAAGCGGATCAGGACGTGGACGCGCATGGCCAGGAACGCTTCGAGCCAGTCGGCCATCGGAGGGCTCTGCACGCGCAGCAGGTCCTCCGGGACGGCGGCCTCCAGCCGGGCGGCGGTGTCGAGGGCGACCTGTGCCTGGCCGAGGAACATGGCGCCGTAGATCTTGAAGTGGTAGTTGTGCGCCCGGTACAGGGTGTAGAAGTTCATCGCGCCGGCCCGGCGGTGGTACTTCTCGTCGGCGGCGATGGCGGCGGTGTTGGCCGCGACGACCTGGCGGTAGTCCCCGCACAGGACGTCCAGGTGCGAGGGCATGTGCAGCAGGTGCCCCGCGTCGGGCACGATGCCGCGCAGCCGGTCGGCGACGGTGAGGGCCCGCTCCGGGGCCGGGGACATCTCCATCAGGTGGATGTAGAGGTGCAGGACGCCGGGGTGCCGCGCCCCGGCCTCGGTGGCGAGGGCGCCTTCGAGCACGTCCCGGGCCTCCGTGGTGCGGGCGCCCTCGGCGGGCTGCCCGGTCCTGAGGTCCCACAGCTGCCACGGGGTGAGGTTCATCGCGGCGTCGGCATGGAGGGTCGCGACGTCCGGGTCGCCGGGCGCCAGCGCGTACACCGCGCGCATGGCGTCCGCGTACGGCTCGTTCCACACCGAGCAGTCCGCCACCGCCTCCGCCTGCGGGTAGCGGGCCCGCAGGGCGCCGATCAGGGCCTGCTCGACGGGGGTGGCGCCGACGGCCTTCTCGTGCGCCCGCTCCACGGCGGCGTGGGTGCGCCCGACCGTCCGCACCAGTTCCTCGCCGTCGAAGAATTCCCAGGGCTTGTTGTAATTCGGGCCGAGGGCGTAGGCGATTCCCCAATACGCCATCGCGCACTCGGGATCGGCCTCGGCCGCTTTCTCGAAGCAGGCGACGGCTTCCTCGTGGTGGAAGGCGTACGTCCACACCAGCCCCCGGTCGAACCAGAGTTGAGCCTCGTCGGACGTGGTGGTGACGGGACGGCTGTGGGTGCCGAGGTCGTAATAGTCGCCCATGGGATTCTCCTGGGAAAGCGGCCGGGGCCGTGAGAATAGCGGCTGAGGACCCACCGCCGGCTTCCGCTCGATTCTCGTATTTCCAGGTTATCGGTTCGATGGTCGACCGGACGCGGTCAGCAGCTGCGGTCGCGGCGACACGAGGAGACCACTCACAGTGACACGACGGTCACCAGGTGCTTCCTGGCCGATCATCCGGTCGTTCGATCGCGGGCAGCTTCACCGACGGGCTGGCACCGCCCAACTCCCGCTCCCTAGGATGTACTTCCTGTCCGGCCAGACCGTTGGCGCGGCACCTTGCAGGGGGAACGATGAACTCCGAGAAGCAGCTGTCCACCGAGATCGACGCGAACGTGCCGACGGCAGCACGCATGTACGACCACTACCTGGGCGGCAAGGACAACTACGCGGCCGACCGCGCCGCGTGCGAGGAGCTCGACAAAGTCGTCCCGAGCACGCGCCGCCTGGCCCTGAACAACCGCCGCTTCCTCCAGCGCGTGGTGCGGACCCTCTCCGAGGAGTACGGCATCCGCCAGTACCTGGACCACGGCTCCGGCCTGCCGACGCAGGACAACGTGCACCAGGTCGCCCAGCGCATCGACCCCACCACCCACGTGGTGTACGTCGACAACGACCCGATGGTGCTGGTGCACGGCCGGGCGCTGCTGGAGCAGGACGACCGCACCACCGTCATCCACGCGGACATGCGCGAGACCGACCTGATCTTCGACCACCCCGACACCAAGCGGCTGATCGACTTCTCCGAGCCGGTGTGCGTGCTGTTCAACTCGGTCTTCCACTGCATTCCGGACAGTGACACCGACGGACCGCTCGCGGTGGCCCGTCGCGTCCGGGAGCGGCTCGCGCCCGGCAGCTTCATGGTGATGTGCCAGCTGGTCAGCGAGGACCCGGAGGTCCGCAAGTTCGTCACCGACTTCATGGACCAGGCGACGCAGGGCCACTGGGGCCGTGTGCGGGAGCCCAAGGACGTCGAGACGTACTTCGAGGGCCTGGAGATCCTGGATCCGGGGCTGGTGGAGGTCTCCACCTGGCGTCCGGACACGGAGGTGGCGCCGCGTCAGCTCACCCACGAGTGGATCGAGTTCGGCGGCGTGGGCCGGCTGCCCCTGGAGAAGTGACACGGCGGGTGCCGCTCGCGGGACGCCTGACGTCCCCCCGAGCGGCACCCGGGCGTCACGGGTGGAACTGCCCCGTCGTCCACGGATGGCGCCGCCCCGTCGTCTACGGGTAGCGCTGCTCCATCGTCTGCCGCAGCAGCTCCATGGACTCGCGGGGCTTGAGGGCCTCGTCCGCGAGCCGGTCCAGCACGATCCGGTACTCCTCGGTCTCGTCGCGGTCCTCGAGGAAGTTGGCGCTTCGGATGTGCTCCAGGTAGACCACGTCGGGCAGGTCCAGGCCACCGAAGCGCAGATAGGTCACCGGGATCGCGGGAGCCGAGGCGTTCGTGACGCTCAGCGGCACGATCTGCACCGTCACATTGGGGCGCTTGGCCATCTCGACGAGGTGCGCGAGCTGTTCGCGCATGACCTCCGGGCTGCCGAGGACGCGCAGCAGCACGGACTCGTCGATGATCGCCCACAGCTGCGGAGCCTCGTCCCGCGTGACCAACCGGGCCCGGCGCATGCGCAGTTCGACGCGCCGCTCCACCTCGCCCGCCGGGGCGTTCGGCAGGCCGCGCTCGACGACGGCCTTGGTGTAGGCGGGCGTCTGCAGCAGGCCGGGCACGTACTGGATCTCGAAGGTACGGATGGTGGCCGCGGCTTCCTGGAGCCCGACCAGCCGGTCGAACCACTCGGGCATCAGCCGCTTGTCGTAGCGCTGCCACCAACCCGGTTCACCGGCGCGCTGCAACAGCTTGAGCAGCACCGCGGCCTCGTAGTCGTCGGTGCCGTACAACTGCAGCAGCGCGCGGACGTCGTTCTCGGTCGGTGGGCGGCGGCCCTTGCCGGACTCGATGCGGGACAGTTTCGCGGCACTGAAGCCGACAGCGCGCGCCGCCTGGTCCTGGGCGAGCCCGGCGTCCTCGCGGAAGCCTGCCAGCTGTACACCGACCAGCATCTTCAGCAGGGTCGGCGCCGGCTCGGGCCTGTCCAGATAGGGTTCCAGACGGGAGATACGATGCGACGCGGCGGACATCCTGACTCCCAGCAGACCGGCACAAGGGCGATTTACACTATCGCACCCGGCCGGGCCTGTGCGCATCCCCGGGAAGAGCCGTGCAGAAATGGGGAGTTGGGCTCCGCTTCATCGGCACCCGACCCGTCCCGGCCCGGGGTGATCCCCCACCGGGTCTGTCACACGAGGTGGTCTCAGACCAGGTGGTCGAACTCCCCGTCCTTCGCACCGGCCAGGAAAGCCGCCACCTCGGCCGCCGTGTAGACGAGCGCCGGGCCGTCGGGATCACGGGAGTTGCGCATCGCGATGCCCCCGTCCACGAGAGGGGCGACTTCGACGCAGTTGCCCTCGGCGTTGCTGTGCCGGCTCTTGATCCAGCAGGCGTCCAGCGAACTTGCCTGCACTCCGTTCCGCACTGGTGGCACCGCAGTCTCCTTGCTCTCCGGTCGGACCCGTCCCGGCTTGCGTACCCGCGACGGCTTGAAACTCACGCAATTTCTCGTGCAATTGCACGCGAGCGCCGTCAGCGTGGATAATAGCTGCGGCGTCAACCCCCGTGGTGACGCCCCGTCCTGACGTCGCATCGGGGAGATGCCGTGTCATCACCTGCGCAGCACGTGCTCCGGCCGCTCAGTGAGGGCCCGGCGCACGCGGGCGCTCGCGGGACCCTCGGCGGCTTGCGAGCCGCTCCCGTTCCTCACGAAGTGCCACCGTGCGGGGCGTCGCGCCCGATGCCCGGGACGGTGTCCCCCGCCACGCCGGAGACCCCGTCTCCCACGGCGCCCGACCTCGGTCCCCTGGCCCCCGCGGTCGCGCTGCGCGTCGAGTGCAGCCGGGAGGGGTTCGCCCGGGCCCGGTCCTTCACACGCCACACCCTGCACCTCTGGTCACTCGACCACTGCTGCGACGACACCACGCTCGTCATCACGGAACTCACCGCGAACGCCGCGACGCACGCGGCCCAGGGGGCACCAGGTGCACCGGAGATCCGGCTCGGATTCCGTCTGGATCCGGCCCATCTGCTGGTCACCGTCTCCGACCCCGACGACCGTCCGCCCCGGTACGCGCCCGGCACCGGCTCCGCCCTGCAGGAGCACGGCCGGGGCCTGTGCATCGTCGACGCCCTGTCCGAGGAGTGGGGCTGGGCCCCCAGCCCTCCGGGGGGCAAGACGGTCTGGGCGAGATTGTCGACCTGTCCACCCATCTGACACGACTGCCGCGGAAAGGCCCCTCGCCATGCGCAGCGCTTCGACGGAACACCCGAGCAGCGAGCGCCCACAGCGCCCCGACGCCCCGGCCGGTCTGGCCCGGAAGACACCGCTCACGGCACTGGACCGCGTGCCGTGGAGTGACATCCAGGACTCCACCGGTTCGGCGGCGGCCATTCCCGTGCTGCTCAGCGGCATCGCCTGCGGCGACGCCGACACCGCCCGCTCCGCCCTCGACGACCTGCGGAAACGGATCTGCCAGTTCGGTTTCGTCGTGGAGCAGGCGACCGCCGCCACGGTGCCGTTCCTGTGGGAGCTGGCGAAGCTGCCGCAGGTGACCGTCCGCGCCCAGATCATCCAGTTGCTCAAGAGCATCGCCGACGCCCGGCAGTGGGAGAGCACCGCCGCGGTCTACCCCAAGTTGCTCAACCACCGGGAGAACCCGGTGGTGTGGGAGCGGGCGGCGCGCCAGGCGGTGCGGGCCCGCAGCGGCGAGCTCGGCCGGCTGATGGCGGACGAGGACACGGAGATCGCACGGGCCACCACCGAGCTGGCCCGCTCACTGGGGGCCTGACACCGGCGAACCGTGTGCGTGGCCGTGCCCCCGCGGTGTCCCGGAGACGTGACGATACGGTGAGGGCCCCCTGCCACCACGGGTGATGCCCCTCGCCTCCCGGGGCCGGGCAGTGTAGACATGGCACATGGTCCGACTCTTGGGTCGATCCGGGACTCGATCGCCCCTGCGGCCCGGCTCCGCGCCGTCCGCACGGCAGCGGAGCGAGCCGGGTCCGTCGCGGTGGCATCCGATGGCGGGGCTGCGGTCGGTGCTGGGCGGGCGCAGCGTCGCCGGGCAGGTGTTCCTGCTGGTCGTGGTGATCGTGGTGCTGCTGGTCGTGTCGGCCGTGGTCGCCCTGGTGCTGCAGGTGCGGCACGACACGACGCAGGAGGCCCGCAACCGCTCGCTCGCCGTGGCGGAGACCTTCGCCAACGCGCCGGGCACCGTCGAGGCGCTGCGGGGCCCCGATCCCACAGCCGTGCTCCAGCCGCGCGCCGAGGCCGCCCGGGAGCGGTCGAAGGTCGACTTCATCGTCGTGATGAACACCGACGGGATCCGCTACACCCACCCCAAACCGGACCGCATCGGCAAGCAGTTCGTCGGCACGACCGCGCCCGCGCTGGCCGGCAAGGCGGTCACCGAGGAGATCGAGGGCACCATCGGGCCCCTCGTCCAGGCCGTGGTCCCGGTGACGGCCCCGGACGGCCGGGTGGTGGGCCTGGTCTCCGCGGGCATCACGACCAAGAACGTGGGCGGGACCGCCGACCGGCAGCTGCCGCTGGTGCTGTCGGCCGCCGCCGCGGCGCTCGTGCTGGCGACCGCCGGCGCCGCGCTGGTGAGCAGGCGGCTGCTGCGCCAGACCCACGGGCTCGGGCCGCACGAGATGACCCGGATGTACGAACATCACGACGCCGTGCTGCACGCCGTCCGGGAGGGCGTGCTCATCGTCGACGACGAGGGCACCCTGGTCCTCGCCAACGACGAGGCACACCGGCTGCTCGGGCTGCCCGACGACGCGGAGGGGCGGCACGTCCTCGGGCTGGGTCTGGACCCCGGCACCGCCGACCTGCTCGCGTCGGGCCGCGTCGCCACGGACGAGGTGCACCTGGTCGGCGACCGGCTCCTCGCCGTCAACCAGCGGACCACCGACCGGGCCGGTGTGCCGCCCGGCAGCGTCGCCACGCTGCGCGACTCCACGGAGCTGCGGGCCCTGTCCGGCCGGGCCGAGACCGCGCGGGAGCGGCTCAACATGCTC
Source organism: Streptomyces sp. DT190 (assembly GCF_049846985.1). NCBI lineage: Bacteria > Bacillati > Actinomycetota > Actinomycetes > Kitasatosporales > Streptomycetaceae > Streptomyces > Streptomyces sp. DT190. The sequence continues at coordinate 78,383 of NZ_JBNCNM010000015.1, read as the reverse complement.
TACGACGCCGGGGTGGGCATCGGCACCAGCCTGGACGTGACCCGGACGGCCGAGGAGCTGACCGAGCTGGCCGTCCCCCGGTTCGCCGACTTCGCCGCCGTGGACCTGTTCGACGCGGTGCTGGGCGGCGGGCAGCCGGACGCCGCGGCCACGCTCAGCCGCGCGGCGCTCGGCGGTATCCGCAAGGACGCCCCCCTCTATCCCGTCGGCGAGCGGATCCGGTTCGTCCCGTCCTCCCCGCAGGGCCGCAGCCTCGGCACCGGCCGGCCCGTCCTGGAACCCCGGCTCGGCGAGGCGCCCGGCTGGCAGGCGCAGGACCTGGAACGCTCGGCGCAGATCGTGGAGTACGGCATCCACTCGCTGATCACGGTGCCGCTCAGGGCCGGTGCGCTGGTGCTGGGCGTGGTCAGCTTCTGGCGCTGCGAGAAGCCGGAGCCCTTCGACGAGGACGAGCTGGCGCTGGCCGAGGAACTGGTCGCGCGGGCCGCCGTCTCCATCGACAACGCGCGCCGCTACACCCGCGAGCACAGCATGGCGGTGACGCTGCAGCGCAGCCTGCTCCCCCGCAACCTGCCCGAGCAGGGCGCGCTGGAGATCGCCTACCGCTATCTGCCCGCCCAGGCCGGAGTGGGCGGTGACTGGTTCGACGTGCTGCCGCTGTCCGGGGCCCGGGTCGCGCTCGTGGTCGGGGACGTGGTCGGGCACGGGCTGCACGCGGCCGCCACCATGGGGCGGCTGCGCACCGCCGTGCACAACTTCTCCTCGCTCGATCTGCCGCCGGACGAACTCATCGCCCTGCTGGACGAGTTGGTCGGCCGGATCGACCAGGACGAGACGGAGGAGGAGGGCAGCGCCCCGGTCACCGGCGCGACCTGCCTGTACGCCGTGTACGACCCGGTCTCGCGGCGGTGCACCGTCGCGCGGGCCGGGCATCCGCCGCCCGCCCTGATCCACCCCGACGGCACGGTGGAGTTCCCGGACGTGCCGGCCGGTCCCCCGCTCGGGCTCGGCGGGCTGCCGTTCGAGACGGCGGAGCTGGAGCTGGCCGAGGGCAGCCGGCTCGTGCTGTACACCGACGGGCTGGTCGAGGACCGGGAGCGGGACATCGACGTCGGCCTGGAGATGTTGCGCGAGGCCCTGGGCCGGGCCGGTGAGTCGCCGGAGGACACCTGCCGGGTGGTGCTCGACGCGCGGCTCACGGCCCGCTCCCGCGACGACATCGCGCTGATCGTCGCCCGGACCCGGGCTCTCGCCGCCGACCACGTCGCCGAGTGGCCGGTGCCGGCCGACCCGGCCGCCGTGGGCGAGGTGCGGGCGGCGGTGAGCCGCCGGCTGGCCGCCTGGGGCCTGGAGGAGCTGTCGTTCACCACCGAGCTGATCCTGAGCGAGCTGGTCACCAACGCGCTGCGGTACGGCGGCGGTCCGATACGGGTCCGGATGCTGCGCGACCGCAACCTGATCTGCGAGGTGTTCGACAGCAGCAGCACCTCACCGCACCTGCGGTACGCCACCATGACCGACGAGGGCGGACGCGGGCTGTTCCTCGTCGCCCAGCTCGCCGAGCGCTGGGGGACGCGCTACCTGCCCGCGGGTAAGGTGATCTGGGCCGAGCAGCCCCTGCCCACAGCCGGCCGGGGGTCATAAGCCGGACCGGGGACTGCTCATAAAGTAACCTTATGAGCTCATAGACTGGACCCGCGTACCAAGTAAGGCTTGCCTTAGTTTAGGCTTCCCGTCGAGATCGCTTGTCGCCGCTCGAAGGGAACCTGACCATGCCCCGCCCCCTGCGGGTAGCCATCGTCGGATCCGGCCCCGCCGGGATCTACGCCGCCGACGCCCTGCTCAAGTCCGAGGTGGCCGCCGAACCCGGCGTGTCCATCGACATCTTCGAGCGCATGCCGGCGCCGTTCGGACTGATCCGGTACGGCGTCGCCCCCGACCACCCGCGGATCAAGGGCATCATCACGGCCCTGCACCAGGTGCTCGACAAGCCCCAGATCCGGCTGTTCGGCAACGTGGACTACGGCACCGACATCAGCCTGGACGACCTGCGGGCCTTCTACGACGGCGTGATCTTCGCCACCGGCGCGATGGCGGACCGGTCGATGTCGATCCCCGGCATCGACCTGGACGGCTCCTACGGCGCCGCGGACTTCGTCTCCTGGTACGACGGCCACCCGGACGTGCCGCGCACCTGGCCGCTGGAGGCCGAGAAGGTCGCCGTGCTCGGTGTCGGCAACGTGGCGCTGGACATCGCCCGCGTCCTGGCCAAGACGGCGGACGAGCTGCTGCCGACGGAGATCCCGCCGAACGTCTACGAGGGCCTGAAGGCCAACCGGGCCAAGGAGATCCACGTGTTCGGCCGCCGGGGCCCGGCGCAGGCCAAGTTCAGCCCGATGGAGCTGCGGGAGCTGGACCACTCCCCCACCATCGAGGTCATCGTCGACCCCGAGGACATCGACTACGACGAGGGCTCGATCGCCACCCGGCGCGGCAACAAGCAGGCCGACATGGTCGCCAAGACGCTGGAGAACTGGGCGATCCGCGACGTCGGCGACCGTCCCCACAAGCTCTTCCTGCACTTCTTCGAGTCGCCGGTGGAGATCCTCGGCGAGGACGGCAGGGTCGTCGGCCTGCGCACCGAGCGCACGGAACTCGACGGCACGGGCAACGTCAAGGGCACCAGCACCTTCAAGACGTGGGATGTCACCGCGGTCTACCGGGCCGTCGGCTACCTCTCCGACAAACTCCCCAAGCTGCCCTGGGACATCGACTCCGGCACCGTCCCGGACCAGGGCGGCCGGGTCGTGCAGGAGTCCGGTGAGCACCTGCAGTCCACGTACGTCACCGGCTGGATCCGGCGCGGTCCCGTGGGCCTGATCGGGCACACCAAGGGCGACGCGAACGAGACCGTGGCCAACCTGCTGGACGACTACGCGAACGGCCGGCTGCACACGCCCGCCACCCCCGCCCCCGAGGCGGTGGACGCGTTCCTCGCCGAGCGGAACGTCCGCTTCACCACCTGGGACGGCTGGTACAAGCTGGACGCCGCGGAGAAGGCGCTGGGCGAGCCCGAGGGCCGCGAACGCGTGAAGATCGTCGAGCGTGAGGACATGCTGCGCGCCAGCGGCGCCTGACCTCCTCCACACCCCCGGGGCGGATTCGGTGGCAGTGTCACCGGATCCGCCCTTCCGTGTTCTTGAACCCTGTACGATCCGGAGTGCTTCACCAGATCATCACATCGCCTTCACCAGAGGGCCATGCAGGGGGGACGAACGTCCATGCGCATACGCCTTGTCACCACCGCCGCCGTCGCGGCCGCCGCGGCCGGCGCCCTGACCGCGCTGAGCGCGGTTCCGGCGCACGCCGCCGAGTACAACTCCGCGCTGAAGATCCGCGGCATCCAGTACGACGCTCCCGGCAGCGACTCCAACCGGTGCTCCGGGGGGAACACCAAGGACGAGTTCCTGACCATCAAGAACTACTCGCGGTCCACGACGGTCAACCTCAAGGGGTACGTCGTGAAGGACGCCGCGGGGAACCGGTTCACCTTCACCGCGAGCCACACGCTCCAGCCCGGCGACTACGTGAAGCTGCGCGGCGGCAACGGGACCGACTCCGACGCGGGCAACGTCGTCTACCGCGACAACTGCAACTTCATGTGGAACAACGACAAGGACACGATCTACGTGTACAAGCCGTCCGGGGCCGGCGCCGACGTGCATTCCTACACCAAGAGCGGCTCCGACAAGGACGGCAACGGGTACATCACGTACCACGGCTGAGTCAGGCCGAGTCGAGATCCGTCACGAGCCCGGGTTCGTCCGCCACGAGCCCGGGCTCCGTCATGCGCTCGGGCTCCCTCAAGGGCTCGGTGCCGTCAGGTACCGCTGCAGGGTCGGGGCCAGCCAGGCCACGATCTCCTCGCGGGCCAGCCCCACGGCGGGCGGAAACCTCAGGACGTAGCGCGCGAGCGCCAGTCCGAGGAGCTGGGCGGCGCAGAGCCCGGCCCGGGTGGACGCCTGCTGGGGATCGGGGCAGACAGCGCGGGCGACCGGGACCAACTGGTCGCGGAAGACCGACTGCATCCGCTCGGCCCCGGCGCTGTTGGTCACGCCGACCCGGAGCAGCGCCGTCAGCACCTCGTTCTCCTCCCACATGCCGAGGAAGTGCGTCACCAGCGCCTGTCCCACGTCTTCGCGGGGCAGGGCGGCGAGGTCCGGCATGGACAGGTCGATGGAGACCGCCGCGGCGAACAGGCCCTCCTTGTTGCCGTAGTAGCGCATGACCATGGAGGGATCGATCCGCGCGTCCCTGGCGATCGCGCGGATGGTGGCCCGGTCGTAGCCGTCGGTGGCGAAGCGCTCCCGGGCGGCCGTGAGGATGGCGCCGCGGGTGTCCTCGGAGCGGCGGCGCGCACCGCCGGACCCCGGGTCCGCGCTCCTGGCATTGCTGACGTTCATGTCGGCCAGCGTAGGCCAACGCGTGTTTGCCAACAACTGTTGACCTGAGGGGCGGTCAGCCCTACTTTGGTCAACAGGCGTTGGTCAACGGACGTTGGCCAACAAGTGTTGGCAACAGGAGGCCTCTCATGCAGACCCAGCCCTCCGTGCTCGTCGTCGGAGCCGGCCCCGCCGGTCTTCTCCTGGCCGGCGACCTCGCCGCCGCCGGGGTCCCCGTCACGCTCCTGGAGAAGCGCCCGTCCAGGATCAGCAACCTCTCCCGCGCCTTCGTCCTGCACGCCCGCACCCTGGAGCAGCTCGACGCCCGGGGGCTCGCGGACGAACTGGAGGCCGCCGGACGCCCGCTGGACAGCCTCCGCCTCTTCGGCCGCCTCAGCATCGACCTGCGCACCCTCCCCTCCCGCTTCAACCACCTGCTGGTCATCCCGCAGTACGAGGTCGAGAAGGTGCTGCGGCGGCGCGCCGACGAGGCCGGGGTGGTCTTCCGTCACGAGACCGAGCTGACCGGGCTGGTGCAGGACGCGGACGGGGTGACGGTGGAGGTCCGGACGGCCGGCGGGGAGACGCAGCGCCTGCGGGCCGCCTACGTGGTGGGCACCGACGGGATGCGCAGCGCCGTGCGGGAGGCGATCGGGCTGCCCTTCCCCGGTCGGTCCGCGATCCGCTCCGTCGTTCTCGCGGACGTCCGGCTCGCGGAGGAGCCGGAGAACCTGCTGACGGTCAACGCCGCCGGCGACGCGTTCGCCTTCCTCGCGCCGTTCGGGGACGGCTACCACCGGGTCATCGCCTGGAACCGCGCCCGCGACGTCCCCGACAGCGAGCCGCTCGACCTCGAGGAGATCAGGGAGGTCACCCGCCTCGCCCTGGGCCGTGACTTCGGCATGCACGACGCGCGGTGGATGTCCCGCTTCCACAGCGACGAACGCCAGGTGCCCGCCTACCGCGTGGGCCGGGTCTTCCTCGCCGGGGACGCGGCGCACGTGCACACCCCGGCCGGCGGCCAGGGCATGAACACCGGCCTGCAGGACGCGGCCAACCTCGGCTGGAAGCTGGCCGCGGTCGTCCGGGGCCACGCGGACGCCGCACTGCTCGACACTTACCAGACCGAACGGCACCCGGTGGGCAGGGCCGTGCTGCGCAGCAGCGGCGGCATCGTCCGCCTGGCCATGGCCAAGCGCCCCTGGACGCTGGCGCTCCGGGCCGCGCTCACCGGCTTCCTGAACGCGGTCGGCCCGGCCCGCCGCAAGGCGGTCGGTGAGATCACCGGCATCGGCTACCGCTACCCGGCGCCGAGGGGATCCCACCGCCTCACCGGCAGCCGCGTCCCGGACGTCGCGCTGGAGAGCGGCCGCCTGTACGAGGCCCTGCGCGGCGGCCGGTTCGTACTGATCACCCCGGAGGCCTACCGGGACGGCGGCGCCCGCGAGGACCGGCTGACCGTGGAGCGCCTGCGCAGCGACCGGCGCACGACCCTCCTGGTCCGCCCCGACGGATACGTGGCGTGGGCGTCGGACTCGGCGGACCCGGGTGCGATCGCGGAGGCGCTCGCCGCGCACGTGGGGTCCCGCTGAGGCTACGGCGTCCGCTCGGCGTCGATCTCGGCGATCAGGGCCTCGACGCGGGCGCGGATCTCGTCGCGGATCGGGCGCACGGCCTCGACGCCCTTGCCCGCCGGGTCCTCCAGGGCCCAGTCGAGGTACTTCTTGCCGGGGAAGACCGGACAGGCGTCGCCGCAGCCCATGGTGATGACGTAGTCGGACGCCTGGACGGCCTCGGGGGTCAGGACCTTCGGCGTGGCCCGGGAGATGTCGACCCCGGCCTCCCTCATGGCCTCGACGGCGGCCGGGTTCACCCGGTCACCGGGGACGGAGCCGGCGGAGCGGACCTCGATCCGGTCGCCGGCGAGGTGGGCGAGGAACCCGGCGGCCATCTGCGAGCGGCCGGCGTTGTGGACACAGACGAACAGCACGGACGCGGGCGGGTCGGAGGACATCGGTTCTTCCTTCGTACGCGGGTCCCCGAAGGGCGAGCCGGGTGGAGGGCGGCTCGGAGCGATGTGACAGTATCAGCCCATGATGATGTCAGTCGACACTGATCTGTTGCGGGTGCTCGCGGACCCGCTGCGCCTCCGGATCGTCACGCTGCTGGCCCGGGAGACGCTCTGCAGCACGCATCTGATCGAGGAGACGGGGGCCCGGCAGACCAACCTCTCCAACCACCTGAAGGTGCTGCGCGAGGCCGGTGTCGTGGAGACGGAGCCCTGCGGCCGCTTCACGTACTACCGCCTCAAGCCCGACGTCATCGCTTCACTGGCGGGCGGGTTCACCGCCCTCGCGGAGACCGCGCGCGCCACCGCCGAGAACAACGTCAAGCGATCCTGCCCCTGATGCCGCAAACGACGCCGTCCGCCCGCGAGGCGTCGCCCCGTCCGCACGCCGCCTCCCCACCGCACCGAGGAGTCCCGTTGTCCGCGACCGAGGCCCCAGGGGTCACCGATCCCGACCGAGGCGACGAGTCCACCGCAGCCGCAGCAGCCGACGCTCCGGGCGCCGAGCCGCAGCCCGCGCCGGGTGCCACCCCGCCCCGGACACCGCCGCTGATCGCCCGGGCGGCGGCCGAACTGGTCGGCACGGCGGCCCTCGTGGCCGTGGTGGTGGGCTCCGGTATCCAGGCCACCACCCTCACCGACGACGTGGGCCTGCAGCTGCTGGCCAACTCCCTGGCCACCGTCTTCGGGCTGGGCGTGCTCATCACGCTGCTGGGCCCGGTCTCCGGTGCGCACTTCAACCCGGCCGTCACCGCGGCCGAGTGGTGGACCGCCCGGCGCGGCGGGGCCGGGGTGGGCCCGCGCGAGGCGGCCGTGTACATACCGGCCCAGGTGACCGGTGCGATCGCGGGCGCGATCCTGGCGGACGCGATGTTCGGCGAGCCGCTGGTGAAGTGGTCCACCCGGGACCGTTCGGCAGGGCATCTGCTGCTCGGCGAGGTCGTGGCGACGGCCGGGCTGATCCTGCTGATCTTCGGCCTGGCCCGCACCGACCGGCTGCGGTTCGCGCCCGTGGCCGTCGCCTCGTACATCGGGGCCGCGTACTGGTTCACCTCGTCCACGTCGTTCGCCAATCCCGCGGTGACCATCGGCCGCGCCTTCACCGACACCTTCGCGGGCATCGCGCCCGGCTCCGTGGCGGGGTTCGTCGGGATGCAGCTGATCGGCGCGGCGGTCGGGCTGGCGCTGGTGGCGGTCATCTTCCTGCCCGGCCGGGACGACACCGCGTGACGTGACTCGCCGGTCCTGAGGTTTCCCGCCGAGGACCGGCGGGTCGCTCAGGCTGCGGCCGTCCGGGCGGCGGGCGCCGCGACGGTCAGCAGCCGGCCCATCGCGGCCAGCACGGACGGCTCCACCCGGTAGTACACCCAGGTGCCGCGCCGCTCGGAGGTCAGCAGCCCGGCCTCCTTGAGCTTCTTCAGGTGGTGGGACACGGTCGGCTGCGAGACGCCGACGTCGGAGATGTCGCACACGCACGCCTCGCCGCCCTCGTGCGAGGCGACGGCCGAGAACAGCCGCAGCCGGACCGGATCGCCCAGCGCCTTGAACATCCGCGCGGCCGTCTCGGCCTCGTCGGCGGTGATCGGGCGCTCGTTCAGCGGCGGGCAGCAGGGCACCAGATCGTCGCCGGCGGGGTCGAGCAGCGGCAGCGGCTTGGCATTCGACATGCGTCTATGTTGACACACGTCGAAACAACAAGAGCCTTTGATTCGACGAGTGTCTATGTTGACGCCCGTCGAATCAGGATGCCATGCTGACGGCACCCGATATCGACAGACGTCGAAACAAACAGGAGTGCCGCCGTGAACTCGTCCACCGCCGAACTGCCCGTCGTCGTGATCGGAGCCGGTCCCGCCGGTCTGGCCGCGGCCTCGCACCTCACCGACCGCGGGCTCGCCTCGATCGTCCTGGAAGCGGGGCCCGTCCCCGGTGCGTCGGTGCGCGAGTGGGCGCACGTCCGGCTCTTCTCCACCTGGGGCGAACTCACCGACCCGGCCGCCGAGAAGCTTCTGGCCCCGACCGGCTGGACCCGGCCCGACCCCGCGACGTACCCCACGGGTGGCGACTGGGCGGAGCGGTACCTGCGGCCGCTCGCGGACGTCCTCGGCGACAGGGTGCGCACCGGCGCCCGGGTCACCGGCGTCTCCCGGGCCGGGCGGGACCGCACCGTCGACGCCGACCGCGAGACTCAGCCCTTCGTCGTGCATGTCAGCCACGCCGACGGCCGCCAGGAGCGGCTGTTCGCCCGGGCGGTCATCGACGCCTCCGGCACCTGGGCCACGCCCGGCCCCGCGGGCGGCAGCGGGCTGCCCGCCCTCGGCGAACAGGCCGCCGCGGACCGGATCACCTACCGCGTCCCCGACCTGAAGGACCCGGCGGTGCGTGCCCGGTACGCCGGCCGGCGCACCGCCGTCATCGGCTCCGGGGCCTCCGCCTTCACGGCCCTGGCCTCCCTCGCCGACCTGGCGAAGGCGGACGGCGGGGCGGGCACCGAGGCGGTGTGGATCCTGCGCCGCGGCATCTCCGGCTCCACGTTCGGCGGCGGGGAGGCCGACCAGCTCCCGGCCCGCGGCGCGCTCGGACTCGCGGCGAAGGCCGCCGTCGACGCGGGACACGCCGACGCGGTCACCGGCTTTCGCACCGAGGCGATCGAGCGGGACGGCGACGGCCGCCCGGTCCTGGTCGCCGAGGACGGCCGCCGTCTGGACCCGGTCGACGAGGTGATCGTGCTCACCGGGTTCCGCCCGGACCTGTCGTTCCTGTCCGAGGTCCGCCTGGGCCTGGACGAGCGCCTCCAGGCTCCGGTCGCGCTCGCCCCGCTGATCGACCCCAACCAGCACTCCTGCGGCACGGTCTACCCGCACGGCCACCGCGAACTCGCCCACCCCGAGCCGGGCGTCTACCTGGTCGGCATGAAGTCCTACGGCCGCGCCCCGACGTTCCTGGCGCTGACCGGCTACGAGCAGGTGCGCTCCGTGGTCGCCGCGATCGCCGGCGACCTGGAGTCCGCCGACCGCGTCGAACTCACCCTCCCGGAAACGGGCGTCTGCGGCGGAGCCGGGCTGTTCGACGACCCGGAGGCCGACCCGGACGGGGGCGGCTGCTGCGCGCCGGCTCCGCAGCTGCTCCAGCTCGGCGCGCCCGTCCCGGCGGGCTCCGGCGAGCAGGCGGCGACCGGGGGCTGCTGCGGCTCCTGACCCCCGCCCGGGGGGACGCGTGATTTGCCGAACCGGCAACGCCCTTCGGGTCCGGGCCGGTGTGCGCCGGAGGATCGGTGGCAGAGCGTCCGTTACCGAGCGCGGGAGGAACCCATGCCCCAGACGTCCACCGACGGCCGCACGCACCGCCTGGTGCCGTCACCGGCCGGTCGTGTCCACCTCGTCGAGCAGGGGGCCGGGCCCCTCGTGCTGTTGCTGCACGGGTTCCCGGAGTCCTGGTACGCCTGGCGCCACCAGCTGCCGGCGCTGGCCGGGGCCGGGTACCGGGCGGTGGCCGTCGACGTACGCGGTTACGGGCGCTCGTCCCGGCCCGCGGCCGTGGCGGACTACCGGATGCTCGCGCTGGTGGAGGACGCCGTCGCCGTGGTGGAGGCGCTCGGTGAGGAGTCGGCCGTGGTCGTCGGGCACGACTGGGGGGCGAGCATCGCCGCCGCCTGCGCCCTCGTTCGGCCCGACGTGTTCCGTGCGGTGGGGCTGCTGAGCGTGCCCTACACCCCGCCCGGCGGTCCGAGGCCCAGCGACGTCTTCGCGGGGATGGGCGGCGACGAGGAGTTCTACGTCTCCTACTTCCAGGAGCCCGGCCGCGCGGAGGCGGAGATCGAACCCGACGTGCGCGGCTGGCTCACCGGGTTCTACTCGGCCCTGTCCGCCCCCGCCGCGCGGCACGGCGGAGCCGAGCCCTACTTCGTGGCCCGCGGCGGGACACTGCGCGAGCGCTTCCCCGCGGGACGCCTGCCGGACTGGCTGAGCGAGTCCGAACTGGACGTCTTCGCCGGTGAGTTCGAGCGCACGGGGATGACCGGCGCGCTCAACCGGTACCGGAACATGGACCGGGACTGGGAGGAACTGGCGGCTTTCGCCGGTGCTCCCCTCACCCAGCCGTCGCTGTTCCTCGGCGGCGCTCTGGACGCGTCGCTGACCTGGCTGGCCGACGCCGTCGAGGCGTTCCCGGTCACGCTGCCCGGCCTGACGTCCCATCATGTGCTGGACGACTGCGGGCACTTCGTCCAGCAGGAACGGCCTGCGGAGACCAGCCGGCTGCTGGTGGAGTGGCTGGCCGGTCTGCCCGCCCGGGCGTCCGGCAGCCGGCGCGGTCCGGGGAGCGGTCGATGATCCGGAACGGGGTCCCGTAGGCGCGGTGGCCCGGCGTGCCGGGGCCCTCCGCGGTGTGTCCGGGGCGGAGGGCTCCCGTCCCGTGGTGCCGGTTCAGACCTCCAGGTCGGCCTCGATCCGGCGGAGCTGGTGGCGGGCCATCGCGAGGTTGGCCCGGCTCCCGTCGAGCACGAGGTAGAGGAACAGCCCGCTGCCGCCGCGTCCCTTGAGCAGGCGGATGAGGTGGTACTGGGTGTTCAGGGTGATGAGGATGTCCTCGATCTCCTCCTTCAGGCCCAGGAGCTCCATGGTGCGCAGCTTGGCCCGTACGACGTCGGTGTTGCCGGCTGCGGCGACTTCGAGGTTGAAGTCCTTGGTGCCCCCGAGGGTGCCGAGGGCCATGCCGCTCGTGTAGTCCACGAGGGCGGCGGCCGTGGCTCCGTCGATGGAGCTCAGGCATTCCTTCAGCGCGGTCTCGGTGTTGGCCATGCGGTCGGTTCCTTTCCTTGGGTCCTGCTTCGGTGGGTGTGGCTTGTGTGAATGTGGCTTGCGCGGATGTGGCTCTGGTGGGTGCGGCTCAGGTGCGTGTGGCTTGGCGCCGGGCGGTCGAACGGCGGCGGTGCCGGGCGGTTCAGGTGCCGGCTTGGGGGCGCGGCTGGTGGGCGGGGCGCTGCGGGGTGCGTACCGGCAGGGTCCCGATGGGGCGGGGGGTGGTGGCCGGGGGTGCCGCGGTGCGGTGTTCCTCGGCGTCCGGGGCGGGCTCGGTCACGGACCGGGCGGCCGGCGTGGCGCCGGGTGCGGTCGCCGGCCGGTCGGCGTGGCGGCCGGTGCCCGGCCCGACGCGCGTCGCGACCAGGTCGGCGATCCGGGCCCCGCTGCGCCGGCCCTCCAGGTGGAGGCGGCCGACGTTGACCCGGTCCTCGGCGAGCAGGGTGAGGACGGCGGTGGTGCCCGCCGCGTAGGTCGCGACGTAGCCTTTCGTGCCGCGGACGAGCAGTTCGCGGAAGTCGCCGCGGGCGGCGGCGTCGGTCATGCGGTGGGCGACCCCGAGGGCCGCGGCGGTGAGGGCCGCGAGTCCCTCGGGCTCGGTCCCGGGCACGTCGTGGGCGAGGACGAGTCCGTCGACGGTGGCCGCGAGCGCGCCGGTCAGCCGGGGTATGCGGGTGCGTAACCCGCGCAGTTCGTCCAGGACGTCGGTCTCGACGGCCATGAGCAGTCTCCTTTCGGCACGCTGTCGTCGCGCGCGGATCACAGTGCCTCCAAGGCGTGCAGGAGCCGTCGCAGCAGAGCGGTGTCGGGCTCGTCCGGGAACACCGGGCGAGGGGCGGACCCCGGCGGGGCGGTCGCGGCGGGCGCGGTGGTGGCGGCGGTGGCGGCCCCGAACGCCACCGGCACTGCGGGCGCCACGATGGCCGAGGCGGTGGTGGGAGCCGGGGTGGTCGCGGGGGCCGAGGTGGTCGCGGGGGCCGCGGAAGCCGCGGGCGTCGCGGGGACTGCGGGCGCCGGTCGGGCTGCCGGGGCGACCATCCCGGCGGCGGCCAGGCGGCGGAGCTCGACCAGGGTGTGGAAGGTGCGGCAGGCGAGGACCGTGGCGATCTGGGCGGCGGTGCGGACACCGTCGACCTGGGCGAGGATCCGGCTGCGCCGGGCGGGCAGGTCCACGGTCCGGGCGCCGGGGACCCGGGCGAGCGGCGCCAGGTCGACGGCGGGCTGGGGCCATATCCGGTGCAGCAGTTCGCGGCGGCGTCTGGACTCGCGCAGCACGGTGTCCACCGGTACGGAGCGGACGGCGCCGAGCCAGTGCGCGACGCCCGGGCGGAAGCGCAGGGCCGGACCGTCGTGGGCGAGGACGAAGTACGCCGCGTCGAAGAGGGCGCCGAGGTGGCACAACTCCAGTGCACCGGCGGCGAGATGACCGCTGTCCACCAGCTGCCGCCCCACGCGGCAGCGGCGTCCGGCCCGGTCGATCGCCTCCCACCAGCCGTCCGGGGCGAGTGCTCCGCTGTGGGTGAGCAGGTCACCGAGGGCGGGGGTGAGCGCGGACTCGACGTGGACCACGTGGCCGGCGGCCAGGTACACGATCCCCGCCTCGGTGGACAGGGCGCCGCTCGCGCGCTCCGCCGCCAGGGTGGCGAGCTGGGCCGAGGCCGGTTCACCGGTGCGCGAGGTGAGGATCTGCGTGATCATCCGAGCACCAGTCTGTCCGCCATCTCGGCCAGCCGTATGCGGGCCAGGGCCAGGTTCCCCTCCGTGCGGTCGAGCCATAAGTGCAGGAACACGGTGCTGTCGAAGGTCGTGGTGACGAACCTCAGCAGGTGGTACGAATCCGCGTTCGTGAGGATCAGGTCCTGCACGGGTGGTTCCTTGCCGGAAGCGCCGCCCGCGCCGCCGCCTTCCGGGGCGAGCACGCCGCTCTCCGTGGCGAGCCGGGCGAGTTCGGCGGTCTCCGCCGCCGTCGCCTCCGCATCGCCGCCCGGAGCGTCACCCACCGCACCCAGGGCAAGGCCGCTGATCCAGTCGACCACCGACGCCCCTCGGGCACCGGGCAGCCGCATGGCTTCCAGCAGACTCTCGTCGATTCCGGGCACGCCGAATCCCCTCCCCCTGCACGGCCGTTCCCGCGAACGTGAGCACGACACTACGGTGGGTGCTCGGCCCAGGTGAACGCTTTGGCATTTTCCAAAGGAATGTGCAGAGAAGCTGGCGAGGCGTGAACGGGGTTGACCGGAAGCGGGCACGATACGTCGCCGGATCCGACCGAGTGCCCGGCCTTGCGGTGAGGCCGGCCGGTGCGCCGCAGCGGTCGGCCGGGGCCGTACGAGGCGGAAAGACGAACGCGGCCGGGAAGGTGGTCCTTCCCGGCCGCGCTGGTGAGGTCTGCTGGTTCAGGACTCCGCGCGCTTGGGCAGCCGCCAGTTCGGGCGCGGGAAGTGGCAGGTGTAGCCGTCCGGGTAGCGCTGGAGGTAGTCCTGGTGCTCCGGCTCGGCCTCCCAGAACGCCCCGGCCGGCACGACCTCCGTCACCACGGGGCCCGGCCACAGCCCGGACGCCTCGACGTCGGCGATGGTGTCCTGCGCGACGCGCCGCTGCTCGTCGTCCAGGTAGAAGATGGCGGAGCGGTAGCTGGCCCCCACGTCGTTGCCCTGGCGGTCCTTCGTGGTGGGGTCGTGGATCTGGAAGAAGTACTCCAGGATCGCGCGGTAGTCGGTGGCCGCCGGATCGAAGACGATCTCGATCGACTCCGCGTGCCGCCCGTGGTCGCGGTAGGTGGGGTGGGGCTTGCCGTCGTCACCGCTGTAGCCCACCCGGGTACGCACCACTCCGGGCAGCGACCGGATCAGCTCCTGCATCCCCCAGAAGCAGCCACCCGCCAGCAGCGCCCTCTCCTCGACGTCGCTCATGGCGCATCCCCTTTCCGTCTGCGTCGATCCACGCGGTCCAGCCTCGCACATCGGCGGCGGAACACCGCCAGCGCGTCACTGTCCGGACTGGTGACGAGTCTTTCAGGCGGAGCGTGTGGCATTTACACTCCGCTCCTCCTCGAATGCGAGGCACTTCGGAATTCAGGTTCCACAGGGTGCGATTAGAATCGCTGCGGTGAGAGCCGACGCAGCACGCAACCTGGAAGCCGTCCTGACCACCGGGGCGCGGATGCTCGCCGCCGACCCGGGCGCGAGCATCGCGAGCATCGCCGCCGAGGCGGGTGTGGACCGGCGTACCGTCTACCGGCGTTTCGCCTCCCGCGAGGACCTCCTCGCCGCCATCCACGCGTCCCGCCTCACGGCCGTCGAGCACGCCATCGAGGACGCGCGGCTGCGCGAGGCACCTGTCGCCGTCGCCCTGCACCGCTACGTCGAGAACATCATCGGCGTCAACCGCGCGTGGCCCGTCGACCTGGCCCGGATGCTCGCCGACGACGAGGTCCGCGCCCGCCGCGACGCCTCGGTCCGCGAGGTCGACGCCTTCCTCGAACGCGCAACCCGCGAAGGGCTGTTGCGCGCCGATCTGCCCGAGGGGTGGGCGAGCGCGCTGCTGACCCAGCTCATGCACCTGGTGTCCCGGCAGATGCCCGAACTGAGCCCCGGCCGGGCCGCGGACATCGTCGTCGACACCCTGCTGCGCGGCCTCGGCGCGTCCTGAGGCACCGGCCCGGCCGGGCGCTGGAGGATCTGCCACGGTTCGCGCTCCTGCTCGCCGGGGCGCCCGGCCCGGCGAGCAGGGCCCGCCCCGATGCGGATGGTGGGCGGGCCCTGCTCGTGCGCACCATTGTCGGGAACTCCCGCCGGGCGGGACACGAGTGAGATCGGCGGATGTGTGTGCGGCGCGCACACCCCGCGCGCGGGGCGCGCACCTCGCCCCGCCGCGGGGCGCCGCCGCGTGCCGCACCGCGCCGCCTCCGGCGCACATGCCGCGGCGCAGCCGGGGTAGGGACTGCGTGACCCCCGGGTCATACCCACCTGCCTGCGGCGACGATACTGGCAGGCGCACGTTTCCCCCCGCTCTCAGATGGACCCATGCCGACATCCGACACAGCCCGCCCCCTGACCCCCGCCACGGTGTGGCTGGCGCGCGGCCGCCACACCTCGGGCGCCGCGGTGGACGTTCTCCGGCGCTCGCTGCAACGGCGCAAGGACGACCAGGACATCGACGACTTCCTCGAACTGCCCGAGCCCGGGCCCCGGCCCGGCACCGACAGCGGGACCGGGAACGGGTCCGCCGCGGCCGAGCGGGTCTTCGAGGCCCGCTGGCGGGTCGGCGACGGCGTGACGGTGCGCGCCCGGCTCAGCGTCACGGCAGGGGCGGGTGACCGGCAGGAGTGGCTGCTGGCCGCCGAGGCCGAGGAGCCGTGGCGCGACGACTGGCCCTCCCCCGCCGCGCTGTTCTGGCCGGACGGGCCGGACACCGCCTGGGACCAGGACGGCACCGCGGGGCTGTCGCTCGGGAAGATCAACCCGCTCCCCCGGGACGACAAGGAGGTCCGGCGCCTGCTGCGCGGCGCGGTGCGGGGCGGCTGGCACATCCATGTGGTCGTCCACGAGGCGATGACCACCGACGACCGCGGCCGGGTGCCGGTGACGCGCTGGCTCCCGCCGGGGCTGGTCCACCGCGTGGTGGAGCACCGCGCCGCCCCGCAGCAGTTGCGGGGCCTGAACTGGGCGCTGCGGGACCTCGGCGTGGAGGTGCCGCGCGGCGGCGCCGTGGTGCTGCCCGGCAGCCCCGCGCCGGAGGGTTACGACGCCCGGGACCACTCCGTGCGGGCGGTCTTCCTCGACGGCTCGGAGCCGGCCGACCTGGTGGACGCCATCCGGCGGTTCGCCGCACTGCCCCGGCCCCTGCCCGACGGCGCGGCGGACGCCCTGACGGCGCTGCGGGAGGACTGGCACCTGCTGACGCTCCAGGAGGAGCTGGACCGCCAGCGCGGCCTGGTCGCCATGTACGCCGAGGCCCTGGAGGCCATGACGAAGTCGCGCGACCTGTACCGGGAGGCGGCCGAACGGGCCCACGAGGCGCTGGCGGCCTACCAGGAGTCGGCGGCGGCCCCTCCCCGGCAGCCGTCCGACGCGCCCGTCGCCTCCCCCCTCCAGCAGATCACCCGGACGTTCGAGCGCTTCAAGGCGATCCTGCCCGCCACGCCGGCCAGGGACGGTGACAGCGCCGACGCCCAGCAGGTGGGTTCGGAGCGGTGACGCCTTCCCGGCGGGGCGCACGTGTCAGTCGTGGTCCGGTGGATACGCGGTCCGTACGGCACCACGGCCCGCCCGGGAAGGTCATCCACGCATGGGCAACGACCAGCACCGCTCGGAGACGACGCTCCGCGTCAACGGCAAACCCCACACCCTCACCGTCGATCACCGGCGGGTCCTGCTGGACCTCCTGCGTGAGGACCTGGACCTGACCGGCGCCAAGAAGGGCTGCGACCACGGCCAGTGCGGCGCCTGCACGGTCCTGGTGGACGGGCGGCGCGTCAACAGCTGCCTGCTGTTCGCGGTCGCCCTGGACGGCTGCGAGGTCACCACCGTGGAGGGCCTGTCGGGTGACGGGGAGGAACCGCATCCGCTGCAACGGGCCTTCCTGGAACGCGACGCCTTCCAGTGCGGCTACTGCACCCCGGGGCAGATCTGCTCCGCGGCCGGCATGCTCGCCGAGGCGGCGGCCGGCCACCCCTCGCACGTCACCGACCCGGCCGCGCCCTCGGGGACGGCCGTGCCGCTGGACCGTGCGGAGATCCGGGAGCGGCTGAGCGGCAACCTGTGCCGGTGCGGCGCGTACCCGAGGATCGCCGAGGCGGTCGAGGACGTGATCCCGTGAAGGAGTTCGCCTACGTCCGCGCCCGGAGCGTCGAGGAGGCCACCGGCGCGTACGCCGCGCATCCCGGCGCCCGCTACCTCGGGGGCGGCACCAACCTGGTCGACCTGATGAAGCTCGGCGTCGAGACGCCCGCCGCCCTCGTCGACGTCACCCGTCTGCCACTGGACACGGTCGAGGAGCTGCCGGACGGCTCGCTGCGGATCGGGGCGCTGGTCCGCAACAGCGATCTCGCGGCCCACCCGCTCGTCCGCGACCGGTACCCGGCACTGTCCCAGGCGGTCCTCGCGGGCGCCTCCGGGCAGTTGCGCAACGCCGCCACGACCGGCGGGAACCTGCTCCAGCGCACCCGGTGCCCGTACTTCCAGGACCTGTCGAAGCCGTGCAACAAGCGCGAGCCGGGCAGCGGCTGCGGCGCGCGTGACGGCGTCCACCGCGACCACGCCGTGCTCGGGCACTCGGAGCACTGCATCGCCACCCACCCCTCGGACATGGCGGTGGCGCTGGCCGCCCTCGACGGGCGTGTCGAGCTGTCCGGGCCCGAGGGCGCCCGGAGTGTCGCGGCGGCGGATTTCCACCGGCTGCCCGGGGAGCGGCCCGAGCAGGACACCGAGATCCGGCCGGGCGAGCTGGTCACCGGCGTGGTGCTGCCGGCCGCGACGGCCGGGCTGCCGTCGGCGTACCGCAAGGCACGCGACCGGGCCTCGTACGCCTTCGCGCTCGCGTCCGTCGCGGTCGTGCTGCGGCTGGAGGGCGGCGTGACCGACCGGGTGGGGATCGCCTTCGGGGCGCTGGCGCACCGGCCCTGGCGGGCCCGGCGGGCGGAGGAGGCGCTGGCCGGGGCCGCTCCGACCCTCGCCGCGTTCGAGCACGCCGTCGACCTGGAGCTGTCCGCCGCGCGGCCGCTGCGCGACAACGGCTACAAGGTGCCGCTCGCCCGGAACCTCGCCGTGGACGTGCTGTCCCGGCTCGCGGACACCGCGCTCACCAGGAGGGCCTCATGACCGGCAGCGTGGGAGCTCCCGCCGAACGCCGGGAGGGACGCGAGAAGGTCAGCGGCACCGCCCGGTACGCCGCCGAGTTCCACCACCCCGGCCGGGCGCAGGCCTGGCCCGTGCCGGCCGCCGTGGCCCGCGGCCGCGTGACCGGCGTCGACACCAGGGCCGCGCTGGCCGTGCCCGGTGTGCTCGACGTCCTCACGCACGAGAACGCGCCCCGCCTCGAGGAACCGGACGACGCCACGCTCGCCGTGCTGCGGGACCCGCGGGTCCCCCACCGCGGCTGGTTCGTGGCCCTGGTGGTGGCCGAGACGCTGGAGGCGGCCCGGGCGGGCGCCGCCGCCGTCCGCGTCGACTACGCCGCCGAGGAGCACGACGTCGTCCTCGACGAGTCGCACCCGGGTCTGTACGTGCCCGAGGAGGCCAACGCGGGACAGCCGGCCGTCCGTGAACAGGGCGATCCCGACGGCGCGTTCGGCACGTCGGCCGTCCGGGTCGACGTCGCCTACCGGGTGCCGCCGCTGCACAACCACCCCATGGAACCGCACACCAGCACCGCCCGCTGGGAGGACGGCCGGCTCCTGGTGCACACCTCCAGCCAGGGCGCCCACGCCGTACGGGCCGTGCTCGCGGGGATGTTCGGGCTGCCCGAGGAGCGGATCGTCGTCACCGCCGAGCACGTCGGCGGCGGCTTCGGTTCCAAGGGGACCCCGCGGCCCGACGTGGTGCTCGCCGCGATGGCCGCGCGGCGGACCGGCCGGCCCGTCACGGTCGCCCTGCCCCGGCGCTTCCTGCCCGCCGTCGTCGGGCACCGCGCGCCCACCCTGCACCGGCTGCGGCTCGGAGCCGAGCCGGACGGACGTCTGGTCTCCCTCACGCACGAGGTCACCACGCACACCTCGCGCGTCAAGGAGTTCGTGGAGCAGGCGGCGGTGCCCGCGCGGGTGATGTACGCCGCACCGCACCGCCGGACGCTGCACCGGGTCGCGGCGCTGGACGTGCCCTCGCCCTCCTGGATGCGGGCGCCGGGCGAGGCGCCGGGCATGTACGCCCTGGAGTCCGCCCTGGACGAGCTGGCCGACGAGCTCGGCCTCGACCCGATCGAACTGCGCGTGCGCAACGAGCCGGACGTCGAGCCCGACAGCGGCAGGCCGTTCAGCAGCAGGCACCTGGTCGAGTGCCTGCGCGAGGGAGCCCGGCGCTTCGGGTGGGACGGGCGCGACCGCCGCCCGCGCTCCCGCCCCGACGGGCCCCTGCTGCTGGGCACGGGCGTGGCCGCGGCGACGTACCCCGTGATGGCGAGCCCGTCCACGGCCGAGGCCCGCGCGCTGCCCGACGGGACGTTCCTGGTGCGGATCGACGCCACCGACATCGGCACCGGCGCCCGGACCGTGCTGGCGCAGGTCGGTGCCGACGCGCTGGGCGTGCCGCTGGAGCGGGTGCGGGTCGAGGTCGGCAGCACCGAACTGCCCCGGGCGCCGCTGGCGGGCGGCTCGTCCGGCACCGCCTCCTGGGGGTGGGCGGTCCACGAGGCCTGCGCGCTGCTGGCACGGCGGCCGGCCGGGCACACCGGGCCGCTCCCCGAGCAGGGCGTGGCGGCCCGGGCGGACACCACGGGCACCGCGGACGCCGAGAGCGAGTGGGCGCGGCACGCCTTCGGGGCCCACTTCGCCGAGGTCGCCGTGGACACGGTCAGCGGCGAGGTCCGGGTCGGCCGGCTGCTCGGCGTGTACGCGGCGGGGCGGATCCTCAACGCCCGTACCGCGCGCTCCCAGTTCGTCGGCGGCATGACGATGGGTCTCGGCATGGCGCTGACCGAGGGCAGCACGATGGACGCGGCGTTCGGCGACTTCACCGAGTCGGACCTGGCGTCGTACCACGTGCCCGTGCACGCCGACGTCGCCGAAATCGAGGCGCACTGGCTCGACGAGGACGATCCGCACCTCAATCCGATGGGCAGCAAGGGGATCGGGGAGATCGGCATCGTCGGGACGGCCGCGGCGATCGGCAACGCGGTGCACCACGCCACGGGCGTCCGCTTCCGCGAACTGCCCCTCACCCCCGACCGGGTGCTGGCCGGGCTGCTCGCCCACCGGACGCCGTAGCGCACGGGCCGGACCGGAGCCGCGGCGAGCGGATCCGGTCCGGTACGAGGCCCGCGGGGTTCACTCCGCCGTGCCGGGCGCCTCGGGCGACGGCACCGCCGCCCACTGCCGGTCCGCGATCGGGGCCAGCACGCGGAAGACCAGGGCGACGAGGGCCAGCAGGGCCGCGCACACCGCGCTCGCGGCGGCGAGCCACGGTGGGGCGAGTGCGAGGTCCACCGCGCGGGACAGGGAGGACGACGGAAAGGAACTCCCGTACGCCTGGGCCCCGGCCAGCACCGTGGGCACCAGCACCGCCCCGGCCAGCACCACGGCGACCGGGCGCAGGGCCAGCAGCAGCGCCAGCACGGTGCACAGCACCGACAGGCCGAGCGCGAGCGCGTGCAGGCGCAGGGACGCGTCACCGCGTTCCAGCGGGAAGTGGGCCACCGCGCACATGGCCAGCGCCAGGGCGGCCAGCCAGCCCGTCCAGGACACGCACCGGGCGAGCCGGTCGGTCGCACGGCCCTCGTTCCCGGGCGTGGCGGCGTCGAGCGTCCGGTGGGTCTCGCGCTCCGGGGCGGTGCGTGCCGAGCGGCGCCTGCCCGGGCGGTCCTGCTTGTCGGGCCCGCCGTTGCCGGACTCGGGGCGCGGAGTGCCGTGCGGCAGGCGGCCGTCGCGGTCCAGGCGCTCCAGGCCGAGGCGGTCGATCAGCTCGACCAGTTCCCCGACCGACCGGCCGGTGGCCGCCGCCCGGAGGGCCTCCTCCCGGACGTGGGGCTCCTGCGGCTCCTTGTGCAGCAGGGTCACCAGCCGGGTCACCTCCTCGACGGGGCGGTGGGCGGCCGCGGCCCGGATCGCCTCGTCGGCGCACTCGGCGTCGCGCGGAGGCTTCGTCAGCAGGGCGATCAGCCGGGACACGTCCTCCACGGGCCGGGCCACCCCGGCCGTGCGGAGCGCGTCGACCCGGGCCTGGGTATGGTCGTCGGACTCCTCCAGGGAGGTGATGAGGTCGACGACCTCCTCCAGCGGCCGGTCGGCCACGGCGGCGTGCACGAGGTCGCTGACCGCGTCACCGTACGGCACGGCACCGGTGCCGGTACCTGGCCGGAGTTCGACCGGGTTGTCGTCCAGGGAGCGGATGACGAAGGGCCGGGCGGCCGAGGGCTCGTCCCCGCCCGCGCCGGGCGCGGCGGAGGCGGCGGGCGCGGCGGAGGCGGCGGGCGCGGCGGAGGCGGCGGGCGCGGCGGAGGCGGCGGGGCCGTCGAGGCCAGGGGCGGAGGACGCGCCGGGCTGGTTCCGACCGGACGCGGGAGCCGGGGCCGCGGCCGGCGCAGTCGGAGCGGACGCGGACGGATCAGAGGCGGACGGATCGGACACAACGGGCACGGACGCATCGGCCGCGGACGGCGCGGAAGGATCCGACTTGGCCGACCGCTCGGGTCCGGCCGCCGGGCCCGCGGGCTCGTGCCCGGCAGCGACGGGCGAGGCCTCGGCCGGATCCGCCCAGTCCTGGCCCGGAGCGACCGCCCTGGCCTGCGCGGAATCCGGCCGTTCCGGACCGGGAGCAGACGGCGAGGCCTCGGCCGGGTCGGCCCAGTCCTGGCCCGGAGCGACCGCCCCGGCCTGCGCGGAATCCGGCCGTTCCGGACCGGGAGCAGACGGCGGGGCCTCCGCCGGATCCGCCCAGTCCTGGCCGGGCGGAGCGGGCCGGGCCGGCGGGCGGTAGGGGTCGGGGGCCGGCGGCGGCGCGGGCGCGTGGCTGGGCCGTTCCGGCACGGCCGCGACGGGTTGCGGGCCCGCCGTCGCCGCCGGGTGGGCACCGGGGGCTCTGGGGTCGGGGCCCGTGGGGGCGTCCTGGGCGGAGCCGTACGCCTGGTACGAGCCGGCGGCGGCCTGCGTGCTCGTCTGCTCCACCGGGTGCGTGCCGGTGGCGGCGGTTGTCTCGGCGGACGGCTGGGCCGACCCGTTGGGCTCCTGGGATATGGCAGGTCCGTTCGAGCGGGGTGATGAAGAGCAGGTGGTCATACTCGCCTCCATGGGAAGAGTGCGGCCGCTCCTGCGCCCCCCGTCGTGCGACGAGCGACGTTACGCTGACCATTACTAGGCGTCCCCGTCACGCCGTGCCACTCGGGTGAGCCACCGGGATGACCGCGGCACGGGAGAATCCACCGACACGCCGACATGTCGGGCCCCTAGCGCAATACAGCCGCCGGAAACGGGAATCCAGAAGGTGACACCCCGGGTCGCGGCACGCCAGGAGGGGGCAAGCCCGTGGATACGACCACAACGGTGATCACGGTGGCCGCGGTGCTCGCGGCGCTCGTCCTCGCCTTCGCCGTCGGCGTCCTCGTACGCCTCGTGCGCACCCGGCGCGATCTGCGGCGTGCGGGGCTGCCCACGGGACCGCGCTGGGTGTTCTGGGGCGCGGTGCTCTATCTGGTGCTGCCCGTCGACCTGTTGCCCGACCCGGTGTACCTGGACGACATCGGCGTTCTGCTGCTCGCTCTGCGCACTGTCCGCGGCTCCCTCGGCGAACGGGAGCGCAGCGCGGCACCCCCGCCGGACCGGCAACCGGCGCGATGACTACGGAAAGTAAGGAAACCAACCACCCGTTCGATTCGTATAAGTCTCTGGAAGCCGAAACGAGCCGGCGGGCCGGGTGGCCGCACCGCCGGGCCGCCGTTTGGTCGGCGCAGCACCGACGAGGGAGAGACGATGCAACCGTTCGCGCTCAACTACGCGCGCCCGGCAGTGGAGTTGGACGCTGCCATTCCGTACGTGTACGACGCCGGACTGCAGTTGAACGTGCTCCGCGACGGACGGGTCGCGGCCTCCGACTTCGCCCTGCTGAGAGAGTTCGGCACCACGACCTCCACCGCCGGTTCCAAGACGCACTTCGACGACTGACCACGGGTCGCCGACATGACCGTTCTGATCCTCACCTGTGAGGAGGACGTGACCGCGGACATGGTGGTCGTGCACCTGAACGCGACAGGGGTCCCGGTGGTCCGCGTCGACCCCGCCGATCTGACCGGCGGCGTCGCACTGTCCGGGGAGTACGTGCACGGCCGGTTCCGCGGCCATCTGTCCGCCGGGGGGCGGCTGGTGAGCATCGGGGGGCTCCGGTCGGTCTGGGTGCGCAGGCCCGGCACCCCGGCCGCACGGGCGGCGCAGCCGTCCGCCTGGCTGACCGAGGAGGCCGCGCAGGCGCTGTACGGCATGCTGCGCGGTTCGGACGCGCGGTGGATGAACCATCCCGACGCGGCCCGCAGGGCCCGGCACAAGCCCTGGCAGCTGCGACTGGCCCAGCGGTGCGGCCTGCCCGTGCCCGCGACGCTCATCACGACGTTTCCGCGTGCCGCGCGCGAGTTCGCCGAGCGTTATCCGGACCTGGTGGTCAAGCCGGTGTCGGGCGCGCATCCGCAGGATCCGCCGCGAGCGGTGCCGACCAGCCGGGTCGCGCCGGACACGGACTTCTCCGCGGTGGCCTTCGGGCCGACGCTGCTGCAGCGGCGGATCGCCAAACGGGCCGACATCCGGCTCACCGTCGTGGGCGAGCGGATGCTGGCCGCCCGCAAGGCGGCCGCGGTGGACGCGGATCCCGACGACGTCGACGTGCGGTTCGCCGCGCCCGGTACCCCGTGGGAGCCGGTCGAGGTGCCGCCGCGCAGTGCGGCGGCCGTCCGGTCCTACCTGGCCGAGGCCGAACTGGCTTACGGCGCGTTCGACTTCGTGGAGGACGCGGACGGCACCTGGTGGTTCCTGGAGTGCAACCAGTCGGGGCAGTTCGGCTTCGTCGAGGTGGAGACGGGACAGCCGATCGCCCGCACCATCGCCGAGTGGCTGGCCCGGCCCGTCCCGGAGCAGCCGGCACGCGTCAACAGCGCGGACTCCACGGTTCGTTGAGCACCGGGCCCGGTGCCGGCACCGGGCCCGTCTCCGGTCGGAGGATCACTGCGGCCGCGGTCCGGGGAGCATCGCCGTGCGCTGCCAGCCCGTGCCCGGGGAGTGCGGACGGTCGTAGCCGAGGGACTGTGCGGGCCGCATGACCAGCTCCAGTTCCCTGCTCACACGTTCGGCCTCGCGGCGCACCTGTGCGGGGACATCGCCGCGCTCCGCGATGAGTCGGTCGTAGATGGGGGAATCCTGGAACACCCGTCAACGTGCCTTTCTGCTCGTCGGCCCCGAGCGGGGGCGAGACTGCGAGTGTAGGCGGCACGGAGTCCCGGAGTGTGAATTCCTTGGGATGACTTGACGCAGACCGGACATCTGTGACAGGTGCGCGCGCGGCCTTTCACGCCCCCGTCGTGGAACCGGGCCGGACGATCATCAGGACGGTGACGGTGGCCCACAGCAGGTTGAAGATGCCGGTGAACATGGCGAGTTGCACGGTGTCGCGGTGGTCGACGGCCCCCTCGCCCCGCAGTTCACCGAGGAGTTCCTCCTGGCGGGGCAGGACGAAGGCCGCCAGGACGCCCGCGGCCGCCGCCGTCAGGGCGATGGAGGTGACGAGCCACCCGCTGCCGAGGACGCCCATCGCCGCCCCGGTGGCGAGGCCGAGGACCGGGACGGTCACCCCGACGCCGGCGTAGACGCGGCAGATGCGGTGGAGCAGCGCGACCGTGCCGACCGCCGACGGGTCGGGGACGCCACCGCCCGCCGGGGCCGCGCGCCGGGCCGCCGGCGGGAACATGCTGGCCGCGACGGTCACGGGACCGATGGCGACGATGGCGGCCAGCACATGGAGGGACAGCAGGAACTTGGTCACCGGGGCTCTTTCCACGAGAACGATCGACGGCGCTCACGTTAGGGAGGCCCGCCGTGATCGCCCAGGGGCTGGAACGACAGCTTCCAACGGATTCCCGCCAACCCGGTGACCTGTCCACTCGTGGCCCGGGACACCGTCGGGCCCGGTGTCCGGGCCTGGCGGGAATGCCCCTAGGGTGGCGGTCATGCACTCTGTGGCGATCCTCGTCCTCGATCACGTGGTGCCCTTCGACATGGCGGCTCCCCAGCAGACGTTCGGCTGGACCCACCTGCCGGACGGGCGCCCGGCCTACCGGGTCCGGCTCTGCGCCGAGACGCCGGAGGTGCGTGCGGACGGTGGTTTCACGCTCCGCGTCGAGCGAGGGCTGGAGGCGCTGGCGGAGGCCGACACCATCATCGTGCCCGGCTGCTCACCCGAGGCGGCGCCGCCGTCCGCCCGCGTGCTGGCGGCCCTGCGGCAGGCGGCCGAGGCCGGTACCCGGATCGCGTCCGTGTGCGTGGGGGCCTTCGTCCTGGCGGAGGCGGGGCTGCTGGACGGGCTGCGCGCCACCACGCACTGGGTGGCCGCGGGCGATCTGGCCCGCCGCTACCCGCGCATCGAGGTGGAGCCGGACGTGCTGTACGTGGACAACGGGCAGATCCTCACCTCGGCCGGTGCGGCGGCCGCGCTGGATCTGTGCCTGCACATGATCCGCCGGGACCTGGGCTCTGCGGTGGCGGCGAACATCGCCCGGATGTCGGTCATGCCGCTGGAACGGGAGGGCGGGCAGGCCCAGTTCATCGTGCACGAGCATCCGCCCGTGCCCCGGGGGTCGGAGCTGGAGCCGGTGCTGGAGTGGATCGAGGACCACCTCGCGCAGGAGGTGACCCTGGGGGCGCTGGCGGCACGCGCGGGGATGAGCGAGCGGACGTTCAGCCGCCGCTTCCGCGAGCAGACCGGCACCACGCCGCTGCAGTGGCTGCTGCGGGCGCGGGTGCGGCGCGCCCAGTACCTGCTGGAGAACACCGGCCACTCGGTCGAGCGGATCGCGCGGCAGGCCGGTTTCGGCTCCCCGACGGCGTTCCGGGAGCGGTTCCGCAAGGTGGTGGGCACCACGCCGTACGCCTACCGCACGGCGTTCCACGGGAAGACCGCTGCCCCGGCGGTCCGTTCCGGGACCGCCGGGGCAGCTCCGGGTCCGGGCCCGGATCCCTGATCTCAGCCGACCAGCGTCAGGCCGTTCTCCCCGTCCGTGTCCGCGGCAGCGGACCGCTCCCTGGTCAGCAGCAGCACGTCCGCCTTGGCGATGGCGTCACTGATGTCGGACGTCCCCATCATCACGCACAGCGTGTAGCTGACGTCGTCCAGCTCGCGTGCCGTCGCCGGCGTGTGCCTTTCCGCCTGAGCGATCCTCAGCGACGCGTATCGCGTCAGCAACTCCCTGACGGCCTTCCGGTCCGGTACGAGCACGTAGCGCCCCTCTCTGTGGGTTTGCGCTGCGTATGCCCGAACCACGCGGAAACATTCACACCTTTTTCTCAGCAGGGGCGGAACTGACGAGAAATGACCACTTGATGATCGTCGTCAGGTGAGCTGGCCGCTGTGCAGGGCCGTGTAGGCCCCGCCCCGGCGCAGCAGTTCCTCGTGCGTGCCGACTTCCCGGATCCGGCCGTCGCCCATCACCACGATCCGGTCGGCGCCCTGGACGGTGGACAGCCGGTGCGCGACGACGAAGGTGGTGCGCCCGCGCAGCAGCCGCGCCAGCGCCTGCTGGACGAGGGCCTCCGAGCGGGTGTCGAGCGCCGAGGTCGCCTCGTCCAGGACCAGCACCCGCGGGTCGCGGATCAGGGCCCGGGCGATGGCGAGCCGCTGGCGCTGCCCGCCGGAGAGCCGGGCGCCGTGCTCGCCGACCAGGGTGTCGAGGCCCCGGGGCAGCCGGTCGACGAACTCCAGCGCGTTGGCGTCGCGCAGGGCCGCCCGCACCGTCTCCTCGTCGGCGTCGTCCATGCCGTAGGCGACGTTCTCGCGGACGGTCCCGTCGAAGAGGATCGACTCCTGCGGCACGACCGACAGGAAGCGGCGGTAGGTGCGCAGATCGAGGGTGTTCATGTCGGTGCCGTCGAGCAGCAGCCGGCCCGAGGTGGGGCGGATGAAGCCGATGACGAGGTTGAGCACGGTGGATTTGCCGGCGCCGGACGCGCCCACCAGGGCGACGGTCTCGCCCGGCCGCACGTCCAGGGTGAAGTCCCTCACAGCGGTGCGCCCGTCGGTCTCGTAGGCGTAGTCGACGTGCTCGAAGGTGACGGCTCCGCGCAGCGCGGAGAGCTCCGCCTTGCCCTGGTTGTCCTCCAGTTCCGGGGCCTGGAGCACCTCGCCCACGGAGCGGACCGACTCCAGGCCCTTGGTGATGACGGGGGCGAGTCCCGCCAGCGTCGTCGTGGAGTTGGTGAGGGTGGTCAGGAACGCGCTGAGCATCACCACGTCGCCGGGGGTGACGCCCCAGACGCCGTGGTACGAGATGAGCGCCGCCCCGGCCAGGACCAGCACGCCGACCACGTTGAGGACGACCCAGGCCAGGGAGCCGAACCGGCCGTTGACCAGGTCGAGGCGGAGGCCGGAGGTGAGCAGCCGGTTGAGGGTGCCGTCCATGCGGCGCAGGGCCTTGCCCTCCAGGCCGTGGGCGCGGGTGACGGGGATGAGCCGGGTCATCTCGGTGACGCGGGACGACAGGGCCTCCACCTCGTGGCGGAAGTGCTCGTTGTGGGTGCGCAGCCGCGCCCGCAGCCGGGCCACGAGCAGCGCCGCGGCGGGCACGACGACGAGGAAGACGGGGAGGAACTCGGGGGTGCGCACGGCGATGATGACGAGGCCGCCGGTGAGCACGGTGGTGGCGCCGAGCCCGATCTCGGCGGTCTGCTGCACCATCTGCTCGACGGTCTCCACGTCCCGGACCACCTTGGCCTGGAGCACGCCGGCGCTGACGCGCGAGTGGTAGCCGATGGAGAGCTGCTGCATGCGGGTGCACAGGGCGGAGCGCAGGGCGGTGCCCATGCGGCGGACGCTGCCGTACAGCAGGCGGACGTACAGCACGTGCAGCGGGTAGTTGACCAGCAGGATGAACATGATGAGCCCGGTGCTGGTCCACAGGCGGCTGAGGGGCTGGTGCTGGACGACCGTGTCGATGATGGACGCGGTGACCAGCGGCAGCAACCAGATCGGGCTGTGCTTGACGGTGAAGACGACGACGGCCAGCGCGAGCCGGCGGCGGTCGGCGCGGAACAGGTAGGCGAGCGTGCGGATCGGGTGCTCGCCCCGGTAGCGGTGGTCGAGGGGTCTTTCTGTCGTCGACGCCATCGGCGGTGGTCCTCCCCGGTTGCCGGTGGGTGTGGCAAGCGCTTTCTTCCCAGGCGGCTCCGGAGTACACCACGGGCCGGGGCGGCGACGCCGCAGCGCGGGACCCGGGGCGAGACGGGTGCGCCGCCCCGGGCCGCGGGCCGCTCAGGCCGCGTCCAGCTCCGCCTGCTCCTCCGGCGTCAGGACGAGACCGGTGGCGGCGGCCGAGTCGCGGATGGTCTCGGGCCGGCTCGCGCCCGGGATCGGCACGACCACCGGCGACTTGGCGAGCATCCACGCCAGGCACACCCGCTGCGGGCTCACCCCGCGCTCCGCGGCGATGCGGGCGAACGCGCCGTGGGCCGAGCCCAGCTCGCCGGCCTTCGCGATCCCGCCGAGAGGGCTCCAGGGCAGGAACGCGATGCCGAGCTCGTCGCACAGGCGCAGTTCCGGCTCGCTGGAGCGGAAGGCCGGGGAGAACTGGTTCTGCACGGCGACCAGACGGCCCCCGAGGATCTCCTGGGCCTGGCGGATCTGGTCGGGGTCGGCGTTCGAGATGCCCGCCATCCGGATCTTGCCCTCGTCGAGCAGGTCGCGCACCGCACCGACCGAATCGGCGTAGGGCACCTTCGGATCGGGGCGGTGGAACTGGTAGAGCCCGATGGCCTCCACGCCGAGGCGGCGCAGGGACGCCTCGCACGCCTCCTTCACATGGCGGGGGCTGCCGTCGAGCGTCCAACTCCCGTCGCCGGGGCGCAGATGACCGCCCTTGGTGGCGACCAGGACCTCGCCGCCGCGCTCGTGGGAGGCGAGGGCCTTGGCGATGAGGCTCTCGTTGTGACCGACCTCGTCGGCGTGCAGGTGGTAGGCGTCCGCGGTGTCGATCAGGGTCACGCCGGCGTCGAGCGCGGCATGGAGGGTGGCGAGGGAGCGTTCCTCGTCCGGGCGTCCCTCGATGGACATGGGCATCGCGCCCAGCCCGATCGCGCTGACCTCGACATCACCGATACGGCGGGTGTCCATGGGCTCGTGACCTCTTCCGGCTGTCGTTTCGGCTGTTCGGGCGATGGCCGACTCCAGCCTGGACGTCCCGCGCGCGGACGTCCAATAGAAGAAGGAGAACGCATTCAGCAGCCGCGCAACTGAATGCCTCCCCACGGCCCTCCACCCGGGACCCCGTCTCCTCGCCGCCAAGTGCGGGATCCGCTTCGCAGGTGGTCGTGAGCACAGAGATGACAGCGTGACGGCATCCGCCCGCGGCAGGGGAACAACAGGGCGCGCCTGCCCGCCCTCATGTTCGCGATCACGGCCCGTTCGGACCTGTCGGCCGCTTCCTCAAGAGGTCATCCCTGGCGGGACGTCAACTCGGGCTGTCAGGCCTGCGCCTCACGCGGCACCGCTCCGTCCCTCCCTTCCCGGGGGCGGCAGCGCCGATCCGCTGCCCGGGGCGCGGGAGGGTCTGCGGTGGCCCTCGTGGAGGCGGGTCGGGTCCCCCGTGGTTCTGCCGGGCCGGGCGATCAGCGCGTCGAGATGCCGGTGCCGCCGGCGACGACGGGGTCCGGCGCGGGCGGGACCCGGCCGGCAGCACCTCCGTCCCGTTCCTCCGGCGTTTCAAGCACGTCATCCATGCCATGGACGCCAGGGCGGTTGCGGATGCGCCTCAGGGAGTGCTGATGAGAACTCAGTTCTCGGCACTCCCCTTGTCACCCGCGTACCGCCCGTCCGGGTCGCGACGGAGGAGAACTGCTACCGCTTCTGGACGCGACCGAGCTGCGAACCGGCCGTTTCGGGCGCATGGTGGGGCTATGGACGGTCAACCCCCTGTGGTCGTGCAGCCGCCCGCGTCGGACGGCGGACGGCTGGTGACCATCCGCGGCGAGGACAAGGGCGTCGCCTACAGCCTGTTCGACGTGCTCGACCTGGTCCACCGCGAGGGCCTGCCCACGGCCGACACGGCGGTGGACGACACCGAGCTGATCGAGTGGCGGGGCGGTGGCCCGTACGACTGGAGCAGCGGGACGCCCGAGGAGGCGTGAGCCACCACGCACCGCCCGGTTCCTCAGCCGCCCCGCGCCCTCTGCCACCGGGTTCCTCAACCAGCCCCGGCCCCCGCTGCCCCGTTCCTCAACCGGACCCGGCCCCCGGCTCCCCCGCCGCCCCGGCCGACGCGTCGAGACGCGCCCTGTGGGCAGGCGTCAGTTCCAGGTCGGCCGCGGCGACGTTCTCCTCCAGGTGCTCGATCCGGGCCGTGCCCGGGATCGGCAGGACGACCGGCGAGCGGTCCAGGAGCCAGGCGAGCGCGACCTGGGTGGGCGTGGCCCCCAGCTCGGCCGCCACGTCGGCGACGGGCGTCTCGGCACCGGTTTTCCCCCAGGCGACGGGCCGCCACGGCAGGAAGGCGATGCCGGCCGCCGCACAGGCGTCGAGCACCGGCTCGTGCTCACGGTCGAGCAGGCTGTACCGGTTCTGCACGCTCGCGACGTCGACGATCTCCCGGGCCCGCTCCAGCTCGTCGACGGAGACCTCGGACAGCCCGATGCGCCCGATGAGGCCCTCCGACTGCAGCTCCCGCAACGTGCCCAGCTGGTCGGCGAGCGGGGTGTCGGGGTCGATACGGTGCAGCTGGAGCAGCTCGATCCGCTCCACGCGCAGT
Organism: Streptomyces sp. DT190; assembly: GCF_049846985.1. NCBI lineage: Bacteria > Bacillati > Actinomycetota > Actinomycetes > Kitasatosporales > Streptomycetaceae > Streptomyces > Streptomyces sp. DT190. The sequence continues at coordinate 47,439 of NZ_JBNCNM010000015.1, read as the reverse complement.
CGGCGCAGGGCCTGCCGGACCTGGTCGCGCAGGATCTCGGGCCGCCCGTCGAGCTTCCAGTCGCCGCCGGGCCCGGTGCGGGCGACACCGACCTTGGTGGTGATCAGCAGCCCCTCGGGGTAGGGGTGCAGCGCCTCGGCGAGCAGTTCCTCGTTGGCTCCTCCGCCGTACAGGTGCGCCGTGTCGATCAGGGTGACGCCCAGTTCCACGGCCCGCCGGGCCACCGCGAGGGCCCGTGCGCGGTCCGGGCCGGGCCCGGTCGGCAGATGCATGGCCCCGAACCCGAGCCTGCGCACCTCCAGATCCCCACCGATGCGGAACGTCGATGCCATGAGCGGTCTCCTCCCCCTTGAGCCCAAGGGGCCACGCTAACAGCGCCGTTGGCGCGGGAGCGGGGCACGGGGACGGGTCCGGGCGCCTCGGGCGCGGGGCGGTCGGCGAGCCGTTGTCAGTGCCCGGCGATACGCTGCGCGCACGACGACCCTGTCCCTTTTGGGAGGCTTTCATGGTTTCGCGTCTCAACCCCTACCTCACCTTCGGCGGCGACGCCCGGCAGGCGATGGAGTTCTACAAGGAGGTCTTCGGCGGCACCCTGACCCTGAACTCCTACGGCGACTTCGGCCAGGGGGACACCCCGCACGCCGACCAGATCATGCACGGCATGCTGGAGACCCCCACCGGCTTCACCCTGATGGGCGCCGACAACCCACCCGGCATGGAGACGCCGCAGGGCGGTTCCTACTCCGTGAGCCTCAGCGGCGACGACGACGCCGAGCTGCGCGGCTACTGGGAGAAGCTCTCCGAGGGCGGCTCGGTGTCGGTGCCGCTGGAGAAGCAGATGTGGGGTGACGAGTTCGGCATGTGCACCGACCGCTTCGGTGTGCCGTGGATGGTCAACATCAGCGGCAAGGAGAGCTGAGCACCTCCGGCGGAGGCACCACCGGCAGAGCACCGCCGCCACCGCAGCACCCCACCGCAGCGCCCCACCGGATCGGACCACCGGAGCACCGAACCCGACCAGGGCCGCCCGCGCGCACCGCAGCCGACCGCGCGCACGGGCGGCCCTGCCGCGTTCGCGGTGCCCCTCAGGACCACCCGGCTCGCGTTGGGAGGAGCGGGCCCGGGAGTCCTCGGCGTTCATGCTGGACCGCATCCGCGAGGAGCTCGCGGCGTAGGGCTCCGGCCGGGGCCTGCCGCGGGTCCCGGCCGGACGTCAGGGCGGTGGCCGGGGACGCCTGCGGCGGGGAGGGAGACCGGTACGCCCTTCCGGGTTGTCCGCACCCGCTCCCCCGCCGGCCGCCGGTGTGTGTCACGCTCTTCGCCCAGGCACTGGGAAAGGCGGCAGCATGCGGATAGGACTTCTCGGCACCGGACCCTGGGCGCAGATGGCCCACGCCCCCGCGCTGAGCAGGCATGACGAGCTGGACTTCGCGGGGGTCTGGGGCCGTCGTCCCGAGGCCGCGAAGGAGCTGGCCGAGCGGCACGGTGTGCGCGCGTACGACGACGTCGACGCGCTCCTGGCCGACGTGGACGCGGTCGCCGTGGCACTGCCCCCGCAGGTGCAGGCCGAGCTCGCCGTGCGGGCGGCGCGGGCCGGGTGCCATCTGCTGCTCGACAAGCCCCTGGCGCCCACGGTCGAGCAGGGGCGGGCCGTCGTCGAGGCCGCCGAGGCGGCCGGGGTCTCCTCGGTCGTGTTCTTCACGACCCGGTTCCAGCCCGGGCCGCAGACCTGGATCGCCGAGCAGGCGGCGGTGGGGGGCTGGTTCACGGCGCGGGCGCAGTGGCTCGGCGCGGTGTTCACCAGCGAGAGCCCCTTCGCGACGCCGTGGCGGCGGGAGAAGGGCGCCCTGTGGGACGTCGGTCCGCACGCCCTGTCCGTGCTGCTGCCGGTGCTCGGTGACGTGCGGCACGTGTCGGCGGCGGCGTACGGGCCCGGGGACACGGTGCACGTGGTCCTCGACCACGTGCAGGGCGCGTCCAGCACGCTGACCCTGAGCCTGACGGCACCGCCCGCCGCGGCCGGTGCCGCCGTCGAGCTGCGCGGCGAGGCCGGGGTCGCGGTCCTGCCGGACGGCGGCGACGGTGCCGTCCCGGCCCTGATGCGGGCCGCGGACGCCCTGCTCGCCGCCGTCCGGACGGGCCGCCCGCACCGCTGCGACGCGGCGTTCGGACTCCGGGTGACGGAGATCCTCACGGCGGCCCAGGAGCTGCTGGACGACGGCGAGCGCTAGGCGCCTCAGGGCGTGCGGGCCTCCTGCGGTGCCGGCTCGAAGTTGAGGCGTTCGCGGATCACCGGGTAACCGGCCTTGGCGAAGTTCGCTGCCATGGGCACGTTGCCCCGGTCCGTGGCCGCGGTGACGAACTCCGCTCCCCGCTCCACGAGGAAGTGGGTGCACTCCGCCAGGAGGTCGTAGGCGTAGCCCCGGCCGCGCTGGTCCGGCAGGACGCCGATGAAGCCGACGCAGGGGCCCGAGGGGTTGTGGGCCGGGATGTGGATGCCGACCGGCTCGCCCTGGGGCGTGTACGCGACCTGCCACCACTCGCGTGGTGACGGGCACCAGTGGAAGAAGTCGAGTTCCTGCTGGGCGGCCCGGTCGAGTCCGCCCTCCTCGATCGCCTTGAGCGCGTGGGCGTCGAGGGTGGCGGAGTGGATGCGGCGCAGCGCGTCGAAGAAGACGGCGTCGTCCGGTTCGGCGCGGAACTCCAGGCGCCCGGGCCGCTCCGGCAGGCCGTCGCCGGGGGTCCAGCGGTACAGGAGACGTTCGACGAGGAGGTCGTACCCGGCCTTGCGGGCGGCGGCGACGCGCGTTTCGGCGGCGGCGCGCAGCGCCGGGTCCTCGCGCCAGCCGGCCGGCGCGTTCAGTTCCAGTTCGACCTGCCAGGGCGCGGAGCGCAGGAGCGCGGCGCCCGCCTCCTCCTCGCCTTCCGCCACGTCGAACCAGTTGATGTTGAGGGGCTGGGTGTCGTCGGGGCCGCCCCACCAGGCGCCGCGGGCGACCACGCGGCCGTCGCGCAGCGCGACCCGTTTCCATTCGGGGCGGTGCCGGGTCAGCCGGTGGCCCTCACGGGCGCCCAGCGGGTCGGGCAGGGTGTCGAAGAGTGCGGCGTCGCTCGCGTCGAGCGCGCGGATGACCGGATCGGTCATGGGATGTCCTCCGGGAAGTATGCTGCGAAGTGCGCTCCCGGTCGGTCAGTCGAAGCACGCCGGGACAACGGGGAGGGAGCGCGGGGTCGGTGTGAACTGCACGGCTCTGCCCTCCTTCCGTCGGTCGCGGGCGTGGCGGGCCACACGTTACGGGATCACCGGGCGGGTCGTCCACGGGTTTGCCTGTCGGCCTCAACCGACCCTTAAGCGCGGGTTAAGCGATCTTTAAGGCGCCCAAGTGGGCGATGGTACGGGGGGTTTGTCCGTGACGGACGGGTTGGCTGGGACGCCGCTGCTCCGTAACATCCGGGACGGTCGGACTGAGAGCGCTCTCATCCGATCTCCCCACCCGCACAACAGGAGGCCCCCCACATGACTCCTCGTCACCAGCGTCCCCTCGCCCGCCGTAAGCTCCTCGCCGGTCTCGGCGGTGCCGTGGTCGCCGCCCCGGCGATCGCCGCGCTGGCCCCCCACGCCCTCGCGGAGACGGCCCCCGGCACGCCGAAGGCGGCAGCGGCCCTGCCCGTGACGCTCGTCAACAACAGCGGCTCGTTCGGCAACGCGAGCGTCCACGTCTACGTCGTGGGCAACGCCGACGGCCGTCAGGTACGGCTGCGGCCCGACGGCACCCTCGCCCCGGTGGCCCTGTCCGACAACGGCCCCGACGGTTTCACCGACTACGCGATACCGCTGGCCGGCAGCGGGGAGACCCGGCTGTCCCTGCCGTACATGTCGGGCCGCATCTACGTGTCGCTCGGCGCGAAGCTCAAGTTCAAGGTCGTCACCGACGGCGCCGGCAACGCGGCGCTGCAGTACCCGGCCGGCTGGGTCTCCTCGGACCCCAACTACGGGGTGCTGCACGACTGCGCCGAGTTCACGTACAACTCGGCCGGCATGTTCTGCAACACCACCATGGTCGACATGTTCAGCGTGCCGATGAGCATCCGGCTGACCGGCGCCAAGGACCAGACGACGGGCGCGCTGCGCGACGGGGGCCGGGCGGCCGCGTTCGCCGCCGTCCGGCAGGTCCCGGAGTTCGCCCGGCTCGTGGTCGACGACACCCGGATCATCGCCCCCGGGCACGGCCTGGACGCGGGGCTGTTCGCCAAGGACTACTTCGCGCCCGCCATCGACGAGGTGTGGAGCACCTACACCGGCCGGGACCTGAAGGTGACGACCAACGCCGGTACGTTCACCGGCCGGGTGCGCGGCGAGCGGCTCACCTTCACCGGGCCCGCCGAGGTCTCCTTCGCCAAGCCGTCCACGCGGGACGTGCTGTTCTGCGACGGCGCCCTCGCCGCCCCCAACGACGGCACGACCGGACCGGTCGCCGCGATCCTGGGGGCCGGGTTCAACCGCTCGACGCTGCTGGCCTCCGCCGCCCAGCCGACGACCGACCCGGCGTCGTTCTACCGTGCCGAGCTGACCAACCACTACGCCAAGGCCATGCACGCGGCCGCCGAGGACGGCAAGGCGTACGGCTTCGCCTTCGACGACGTGGCCGACTTCGCCTCCTACATCCAGGACACCGCGCCCACGGCCTTCCGGCTGACGCTCACGCCGTTCTAGCCGGGGCGCGGCCGTCCCCCGGCGGCGCGGCCCCGGCGTGCGGTGGCCGGTCGCCCGGGGCAGCGTGGTGGTGTGAGAAGCACGCGCGGCCGGTCCCGCACGGCCCCCGACCGGGACCGGCCCGGCTGGCTGCGCGGGGCACCGCCGCCGAGATGGGCCCGGGTGCTGCCGTCGGCCCTGCTGGCGGGCGTCTGCCTGGCGGAGCTGGTCAGCCCCGAACCGCTCGACATCGGCTTCCTGCTGGGTGCCATCCCGCCGCTGGCCGTGCTGGCGCACGGACCGATGACGACGGCCGTGCTCGGGGTGCTGACGGTGCTCGTGCTGACCGTGCCGGTCTTCGACCTGGACGATCCCGGCAGCACCGACGTCCTGACCGTGTGCTTCGTGTCGGTGCTCAGCGTGCTGCTGTCGTACGTGCGCAGCCGGCGGGACGCGCAGCTGGTCACCGAGCGGGCCGTGGCCGAGGCGGCGCAGCGGGCCGTCGCGCCGCCGCTGCCGCGGCGCGTCGGGCCGGTGGGGTGCGCGGGCCTGTACCGGGCCGCGCAGCGCGGGACGCTGGTCGGGGGTGACTTCTTCGACGTACGGGCGGGCCCCCACGGCGTCCGTGCGGTCATGGGCGACGTCCAGGGGCACGGTCTGTCGGCCGTCGCGACGGTCGCCTCACTGCTGGGGGCCTTCCGGGAGGCGGTGCTGGACCAGACGGACCCGGAGGCGGTGGCGGCCCGGCTCGACCGCAGGCTCGCGGTGGACTCGGCGGACGATCCCCACACCGAGCTGTTCGCCACGGCGGTGCTGCTGGACTTCTCCGCCGACGCCCGGGTGGTGCGGATCGTGGCGTGCGGGCAGGAGGGACCGCTGCTGATCCGGGACGGGCAGGTCGTCGAGCTGGACGTCGAGCCCGGGACACCGCTCGGGCTGGGACTCGCCGGGCCCGTCCCGCCCCGGGTGGTCAGCGTGCCGCTGCGCGCCGGTGACCGGCTCTTCCTCGCCTCCGACGGCGTCACCGAGGCCAGGGACGCCCAAGGCGCGTTCTACCCGCTGGCCGAGCGGCTGCCCGGCCTCACCGCCGAGGACCCGGCCGCCCTGGCCGAGCGGGTGTGGTCCGACCTCGTGCGGCACTGCCCGGACGTACGCGACGACGTCACGATGCTGGTGCTGGCGCCGTGCCCGCCGTCCGGGCCGTGACGACGGCCGGCGGCGGCCCGCGCCGATGCGCGGGCCGCCGCCGGTGAGCCGTGCGTCCGGTACGTCAGTCCTTGATCGTGCACTCGTTGCCGAACGCCGGGTTCAGCAGCCCGATCACGTTGATCGAGTTGCCGCAGACGTTGGCGTTGATGTCGACCGGGATCTGGATGACGTTGCCGGAGAGGACGCCGGGGCTGTCGGTGGCGATACCGACGGTGCCGTCGTCGGCGCTCGCCGTACCGGCGAAGGCCAGCAGGGCGGCGCAGGCCAGGCCGGCAGCGGCGGTCACACGTGTGCGCATGGAAAAGCTCCTGTCATTCGCAGGGACACGTGTCTCCACCGTCACCCGGAAACCGGGGATGCGACATCGGTGGGCGTCCGAACGGGGTGCCGGGGGTCCGCGAGGGCCCGGGCCGCGCTCTCCGGATGCACGCCGGGCTCCCGCGGTGAATGGTGAGAGCGGACCCGTTTTTCAGCACCGGGGCCGCACCAGCGATCCGGACCCTAGGAGCAGAGAACATGTCGACGTCACAGCCCCCCGCGTCCCGGCAGCCCGAGGACAGCACCACCCCGGACCGCCTGCTCCACGCCCGCACCGGCACCGATGTGTCACCGGAGGACCTCGTCCTGGCCTCGGGCAAGGACCTCACGCCGCACAACCTCGAATGGGCCAAGCGCAAGCTGGCGGCGGAGGGACCGGCCGCGCTCGAGAAGCTGCTGCCCTAGCGGCCCGCACGCGGAGGCCACCGCACCCGTCATGGGTGCGGTGGCCTCCGCGTGCGGGGTGGGTCAGCCGCCGTCGGCGGTCACGCCCTGCCGTCGTCCTCGGGCAGTGCGCCGTCGTCCTCCACCACGTGGACGGCGGCCTCCTCCGCGCCGGCCGCTCCGCCGTCGATGCCGACGTCGGTGGCGACGGTCTCCTTGGTGGTGTCCGGGTGGACGCCCTCGTCCGGGGCGACCAGGCGGCCGGCCCGGACGGTGCCCGCCTCGGGGTCCACCGGTTCGCCGTCGCCGTCGGGGCTGTCGCCCACGCCGTCCCCGAGGGGCTCGGCGGACACGTCGGGGACCTCCTGCGACAGCCGCTGGTCGAGCGTCTCCCCGTCGTGCTGCTCCGCGGCGGTGGTGCCGTGCTTGGTGACGCCGAGGGGCTTCTCCGGCGGGGAGTAGCCCTCGTCGAGGGTGTCGTCGTAGGTCCGCTCGTCGACGGCGTCCTGCAGGTCGAGCGGCGCGGCGTCCTCCTGCTCCTCGTTGGTCCCGGTGGGCTGGTACGCGTCGTCCGCCATCGGTTCGGGGCGCATCGGTTCCGTGCCCATCACTCCTGCCTCCCTGTCGCGCTACGCCGGCTCGTTCGTCCCGGCTGTCCGTTCCGCGTTTCCCGTAACGGGCGCTCTAACCTCGGCGGACGGCGGGATCCCCCGCCTGCCCGAACGCGCGACGTGCGGGCCGGCGATCGACGCGGCCGTCCCCCGGCCCCGGTCCACTCCCGCCACGTCATGGAGGTGCGGACGCGGCGCCGGGCCGTGCGCTGGACGGCGGCCGGGGCGGGGAGGCGCGGAGTGGACTCAGGGACGGCCGTCATCGGGGGGAAGGTCCTTCGGTCGGACGGACGGCCGCGGCACAAGCCTCGTGCCATCCCCCGGCACCTGCAAGCACTGTGCAGTAAAGCCGGCGGCAGGTCTTGCCCATGGAACCGGAAATTCCGCCGGGACGGCCCGTCCCCGCGCCGGTGTCACCCGCGCGCCGCCCGCGATCAGGACACCGTCGCCTAGGCGAGGGCGAGCACGGTCGTGCCGTGCGGGACTCCTCGGCGCGGACGCCGTCCGGCAGGATGCGACGGGGCTCAGCAGGCCGGGGCGGTGGGCCGTCAGGGGTGCGGGGCGACGCGGACGTCCAGGTCCGAGACGCGGTGCACGGGCCAGGTACGGGCGTACCCGGGCGGGGTGCCGCCGGCGGGCGCCAGGTGGGCGACCGGGAGCCGGTCCGCCGTGCGCAGGATCTCCGGCACGGTGGTGTTCTCGTTGTGCCCGCTGGTGGCGCCGGAGGAGCAGCCCGTGTAGTAGCCGATGGGGATCGCCTCGTGCCCGGTGAGCAGGCAAGGCGGACGGACGCCGAGGCGGTGCAGCGCGCCGGCCGTGCGGTCCCAGTCGCGGCGGCTGTCGGTGTTGCGGGCCACGGCGCCTTCCAGGACGGCGATCTGCACCGCCAGGTGCCCGGCCAGGCCGAGCGCGACCAGGGCGGCGGCCACCGGGCGCCAGGTGCCGCCCGGCTTCCTGGCCAGGTGCCACAGGGCGTCCGCGACCGGGATCGCCAGCAGGGCGTAGGCCGGCTGGAGGAAGCGGGGGGCGGCGTAGCCGATCATGAACAGGTACGGCACGGCGGCCGTAGCGGCGCAGGCCAGCGGGACCAGGGTCCGTTCCAGGCGGCGGGCCCGGGCCGCGACGGCCAGTCCGAGCCCGGCCAGGACGGGCAGCGCGAACCACCAGACGGTGACCACCGGGTGGGGCACCGACCCGGTGCACGGCCGGCACAGGGCCCGTCCGCCCAGGCTGCGCAGCTGGTCGTCCACGGCGATCTGCCAGCCGAGCCCGCCCTGGATGCGGGAGGCGTCCGAGAGCCGCTGCGCCAGGCCGCCGTGGCCGGTCCACGCCTCGATCACCCAGGGCAGCGCACCTGCCGCGAGCCCCGCCGCGAGCGCGAGCAGCAGGCGCCCGTGACGGCGGGCCAGGGCGAGGACCAGCAGCGGCAGGGCCACCCAGACCGCGTCGCCGGGCCGCATCAGGGCCATGAGCGCGCCGCCCGCCGCGACGCCCCACAGCGAGGCCCGGGCGGAAGGTTCCTCCCGGGCGCGCAGGAAGCAGCCCACGCTGATCAGGGCGCCGATCGCGACCCAGTAGTTGGGCATGGCCTGCGGGCCGTAGAAGAGGGTCATCCACAGGGAGGCGAACAGGGTGCCGCCGACGACCAGGACCCGGGTCGGGAACAGGCCGCGCCAGGTGCGCAGGGCGAGGAAGAGGGCCAGTCCCGACAGGACGGCGAGGTAGACGCGCAGGAGCGGGACGGACTCCGACCAGGAGGCGACGGGCGCGACCAGCAGGGAGACGCCCCGGGAGCGGGGTGCGCTGAAGAACGCGGCAGGCGTGTGGGAGGTGACCTGGCTGACGTAGACGATCTCGTCCCAGCCGAGGCCCAGCTCGGGCCGTACGAGGGCGAGCTGCGCGAGGGTGAAGACGGCGGCGAGCCAGGCGAGCGCGCGGGCGCCGCGCTTGTGGCCGGCCGTGCCCGGCGCCGGCGGGTGATCACGCCGCCGCATGCGGACAAGGATGGCGTTCGCGCCGTCGGCCATGTTCCGCCCCTTACCCCGTGAAGTCGGCAAACACGGACAAACTAACGTGCCGGTTCTGAGGGTGCAGGGCGGAATACGGCCAAGCGCCTGACGCGCCCGGCGGGGTCAGCGGACGTGCGGGGCCCGGTGCGGTGGCTGCTCGGGAGCCGGGCGCTGGGGCGTCGGCGGCACGGGCCGGCTCACCGGCGCCTCCTCGCTCACCGTCAGCTCGGTGCCGTGGTGACGGATGGTCAGCGGCGGTCCGGAGCGCAGGGTGTAGGTGGCCCGGCCGGCGGTCAGCTCCACGCGCAGGGACCGGCCGAGGAACCGGACCGTGAAGGCCAGCCGGCTGTACCTCGCGGGCAGGCGCGGGGCGAAGCGCAGGCCGCCGTCGGCGTACCGCATGCCGCCGAACCCGGCGACCAGCGCCATCCAGGTCCCGGCCAGGGAGGCGATGTGCAGCCCGTCGCGGGTGTTGTGCTCCAGGTCCCCCAGGTCCATCAGCGCGGCCTCCGCCGTGTACGCGCAGGCCAGGTCGAGGTGACCGGTCTGGGCGGCCATGACGGCCTGGACGCAGGCGGACAGGGAGGAGTCCCGCACCGTCAGCGGCTCGTAGTAGGCGAAGTTGCGCGCGATCTGCTCCCGGTCGGCGTACTCCTCGAAGAAGCTGCCGCAGGTGTACATCGCCAGCACCAGGTCCGCCTGTTTGATCACCTGCTTGCGGTACAGGTCGAAGTACGGGAAGTGCAGCATCAGCGGGTACTGGTCCGGCCGTGTCCGGGCGAAGTCCCAGCGCTGGTAACGGGTGAAGCCGGCGTGCTGTTCGTGCACGCCGAGCTCCTCGTTGTAGGGGACGTGCATCGCCTCGGCGGCGTCCCGCCAGGCGGCCATCTCCTCCTCGTCGGCACCCAGCCGCGCGGCCTCGTCGGGGTGGCGCTTGCAGGCGTCGGCGGCGGCCAGCAGGTTCGCCCGGGCCATGAGGTTGGTGTACGTGTTGTCGTCGGCGATCGCGCTGTACTCGTCCGGGCCGGTGACGCCGTCGATGTGGAAGACGCCCCGGTCGTCGTGGTGGCCGAGGGAGCGCCACAGTCGGGCGGTCTCCACCAGCAGTTCCACGCCCACCTCGCGTTCGAAGGTCTCGTCCCCGGTGGCGGCGACGTAGCGCACGACGGCGTCCGCGATGTCGGCGCCGACGTGGAAGGCGGCGGTGCCGGCCGGCCAGTAGGCGGAGCCCTCCGACCCCTCGATGGTGCGCCAGGGGAACGCGGCGCCGCGCAGGCCGAGCTGGGCCGCGCGCTCGCGGGCGGCGGGCAGGGTGTCCAGGCGCCAGCGCAGGGCCTCGGCGGCGGCCTTCGGCTCGGTGCAGGTCAGCACGGGCAGCACGAACGCCTCGGTGTCCCAGAAGGCGTGGCCGTCGTAGCCGGAGCCGGTGAGTCCCTTGGCGGGGATGGCGCGCTGCTCGGCGCGGGCGCCGGCCTGCAGCACGTGGAAGAGGGCGAAGCGGACGGCCTGCTGGATCTCCTCGTCGCCGTCGATCTCGACGTCGGCGCGCGCCCAGAAGTCGTCCAGGTACGCCTTCTGCTCCGCCAGCAGCCCCTGCCAGCCACTGTGCGCGGCCGCCGCCAGGGCCGCCTCGACCTGGTCGCTCATCGCGGGCCGGGAGCGGGCGCCGGACCAGCCGTGCGCGACCAGCTTCTCCACCCGCAGCCGCTCGCCCGGTTCCAGGACGGAGGTGATGGTCAGCCGGGAGACGTCGACGTTGCTCTCGCTGCTGGTGGTGGTCCGCTCGGGGCCCGTCACGGTGTGGTCGGCGGCGACCGCGACCCGCAGGCCGCTGCGGCGGGTGCGGTGCACCAGGCGCAGCCGGCTGCCCGAGGCGAGGTCCTCCTCCGGCTCCAGCGGCGACTTCAGCGCCCGGGCGGCACGCGGGTCGCCGTCCGGCTCGGGCAGGCTCTCGTTGGCGACCAGTTCCGACTGCACGACCACGCGGGTGCGGCTGTCGACGGGCTCCACCTCGTAGGCCACGGCGGCGATCGCCCGCTGGGTGAGGGAGACCAGCCGGGTGGAGCGCACCCGCACGGTCGAGCCGGCCGGGGAGGTCCACTCGCAGATCCGCTCCAGCACGCCACGGCGCAGGTCCAGGGTCCGCTCGTGGGTGACCAGCCGCCCGTAGCGCAGGTCGAACGGCTCGTCGTCGACGAGCAGGCGCAGCACCTTGCCGTTGGTGACGTTGATGACGGTCTGCCCGGACTCCGGGTAGCCGTAGCCGGCTTCGGCGTAGGGCAGCGGGTGCAGTTCGTGGACGCCGTTGAGGTAGGAGCCGGGCAGGCCGTGGGGTTCGCCCTCGTCGAGGTTGCCGCGCCAGCCGACGTGGCCGTTGGAGAGCGCGAACACGGACTCGCTCTGGGCCAGCAGGTCCAGGTTGAGCTCCGTCTCGCGCACGGCCCAGGGTTCGACGCCGTACGCCCGCTGGGTTATCACGCGGTGCCTCCCAGTTCGGCGAGGTCCCGCACCACGATGTCGGCGCCGTGCGCGTACAGCGCGTCGGTCTGCCCGACGCGGTCGACCCCGACGACGTACCCGAAGCGGCCCGCGCGGCCCGCGTCCATGCCGGCCAGCGCGTCCTCGAAGACGGCGGCCTGGGCGGGGCGGACACCGAGGTCCTCGGCGGCCGCGAGGAACGTGTCGGGGTGCGGCTTGCCGGGCAGTTCGCGCTCGGCGGCGACGACGCCGTCGATGCGCACGTCGAAGAAGTGCTCGGCGCCGATCGCGTGCAGCACGTCCCGGCAGTTGGCGCTGGAGGAGACGATCGCGGTGCTCAGGCCGTGGGCGCGGACGGCCTCCAGGTACCGCAGCGTGCCCTCGTACGCCTCCACCCCGTCGGTGCGGATCTTCTGAAGGACCAGCTGGTTCTTGCGGTTGCCGAGGCCGTGCACCGTCTCGGCGCCGGGCGGGTCGTCCGGATCGCCCTCGGGCAGGTCGATCCCGCGGGAGGCCAGGAAGGTGCGCACGCCGTCGGCGCGCGGCCGGCCGTCGACGTACTCGTCGTAGTCCGCCGCCTCGAACGGCCGGAAGTCCTCGCCGTCGCGGTCGCGCAGGAAGGCGTCGAACATCTCCTTCCACGCGGCCGCGTGGACGACGGCCGTCTTGGTGACGACTCCGTCGAGGTCGAACAGGCAGGCGTGGATGTCGTCGGGTAGACCGAGCTGCGTCATACAGGATCGGTTCCCCTCCCGGCGTCGATCCAAGGAGTGGCGCACGCCACACGCACCGCGGCCCGGGGACCGCGGGCCTCACCGCACACCCGCCCGGGCCCGGATGACACACTCTCCGGTGTGCCGCTCACCTTCGACGATCTCGTCCAGCGCGCCCGTGGTCTGGCCCGGGACCGCAGGCGCGCGGTCCTGGGCATCGCCGGCAGCCCCGGCGCGGGCAAGTCGACGCTCGCCGAGCACCTGGTCCGGGAACTGAACGGATCCGGCGAACCCTGGGTCGCGTACGTCCCCATGGACGGCTTCCACCTCGCCGACGCCGAACTGGAGCGCCTCGGTCTGCGCGACCGCAAGGGCGCTCCCGACACGTTCGACGCGGCGGGCTACGCGGCCCTGCTGGCGCGTCTGCGCGAGGAGGCGCACGCCGGAGACATCGTCTACGCCCCCGGGTTCGAACGCGTCCTGGAGCAGCCGCTGGCCGGGGCGATCCCCGTCCCGCCCTCGGCCCGACTGGTCGTCACCGAGGGCAACTACCTCCTCCTGGACACCGGTGCCTGGGCCCGTGTCCGCCCTCTCCTGGACGAGGTGTGGTTCTGCGAACTCCCGGAGCCCGAGCGCGTCCGCCGCCTGGTCGCGCGGCACGAGCGGTTCGGCAAGACCCGCCGGGAGGCCGAGGCCTGGGTGGCCCGCTCGGACCAGCCCAACGCGGAGCTGGTCGCGGCGACCCGGGGACGGGCCGACCTGGTGGTCCCGGCGGACCGGGCCTGACGTTCCCGTTGTCCCGGACGGACCAGTCATGATGTGCCCATGATCAGGTCCGCGACGCCGAACGACATCCCCGAGATCCGCGCGATGATCCGCGAACTCGCCGCGTACGAACGGGCCGAGGAGCAGGCCCGGGCCACCGAGGACCAGCTGCGCGAGGCGCTGTTCGGTGCGCGTCCGGCCGCCCACGCCCTGATCGCCCAGGACGACGACTCCGGCCGGGCCGTGGGCTTCGCCCTGTGGTTCCCGCGGTTCTCGACCTGGACGGGCAGCCGCGGCATGCACCTGGAGGACCTCTACGTACGCCCCCAGGCGCGCGGTTCGGGCCACGGCAGGGATCTGCTCGCCGCCCTGGCCGCGATCTGCCGGCGCGACGGCTACGACCGCTTCGAGTGGTGGGTCCTGGCCTGGAACAAGCCCACGATCGACTTCTACACGTCCCTCGGGGTGGAGCTCCTGGAGGAGTGGACCGTGTGCCGGCTCAGCGGCGAGCCCCTGGAGGCACTCGCCGCCCGGGCACCGAGGGTGGCGGACCCGGCCAGCGACGCGTGAGCCCCCGGCCCGGCCGGGCGGGGTCGGTCGTGTGCCGCCCGGCGCGGTCGGTCGTGTGCCGCCCGGCGCGGTCGGTCGTGTGCCGCCCGGCGCGGTCGGTCCCGTACGGCCCGGCGCGGTCAGTCCCGTGCGGCCCGGCGGGCGCGCAGCGCGACGGTCACGGTGTGCGGGCCGAGTCCGCCGATGTGGACGCGGTTCCCGGTCGTGGCGTCGGTGCCGCCCACCACGGTGTAGTCCTGCCCCGGGTCGTAGCGCAGGATCTCGCTCCGGTCCGGCCCGGCCGGCGGTTCGCCCGCCTCCACGCCGGCCTCGACCCGGATCTCGTCGGCACCGACCCGGTAGCTCATCGGCCCGGTCGTCAGGCACCAGCGCCCGTCGCCGAGCGGTACGGCGCCCTCGAACACGCCACCCGGCCGGAAGGTCAGTTCCAGACACCAGGGCACCCGTGGTCCGCTCAGGTCGATCCGCAGGTCGGCGCCGTCGTCGCGCAGGTCCACCTCGACGCTGGTCGTGTGGGAGACCCCGTCCCGGGGCCGGTCGGGGAAGGCCATCGCGGCCGAGAAGCGTCCCTCGTCGGTCACCCGGTAGGCGCCGTCGTCCGCGCGCCGGTCCGGCGGGAGCGGCTGGTAGTAGGCGGCCGAGAGGGTCTCGGTGAGCCGGTAGCGGCCGCCGCCGAGGGCGTGCATGCCGGCGGCGCGGAACGGACCCAGGTCGAAGAAGCCCCGGGACAGGCGGACCGCGTCGAGGACCGCGTCCCCGGCGAACAGGCGCAGGAAGGTGGGATTGCAGGCGAGGCCGGAGCGGACGCGCCGGTGCCGGGGCACGTCGGAGCCGCCGTACACCACCGTGTGCGCGGTGGCCGAGGCGTGTGCGGCGAGGCGGGCGGTGCCGAGGTACCGCGCGCGCGGGAGTTCCTGCGCGGCCGGTGGCGGCAGGACGCGGCACAGGTCGGGGGTGAGGAGGCTCTCGGGGAGCAGGCCGGGGTCGTCGATGCCGCCGGCGGCCGCCTGCCGCGCCGCCCGGCTGAAGTCGCCCCGGCCGGTGCGGATCGCGAGCAGCCGGTAGTGCGGCAGGTAGGGCGCGAGCGGGAACGGCCGGTTCTGGTCCTGGCGCCGCGAGTGGACGGTCTCGACCGTGCCGTCGGGCCTGATGAGGTCCAGGGTGGCGGTGAGGTTGCGTTCGACGGCGTCCCGCAGGTCCTCGCGGCCGAGCACCTCGGCCAGCAGCAGCAGCGAGGGGTTGGACACATGGGCCGCGTAGTTGGCGCTCCGCTCCGAGTACAGGCCCTCCGCGTCGATGTCGACGCCCTCGGCGAGCCACTGCCCGACCCGGTCGAGCAGCCGGCCGTCGGGGAACGACCGGTGCAGGCGGGCCAGCGCGGCGCACAGCTCCCAGCGGTGGTTGGGGGTGTGCACCCCACCGGTCAGCAGGCTCCCTGAGGCGGCGCCGGCGATCTCGGCGAGCGCGGCGGCGACGTCCCCGAGGTCCGCTCCCGCGCCCGCGGCGAGGACGTGCGCGTCGCACACGTCGTTGACGGTGAACGCGGAATCCGGCGGTGACTGCACGTTGTCGCCGCCGGCGAACAGGCCGGTGCCGGTCTGCGCGGCCCTCAGGGCGCGGAGGTGGGCCGTCGCCGCGGCGACGGCCCGCCCGCTGCCGTGCAGTGCCGAGTCCGGGGAGCGGAACGCCGCGAGCAGGATCTTCACCCGGCGCGCCAGGGTGCGGTGGGGCAGACCGGCCGGTTCCTCGTCGGGGCGGGCCGCCAGCGGGACGGCGAACCGGTCGGCGGCGCCGGCCACCGTGCGGACGAACTCGTGGTCGAGCGGGGTGGGCACGGTGGTCAGTCCTTCAGTCCGGCGTTGATGTCGGCGTTCATGACGTAGCGCTGGAACACCAGGAAGACGACGATCAGCGGGACCATGGAGATGACCGATCCGCCGAGCAGCACCGACCAGTTGATGTTTTGCGCCCCGACGAGGCTCTGGATGCCGATCTGCACGGTGAACTTCTCGGGGTCGTTGAGCATCAGCAGCGGCCAGATGTAGTCGTTCCACCGCCACTGGAACGACAGGATGGCCAGGGTCAGCATGATGGGCCGGGAGATCGGCACCATGATCCTCAGGAAGATCGACAGCTCACGCGCGCCGTCGATGCGGGCGGCCTCGATGAGCTCGTCGGGGACCGTCAGGAAGAACTGGCGGAACATGAAGCACCCGGTCGCGGTGAGCACGGCCGGGAGGATGATGCCGGCGAGGGAGTTGTACAGGCCGAGGTCGCGGACCACCAGGAACTGCGGGGCGAGCATGACCTCGGACGGCAGCATGGTAGTGGCCAGGATGCAGACGAAGAAGACCTTGAGCCACTTGTTGTCGTACTTGGCCAGCGCGTACCCCGTGCAGCAGCTGACTCCCACCGTGAGGACCGTCGCGATCACGCACACGACGGTCGTGTTGATGAAGTACTGGGAGAAGTTGGCGCTCTCCCACGCCGCCTTGTACCCCGACACGGTGGGGTCGTGCGGGAGCAGGGTCAGCGGGAGGGAGAACAGGTCGCCGGCCGGCTTGAAGGAGCTGAGGACGAACCACAGCACCGGCACGCCGTAGAGGGCGGCCAGGACCCACAGCAGGGTCGTCGCGGGGATCGCGCGCCGGATGCCGCCGCGGGCCGCGCCGCGGGGCCGCTTCTTCGACACGGCCCGGGCGGGCCCGGCGTCGACGGGGCGGGGCATGTCTGTGGTTGTCATCGGTTCTCCACCCGCCGGTTGACCATCAGCTGGACGACCGCGACGGCCATCAGGATGAGCATGAGCACGAACGACGCGGCGCTCGCGTAGCCGATCTGCCCCGACTTGAAGCCGGTCTGGTAGATGTACTGGACCAGCAGGTTGTTGGAGGTTCCGGGTCCGCCGTTGTTGAGGGAGGCGAAGAGCGGATACTCCTTCATCGCGTGGATCGTGTTGAGCAGGATGACGATGAAGGACGTGGGTGCGATGCTCGGCAGCGTGATGCTGGTGAACTGGCGCCACGCACCGGCCCCGTCCAGCGCGGCCGCCTCGTAGTACGACACCGGGACGTTCTTGATCGCCGCGATGAACAGCAGCATGGAGAAGCCCGTCCAGGCCCAGGACGCGGCCACCACCACCACGAGCAGCGACAGGTCCGCGTCCGACTGCCAGGGAACGGCGCTTCCGCCGACCTTCTCGATCAGGTAGTTGACCAGCCCGAAGTTCTCGCCGAACAGCCACCGCCACAGGACGCCCACGACGATGGGCGACAGCAGCCACGGGATGAAGAAGAAGACCCGGGCCACCGACACGCCCTTGGCGTGCCTGCTCACCAGCAGGTTGGCGATGAGCAGGGAGAACACGAAGTTCAGCGGGACGAAGAGCACGGTGTACAGCAGCGTCCGGGTCACCGCGTCGTAGAAGGTGGAGTCCCCGAACAGGGTGCTGTAGTTGTCGAGTCCGACGAACTGGAACGCTCCCACGCCCGTGTAGTTCGTGAAGGAGTAGACGAGCCCGATCACCGCAGGCCAGACGAAGAACAGCGCGAAGAGCACGACATTGGCCGCGATGAGCACGAGCGGCGCGAAGGTGTGGCGACTGCGTCTCCTGGGCGGCGGGCTCACGGACACGTCCGGGGCGCGTTTGGTCATCTTCCTGACTCCGTGCTGGTGGAATGGGTTCCGGTGGGCTCAGGCCGTGAGCCCGGCGTCACGCGGGTGGCCGGGGCCGGGCGGCGCGGTCGCGGACCCGCCGCCCGGCCCCCGGCTCACGATCCGCCCCCGACCTGCTGGTTGTAGCCGGCCACGATGTTGTCCAGGGCCTCGTCGACCGACTGCTGGCCGTTGATCGCCTTGCCGAGCTCCGTCTTGGTCGGGTCCTCGGTGAGGCTCTTGCCCTTCAGCACCCAGTTCGTCTGCGCGGTGTTGAAGTAGCCCGAGATCGGCGCGTAGAGCGGGATCGACTCGTTGTAGAGCTTGAACGCCGCCTGCGCCGCCTCGGAGGTGAAGGGGTACTGCGGGTTCAGGCCGGTCTCGACGGGCAGGAAGCCGGACGCCTCGCACAGCTCGCGGTAGTGGTCCGGCTCGTACAGCCAGGACATGAACTTCTTCGCGGCGCCGGCCGCGGCCTCGTTGTTGTTGAAACCGACCATCATGCCGCCGCTGTTGACGTCGCTGGCCTGCACCGGCTCGGCGGGGGTCGGGACGCCGGCCCACTCGAACTTCTTGATGCTCTCGGCGAAGGCGGGGACCTGCCACACGCCGGACCAGTAGGCGACCACGTCACCGCTCTGGAACATGGCGGACGGGTCGGCGCCGCTGGTCCACACCGACTTCGGCATGGTCTTGTCGTCGTTCAGCCCGACGAACCGCTTCACGGCCTTCCTGGTGGCGGCGTCCACCGAGAACTTCCCGGAGGAGTCGGCGTGGACGTACTTCCCGCCGAGTTCGTACACCATGGCGCGCAGCCGGGACGGCGACTGGTCGAACGTGAGGGAGTACTTGGCGCCGGTCTTGTCCCGGACCTTGTCCGCGGCCCTGACGAACTCGGTCCAGGTCCAGGTCTTCTCGGGCGAGGTCGGGAAGGGGACGCCGGCCTTCTCGAACAGCGTCTTGTTGATGTACATGCCGGACGCGGTGATGTCCGAGGGGATGGACAGCACCTTCCCGGACGAGTCCTTGGCGACGAAGTTGGCGTTGATCTTGTAGCTCTTGTTGTCGGCGATGGAGCTGAGGTCGATCAGCTTGTTCGCCCAGATCGGGTCCAGGGCCGGCACGGCCGCCACGTCGGGCAGGGAGTTCGCCTGCGCGGCGTTGTGCAGCTTCGCCGGGTATCCGTCGTAGGGGATGTTGACGAGCTTGACGCTGACGCCGGCTTCCTTCTTGTACTGCGCCACCATCTTCTTCCAGCCGGCGTCCTGGCCCGGGACCGTGGAGATCCAGAAGGTCAGCGACTTCTCGTCGCCACCCGAGCCGGACCCCGACCCGCAGGCGGAGAGCAGCAGGGCACCTGCCGTGGCCACGGCGGCGAGGGGAACCAGGCGGCGTATGCCGCCGCGGCCGAGCCGGCGGGAGCGCCGCACACCCACACTGATCATCTTCGATCCCTTTTCTCGTAGCGGAGGAAGCACGGCGCCAGCCGAGGCGGCACGGGTGCATTGTGCAGGAGATGTCGAATGTCGCTTCCCGGGGCGCGGCCTCGCCCGGCCGCGTCGTCTTCACGGGTGGGGTCCCCGGCCATGGCGGCCGAGCGTCGCACAAGCTCGCCCTCGTGCGGCTGCCGTACTTCGCGTACGAGCGGGAGGCTTACCCGGAGTCGGCGTCCCGGCCGACTTAGAAAGCGCTTGTCCGGACATTGGCAGACCGACGGCGCACCCGTCAATGCCTCGTCCGCACGGCTCCGGTCACGGTTTGAATTCCGTGGGCCACCGCCAGCCTGCTCGCGCCGGCCACGGTGCCGGTGTCCCCCACGACGCTGCTGACCACCTCCGTGGGCCAGCTCAGCCGGGCCAGCTCGGCGCGCACACCCGGCAGGAGCTGCGGATCCGCGCCGGTGCCGCCGCCCAGCACGATCAGCCCGGGATCCAGCACGGCGGCGACGGCGGCGGCGAGCCGGCCCACGTCGGCGGCGTGCGCGTCGACCACGGCACGGGCCGTGGCGTGCCCCTGCGCGGAGAGGGCGAGCAGCCGGTCCGCGGTGCGCGGGCGGGGCCCGTCACCGTCCCGCCAGGCCTCGGCGGCCCGGCGCAGCAGGGTGCGCGAGCCCATGCGCTGCTCCAGGCCCTCGTGGCGCGGGGCGCGGTCGTCGTCCCAGGGGTAGGGCAGGCGGGCCACCTCACCGGCGGCGCCGTTCGCGCCGCGCAGCACCCGGCCGCCGATGACGACGGCGAGACCGACGCCGACGCCGATGCGCAGATAGCCGAAGGTGTCACGGCCGACGGCTGCGCCCTCGTGCAGTTCGGCGAGGGCGGCGCAGTTGACGTTGTTCTCCAGGTGGACGGGGACGCCCTCGGGCAGGGCGACGGCCATGGCGTCGAAGACGGGACCGGCCTTGGCGGTCGCGGGGCGCTCCCCGGCGCCCTCCCCGTCGCGCGTGGGGACGTCGCCGACCGCGACGACGACCGCCCTCAGCGGGGCCCCGGAGGGCAGCGCGCCGAGGACCTCGCGGACGGTGGCGGCCGCCTCCGGGCGGGACCCGGTGGCCTCCGCGAGGAGCGTGCCGTCCAGGGCGCAGGCGCGCACCCGGGTCCTGGCGGGGCCGAGGTCGACCGCGAGCACGGCGCCGGCGGCCGGGCCGAGCCGGTAGACGGCGGCGCTGCGGCCGGTGGAGCCGGAGGCGCGCCCCGAGTGGGCGGCGAGCCCGGCGGCCTCCAGCTCGGCCACCGCGGCGGAGACGGTCGGCTTGGAAAGGCCCGCACCGGCTGCCAGCTGGGGGCGGGTGGCCGTGCCCGTCCCGGCCAGTACGTCGAACACCACACGGGCACTCTCACTCAGCTGCATGGTCTCCCCAGGTCGTCCTGCGGCCGAGCGGGGCGGCCGGCAAGGGTGGCGCGGCATCGGGCATTCCGTGCCTCTTGACGCACCCTACTTCGTTAGTTAACTTCCTAACGAACTTCACGGTACTCGCCTGCCGTGCCCCGCAGAAGCCCGTCCCGGGGCTTCCCTACCTCTTCAACTGCCGTGGTCCGGCGGGTGGTTCGCCTGCCACCCGCCGAAACCGCGCGAGGACGAAAGAGGACCCGTGCAGGACTCCACTCCTTACGCGGTCGGAATCGACGTGGGCGGCACCAAGACGCAGCTGCGCGCCCTCGCGGACGGCGGGGCCGTCGTCGACCGTGTCCGCAGCAGTGCGGGCTGGCGCCCGCACGACGCCGGGGCCGCGGCGGACTGGCTGGCCGCGCTGGTCCGGGACGCCCTGCCCGCGCACGCCCGGCCGTCCGCGGTCGCCGTGGGCGGGCACGCCTGCGAAACACCCCACCAGTGCGCGGGCATCCGGGCCGCGCTCCAGGAACGGCTGGGCGTGCCCGCGCTGGTCGTGGGCGACGCCGAACTGCTCGTCCCGGCCGCCGGCCTGGACCGGGGCGTCGGTCTGGTCGCCGGTACCGGTTCGGTCGCGGTGGGACGCTCCCGCGAGGGCGTCGCGGTGCAGGTCGGCGGCTGGGGCGCGGTGCTCGGCGACGAGGGCGGCGCGGCCGGGCTCGTCCGCGAGGCCGCGCGGGCCGTCTGGGCGGCGCACGACCGCGGCGAGGAGCCCGACGCGCTGGCCCGCGGTCTGGTCGCCGCCTTCGGCGTGGCCGAGGTGCCCGCGCTCGGCGCCGCCCTGGAGGCGGCCACGGACGTCTCCGCCGAGTGGGGGCGCCACTGTCCCGTCGTGTTCGCGGCCGCCGAGGCCGGCTCGCCGCTCGCCCGGGCCGTTGTCGCCGACGGCGGGCGGTCGCTCGCCGCCCTCGTGGTCCGGCTGGCCGCCCGCGGGGTCCCGGTGGACGACGTCGTGGTGGCGGGCGGCACGGTCCTCGCTCAGCCCGCGCTGTACGAGGCGTTCACCTCCGCTCTCGCCGAGACCCTGCCGGCGGCCCGTGCGCAGCGTCTGCGGGTGGCGCCGGTGGCGGGCGCGCTGGCGCTGGCCCGTTCGCTGCGGTGAGCCGGATCCGCCGCTCATCCGGCGGACCCGCTCCCGTGACCGCCCTCTGCGGCGGGTCGCACCGGGGTGCCGGATCCGGGCGGCGGCTGAACGGCCGTGCAGCCGCCGCGCGAGTGGGACCGCGGTGCAGACCGCCCCGTCCGCGTCCGCCCCGGCCGCGGGTCTTCGCCCGCCCTCGGCCGTACAGCCGGATCGGCCGTGGGTCTTCGCCCCGTTCCCCGGCCGCACGGCCGGATTGGCCGTGGGTCTTCGCCCGTCCCCCGACCGCACGGCCGGATCCGCCGTAGGCCTCCGCCAGCGCCCCGGCCGTACAGCCGGATCCGCCGT
>NZ_JBNCNM010000015.1:0-25620 GCF_049846985.1 Streptomyces sp. DT190 | reverse complement strand
CGCCAGCGCCCCGGCCGTACAGCCGGATCCGCCGTGGGTCTTCGCCCGTCCCCCGACCGCACGGCCGGATCCGCCGTAGGCCTCCGCCCGTCCCCCGACCGCACGGCCGGATCCGCCGTAGGCCTCCGCCAGCGCCCCGGCCGTACAGCCGGATCCGCCGTGGGTCTTCGCCCGTCCCCCGGCCGCACGGCCGGCGTTCCGCAGCACACCCCTGGCAGGGAACCCCCTGCCGGGCCCCTTCGCGTGACTCAGAGAGGCGTATCCATGCCGTCATCAGTCGGGCACCGCACCGCCGCCGCCACCGCCACCGCCACCGCCACCGACCGGCGGGGTTTCCTCAAGACTTCCCTCGGGGCCTCGGCGGGGCTGCTCGCCGCCCCGGCGTTCGCCACGTGGCTGGGTGCCGCGGACGCGAAGGCCGCCACGGGCCCGGCCGCGTTCGTCGACGACTACCGGTCGAACGTCGTGGCCAATCAGACCCCCGAGACCAACGCGGTCGTGCGGATCCTGGGCGGCATGGCCGAGGTGTGGAAGACCGGCGATGCCTGGGACACCGGCCGCGTCCTGGACCGCGAGGTGCTGCGCGCCAACATGCGCTACTGCGCCCGGATCACGCGCACCCGCACCGAGGCACAGGCGAAGGAGGCCTTCGTCTACGACCGCCGGCACCAGAGCTACGCCATGATCGCCGGCCTCGGCCCGCTCGCCGGGTTGTACACGGCGGGTGCCAGGGCGGTCACCTCGATCACCGGCGCCCCGGACGGCACGCCCCCGGGCCGGATCAGCGACACCCTGCCCGCCGACGCCCCGGCCGGATCGGCGCTCGGCGCGGGCTCCCACGACTCGGAGCTGGGGCAGGTCGCGAAGCTGGTCGACACCGTGCGCGGCCCGTTCGCCTCGGGCAACCCGGCCAAGTTCGCCTTCCAGTACCCGCGCCCCTGGCGCATGAACGAGGACAGCGAGGTCGTCGACACCGGGCGGAAGGACGCGCTCGGCCACCCGGTGTACGACTCGCGGGTGGTGGTCGCCCCGCAGCTGTTGCGCCAGCGCTCGGAGGACCCCGAGGAGGACGGCGGCTTCCCCAGCGGCCACACCAACGCCTTCCACCTGGCCGGGCTGGCCTTCGCGTACGCGGTGCCGGAGCGCTTCCAGGAGCTCGTGACGCGCGCCTTCGAGCTGAGCGACACCCGGATCACGGCCGGCATGCACTCCACGGTCGACGTCATCGGCGGCCGGATCATGGCCACCGCCCTGGCCGCAGCGGCCCTGGCCGACCCGGCGAACGCGGAACTGAAGGCGGCGGCCCGCGCCCAGGCCCTCGTCTACTTCACGCGCCGGACCGGCACGACCGCGGACACGCTGTACGCCTACGCCCACTCCGACCCGACGGACCCGTACGCCGACCGCGAGGCCAACGCCCGCGCGGTCGGGCCCAGGCTGACGTACGTCCTGCCCCGCCGCGGCGGCGAGGCACCGCTGACCGTGCCCAAGGGCGCGGAGGTGCTGCTGGAGACACGGCTGCCGTACCTGAGCGCGGACCAGCGGCGCGAGGTGCTGCGCACGACCGCGCTGCCCTCCGGGTACGTCCTGCTGGACGGCTTCGAGCAGTGGGGCCGGCTCGACCTGTTCGCCGCGGCGGACGGGTACGGCGCCTTCGACCGGGACGTGACCGTGACGCTGGACGCGACGGCCGGCGGTTTCCACGCGGCCGACGGCTGGCGCAACGACATCGGCGGCGACGGCGGCCTGACCAAGCGCGGCACGGGCACGCTGACCCTGACGGGCCGCAACCGCTACCGCGGGGGCACGGTCGTCGAGGGCGGCACGCTGGTCGCCGCCTCGCCCGGCGCCCTGGGCCGGGGCGACGTGAGTGTCGCGGGCGGCACCCTGCGCGTCGGCGAGGTGCTGCGGGTGCGCGGCTCGTACGTGCAGCGGGGCGCGTCGGCCGTGGAGCTGCCGCTGCGCGCGGGCCGCGGCCCGGCCCTCACGGTGCACCGGCGGGCCCTGCTGGAGGGCGGTGTGCTGACGCTGCGGCTCGACGCCGAGCGGCCGCCGGCGGCCGGCGCCACCGTCCCGGTGCTGTCCGCCCCGGGGCTGCGCGGCCGGTTCGACCGCATCGAGCTGGACTCGGCGACGCTGCGGGCGGTGCCCGTCCACACGGCCGGCGGACTGTCGGTGCGACTCGTGCGGCGCTGACGCCGGGCGCGGCGGGGGCTGGTGCACAGTGGGTCCATGAGGGACCTGCTCGCCCCCGCCGCTCCCGGACAGGTGCCGCGCTCGTCCCCGCCGGGGGTGGCTCGGCGGCCCCTCGGACGGTGGCCGTTACGGCTCCTGGTGGCGGTGCTGCTCGCACAGATGGCCTGCGCGATGGTCACGACCGCGCTCCGGCAGACACCCACGATCGACGAACCGGTGTACGTCGGCGCCGCCGCCGAGTACGTGTACGAGCACCGGCTGCGGCACAACCCCGAGCATCCGCCCCTCGGCAAGCTGCTCATCGGCGCCGGGGTGCTCCTGGCCGATCCGCACGTAAATCCCGACGCCCCCGGCGACCAGGGCGCGCGGGGCCGTCATCTGCTCTACGAGTCCGGCAACGACCCCTGGCGGCTGATGTTGTGGGCCCGCCTCCCGGTGATCGCGCTGACACTGCTGTTCGGGCTGGTCGTCTTCGCCTTCGCCCGCGAACTGGCCGGAGCGGCGGCCGGGTCGGCGGCGCTCGCGCTGTACTGCCTCTCCCCCGACGTCATCGCCCACGGGTCGCTCGCCACGCTGGACGTGCCGGCCGCCGGGTTCGTGCTGACGTCGGCGTGGCTGGCGTGGCGGGCCCGTCGGCGGCCCCGGCGGTACCTGCCGCTCGCGGGGCTGGCGCTGGGCGCGGCGCTGGCCACCAGGATGAGCACGCTGCCCGCCGTGCCGGTGGTGATGGCG
This sequence comes from Streptomyces sp. DT190, assembly GCF_049846985.1. Taxonomy (NCBI): domain Bacteria; kingdom Bacillati; phylum Actinomycetota; class Actinomycetes; order Kitasatosporales; family Streptomycetaceae; genus Streptomyces; species Streptomyces sp. DT190. Next base: position 22,692 of record NZ_JBNCNM010000015.1, on the reverse strand, counting down.
CTGGCCGCGCTGTCGGTGGGGGCGGCGGGCCGGCGCGCGGCGCGTGCGGTGGCCGGTGCGGGCGTGGTGGCGCTGGCCGCGGTCGCGGTCGTGTGGGCCGCGTATCTCGCCGTCGACCCCCGGCTGCGCTGGGCTCCCGGGCAGCACGTGCCCGTGGTCCATGGGCTGCGGGGCCTGCTGGCCGGGCTGCTGCCGTTCCCCGAGGCCTACCGCGACGGCGTGCGCCTGCAGTTCGCGCTGGAGAACCGGCCGTGGCAGGGCTTCCTGTTCGGCCGGGTGTACGACGGCTCGCGCTGGTACTACCTGCCGGCGGCGCTGCTGGTGAAGACGCCGCTCGGGGCGACGGCCCTGTGGGCCGGGGGTGTGGTGGCCGTGGTCGCGTCGCGCCGGCTGCGGCCTGCCGCCCCTTATGTACTGGCCGCTCCCGCCGTGCTGTTCGCGGCGGCGCTGCTGGGTTCGCGGGACCTGGGGGTGCGGTACGTCGTCGTCCTGCCGCTGTTCCTCGCCGTGGCGGCGGGCTGCGTGCTGGTGGTGCGGCGGCGGTGGGTGTCCGCGGGGGCGGCCGTCCTCGTGGCGTTCGTGGCGGTCAGTTCGGTGCGGGCGTACCCCTTCTATCTGCCGTACTCCAACGAGGCGTTCGGGGGGCCGGGCCGAACGCGGGAGTGGCTGCACGACTCGAACGTGGACTGGGGGCAGGACCTGGGGCGGCTCGCGGAGCGGCTGCGCGAGCGGTATCCGGGTGAGCGGGTCTGGCTCGTCTACAAGGGCGGCGGGGTGCCCGGCCATTACGGCATCGACGGTGCCGACCCGCGCCGGGTCCCCGCGGCCGACGTGCGCGGGCTGCTCGCGGTGTCGGACTCGGCCGCCGCGAAGGCGACGGGGCGGCTCGCCGAACTGATCGGCGCCAGCCGCCCCGTGGACCGCGTCGGGTACTCGATCACGATCTATCGCCGGTGAACGCCCTCCGGTCCCGCGCCCGGTGGGGCGAGCATCGCTTCAGTGGGCCGCGCGGAAGAAGCCGTCGGCGCTCACGTGGGGCATCACCCTGCTGGCCACCCGGTAACGGCCGTTGGGGACCTCGGGGCACCTCGCCACATGCACCGCCAGAGGGCCCGCCCATTCGTAGCCGCGGCGGTCGGCGTGCCGGGACAGGCTGTCGGTCAGCGCCTGTCCCACGTCGGCGCCGGAGCGGGTCAGGTGCTCGTGGACGTCGTCGGGCAGTTCCACGTCGTAGGCGTTGGGGACCATGACCCGGCCCTCACCGCACACCACCGCGTTGTCGTCGCACTCCCGTCGCAGGGCGTCGAGGACCTCGACCGGTTCCCTGTCGAGGACGCGTGCCCACAGTGCCTCCCATCGGTTCTCCAAGGCCTCTTCCAGCGCACTCAGCGCGCCCATGCGGTCTCACCTGCCGGAAACGTCGTCGGTTCGGTTGCGGAGGCCGGCGAGGGCTACCGCTCGTCGTAGTCGTCGGGGCGCACCTCGGCCTCCTCCAGGGCCTCGCGCAGCGTGCGGCCGGTCGCGCCCGGCGGCCGGGAGCGGTCGTCGGCCTGCCGCTCCAGGACCTCGTCCGTGGTGTGCGTCTTGGGCCGGCTCTCCTCGGGGGTGGTCATGACCGTGACTCCTCTCAAGATCTCCTGCGACGGCGGGTTCCCGTCCGGCCCTCGGGTATCCCCGCCTCGGGCAGCTCATGTGCTCCGACCGAGAAGCCCTGGTCACCAGGGTGCGTGAGCTATGTTGAACGTCTCTGGGAGACGAAGGAGGCGCACCGGTGCCATCGCCGCAGCAGGCACGCGCACAGGCATCCGCGATCACCTCGGGCAAGGCGGCCCCGGAAGCGGAGGTCTCCCCGTCCGCCCAGCTCAGGTCGCTCTTCGACCGGCCGCGCCTGTCCCCGGGGCAGCGGCGCATCGCCCAGTACCTGATCGAGCACATCACCGAGGCGGCGTTCCTGTCGATCACCGACCTCGCGGACCGGGTCGGGGTCAGCCAGCCCTCGGTGACGCGGTTCGCCTCGGCGGTCGGCTTCAGCGGCTACCCGGCGCTGCGCGAGAAGCTCCAGTCGATCGCGCTCGGCACCCTCGCGGGCGGCCCGCCGGAGGAGAACCGGGGCAACGAACTGCAGGCGGCGGTCGACGCCGAGATCGAGAACCTGGAGAACCTGCGGCGCGACTTCGCCGACCCGGACCTGGTCATCGACATCGGCCGCAAGCTGTCGTCGTCGGCCCCGCTGACGGTCCTCGGGCTGCGCATCTCCGTCTCCCTCGCCGAGTACTTCGCCTACGCCGCGCGCCGGATCCACCCGGACGTGCGGGTCGTGACGCGCGGCGGCAGCGTCGCCTACGACGCCCTGCTGCAGTCGCGTGAGGCGGGCGGCACCTGGGTGCTGGCGTTCTCCATGCCGCGGCACGCCCAGGAGACCCTGACCGCCCTGCGGGTCGCGCGGGGCGCCGGGCTCAAGGTCGCCCTCATCACCGACCTGGCGCTCGGGCCGCTCGCCGACGAGGCCGACATCGTCTTCGCCACCGGCACCGGCTCGCGCCTGGTCTTCGACTCCTACGCCGCCCCCGGCGTGATGTGCTCGGCCCTGCTCCAGGCCATGACGGACGCCGACCCGGAGCGGACGCAGGCCCGGCTGGAGGAGTACGAGCAGGTCGCCGACCAGCACCAGTTCTTCCTCCGCGACTGAGCGGCGCGCACCGCGGTGCGGAAGGGCACCAGCCGCAACAAAGCGCGCATGAATGTTTTCATGCTTCTTGCAAACCGGTTGGCATATATAAATACTGCTCACGGATCGCGACCCGGCTGCTCCGGATCCGTTCCACACCCGTGGAAGCCGGGTCCTACCCGCTCCGGCGTCCCGGGTGTCCGTGGCGGCCCCGGTCATCCCCTAGACCGGGGCCGCCCCGACCCGTCGTCCACCCTCACGACGCCGCACACCCGGAAGCGATGATCATGCCCCTGACGACCACGCGCATCAGCCCGGACTGGCCCTGCCAGGTCAAGACACCCGGGAGCTACGACTGGGAACGTTCGGCCGCCAAGTGGCTGCGCGAGCTGGTCCCCGCGCGTTACGCCGGCTACCCCGTGTTCGTCCGCCACCCGGTACTCCTCGCCCGGCACGCCCACATCCAGGTCCAGAACGAGCTGCGGATCGCCCGCACCGCCCTGCAGACCGCCCGCGCGGACCTGCCCGGCCTCGGTCTGCACGAGGGCGTCATCGAGCACACCATCAAGCTGTACGCGGCCGAGGTGATGCAGCTGCAGCACATCGCGCGCAGCGTCCGGGCCGTCACCCAGGCCCTGGTGGAGGCCAACCGCCAGCCGTGACACCCCCGTACGGCAGGTCTGTTCCCGCGCGGCGCGAAGGCCACGGACGTCCCCTGCGATGTGCGACGGCCGGGGCGTGCGAAGGGTGAGCACTCCCTGCTCACAAGGCGCTCTTCCCCTCGGGCCGAATGTGCGATGCTCGACCCGTGAGCGACCCCGTGACACCGGCTGAGCCCGGCGGCGCACCGGATCTGGTCGAGCTGGCCAGGATCGTCGCCCGGCAGCGCGCCGAGATGGACCGGCTGCGCGATCAGGCGGCGACGTCGGCTGTCGTGGAACGGGCCAAGGGCGCCGTGATGGCGCTGACCGGCTGTTCCGCCGACGCGGCGGGCGAGCGGCTGCTGCAGCGGGCCAAGGCGGGCCGGCGCACCCTGCTGGAGGAGTGCTGGATCACGCTCGGGAACCTCGCGCCCACGGCGCCCGGTCCGGACGGGACGGCCGGGAGCGCCCTGGCGGACATCCCGGATATCGAGCAGGCCGTCCTCGAGGAGGTGTCCGCGCCGGACGACGTCGCCGCCGCACTGGGCCGGCTCGGGCAGGCCCTCGTTCGGGTGACCACGCCGCAGGACCTCGCCCGCTGCCTGCTGGCGCATCTCGCGCCGGACATGGGGGCGGACGCGGTCCTCATCTACACCCGCAGGCCCGACGGCGTGCTCGAACTGATCGGGCACGCGGGCGTCGAGGACGACCTGGCGGCCCAGTGGTGCCGGGTACCGCCGCTGAGCGGGATCGCCGCGCTGGACGCGTTGCGGGCGCGCGAGCCGCGCTGGCTGGAGGACCCCGCCGCGGACGCGCGGCGGTACCTGCTGATCGGGGACCCGCCCGAGCGGTGGCGCTCACGGGCCTGGCTGCCGGTCACGGCCGCGGGCTCCACGGAGGTCTGCATCGGCGTGCTGCGCGCCCGGGCCGGTGCCTTCACCCCGCGCGACCGCGCGCACCTGCGGGGGATCACCGGGTTGTGCGCGGGACGGCTGCGGGCCTTCGACGCCCCGCCGGAGCGCTCCGCCGACCCCGCCACGGACGCGGTGCAGGCGCTGTTCGAGGCGCTGCCGGTCGCGGCGATGCTGCTCACTCCGCTGCGGGGCGCCTCGGGCGAACCGGAGGACTTCCGGGTGGAGGCCGCGACCACCCAGGTGGGGGGTCTGCTGGGCCGCCCCGGGGAGAGTCCGGCCGGGCGGCGGCTGCTGGAGTTCCGGTCGGCCCTGCCCGCCCAGCCGCTGTGGCGGGTCTGTCTGCACGTCCTGGCCACCGGGGAGAGCCACGAGGGCGAGCCGTTCGCGCACGAGGAGGTCGTGGCGGGCGTCCCCGAGCTGTTCACGTACACCGTGCGAGTGGCGCCGCTGGGCGACGCCCTGGTCGTCTCCTGGATCCGGCACGGCTCCTCCGACCGCCAGGAGCAGCGGCTGGCGGACCTGCAGCGGCTGGGCAACCTGGGCTGGGCGAACTGGAACCTGACCGGCCGGGAGGCCTCCTGGTCGAGCCAGGTGTTCACGCTCCTCGGCCGGGACCCCGAGCACGGCCCGGTCGGCCTGACCGAGGTGCCGGAGCTGGCGCTGCCGGAGGACACGCCGGCGCTGACCCGTGCCGTCGGCGAACTCGTCGAGCAGGGCCGGGCGTTCGACGTGCCGTTCCGGATCCGCGCCGGAGGCGGCATCCGGCATCTGCGGCTCGCGGCCGAGGCGGTGACCGACCTGCACGGCCGGCCCGTCGAGGTGCACGGCTTCGTGCAGGACATGACCGCCCGGCGGCGGGCGGAACTCGCCCTGGTCGAGAGCGAGCGGGCGATCCTCACCCAGCACGACGTGCTCCAGGCCGAGCGGACCCTGGCCTCCCGGCTCCAGCACGCGCTGCTGCCGCTGGCCAACCGGCCGGTGCACCTGGCCGGGCTGCGGGTGGAGGTCGCCTACCTGCCCGCGCAGTCGGGCGTGCACGTCGGCGGCGACTGGTTCAGCGCCATCGAACTGCCCGAGGGGGACGCGCTGCTGGTCGTCGGCGACGTCGCGGGGCACGGCGTCGACGCCGTCGCCACGATGGCCCAGCTCCGCTTCACCGCCAAGGGCATGGTCATCACCGGTTCGTCGCTGACCGGCGCGCTGGCCCGGCTGAACACACTGCTGCTGCACTCGGGTGACACCCGCGCCACGGCGACGATGGTGCTGGCCCGCTACAGCCCTCGCCACCGCCGCCTGGTCTGGGCCCAGGCGGGGCACCCGCCGCCGCTGCTGCTGCGGAAGGGCGAGGCGCGCTATCTGCACCGCCCGCGCGGCATGCTGCTCGGCGCCACCGCCACGCCCGTCTTCGAGGAGGCGGAGTGCCGTCTCGAACCGGGAGACCGGCTCATCCTGTTCACCGACGGTCTGGTCGAGCACCCGCCGGAGAGCATCGACCGGGGCATGGAACGGCTGGCTGGCGCCGTCGCCGCTTCGGAGACCGACGGGCCGGTCTCGCTCGGGCCGCTGCTCGCGCGGATGCTGCCGCAGGAGCGGCGGGACGACGTGTGCGTCGTCGACGTTAGGGTGCCGGTGGTCGCGGACACGGTCGCGCCGGGTTCCCCGTAGGCCCCGGAGCCCCGCGGCAGCGGGACGGCACCGCCCTCTCCCGCTGAGGCCCTGCCCGGTCGGGCCCGGACAGGACCGTCCCGGGTCACGAGTCGCCGCGGTGGCGCCAGTACCACCACAGGCCCACGAGCAGGGCCAGCAGGAACACGGTGGGCAGGACCAGGCCGGGGAGGCGGGAGCCGTTCATGGGCGTGGCCTTCGGTTCGCGGCGGTTCGGGCGGCTCGTCCGCCGCCCCGGACCAGGGTGGCGCCGGTCGGGCCCGCCACCGCGCCGCTTTCCCGAGCCGTTGCCCGGCGTTCGATCCCCGGCGCGCGAGGTCAGTCGACCGGGTGACCCGGATCGATCGTGAGGGCGTCGGAGAGCCGCAGCACCGGCTCCTCGTCCTCCCCGGAGGGCTTCCGCCCGCCCCACTCGACGGGGTCGAGCACGAAGCCGATGTGGTCACCGCCGCCGGCGCGCGTCACGATCCGGCCGACGAACCACGCCGGGGCGTCCTCGAGGACGAGCGCCCCGCCGTACGCCTCGCGCAGCCGCACGCCCGCGAACTTGTCCGTGTCGTCGCCGGTGCGGCCGCCGAACAGCTCGGCCAGAGCGTGCTGTTCGCGGGTGAGCAGGTGCACGGCGAGGACCTCGGCGTCGCGGGCCACCCGGAAGGTGTGGTTGAGCTCCGACAGCCACACCACGAACCGCACGGGCTTCATCGAGCACTGCGAGGCGAACCCCACGAGACAGCCCGCTCGTTCACCGCCCGCGACGGCCGTGACCACGTACATGTCGGGGTTCAGCCGGTCGATGAAGGCGTCCATACCCGCCATGGTCGCATCAGCGGGTGACCGGTGCCGTGCGGGATTCCAGTGCCGCCCGGGTGTCGTCGCCGTAGACGCCGGTCTCGTCGCCGCGGATCCCGTACCAGAGCTGGAAGCGGGCGACCGCCGCGGTCAGGGCCGGGTCGTAGCGGCCGCTGGTGGAACCGTCCCGGTAGACGTCCGGGATGCGCAGCAGCCGTGCCTGGAGGTCGGCGACCTCGGGGCCGGCGGCCCCCTCGCGGAGGGTGCCGGGGCCGTCGGGGTCGGTGGTGGGCGGGCTGGGGGCGGGTGCGGGTGCGGATGCGGATGCGGATGCGGCGTCGGACCGGGTGGGCCGGGGCGCGGGCGCTGCCTCGTCCGCGGTGGCGCCGCCGCCGCGGAGCAGCAGCGCCCCGCCGAACCCCAGGACCGCCGCCGCGAGGACGGCCACCGCGACGGCGGCGCGGCGCAGCCCGGCTCCGGCGGGTGCGCCACGGCCACCGCCGAACGCCGGTGGGACCGGCGGGAGTTGCTGCGTCAGGGCCTCGGAGCCGGCCGGCGGGCTCGGCCGGACCCCCGGCCCGGCCGGCGGGCTCGGCAGGGTGACGGACTCGTAGCCGGTGAAGTCGTGGCCGTCGGCCCCGGAGCCGCCCGCCGCACGGCCGGTCTCCTCGTCGTACTCCCGCATCAGTTCCGCGAGCGCGTCGGTGCGGCGCGGCCGCAGCACGCGGATGGGTTCCAGGGGCGGTGCGTCGTGCGGCGGCCGGGGCTCGGACGGTGTCGACACGGTGCTCTCCTTCCGTCCGGGCCCGGGGTGCCCGTGATCGGGGATCGTCCTGCCTCTGGATACGCGGCTGCCGCGCCGGAAGCTCAACGCCCGGCCCGCCCGGGGCGCGGAAAGCACCCAGTACCTCGTTCGGGCTGCACCGAGTGCCGTCCGAGGTGCCGCGGGATGCTACGTTCCGGTCCATGAGCTCCGAGAAGGCCGGCCCGGGCAACGGGAGGCCGCCCATGCGGGAGGCCCTGGTGGCGGCCGCGTTCCGGCTGTTCCTGGAGCGGGGGTTCGAGCAGACCACCGTCGACGACATCGTGGCGCTCGCCGGCGTCGGACGGCGTTCGTTCTTCCGCTACTTCCCCTCCAAGGAGGACGTGGTCTTCCCGGACCACGAGCGGTGCCTGGCCGACATGACCGCCTTCCTGGCCGCGAGCGCGGACGAGGACGAACCCGTGCGGCGGGTCTGCGACGCGGCCCGGCTCGTGCTGCGGATGTACGCCGAGAACCCGACGTTCTCCGTGCAGCGCTACCGCCTCACCAGGCAGGTCCCCGGGCTGCGCGCCTACGAGCTGTCGGTGGTGTGGCGCTACGAGCGGGCTCTGGCCGCGTATCTGCGCCGGCGGTTCGCGGCCCGCCGGGACGGCACCCTGCGGGCCGACGTGATCGCGGCGGCCGTGGTCGCGGCGCACAACAACGCGCTGCGCTCCTGGCTGCGTTCGGACGGGCGCGGCGCGGCGAGCGCCACGGTGGACCACGCGCTGGCCTATGTGCAGTCCACCTTCGGCGAGACCCCGGTGCCGCCGGCCCGGGAGCGGCCCGAGGACGTGGTGGTCGTCGTCTCGCGGCGCGACGCGCCGCTGTGGCGGGTGGTGCAGGAGATCGAGTCGGCGATGGGACGGTCCTGAGGACCCGCATGTGAGGGTACGGAGTGCCTTTACGAGTGGCACTGAGTGCCATACTCTGTGCTGCGTGCACGGTGGCACGGCGAACCGCGCACGCGTGTGCACGGGTGACCGCGCCACGCAATTCCGGCCGAGTGCAGGGAGTTGACCAGCGTGTACCACCACTCAGGAAGCGTCACTCAGCAGGCCGCCGGCTCCGCGACGGGTCTGCTCGCCACCAGGAGCGCGGACGCCGACGCCATCCTCTTCCAGCGCTGCACCTGGTGCGGCACCGCCATGTACCACCGGCTGCTGTGTCCGGTCTGCCGGGGTTCCGACCTGCGGACCGAGCGCAGCGACGGCACGGGCACGGTGCGCCACTCCACCGTGGTGCACCGCAACACGCCCGCGGCCCGCAACGTGTCCCTGATCGAGATGTCCGAGGGCTTCGTGGTGCGCGGCCGGGTGATGGGCCCGCCCATCGGCATCCACAGCGGGGACCGCGTACGGCTGTCCACGGCCAAGGACCCGGTCCGGGGCGAGCCCGTCTTCCAGCTGCTGGACGAGCCGTACCGGGCCTGGAGCTGACCTCCCCTCACACGGCGATCACGGCGATCAGGGCGATCGGCTCGTCGGTGCGCGCGGGGCCGCCGCGCGGGCCGGGCCTCAGGGCGCGAGAACGATCCTCAGGCCCACCGTGCCGTCGGGGCCCCGGCGCAGCCGGCTGCCGAGCAGCGTGAGCCGGCCCGTCAGGCCGTACTTGCGGGCGATGAGCCCCCGGTAGCGGGCGGTGGTGGCCGGGTCGCAGATCTCCGCCGTGGCGGGCAGCTGGGCACCGGTCGGATTGCCGCGCAGGTCGCAGGGGCCCACCAGGACGTCGGCGCGGTTGCGGATCCGCTTGACCTTCCAGGAGTCGGCCACCGTCCAGACGCCGAGCGCGTCGCCGTCGCGCACCACCCAGACGGGGGTGGCGACCGGCGTACCGTTCTTGCGGTAGCTGGTGACCAGCAGGTACTTGCCCGACCCCAGCGCGTCCAGTGTCCTGTCGTCCATGACGGGCAGTCTACGAGCGCCCGGCCGGCCTCAGTAGAGCGCCGCGGCCATTCTGCGCACCGCCTCGGTGAGCACCTCCGGCGAGGCCGCCAGGTTGAGGCGGGCGTGCCCGGCCCCGCCGGTGCCGAAGGGCGGGCCGGAGGTGAGGGCGACCCGGCCGCGGCGCAGGAAGACCTCGGCGGGGTCGTCGCCGAGGCCGAGCCCGCGGCAGTCCAGCCAGGCCAGGTACGTGGCGTCGCCCGGGCGGTAGCGGACCGCGGGCAGGTGCTCGGCCAGCAGCTCCGCGAGCAGCCGCCGGTTGGCGTCCAGGCCGGCCAGCAGCGCGTCCAGCCAGGCGGCACCGTCACGCAGGGCGGCGGTGTGGGCGATGACGGCGACGTGGCTCGGGCCGTGCCCGACCTCTTCCGGCATCCGGGCCAGGTCGGCCGCCGCCGCGGGCCCGGCGATCGCGAGGGCGGCCTTGAGCCCGGGCAGGTTCCACGCCTTGGAGGCGGACATCAGCGACAGGCCGCGCTCGGCGCCCGGCACGCTCAGGTACGGCACGAAGCCGGTGCCGCCGACCACGAGCGGGGCGTGGATCTCGTCCGCGACGACCCGCACGCCGTACCGCTCGGCGAGCGCGGCGACGGCCGACAGCTCCTGGCGGGTGTGCACGGTCCCGGTCGGATTGTGAGGGCTGCACAGCAGGTGGGCGGCCCGGCCGCCGCCCGCGACGGCCCGCCGGTAGGTCTCCTCCAGGACTCCGAGGTCGAGCCGGCCGTCCGTCCCCAGCGGGGCCTGCACGATCCTGCGGTCCATGTGTGTGACGAAGGCGTGGAACGGCGGGTACACCGGCGGATTCACGATCACCGGGTCCCCGGGGCCGGTGACCAGCTTGAGCATCTCGACCACGCCCAGCATGACGTCGGGCACGACCGCGGTGCGTTCCACGGCGACCCCGTCCCAGTCCCACCGCTTGCCGGCGAAGGCGGCCAGGGCCTGCGCGTAGGCGGTGCCGGCGTGATATCCCGTGTCGCCGGTCTCCAGCGCCTCCGTGACGGCCCGGACGACGGGCTCGGGGAGCGGCACGTCCATCTCGGCCACCCACAGCGGCAGCACGTCCTCGGGGTGGGTGCGCCACTTCACGCTCGTGCGGCGCCTGAGTTGTTCGAGGGTGAGGACTCGCAACGGGTTCGGTTCACCGGACGTCTCGTGCGGGATCCTGGTCATGGGCACACGATAGGGGGCTGCGTGGTGAGCGGGAATCGTGACGACGGGGACCGGGACGGGCCGGCGGGGACCTTCCTGGAGGTCGCCTGCGACGAGTCCGGGTCGGACGGCGAGAACCTCACCGGCGGGAACACGGACGTGTTCGCGCACGGCAGTGTGTCCCTCTCCGTGGCGTCGGCCGCCGCGGCCGTGCGGGAGATCCGGGACCGGATCCGCTCCCCTGCGGAGGAGTACAAGGCGAACCACCTGCTGCGGGAGAAGCACCGGGCGGTGCTGGAGTGGCTGCTCGCGCCGGAGGGGCCGATCCACGGGCGGGCCCGGGTGCACCTCATGGAGAAGACGTACTTCGTGGTGGAGCAGGCGGCCGGCCTGCTGCTCGGCGGCACGGCCGAGGCTCCCGCCCTGTTCCGCGCGGGGCGCGGCACCTTCGGGGACGACGACTGGCGGGCCTTCCTGCAGGCGGCCAACCGCCTGCTGCGGGTCCGCGACGACGGCGACCCCGTGGACGCCTTCTACGGCACCGTCGGCGCCCTGATCCGCGCGCACCCGGGCACGGAGGCGGCGCGGCTCCTCGGACGGCTCGCGGCGACCCGGGCCCGTGCGGTGGCCTACCGGTCCGGATTCCTGAAGGGGCCTCCGCTGGTCCCGGTGCTCGATCCGCTGCTCCCGGCGATCGTGCGGACGGCCGCGCTGTGGAGCGGGGACGGACGGCCGGTCCGGCTGGTGCACGACCGGCAGAACATGCTCACCCCGGACCGCATCGCGTGGATCGAGCAGGCGGCCCGGCGGGCCGGGGTGGGCCTGGCCGGACTGCGGCTGGTCGTGGCGCGGGACGACGCGCGGGTGCAGGTGGCCGACTTCCTCGCCGGCATCGCCCGCAGCATCGCCTCCGACGAGCTCAACGGACGCGGGGACCCGGCGCTCACCGCCCTGCTGCGGCCCTACGTCGATCCGCACTCGGTGTGGGGCGACGCGCGCAGCCGTGCCCGGCTCGCCGCCCCGGCGTCCGGCTGACCGCCGAAGAGATCACACGTGCGGTGAACACCGCGCGGCTCGCACCCGTATGGGAGGAAGGGCGCTCAACTGACGGAGGGCCCCGCGGTGTTCGCACCGCGCTGTTCGGGTTCGGGAGCCATGCATGAGGCACGCACGACGACGGGTCGTCCGGCGAGTGACACGGCTGGCGGCCGTCGGCGGACTCCTCCTCGGAGGAGCGATGGTCACACGCGCCGTGGCGAGTGAACCCCCGCAGCCGACCATCGGCGTCCCCTACTCCGCGAAGCCGGCCACCGGCACGGGCACCGATCTGGTCTCCCGGCTCGGCGCCTCGCGCACGGCGGGCAGCTGGGTGGACGCGGCCGGGCGTCCGGTCGTCGCGGTCACCGACGAGCAGGCCGCCGCCGCGGTCGAACGCGCCGGCGCCCGGGCGAAGATGGTCAGCCACAGCATGAAGGACCTCAAGTCGGCGACGGCGACGCTGCGTTCGGCCCCCCGGGTCCCCGGGACCGCCTGGGCCCTGGACTACCGGAGCAACCAGGTCGTGGTGCGGGGCGACAGCACCGTCTCGGCCTCCGACTGGTCCCGGCTGACCGAGGTCGCCGAGGGCATCGGCGGCTTCGTGCGGATGGAGCGCACCGAGGGCACCTTCACGACGCGGCTCAACGGCGCGCAGCCCATCCTGTCGACCGCGGGGCGCTGCTCGGCGGGCTTCAACGTCACCGACGGCAAGAGCGACTACATCCTCACGGCCGGGCACTGCGGGCCCGACGGTTCCGTCTGGTTCGCCGACGACCGGGGCCGCGAGCAGGTCGGCACCTCGATCCGGGGGAGTTTCCCGGGCGACGACTACTCCCTGGTGACGTACGACAGCGGACGCGCGGGACAGGGCGCGGACGTGGTGTCGGTCGGGGACGGCAAGGGAGTGCGGATCACGGGCCTGGCCGACGCGGAGGTCGGGCAGCGGATCTTCCGCAGCGGCAGCACCAGCGGACTGCGCGAGGGGGAGGTGACCGCCCTCAACGCCACGGTCAACTACCCGGAGGGCACGGTCACCGGCCTCATCGAGACCAATGTGTGCGCCGAACCCGGGGACAGCGGGGGCCCGATGTTCGCCGACGGCGTCGCGCTCGGCCTGACGTCGGGCGGCAGCGGCGACTGCGTGGCGGGCGGGACGACGTTCTTCCAGCCGGTGACGAAGGCGCTGACCGAGCTGGGCGTGAAGCTGATCGTGGCCGAGCAGGCCGGAGGCGGAACCGGCGCGGCGCCCGCGCCGTCGGCCTCGCAGGGTGCCGCCGCGGCCTCACCCGGCTCGTCGGCGCCGGAGTCGGGCGCGGACGTGTCCTCGCTGCTGAGCCGGCTCGGCGACCCGCGCAACGTGGGCCCGGGCCTGCTGGTCATCGCCGGCAGCCTGGTGGCCCTGGTGGCGACCCGGTGGATCCGCGCGGAGCAGGACCGTAAGGCGTACCGGCAGCACTACTCGGCGACATGGGGATGAGCCCGCGGCCGTGCCGCAGCTGCTCACCCTAGGGTGAGCGGCACCGTCGCCGCGGCGGCCCCGAGCAGGCCCGTCACCTGGCGGCGGCTGACCCGTTCGGGCAGCAGGAGCCCGCCCGGCCGGCCGAGGAGGTGACGGCGGTGTGGTGCGTCCGCCGGGAGAGCAGACCGCGTGCACATGAGGGCGTGGACGACGGCCGAGGAGAGTGCGAGAAGGGCACCCATGGGTTCAGGGGTGCCCGGGACGAGGGTCCGGTGCGTCGGCGGGACCGGACGGTCAGGCCGCCGGCGCCTTCTGCGGGGCTGCGGCGGCCCACTCCAGGACGAGGCGCTGGTACTCCTCGCGCTGCTCGACGCTCAGTGTCCCGCCCGACCGGCGCCACAGGGCCCGGATCTCCTCGTTGACCTCGTCAGCCGATCGCTCGGAAGAGGGTTCAACACTGGTGGACATGGTGTGAAGCATACGTCGCCGCAGGTGAAGGCGATGTGAGTAATCACGAGCCAAAGGGGCATTCCGGACAGTGTTGCTGATCACGTCCATCTCCCGGTAAACGTGAGCTAGTTCACGCCTCCGCCGATCCCAGCACCAGCACCTTGATGGTCAACACGGCCGCGCCGCGCGCCCAGTCGTGGAAGTCGGACACCTTCGTCTCCAGGCCGACCGGGGCGGCCAGCGGATGCCGGTGGTCGCGGACGGTCGCCTCGACCGTCCCGCCCGCGACGTCCGATCGACCGGAACGGCAGGCGCGGCGACGAGCCCGGCTTCGACAGCAACAACGCCAGGGTGTACGGCCTGGCCACCAACGGCGGCGGTTGCGGCGACGGCCAGACCCTGTACTCGGCGGTCCCGATGGCGATCAGCGCGGAGGAGATCGCGGCGATCATCGACGCGGTCAGGGCCATCGGGCTGACCTCCATGATGGGCGAGACCAGCGAGTACAACCCGGCCACCGTGCCCGCCCGCAACCAGATCGCCGAGGGCGCCTTCGGGCGGCTCTTCCACGCCGAGGGCGCCTACGGGCCGGACGCGAGCCGGGTGCCGGTGTCAGGTGCCCGGCTTGCGGCCGTAGACGAAGACGTCGTCGCCCTTCTTCAGCATCGACCAGTACTTCTTCGCGTCGGTCTTGGTCATGTTGACGCAGCCGCGCGAGCCCGGCGGGTTCCACATGCTGACGTTCGCCTGGTGGAAGGCCTGGCCGCCGTCGAAGAACTGGGCGTAGGGCATCGGCACGTCGTAGATGGAGGAGACGTGGTCGATGTTGCGCCAGTAGATCTTCTTCAGGCCGGTGCGGGTCTCGTCGCCGTTGCGGCCGGTGCGGACCGGGACGGGGCCGTAGACGAGCTTCTTGCCGTCCTGGATCCAGCTCAGCTGGAGCGTCAGGTTCACACAGGCGATCCGGCCCTTGTTCACCGGGCACTTGCCGTCCTTGTTGGGGTTCTTCCCGACGGCCTTCTGCTTCGTCATCAGGTCCATCACGCCCCAGGTGATGGATCCCGCGTAGCCGATGTTCGGGGTGATGCCGTGCTTGGTCTGGAAGGCCTTGATGACCTTGCAGTCGGCGGCGGACTGCTTGCCGTCGGCCGGACGGCCGAGGAACTTCTCCACCTGCTTCTGGTACGGGCCGGTCTGCGTGGTGCAGCTCGCGGCGGCGGCCGGCGTGGCGCCGAGCGCGAGCGTGAGCGGTGCCACCAGTGCGGTGAGCCCGAGTGCGACGGCACTCCGTCTGCGTACGTCCCCCATGGCTGGTCATGCCCTTTCGCGGAAGTGGTCTGCGATGTCTGCCAGCTAGACGGACGGGCGCGGGGTGTGGTTGTGCGGCCGGCGGGGCTGCGACGGAACAGTGACATTCCCCACCGGCACACGACAGTCTTATAGCTACAGAAAGGGCATTTCGCTCACGGTTCGTTCCCGGGGGCCGCTCACCGGTAGCCGGTCGTGTCGGCCGGCTTGCCCGCGTCCTGGACCTCGACCACGTAGCGCCAGGCGTCCGGGCGGCTGCCGTCGAGGTCCGTGAAGCCGTACACCTGGGCGAGGCCGCCGCTGGAGAGGGAGGTGCCGTTGAAGCGGGCCACGTCCGGGTCGGCGGCGAGGGCGGTCACCGCCCGGCCGACGTAGCGGGGGGTCTCCGAGATGGCGAAGTGGGGGACGCGTTCCAGGGCGTCGCGCCAGTTGTCCTCCCGCACCCCGTAGGTGTCGAGCATCAGCTCCGAGCGCAGCCAGCCGGGGGTGAGCGCGACGGCGGTGGCGCCACGCGGGCCGAGTTCGTGGCCGAGGGCGAAGGCCATGCGCAGCACCGCGCTCTTGGCGAGGTCGTAGAAGAAGTTCACGCGGTAGTGGTCGTGGTTGTAGTCGGCGGTGCCGTCGGTCATCTCGACGACCAGACCCCCCGGGTTGCGCAGCAGCAGGGGCAGCGCGTGATGGCTGGTGACGGCGTGCGTCTCGACGGCGAGGCGGAGCAGGCGCAGGCCGTTGTCCAGGTCGTGCTCCCACAGCCGGGCGTCCCAGTCGAAGAGCTTCTCGCCGCCCCAGATGTCGTTGACGAGGACGTCGAGGCGGCCCTGCTCGTCCGCGATGCGGTCGACCAGGGCACGCACCTGCGCCGGGTCGAGATGGTCGGTGGGGACCGCGATGCCCCGGCCGCCGGCCTCGGTGACCAGGTCGGCGGTGTCCTCGATGGTCTCCGGCCGGTCGTACTCCGAGCGGCGCTCACGGGTGGTGCGGCCGGTGACGTACACCGTGGCGCCGGCCGCGCCGAGTTCGACCGCGATCCCGCGGCCCGCTCCCCGGGTCGCCCCGGCGACCAGTGCGACCTTGCCCTCGAGCGGAGCTGACATGTCCGGCCTCCCGTGCCCTCGACTGTGTTCCGTCTCAGGGTGTCGGGTAAGCCGGACATCCTCTGTCGCCTTTTGCGGGCGACACGCGGTCAGTGGCCCCGGGTGACCCACTCCTGCAGGTGCGGGGCCTCCGCGCCGATGGTGGTGGAGTCGCCGTGGCCGGTGCGCACGGTCGTCTCCGGCGGCAGGGTGAGCAGCCGGTCGCGGATCGAGTCGATGATCGTCGGGAAGTGCGAGAACGACCGGCCGGTGGCGCCCGGCCCGCCCTGGAAGAGGGTGTCCCCGGTGAACACGGTGGCGAGGCCCGGCTCGTAGAGGCAGACCGCGCCGGGCGCGTGCCCCGGGGTGTGGATGACCCTGAGGTCGGCGCCGCCGGCCTCGATGACCTGGCCGTCGACGAGCCAGGCGTCGGGCTCGCGGTCGGGATGGGTCTGCTTCCACAGCGGCAGGTCGTCGCGGTGCAGCCAGATGGTGGCACCGGTGCGCTCGGCGAGGGCGGGCGCGGCGTCGATGTGGTCGTTGTGCGCGTGCGTGCACACGATCGCCGTCAGACGGCGGTCGCCGATGGCCTCGGCGATGGCGTCGGCGTCGTGGGCGGCGTCGATGACGACCGCCTCGTGGTCGTCGCCGACGATCCAGACGTTGTTGTCGACGTCCCAGGTGCCGCCGTCGAGGCTGAACTGCCCTGAGGTGACGAGGTGTTCGACGCGTGTGGCCATCACAGCACCACCACCGAGCGCAGCACGTCGCCGTGGTGCATCCGCTCGAACGCCTTCTCCACCTCGTCGAGCTGGATCGTCTCGGTGACGAACGCGCCGAGGTCCAGCCGCCCCTGCAGATGCAGGTCGATCAGCATCGGGAAGTCGCGGGAGGGCAGGCAGTCGCCGTACCAGCTCGACTTCAGGGCGCCGCCGCGGCCGAAGACGTCGAGCAGGGGCAGTTCCAGCTTCATCTCGGGCGTGGGGACGCCGACGAGGACGACCGTGCCGGCGAGGTCACGGGCGTAGAAGGCCTGCCGGTACGTCTCCGGGCGGCCGACGGCCTCGATGACGACGTCGGCGCCGAAGCCGCCGGTGAGCTCGCGGATCGCCTCGACCGGGTCGTTCTCGCGCGAGTTGACGGTGTGGGTGGCGCCCATGGAGCGGGCGGTCTCCAGTTTCCGGTCGTCGATGTCGACGGCGATGATCGTCGCCGCCCCGGCCAGGTGCGATCCGGCGATGGCCGCGTCGCCGACGCCGCCGCAGCCGATGACGGCGACCGAGTCGCCCCGGCCGACGTTCCCGGTGTTGATCGCGGCGCCGATGCCGGCCATCACACCGCAGCCCAGCAGTCCGGCCACCTGCGGCGCCACGGCCGGGTCGACCTTGGTGCACTGCCCGGCGGCGACCAGCGTCTTCTCGGCGAAGGCACCGATGCCGAGGGCCGGGGACAGCTCCGTGCCGTCGGTGAGGGTCATCTTCTGCCGCGCGTTGTGGGTGTCGAAGCAGTACCAGGGCCGCCCGCGCAGACAGGCCCGGCACTTCCCGCACACCGCGCGCCAGTTGAGGATCACGAAGTCACCGGGCTCGACGTCGCTCACGCCGTCACCCACCGCCTCCACCACGCCCGCGGCCTCGTGGCCGAGCAGGAACGGGAAGTCGTCGTTGATGCCGCCCTGCTTGTAGTGCAGGTCGGTGTGGCACACGCCGCAGGCCTGGACGCGCACGACCGCCTCGCCCGGGCCCGGGTCGGGCACCACGATGGTCTCGATCCGCACCGGCTCGTCCTTGCCGGGTGCGATCACACCGCGTACTTCCTGCGCCATACGCTGACTCCTTGTCGGCCGGGGTCCGTCCTGTCCGACCCTACGCGTGACTGATCGGTAACGGGCACGGATCGGCCGGCTGCCGCTGCGGGAAAGGGCAGGCCGCGCGGGCCGGCGGCGACGTAGCCTGAACGCTCCGCCCGACGCCGAAGGAGCGACGTGAGCATCGCAGAGACCGACACCGCCACACCCCCCTGGCGGCTGCTCCTCGGCTACGTACGGCCGCACCGCGGGACGCTGGTGGCCGGCGCCGTGCTGTCGCTGGTCACGGGGGCGACGGGACTGCTGCTGCCGCTCGTGGCGCGGGGCCTGATCGACGACCTGGCGCACGACCGGGCCATCACCGGCGCGCTGCTGGCCATGTCGGCCCTGGTGGTGGCCAACGCGGCCCTGGGCGCGCTGGGTTCGTACGTGCTGCAGCGGACGGCCGAGTCGGTGGTGCTCGGCGCGCGGCGCGCCCTGTCGTCGTACCTGCTGCGGCTGCGCATCCCGGCCGTGGACCGCAGCGAGCCCGGGGACCTGATGGCCCGCATCACCTCCGACACCACCCTGCTGCGCGCGGTCACCACCGACTCCCTGGTCGGCCTGGGCACGGGCGGGCTCACCCTCGTCGCGACGGTGGTGATGATGGGCCTGGTCGACGCCGTGCTGCTGGGCGTGACCCTGGCGGTGATCCTGTGCGCGGGGCTGGTCCTCGGCGTGATCGTGCCGCGCATCAACAAGGCGAGCCGGCAGGCGCAGGACGCGGTGGGCGTCATGGGCGCCTCGCTGGAGCGGATCCTCGGCGCGCTGCGCACCGTGAAGGCCTCCGGTGCCGAGCACCGCGAGGAGGTCACGCTGCACGAGGCGGCGCGGGAGTCGTGGCGGCAGAGCGTGCGCGCCGCCAAGTGGTCGGCCGCCGCGGGCAACACGGCCGGGCTCGCCATGCAGATCGCCTTCATCACCGTGCTCGCGGTGGGCGGCGCGCGCGTCGCGACCGGCGCCGTCGACGTGGGCACCCTGGTGGCGTTCCTGCTGTACGTGTTCTACCTGATGTCGCCGATTCAGCAGGTCGTCGGCGCCGTCACGCAGTACCAGACGGGCGCCGCGGCCCTCACCCGCATCCAGGAGGCGCTGTGCCTGCCCGCCGAGCCCGCGGCCGCGCTGGCGCCGCTGCCCTCCCCCGGCGCCGAGCCCGCGTCCGTCGCCTTCGACGACGTGCGCTTCCGCTACGCCGACGACCTGCCCCACGTCCATCACGGCGTGACCTTCGACGTGCCCGCGCAGGGCATGACCGCGTTCGTGGGCCCTTCCGGAGCGGGCAAGACCACGGTGTTCTCGCTGATCGAGCGGTTCTACGAGCCCGAGTCCGGGGTGATCAGGCTGGACGGGCGGGACCTGGCCGACTGGGAGCTGCCCCGGCTGCGCGCCTCCATCGGCTACGTGGAGCAGGACGCACCGGTCCTGTCGGGCTCGCTGCGGGACAACCTGCTGCTGGGTCAGCCCGACGCGGACGAGGGCGCCGTGGCCCGGGTGCTGAAGACGACTCGTCTCGACGGGCTGGTGGCGCGGCTGCCGGACGGCCTGGACACGCTGGTCGGGCATCGCGGCACCAAGCTGTCGGGCGGTGAGCGCCAGCGCGTCGCCATCGCGCGGGCCCTGCTGCGGCGGCCCCGGCTGCTGCTGCTCGACGAGGCGACCTCGCAGCTGGACGCGGTGAACGAGGCGGCGCTGCGCGACACGGTCGCGGACGTGGCCCGCACGACGACGGTCCTGGTGGTGGCGCACCGGCTGTCCACGGTGACGACGGCCGACCGGATCGTGGTGATGGACGCGGGCCGGGTGCGGGCCGTGGGCACGCACCGCGAGCTGGTGACGGCGGACCCGCTCTACGCCGAGCTGGCGGCGACGCAGTTCCTGGCCGCCGCGGACTGAGCCCGGGCACGGCTGAGGGCCGCCCGGCTCCGGGCGGCCCTCACGCGCGGGCGCCTACCGGATGTTCGGGACGAACCCGAAGACCGGGGAGACCAGGCCGACGACCTGGTTCAGCTGGTCGAGGTCGTTGAGGCGGTTGAGCCCGGCCAGCTGTGAGGAGGGCCGCGGGATCTCGTCCTTGTGCTCGGCGGGGATGTCGCTCACGGTCAGCGAGTCGAGCGCGGCCATCGGGCTGAGCGGGCTCTTCGCCCCGGCGTCGGCCGCCTGCGCCATCGGCGCGGCGAGCCCGGTGACCCCCGCGGCGAGACCAACGGCGGCGACGATACGTCGTGTTGAGATCATGTATGGGGCAACGCGGCCGGGCCCCCGGCGGACACGGGCGGGTCGCCCCGCTCACCCGTCAGGCCCAGCGCCCCAGCGCTTGCCGGGGCCGCCGGGCGGGTGGAGGCTCGGGAGGAGAGACCCTTCGAAGGAGGTCACCATGGGAACCGCCGCAGACCCCGCCTTCGACAGAGAGACGCTCCGCCGGGGCCTGGAGGGAGAGAATCCGGAGATCCTGCTCTCCCTCTACGCCGACGACGCCGAGATCCGGATCGTGGACCGCACGACCCAGCCCAGCCACCCCAAGGTCGTGCAGGGCCGGGACGAGATCGGCCGGATGCTGGAGGACGTCTACAGCCGCGACATGTCGCACAAGCTGGAGCGCTGCGTGATCCAGGGCGACGAGGCGGCCTACAGCGAGAGCTGCGAGTACGCCGACGGCGTGCGCGTGCTGTCGGAGTCCATGCTCTCGCTGCGGGACGGCAAGATCACCGAGCAGACCCTGGTGCAGGCCTGGGACGAGTAGGCGGCGCCAGGCATCAGGCGTCAGGCGTCAGGGCATCCAGGCGCTGTACGACATGACGGCGCCCTTGTCGACGCCGTAACGGGCGTCGGGGGCGGTCAGGGTGCTCTCCAGCCCGAGGACGGCGCCGGTCGCCGGGTCCATGATCAGCATGCGGCGGACGCCGGGCGTGTCGGTCACATAGGCCTGGCCGCGGCGGCCCAGCCGGTCGGTCACCCGGCCGGCCGGCCGCAGCCCCTCGGCGTCGGCGAGGAGCCGGGCGAGCGCCGCGCTCTCCCGGGCACCGAGCGTCCAGTGGTCCAGTAGCGTCGCCACGGCGTCCAGCAACTGGGGCGTGGTGAGCGGGGTGTCGGTGTACTGCGCCTCTCTCAGGTAGGCGCGCAACCGGTCCGGCTCGCGGGGCGGGGGCGACTGGGGCGGGGCGTCGCTCCAGCTCGGCGGGTAGGTGCGGTCGAGCAGGACGTGGCCGTCGCCGACGAGCCGCGGCGTGCCGTCCTCGTCGGTGAGGACCGGACGGCCGGGACGGCGCGGGTCGGTCGCGACGACGAGTTCGCTGTGGCTGCCGTCGGGCCGCCAGCGCACGAGGCGTTCCTCGGGCAGGGTGACCGGCGGTTCGCCGTCGGACAGGCCGAGGCTCCAGGTCTGCACGTGGGTGCCCTTGCGCAGCCGGGGCCCCTCACCGGCCCCGGCCGCGGCGGCGGCGCGCTCGGCCAGCCGGTCCAGGGGCACGGGTGCGGAGCCGGTCTCGATCACCAGCGGGCGGGGGGCGGCGACCGCGGGCGGGCTGCTCGGGCCGCTCATCACCAGGGTGAGGGTCAGGGCGGTGACGAGGGTCGTGGCGACCAGGCCCCAGGCGAGCCGGAACCGCGCGGAGCCCGGCAGCGACGGGATCACCGGGCGACCACGCGCGGGCAGCGACCGGCCGACGCGCGGGCCGGAGAGCAGGCCCCACCCGTCCCCCGGACGGCCGAGGCCCCGATCCCACCCGGCTCGCAGGAGACCGAGGACCCGATCCCACCCGGCTCGCGGGCGGCCTGGCAGCCGTCCCTGCCCGTCCCGCGGGCGATCGGGCAGCCGACCCTGCCCGTCCCGCGGGCGATCGAGCAGCCGACCCCGCCCGTCCCGCGGGCGATCGAGCAGCCGACCCCGCCCGTCCCGCGGGCGATCAGGCAGCCGACCCCGCCCGTCCCGCGGGCGATCAGGCAGCCGACCCCGCCCGTCCCGCGGACGATCAGGCAGCCGACCCCGCCCGTCCCGCGGGCGGCCGGGGAACCGGAGACGGCCGGGGCGGCGTTCCCGTTCCTGCCCGGCATGTCGCTCGGGCCGTTCACCGGCCCCGCTCAGCAGCCGTTCCAGCCGGCGCTCCGCGCGAGGGTCGAGAGGTCCGTCGGGGAAGCGGCGGCCGTCGGAGGGCACCGGATCGGCAGCGCGCAGCAGGTCGAGTTCGTCAGCCATGGCCGTGTTCCTCCGGGGCGGTCACGCGGGAGTGCTCAGCGGGGGCGGGCTCGGGCCGCAGACGGTCGATCTGCGCTCTGAGGCGGCGCCGCGCCCGGTGCAGCCGCATGGCCGCGGCCCGGCTGCCGCAGCCGAGGGCGACGGCGATCTCGTCGACGCCGAGGTCCTCCCAGGCGGCGAGGCGCAGCACCTCCTGGTCGGCCGCGGAGAGCCGGGCGAGGGCCTCGTGCACCCAGCCGCCCGGCGTGTCGGCCTCGGGGCCCGCCGCGATGTGCCGGCCGTGCGCGGTGTCGTCGTTGCCGAGCCGGTCGACGAGCCGGCGGCGGCGCCCGTGCCCGCGCACCGTGTTGGCCAGGCAGTTGCGCGCCACGCCGTACAACCAGGGCAGCGGGGTCTCCGGCAGGTCGGCCCGGCGCCGCCAGGCGACCGTGAACACCTCGGCCACCACTTCCTCCACCTCACCGGCCCGTCCGTCCAGTCGCCGTGCGACATAGCGGCTGACCGCCCAGTAGTGCTCGCGGTAGGCAGCGGCGAAGGTCTCGTCGTTGCTCATGTCCCGTTCGTGTCCGGCACTCTCCCGATCGTCACACCCGGTTCCCGTGACGCTCGTCGCGTCCGTGCAGTGTGACGTCCGGGGCGGGCGCGGACACAGGCGGGGCATGAGGCACCTGAAGTGGTTGACGACCACGGACCACAAGACGATCGGCACGCTGTACCTGGTGACGTCGTTCGCGTTCTTCGTCATCGGTGGCGTC
>NZ_JBNCNM010000014.1:0-254651 GCF_049846985.1 Streptomyces sp. DT190 | reverse complement strand
CCATCCCCGAACGCGTCGACCAGCTCGCGGGCCGACGACGGCGCCGCCAACAGCCCTGCGGCTTCGACAAAGCCGCCCACCGACGCCGCAACGTCGTCGAACGCTGCTTCCACCGCCTCAAGCAGTGGCGGGGCATCGCCACCCGATACGACAAGCGTTCCGACCGCTACCTCGCCGCCATCACCCTGGCCAGCACACTCATCCGGCTCGAAGCGTGATCGACAAGACGCTACCTAGGCCGTGACGGATCAGGCGTCCGCGGCCCAGGTGCGCAGCGCCGCCTTGCTCTCGAAGGTGGCCACGTTCTTGTCCAGCGGGTCGTCGGTGTACTGGTGGAAGCGCCACTTCGCCTTGATGCGGGGCTTGCCCGCGGAGACGTAGTCGGCGATCCACAGCCCGTCGCCCGCGTAGGAGGTGGTGTCGACGTTGAGCCAGAAGTGCCGGTTGCAGTAGAGCACCACCCGGTTGCCGGGCCGGAGTTCCTTCACCTTCCGGATGAACCGGTCCTTCTCCGCGTTGCTCGCGTGCGTGCCGTCGCCGGTCGTCTCCCAGTCGACGGCGAGGATGTCGCCCGCCCGGTCGGGGGCCCTGCCGACGAAGTACTCGGCCTGGGCGGTGAGGTTGCCGGGCCACAGGAAGTGGTAGAAGCCGACGACCAGCCCGGCGTCCCGCGCCCGCTTGGTCTGGGCGGCCAGCCGGGGGTTGACGTACGAACGCCCCTCCGTCGCCTTCACGAAGACGAAGGAGAGGCCGTCGGTGTCGTACGAGGAGGACTGGTAGGCGCTCACGTCGATGCCGCGCAGCATGGGGGCTCCCTGTGGTGCTGTGGGGGTGGGGAGTTGGTGCCCACCACCATGGCACGGGCCGCTGCGGCCGGACGTCGAAACGTCAACTTCGGCCGGAGGCGGTCACGGCGGGGCCCGGGTCGCCGGCGCCGGCGGCCTCGCCGTCGTCCAGGGAGAGGTCCTTGGTCTCCTTGCCGAGGAACAGCGCGATCAGCGTGAGCACGGCCATCGCCGACAGGTAGACCCCGACCAGCCGCGGCGAGCCGTCCCCCGCCTCCCACAGCGCCACGGCGATGAACGGGGCGACCGCCGCTCCCAGGATCGAGCTGACGTTGTACGAGATGCCGGAACCGGTGTAGCGCACGCTGGTCGGGAACAGCTCGGGCAGCAGCGCGCCCATCGGGCCGAACGTCAAGCCCATCAGGGTGAAGCCGAGCACCAGCCACAGCACCACGCCGAGGGTGCCCAGGCCGATCAGCGGTGCCCAGACGAGCCCGAAGACCACGATCGCCGCCGTGATCCACAGCAGGGTGGTGCGCCGCCCGTACCGGTCGGCGAGCGGGCCGGAGACCAGGGTGAAGGCGGCGAAGAACAGCACCCCGAAGATCATCATCAGGACGAAGGTGGTGTAGTCGTACCCGAGTCCGGGCACGGCGGCGTCCTCGGCCGCGCGGCCGTAGCTCAGCGAGAACGTGGTCATCAGGTAGAAGAGCACGTAGGTCGCCAGCATGATGAAGGTGCCCAGGACGAGCTGCCTGCCGTGGCCGCGCACCACGGTGGCCAGGGGCAGCCGCCGCACCCCGCCCGAGGCGCGGGTCCTGGTGAACACCGCCGACTCGACGAGCCGGGAGCGCACCCACAGGCCGATGGCGACCATCACGGCGGAGAACAGGAAGGGCACGCGCCAGCCCCAGGTGAGGAAGGCGTCGGAGGGCTGCGAGGGGTCGGCACCGGCCTCGGAGGGCAGCAGCGCGCCCATGACCAGGAACAGGCCGTTGCCGATGATGAAGCCCAGCGGGGCGCCCAGCTGCGGGAAGGTGCCGTACAGGGCGCGTTTGCCGCTGGGGGCGTTCTCGGTGGCGACCAGGGCGGCGCCGCTCCACTCCCCGCCGAGCGCGAAGCCCTGCGCGAGCCGCATCAGCACGAGCAGCGCGGTGGCCACCCAGCCGGCCTGGGCGTAGGTGGGCAGGAGGCCGATGAGGAACGTGGCGATGCCCATGGTCAGCAGGGAGACGACGAGCGTCTTCTTGCGGCCGAGCCGGTCGCCGAGGTGCCCGAAGACCACGGCGCCGACGGGCCGGGCGACCATCGCGGCGCCGAAGACCGCGAAGGACGACAGCAGCGCGGTGGTCGGGTCGCTGCTCGGGAAGAACAGCGTCGGGAAGACGAGCACCGCCGCGGTCGCGTAGATGTAGAAGTCGTAGAACTCGATCGTCGTGCCGATGAGGCTGGCGACGAGGACCCGGGACCTCGGATTGGCGGGCGTCGGGGCTGAACCGGTGGCTGGTGCGGGCATCGCTCGGTCTTTCACGCGTGAAACATGGCTGGTGCAACGATGTCAGCCATCTTGTTTCGCGGTACAGGCTTCTCGCGATGTGAGACGCCGCGCCGATGGGGCGTCAGCACTCGATGATGTTCACCGCCAGCCCGCCCCGGGCCGTCTCCTTGTACTTCACGGACATGTCCGCGCCCGTGTCCTTCATCGTCTTGATGACCTTGTCCAGGGACACCTTGTGCGAGCCGTCGCCGCGCATCGCCATGCGGGCGGCCGTGACGGCCTTGACCGCGGCCATGCCGTTGCGCTCGATGCACGGGATCTGGACCAGGCCGCCGACCGGGTCGCAGGTGAGGCCCAGGTTGTGCTCCATGCCGATCTCGGCGGCGTTCTCGACCTGCTCGGGCGAGCCGCCGAGCACCTCGGCCAGCGCGCCCGCGGCCATGGAGCAGGCGGAGCCGACCTCGCCCTGGCAGCCGACCTCGGCGCCGGAGATGGAGGCGTTCTCCTTGAAGAGCATGCCGATCGCGCCCGCGGCGAGCAGGAAGCGGACCACGCCCTCCTCGTCGGCGCCCGGCACGAAGTTCATGTAGTAGTGCAGGACCGCCGGGATGATGCCGGCCGCGCCGTTGGTGGGGGCGGTGACGACCCGGCCGCCGGCCGCGTTCTCCTCGTTCACGGCCATGGCGTAGAGGGTGATCCACTCCATCGACAGGGCCTGCGGGTCGCCCTCGGAGCGGAGCTTGCGCGCGGTGTTGGCGGCCCGGCGGCGCACCTTCAGACCGCCCGGCAGGATGCCCTCGCGGGACATGCCGCGCGCCACGCAGGCCTGCATCACGCGCCAGATCTCCAGCAGGCCCTCGCGGATCTCCTCCTCGGTGCGCCAGGCCCGCTCGTTCTCCAGCATCAGCGCCGAGATGGACAGGCCGGTCTCCCGGGCCAGGCGCAGCAGCTCGTCACCCGTGCGGAAGGGGTACTTCAGCACGGTGTCGTCGAGCTTGATGCGGTCCGCGCCGACCGCGTCCTCGTCGACGACGAAGCCGCCGCCGACCGAGTAGTAGGTCTTGGTCAGCAGCTCCGCGCCCGAGGCGTCGTAGGCCCACAGGGTCATGCCGTTCGCGTGGTACGGCAGGGCCTTGCGGCGGTGCAGGACCATGTCGTCGTCGAAGGAGAACGCGATCTCGTGCTCGCCGAGCAGGTTCAGCCGCCCGCCGGTCCTGATCGCCTCCACCCGCTCGTCGGCCGTCTCCACGTCCACGGTGCGCGGGGACTCGCCCTCCAGGCCGAGCAGGACCGCCTTGGGGGTCCCGTGGCCGTGCCCGGTCGCGCCGAGCGAGCCGTACAGCTCCGCTCGGACCGAGGCGACGGAACCGAGGAGCTCCTCGTTGCGCAGCCGCCGGACGAACAGGCCGGCCGCCCGCATCGGGCCGACGGTGTGGGAGCTGGACGGGCCGATGCCGATCGAGAACAGGTCGAAGACCGAGATGGCCACGGGGTGACTCCTGACTACGGGGGTGGTGCAGAGGGGGTGGGCGCCGCGCCGCTTGTGGCGGCACGGCACCCGAAAGGTTTCTTCGCGGCCGTTGTCCGGCGCTACTTGTTCAGACCCGGGTACAGCGGGTGCTTGTCGGCCAGGGCCTTCACCCGGGCCTTGAGGGCCTCCGCGTCGTACGACGGCTTCAGCGCCTCGGCGATGACGTCCGCGACCTCGGTGAAGTCCTCGGCCCGGAAGCCGCGGGTGGCCAGGGCCGGGGTGCCGATCCGCAGACCCGACGTCACCATCGGCGGACGCGGGTCGTTCGGGATCGCGTTCCGGTTGACGGTGATGCCCACCTCGTGGAGGCGGTCCTCGGCCTGCTGACCGTCCAGCTCCGAGTGGCGCAGGTCGACCAGGACCAGGTGCACGTCCGTGCCGCCGGACAGGACGTCCACGCCCACGGCCCGGACGTCGTCCTTCACCAGACGCTCGGCCAGGATGCGGGCACCCTCCAGCGTACGGCGCTGGCGCTCCTTGAAGTCCTCCGAGGCGGCGACCTTGAACGCGACGGCCTTGGCGGCGACCACGTGCTCCAGCGGACCGCCCTGCTGACCGGGGAAGACGGCGGAGTTGATCTTCTTGGCCAGTTCGGCCGTGGAGAGGATCACACCGCCGCGCGGACCGCCGAGGGTCTTGTGGGTCGTGGTGGTGACCACGTGCGCGTGCGGCACCGGGTTGGGGTGCAGCCCGGCCGCGACCAGCCCGGCGAAGTGGGCCATGTCGACCATCAGGTACGCGCCGACCTCGTCCGCGATCCGGCGGAACTCGGCGAAGTCCAGCTGCCGCGGGTAGGCCGACCAGCCGGCCACGATCAGCTTCGGCCGGGACTCCTTGGCGAGCCGCTCGACCTCGGCCATGTCGACCCGGCCGTCCTCGCCCACGTGGTAGGCGACGACGTCGTAGAGCTTGCCGGAGAAGTTGATCTTCATGCCGTGGGTCAGGTGCCCGCCGTGGGCGAGGTTCAGACCCATGATGGTGTCGCCCGGCTTGAGCAGCGCGAACATCGCCGCCGCGTTGGCCTGGGCGCCGGAGTGCGGCTGCACGTTGGCGTGCTCGGCGCCGAACAGCTCCTTCACCCGGTCGATCGCGATCTGCTCGACCACGTCGACGTGCTCGCAGCCGCCGTAGTAGCGGCGGCCCGGGTAGCCCTCGGCGTACTTGTTGGTCAGGACCGAGCCCTGCGCCTCCATGACCGCCACCGGGGCGAAGTTCTCGGAGGCGATCATCTCCAGCGTGGACTGCTGGCGGTGCAGCTCGGCGTCGACTGCGGCGGCCACGGCCGGGTCGAGCTCGTGCAGGGGTGTGTTCAGGACGGACATGCGGCTACGACCCCTCAGCCGGCGGAGAACGCGGTGTACTCGTCGGCGGAGAGCAGGTCGCCCGGCTCGTCCGTGACGCGCACCTTGAACAGCCAGCCGCCCTCGAAGGGGGCCGAGTTCACCAGCGACGGGTCGTTCACGACGTCCTCGTTGACCTCGGTGACCTCACCGGAGACCGGGGAGTACAGGTCGGACACCGACTTGGTCGACTCCAGCTCGCCGCAGGTCTCGCCCGCGGACACCGTGGCACCGACCTCGGGAAGCTGGACGAACACGACGTCGCCGAGCGCGTTGGCCGCGTGCTCGGTGATACCGACCGTCGACACGCCGTCCTCGGCGGCCGACAGCCACTCGTGCTCCTTGCTGTAACGCAGCTGCTGGGGGTTGCTCATGGCCTGAATTCTCCTGTACGCGCGGGAGTGCTGTGAAAGGGGACTGGTGTCCAGCTGGGACGACGGTCGCGCAGGCCGTTGCCGCGGCCTGCGGCCAGTGTCTACTTCTGCCGCTTGTAGAACGGCAGCGCCACGACCTCGTACGGCTCGTGACTGCCCCGGATGTCCACGCCCACGCCGGGCGTGCCGGGCGCGGCGTGCGCGGCGTCCACGTAGGCCATGGCGATCGGCTTGCCCAGGGTGGGGGAGGGGGCGCCGGAGGTGACCTCGCCGACCACCTCGCCGCCGGCGACGACCGCGTACCCGGCGCGCGGCACCCGGCGGCCCTCGGCGACCAGTCCGACCAGCACGCGCGGCGGGTTCTGCTCGGCCCGGGCGGCGGCCTCGCGCAGGGCCTCGCGCCCCACGAAGTCGCCCTCCTTCTCGAACTTCACCACACGGCCGAGACCGGCGTCGAAGGGCGTCAGGGAGGTGCTCAGCTCGTGCCCGTACAGCGGCATGCCGGCCTCCAGGCGCAGCGTGTCGCGGCAGGACAGACCGCACGGGACCAGCCCGGCGCCCTCGCCGGCCTTGGTCAGCGCCTGCCACAGCTCGACGGCGTGCTCCGGCTTCACGAACAGCTCGAAGCCGTCCTCGCCGGTGTAGCCGGTGCGGGCGATCAGGGCCGGGACCCCGGCGACCGTGCCGGGCAGACCGGCGTAGTACTTCAGCCCGTCGAGGTCGGCGTCCGTGAGGGACTTCAGGATCGCGGGCGACTCGGGGCCCTGCACGGCGATGAGCGCGTAGGCGTCCCGGTCGTCGCGCACCTCGGCGTCGAAGCCGGCGGCGCGCTCGGTCAGCGCGTCCAGCACGACCTGGGCGTTGGAGGCGTTGGCGACGACCATGAACTCGGTCTCGCCCAGGCGGTAGACGATCAGGTCGTCGAGGATGCCGCCGTCGGCCCGGCAGATCATGGTGTAGCGGGCGCGGCCCGGCTTCACCCCGCCGATGTTGCCCACCAGGGCGAAGTCGAGGAGGGCGGCGGCCTGCGGGCCGGTGACGGTGATCTCACCCATGTGGGAGAGGTCGAACAGCCCGGCCTTCGTGCGCACGGCGAGGTGCTCGTCGCGCTCGGAGCCGTAGCGCAGGGGCATGTCCCAGCCGGCGAAGTCGGTCATCGTCGCACCCAGCGAACGATGCAGGGCATCGAGCGCGGTGTGACGGAGTTCTCCTGTACTGCTCACAGTCCGTTGTCTCCCAAGGCGATGACGGGCGAGGTCGTTCCTCCCCATCTGTCATCGGAACCTGAGAGGTTCGCCATGACCGCGCTGGTCCATGGCTTGCACCTTGGGTGGAGCCGGCCTGCCGGGGGCAGGGGAGGGCCCGCTTTTCAGATGTGCCTCGCCCGCGCGGTAACGGGGCCTGAGAGATTCAAGGGAGGGACTTGCTCCTTCGGCGCCCCAGCGTCAGCGGTGCTGGGAACTCTCCCGCGCGGATTCAAACGGCCGGTATGCAGTTGGCGCGCACATCATTGCACGCATCCTTCCGGCGCGGCAGGGGGACCTTTCACAGGGAGTGCACGAGTCCCGCGCGTCGGACACAGCGACCTGTAGCAGCCCTGTTGCAGGAAGAGTACGGAAATGAGAGGCCTGCGGCATTACCTTCTCTTTACACTCGGCGGGGATGGGACTCCGTACCTGGCCCCAGGGGAGGACGATCACGGTGAACAGGACCAGGGCGTACGCCACGACCACGGGCATCGCGCTGCCCGAGCAGCCGGTGGTGCCGGCCGGGGCGGCCCGCGGCCCGGTGCCGGCGCCGGTCGTCCGCGATCTGCGCGACCGCCCCGGCCGCGGCCCGCGCGCGCTGCTGTTCGGACCCCGGGACCTGGTCGTGGTCACGGGCCTGCCGGGCAGCGGCAAGTCCACGCTGATGCGGCGCACCGTGCCGGGCCGGCGCGTCGACTCCCAGGACACCCGCGACCGCTGGGAGCGCCGCATGCCGCGCTTCCTGCCCTACGCGACCTACCGCCCGCTGGTCCGTCTCGCCCACTACGCGGGGCTGCGCCGGGCACTGCGCTCCGGCGAGGGGATCGTGGTGCACGACTGCGGCACGCAGGCCTGGGTCCGCCGCTGGCTCGCCCGTGAGGCCCGCCGCCGGGGCGGCACGCTGCACCTGCTCCTCCTCGACGTCACCCCCGAGCAGGCCCTGGCGGGCCAGCGCGACCGGGGCCGGGGCGTCTCGCGCTACGCGTTCCTGCGCCACCGCGCGGCCACGACCCGCCTGCTGCGCGCCGTGGAGCAGGGCGACCTCCCCTCCGGCTGCGGCTCGGCCGTCCTCGCCGACCGGGAGACGGCGAACACGCTCCGCCGGATCGGCTTCACGGGGTGACGCGGCCGGGGGCGCGGGACGAACCGAGCGGCTCGCGACTGTGGCTGAAGTGACGCGGTAGCGGTCCCGGCGCGGCCCCGGTGCACGACGGCCCGGACGGCGCGAGCCGATCCGTACGGGCTGACCGGCAGCCTCTCGTCGCAGGCCGGCGACCGGCGAACGGACCGGCGGGCCACGCCAACCGGAACACGCACCGTGGGCCGGGGACCGGCAGACCCTCGTCGTGGGCCGGCGGCCGGCGGGCGGATCGGTCGTGGACGGCGACCGGAACTCGTGCTGTGGTCCGGTGACCGGCGCACCCGTGTCGTGGGCCGGGGGCTGGTGGGCGGATCGGTCGTGGACGGCGACCGGATCTCGTGCTGTGGTCCGGTGACCGGCGCACCCGTGTCGTGGGCCGGTGGCTGGTGGGCGGATCGGTCGTGGACGGCGACCGGATCTCTCGTTGTGGTCCGGTGACCGTCGCACCACCCGTGTCGTGGGCCGGCGGCCGGTGGGCGGATCGGTCGTGGACGGCGACCGGAACTCGCGCTGTAGTCCGGTGACCGTCGCACCCGCGTCGTGGGCCGGCGGCCGGCGGGCGGACCGGCCGTGCGCGGCAACCGGAACGCGCGTCGTGGGCCGGTGACCGGTGGACGGAGCCGCCGAGGGCGTCGACCGGAACTCCGGCCGTGGACCGGCGGCCGGTCCCGGGCCGTGAGCCGGTCCGCCCGGCCCGGTCACTCCCTCCCCCCGAGCCGTTAGCCTTTTCGCACTCAGCAGTGGTTTCAGGCAGGCGGTAGGCAGATGGACTTCCCGGCGGACTTCTCCGCGGACTTCCCGGCGCAGACGCAGACCCACCCGCACGGTGGCTGGCCCGGCAACGAGCTGGAGGAGGTGCTCTCGGCCGCCCTCGGCGCCGGACCGGCGGCCGGCGGCCGGATCGTCGAGGTGCTCGGACGGAGTTTCGTCTGGGTCCCGCTCCCCAGCGGCGGCGGCCCGAACAGCGGCCCCCTCGACCTGCCCGCCGTCGAGATCGAGGGCCAGGCGTTCGTGCCGGTGTTCAGCTCCGAGGAGCAGTTCCGCCTGGTCGCCGGAGCGCACATGGCGTACACCATCGCGCCCGCCGTGGAGTTCGCCCGCGGCCTGCCCCCACACGCGGGAATCGTCATCAACCCCGGGGGCGTGGTCGGCACACCCCTGCCGCCCCCCGCCGTCGCGGAGCTGTGCCGGGCAGGCCGCACCCCGCTGGACGGCCCCACGAGCGGCGGCCGGGTCCGCCTCTTCGAGCCCGACTGGCAGGACGACCCGGTGGACTTCCTGGCCGCCGCCTCCGCCGAGTTCGAGGCGATCGGCGTCGTGCTCACCGCCCGCCGCTGTCTCGCCGCGATCGAGACCGCCGACCCCGTGATGTTCGTGGGCGTCGAACTCTCGCAGTGGGAAGGCGACCTGCGGGCCCTGCCCCTGGAGGCACTCACCCGGGCCGTGACCAGGTCCCCGGCGCCCTGGCCCGTCAACCTCGTCCTGCTGGACGTGGCCCAGGACCCGGTGGGCGACTGGATGCGCGGCCGGGTCCGGCCCTTCTACCAGCGGTAGGCCGGCGCACCTTCGGACGCGGGGAACCGCGCCGCACGCCGCGGACGGAACCGCACCGCCCGTACGGGAACGAGTCCCGAGCCGGTGGGCGGGCTTAAGCTAGGTCACGGTCGAGGCGTTGTACGAAGGGGCGGTAAAGGGTGAGCGCGAGCGGCACGGCCGCGGCCGGACAGGTCGAGCACATGCTGCGCCAGGTCACGCCCGGGCGCTACGACGCCTACGAGGCACTCCTGCGCGCACTCGCGACCCCGCACACCGGCCAGATCTGGATGCTCCTGTGGCACGGCCAGGCCGGCTCCCCGGACGCCCAGTACGGGAACATGGAGGTCGACGGCCACGGCTACGCCCCCTGCGTGACCTCCGCCCAGGAGCTCTCGGCCAGCGGCTGGAACCGCTCGTACGAGGTGGTCGACGGCGTCGACGTGGCCCGCGCGCTCTACCCCGACCACTACGGCCTCTGGCTCAACCCGCACGCCCCGGGCGGCGGCGTCGGCATCCCCTGGCTGGACCTGCGCAGGATCGCCACGGGCCTGGACCGCCAGCCCGCCGGACCGCTGCGGCTGTCCGAACCGGCCATCGAGGTCCCGCAGTTCTACGCCCTGCTCGCGCAGAACGCGCACCGCACCCCGGCCGTCCGCGCGCTGCGCCGCGCCTGGGTGCAGCCCGCCCTGGGCGCGCCGTACCTCGCCATCGGACTGGACGTGTACGACACTTCGCCGCCGGCCGTGGATTCCGTGCGGGCGATGATGCAGCAGTCCCTCGGCGCCGTGCCGGACGGGCTGCCCGTCTCCACCGTCGCGATGTCCGACGAGCACGACCCGGTCGCCATGTGGCTGCGCGCCTACGCCCGCCCGTTCTACGACCGCGAGGCGCACGCCACCGCCCCCGTCCAGGCCCCCGCGTCCGGCTACGGCTACCCGCCCGCCCAGGGCAGGTACTGAGCCGCCCGGGACCCCGCCCAGGCCGGTTCCCCACCCCCACAAAAAGCGACGTCGGCTCAGCTCTCCGCGCGTAGATAAGGGCGAATTTCCGGGTAATGTCCTAAAATGCCCCTAGCTCAACGCGTCCGACCCCTGTTACCCGTTGTCCGGATAACGGAACTCCCCAGACAGCATCACGTTTACGCATCCTTTCACCGTCAAGTCTGGCAACAGATCGCCAAAGCGTTGAAGACTCCCGGCAAGACACGGGCCGTCGGTCTCGTGTACGAGACAAACAAAACCGCTACAGCGGCAGCCAGGGGCTAGGCGATCGCCGGCCCGAGAGGGGTCAATCGCACCGTGACCGCACCGATCGAGACCACCGGGGCGGAAGCCGGAGCACAGCCCGAGGCCGTGCTCTCCGGGGTCAAGAAGAGCCAGATCGAGGGGCGCTCGCTCACCCAGATCGCCTGGATGCGCTTCAAGCGGGACAAGGTGGCGATGGCCGGTGGCGTCGTCGTCATCCTGCTCACGCTGATGGCGGTGTTCTCCAAGCCGATCCAGTGGATCTTCGACCTCGATCCCAACAAGTTCAACCAGGACCTCATCGACCCCGCGCTGCTCGCCCCCAAGGGCGGTTGGGGCGGCATGAGTTGGGACCACCCGCTGGGCGTGGACCCGCAGTACGGCCGTGACATGCTCGCCCGCATCATCGACGGTTCCTGGGTCTCCCTGCTGGTCGCGGGCGGCGCCACGCTGCTGTCCGTGGTCATCGGCACGGTCCTCGGCGTGATCGCCGGGTACTACGGCGGCTGGGTCGACAGCGTCATCAGCAGGCTGATGGACACCTTCCTGGCGTTCCCGCTGCTGCTGTTCGCCATCTCCATCTCCGCCTCGGTGCAGGACGGCTTCTTCGGTCTCGACGGCCTGTCCCTGCGCATCTGCGTGCTGATCTTCGTCATCGGCTTCTTCAGCTGGCCGTACATCGGCCGGATCGTGCGGGCGCAGACGATGACCCTGCGCAAGCGGGAGTTCATCGAGGCCGCCACGAGCCTCGGGGCGCGCGGCCCGTACGTCCTGTTCCGGGAGCTCCTGCCGAACCTCGTCGCGCCGATCCTCGTCTACGCGACGCTGATCATCCCGACGAACATCCTGTTCGAGGCCGCGCTGAGCTTCCTCGGCGTCGGTATCGCTCCGCCGCAGGCCTCCTGGGGCGGCATGCTCAGCAACGCTGTGGATCTCTACACGGCTGATCCGCAGTACATGTTCGTGCCCGGACTGGCGATCTTCATCACCGTCCTGGCCTTCAACCTGCTGGGTGACGGGCTGCGTGACGCCCTCGACCCTCGCAGCAAGTGATCCATCGAATGAGGGGGCTTCCTCAGGTGAAGACGAGAAGGGTGACCGCCGGCGTTGCGTCGGTCCTGGCACTGTCGCTGGGAGCTGCCGCGTGCGGCGGCGGTGGTGACGACAACGACGGGGGAGGCAACGGCAAGAAGGACGCCGCGCTGAACTCGATCGTCAACGCGTCGGACAAGAAGGGAGGGACGGTCACGTACGAGCACTCGGACGTGCCGGACTCCCTCGACCCGGGCAACACGTACTACGGCTGGGTCCAGAACTTCTCCCGCCTCTACGGCCGGACGCTCACCACGTTCAAGCCGGCGGCGGGCAAGGAAGGCCTGGAGGTCGTGCCGGACCTCGCCGAAGGACTCGGCAAGTCCAGCCCGGACGCCAAGACCTGGACGTACAAGCTGCGTGCCGGAGTGAAGTTCCAGGACGGCACCCCGGTGACGTCCAAGGACGTCAAGTACGCCATCGAGCGCTCCAACTTCGCGCCCGAGGCACTCTCGAACGGCCCGACGTACTTCAAGGCCTACCTCGAGGGCGGCGACAAGTACCAGGGTCCGTACAAGGACAAGTCGGCCGACGGCATCAAGTCCATCGAGACGCCGGACGACCGCACGATCGTCTTCAAGCTGAAGCAGCCGTTCGCGGACTTCGACTACCTGGCGACGTTCTCGCAGACGGCTCCCGTGCCGAAGGCGAAGGACACCGGCGCGAAGTACGTGCAGGCCATCCAGTCCTCCGGCCCGTACCAGTTCCAGTCCTACGAGGAGGGCCGCGGCGCCACCCTCGTGCGCAACAAGAACTGGGACCCCAAGACGGACCCGATCCGCAAGGCCCTGCCGGACAAGATCTCGATCAAGTTCAAGGTCAACCCGGTCACGGTCGACAACAACCTGATCTCCGACAAGATCACGGCTGACGCGGCCGGCACCGGTGTGCAGCCGCAGACCCAGCCGAAGGTCCTGCGCGGCAAGCTCGCCGGCCAGACGGACAGCTCCTACGCGGGCGCCACGCAGTACATCGCGCTCAACGTCAACGTGAAGCCGTTCGACAACGAGCACTGCCGCAAGGCCGTCCAGTGGGGTCTGGACAAGCAGTCCGTCCTGGACGCCATGGGCGGCTCGCCGAAGGGTGACGTGGCCACCACGCTGCTGCCCCCGTCGGTCAACGGCTACACCAAGTTCGACACCTACGCGAGCGAGGGCCACAAGGGCAACGCCGCCAAGGCCAAGGAAGAACTGAAGGCCTGCGGTCAGCCGAACGGCTTCGACACGATCCTCACGGCCCGTTCGGACCGGCCCGCCGAGGTCGCGGCCGCCACGGCCGTCCAGGCGTCGCTGAAGAAGATCGGCATCAACATCGAGATCAAGCAGTTCCCCTCCGGCAAGTACTTCTCCAACTTCGCCGGTGTCCCGTCCTACGTCCACAAGAACAAGCTGGGCATGCTCTCGATGGCGTGGGGCGCCGACTGGCCGACGGGCTACGGCTTCCTCGACCAGATCATCAACGGTGCCGCCATCAAGCCCTCCGGCGGCAACAACCTGATGGAGCTGGACGACCCGAAGATCAACAAGGCCCTGACGGACGCGATCGCCAACACCGACGACGCGGCCCGCACCAAGGCCTGGGGCGACATCGACAAGATGGTCCTCGACAACGCCTCGGTCGTCCCGCTGGTCTACCGCAAGAACCTGCTGCTGCGGCCCACGTCCGCGAGCAACGTCACGGTCACGCAGGCCTACCTCGGCATGTACGACTACCTGCTGATGAGCTCCGCGAAGTAAGTCAGCAGGCCGGATCCTTTCGAAAGGCAGGTGAAGGCACCGGGTGGCCGCGGCGGACGACCCCGCCGCGGCCACCCGGGGCCGTACAGCTGTGGCTGCGTACATCCTCCGACGCGTCATGGGCGCGGTGCTGTTGCTGCTGGTGGTCAGCGCAGTCACCTTCGCCATCTTCTTCCTGGTGCCCCGTCTCGGGGGCCAGACGGCCGATCAGTTGGCCACCCAGTACGTCGGCAAGGACGCGAACCCCGAGTCCGTCGCCGCGATCAAGAAGAACCTGGGACTGGATCAGCCCGTCTACGAGCAGTTCTGGAACTTCATCAAGGGCCTCGTGGCGGGTGCCGACTACCGGTTCGGTCCCGAGGCGACGCACTGCAGCGCACCCTGCTTCGGGTACTCCTTCAAGAGCCATATCGAAGTGTGGCCGCAGTTGGAGCAGCGGATCCCGGTCTCCTTCTCGCTGGCTGTCGGTGCGGCGGTGATCTGGGTGATCTCCGGTGTGACGACCGGTGTCATCTCGGCCCTGCGCAAGGGCAAGCCGATCGACCGCTTCGCCATGTTCATCGCGCTCGCCGGCGTCTCGCTCCCGATCTTCTTCACGGGCCAGATCCTGCTCGCGCTCTTCGTCTACGAGATCCCCGTCTGGGACAGCATCGACTACGTCCCCTTCACCGAGAACCCGGCCGAATGGGCCTGGCATCTGATGCTGCCCTGGATCAGCCTCGCCTTCCTGTTCTCCGCGCTCTACGCCCGGCTCACCCGGGCGGGCATGCTGGAGACGATGAGCGAGGACTACATCCGCACGGCCAGGGCCAAGGGTCTGAAGGAGACCACGGTCGTGACCAAGCACGGCCTGCGCTCCGCCCTCACCCCGATCGTCACCATCTTCGGCATGGACTTCGGCACCCTCGTCGGCACCGCGGTGCTCACCGAGACCGTGTTCTCCCTGCAGGGCATCGGCGCCTACTCGGTCCAGGCCATCAAGGACAACGACCTGCCCATCGTGATGGGCGTGACCCTGGTCGCCGCGTTCTTCATCGTCTTCTGCAACTTGATCGTCGACCTGGTGTACGCCGCCATCGACCCCCGGGTGAGGTACTCGTGAGCAAGCTCGACAAAGCCGCGCTCGGCGAACCGGACACCACCGCCCCGTCCGTCCCGGACGACGTGTTCCTGTCCGTCCGCGACCTGCGCATCCACTTCGACACCGACGACGGCCTGGTCAAGTCGGTCGACGGCGTCAGCTTCGACGTGCGCAAGGGCAAGACCCTGGGCATCGTGGGCGAGTCCGGCTCCGGCAAGTCCGTCACCTCGCTCGGCGTGATGGGCCTGCACCGCTCGGCGCGCGCCAAGGTCACCGGCGAGGTTTGGCTCGACGGCCAGGAGCTGATCGCGGCCGACCCCGACGAGGTGCGGCGGCTGCGCGGCCGGAAGATGGCCATGATCTTCCAGGACCCGCTGTCGGCGATGCACCCCTACTACTCGGTCGGGCAGCAGATCGTGGAGGCGTACCGCGTCCACCACGACGTGACCAAGAAGGCCGCCAAGCAGCGCGCGATCGAGATGCTCGACCGGGTCGGCATCCCCGAGCCCGCCAAGCGCGTCGACAGCTACCCGCACGAGTTCTCCGGCGGTATGCGCCAGCGCGCCATGATCGCCATGGCCCTGGTGAACAACCCCGAGCTGCTCATCGCGGACGAGCCGACCACCGCCCTGGACGTCACCGTGCAGGCGCAGATCCTGGATTTGATCCACGACCTGCAGAAGGAGTTCGGCTCCGCGGTCATCATGATCACCCACGACCTGGGTGTGGTCGCCGAGATGGCCGACGACCTGCTGGTCATGTACGGCGGCCGGTGCGTGGAGCGCGGTCCCGCCGAGGCCGTGTTCTCCGAGCCCCGGCACCCCTACACCTGGGGCCTGCTCGGCTCGATGCCGCGGCTGGACCGTGAGGAGACCGACCGGCTCATCCCGATCAAGGGCGCGCCGCCCTCCCTGATCAACCTCCCGTCCGGCTGCGCCTTCCACCCGCGCTGCCCGTACGCGGACATCCCGAAGGACGACGTCACCCGCACGGTCCGCCCCGAGCTGACCGAGGTCGGCGGCTCGCACTGGGCCGCCTGCCACATGAGCCAGGAGCAGCGGGAGCGTATCTGGACCGAAGAGATTGCGCCGAAGCTGTGAGCGACGACAAAACGGTGAGCGAACCGGACACCAGCGGCAGCACCCTCACCAAGGACACCACCGCCGACGGCGAGGTCCTGCTGAAGGTGACCGGCCTGCAGAAGCACTTCCCGATCCGCAAGGGCCTGCTCCAGCGGCAGACCGGTGCGGTGCGCGCCGTCGACGGCATCGACTTCGAGGTCCGCAAGGGCGAGACGCTCGGCGTCGTCGGCGAGTCGGGCTGCGGCAAGTCCACCATGGGCCGGCTGATCACCCGGCTGCTCGAACCGACCGGCGGCACGGTCGAGTTCGAGGGCAGGGACATCACGCACCTCGGCGTCGGCGACCTGCGCCCGATGCGCCGCGACGTGCAGATGATCTTCCAGGACCCGTACTCCTCGCTGAACCCCCGGCACACGATCGGCACGATCGTCGGCGCCCCCTTCCGGCTCCAGGGTGTCGAGCCCGAGGGCGGGGTGAAGAAGGAGGTCCAGCGGCTGCTGTCGGTGGTCGGCCTCAACCCCGAGCACTACAACCGCTATCCGCACGAGTTCTCCGGCGGTCAGCGCCAGCGCATCGGCATCGCCCGCGCGCTCGCGCTGAACCCCAAGCTCGTGGTGGCCGACGAGCCGGTCTCCGCGCTGGACGTGTCGATCCAGGCCCAGGTGGTGAACCTGCTCGACGACCTCCAGCAGGAACTCGGCCTGACGTACGTGATCATCGCGCACGACCTGTCCGTCGTCCGGCACGTCTCGGACCGGATCGCGGTGATGTACCTCGGCAAGATCGTCGAGCTGGCCGACCGCGACAAGCTGTACAAGTCGCCGATGCACCCGTACTCCAAGGCCCTGCTGTCGGCCGTGCCGATCCCGGACCCCAAGCGCCGGGGCGTCAAGAGCGAGCGCATCCTGCTCAAGGGCGACGTGCCCTCGCCGATCGCGCCGCCGAGCGGCTGCCGCTTCCACACGCGGTGCTGGAAGGCGACGCAGATCTGCAAGACCACCGAGCCGCCGCTGGTGGAGCTGCGGGCCGGGCAGCGCGTGGCCTGCCACCACCCGGAGAACTTCGAGGACCAGCAGCCGCAGGACACCGAGCTGCTGTCCTCGGCCAAGGAGGTCGCCGCCGGCAGCGGCGACGCCACCCCCGCGGAGAAGTGACTCCCCCCGAGCCCCCGCCCTCGCACATCAGGGCGGGGGCTCACCCGTGGGGGAAAATGCTCGGGTGCTCCAGCAACTCTTCAGCCCCTCCGTCCAGCACACGCTCGACCTGATCGGCATCTTCGTCTTCGCGATCTCCGGCGCCCTGCTGGCCGTGCGCAAGAACTTCGACGTCTTCGGCATGGCCGTACTCGCCGAGGTGACCGCGCTGGGCGGCGGGCTCTTCCGTGACCTGGTCATCGGGGCCGTGCCGCCCGCCGCCTTCACGGACCTGGGGTACTTCCTCACGCCGCTGCTCGCCACCCTGCTCGTGTTCTTCCTGCATCCGCAGGTGGAGCGCATCCAGGTCGCCGTGAACGTGTTCGACGCGGCCGGCCTCGGCCTGTTCTGCGTCGCAGGCACCATCAAGGCGTACGAGTACGGGCTCGGCCTGACCGCCTCCGCCGGCCTGGGGCTGACCACCGCGGTCGGCGGCGGCGTGCTGCGGGACGTCCTCGCCAACGAGGTGCCCTCCCTGCTGCGCTGGGACCGCGACCTGTACGCGGTCCCCGCGATCGTCGGCTCGGCCCTGGTCGCGCTGTGCCTCCGCTACGACGCCCTGAACCCGCTCACCAGCTCCCTCGCGGTGGTCACCGCGTTCGTCCTGCGCCTGCTGGCGATGCGGTTCCACTGGCGAGCCCCGCGGGCCTGGCACCGGCGGTCGACGGTGAGCGAGGAGGAGCAGCCCGTCCTGCCGTGACGGGACGGGCGCCCGCCTCCCGCCCGCAAGGAAAAGCTACCGCTTAGTAGTAACTTCTTGTACTGTTCAGCCATGCCAGAAGCAGCCTCCGCCCCGGCCGTCCGGGCCACGATCGGCGACAGCGAGTTCGACCGCGACACCGCGCTCACCCGCCGCGCGCCCGGCGTCTACGACATCGACCTCTCCGCCGGCTGGACGATCATCAGCGCCGTCAACGGCGGCTACCTGCTGGCCGTCCTGGGTCGAGCGCTCGCGGACGCCCTGCCGCACGCCGACCCCTTCACCATCTCGGCGCACTACCTGACCGCGTCCCGGCCAGGCCCGGCGGTCGTCCGCACGGACGTCGTGCGCACCGGCCGCACCCTGTCGACCGGCCAGGCCTCGCTCCTGCAGTACGACGACGACGGCCGCGAGGTCGAGCGCATCCGCGTGCTGGCCTCCTACGGCGACCTGGACACCCTGCCCGACGACGTCCGCACGACGGCCCGGCCGCCCGCGATCCCGCCGATCGAGCACTGCTTCGGCCCGGAGGACGGGCCCGCCCCCGTCGAGGGCAGCTCGGCCATCGCCGACCGGCTGATGCTCAAGCTCGACCCGTCGACCCTGGGCTGGGCGCTCGGGCAGCCCTCCGGCAAGGGCGAGATGCGGGCCTGGTTCGGGCTCAAGGACGGTCGCGACCCCGACCCGCTCTCGCTGCTGCTCGCGGTGGACGCCCTGCCGCCCACCGCCTTCGAACTCGGCCTGAAGGGCTGGGTGCCGACCGTCGAGCTGACCGTGCACGTGCGCTGCCGCCCGGCGCCGGGCCCGCTGCGCGTGTCGATCGCCACGCGCAACCTGGCCGGCGGCTTCCTGGAGGAGGACGCGGAGGTGTGGGACAGCGCGGACCGGCTGGTGGCGCAGTCCCGTCAGCTGGCGCGGGTCAGACTGGGCTGAACCCGGCCGTTGCGGCAGGGCCCGCTGCCCGATCCGCCGCCGCTGCCGGAGGACGACGAGTCGCCCGAGCCGCAGGCCGCCGCAGCGGGAGCCGCTCAGGGCTCTCCTCGGTCCGCCCTGTGAAGGACCGGGCGGCGCGCTCGGTGAACGGGCGCGCCGCCCCCGGGGGTTGTGCGCGTACTCGCGAACGGGCCGGCATGCCCCGGACATTGCGCCCGTACTCGCGAACGGGACCGCGCACCCGGGGATTTGTGCCTGGCGGCTCAATCCAGCCAGTGGTGGCGGCCGAGGCCGATCAGCCGCATCTGGCGGGCCGCCACCCGGGCGACCTCCCGTTTCCGCTCCTCGCGCGCCTCCTGGGGCCCTTCGTGCGCCTCCAGGAAGAGCGACGCCGTGATCAGCATCTGGTCGACGTAGAGCTGGGCGAGCATCAGCAGGTCGTCCTCGCTCCAGCCCTCGGACGCCGGGTCCTCGGCCAGTTCGTCCTTGACCTCCCCGGCGAAGCGGGACAGCTGGTCCCGTATGGCCTCCCGGACCGGCTGGACTCCGCCATGTCGTTCACGGGCGATGAATCGGACATGTGCGGGGTACCCGTCGACGTGACGGGCGATCAATTCGATGGCGCGCGTGATGCGTTCCTCCTGGTCACCCGTCCCGGACACCGTCGTCCGGACCATCGGGTGCAGGCTGCCCAGCGCCTCCTCGACCAGGGCGACGCCCAGGTCCGCCGTGGAGCGGAAATGGCGGTAGAAGGCGGTCGGGGCGACACCGACGGCGCGGGTGACCTCGCGCAGCCCGAGGCTGCTCAGGCTCTGGTCCTCCAGCAGCCCCAGGGCCGCGTCCAGGAGGGCCTGCCGGGTCTTCTGCTTCTGGGCCTGCCGGATGCCGAGGGTGTGACTCATACCATGCAGTTAACAACTGTTCTCTGGAATTGCAAAGTCATGAGAGGGGCTAGACTGGGAAGTCAGTGAACAACTGTAACCACACTCGTTCACCGAAATCCTGGGGGCTGTTTCCCATGCTGTTCATCGTCGCCGCACTCCTGCTGCTGGGGTTCGTCCTGGGCACCGTGGCCCACGCGCCGCTCGGCTTCTCCCTCGCCCTCGGTGCCGTCATCGCCGTCTGGCTCGGCATCTTCGCGATGCGTGAGCGCAACCGCCGGCGCCACCCGCAGGCCCACTGACCACCGCGCCTCCGTCCCGACGACAGGAGTAGATCACCATGCAGCTCACCGCTCCGGCCTCGCGCCGCACCGGCATCCGCGACACCGACGGCATGGCCGTCGCGTCCTTCGTCCTCGGTCTGCTCGGTCTGCTCGTGCTCAACGTCTTCCTCGGCCCGATCGCCATCGTGCTGGCGAGCGTCGCCCTGTGGCGCGGCACCGAGCGCCGCGGCCGTGCCCTGCTCGGTCTCGGTCTGGGCGTCGCCGACCTGCTGGTCCTCGCGGCCTTCGCACAGTTCGACAGCACGATCTCCTGGAGCTTCTGAGCCGCCGTCGGCCGCTCACCGGCCGGCCGGCCGCGGCCGGGCCCGGGGACGACGGGCCACCGCCGCGCCGGACAGCGGTTCGCGTTCGGCCAACCTTGATCTGAGGGCCGCGGAAGGGGAGCCGTAGAATCGGGCTCACCATGGCTTACCTCGACCACGCCGCGACCACCCCGATGCTCCCGGAGGCGGTTGAGGCGTTCACCGCCCAGCTGGGTGCCACCGGCAACGCGTCCTCCCTCCACGCATCCGGCCGGCAGGCCCGCCGCACCGTCGAGGAGGCCCGCGAGACCCTTGCCGAGGCCCTCGGCGCCCGCCCCAGCGAGGTCGTCTTCACCTCGGGCGGCACGGAGGCCGACAACCTCGCCGTCAAGGGCCTGTACTGGTCGCGCCGCGACGCCGACCCGGCCCGCACCCGGGTCCTCGCCAGCCCCGTCGAGCACCACGCCGTCCTCGACGCCGTGCACTGGCTCGGCGAACACGAGGGCGCCACCGTCGAGTACCTGCCGGTCGACGCCCACGGCCGCGTCCACCCGGACACCCTGCGCAAGGCGATCGCCCGCGACCCCGACGACGTGGCCCTCGCCACCGTCATGTGGGCCAACAACGAGATCGGGACGATCCTGCCGATCAGCGAACTGGCCGAGGTCGCCGCGGAGTTCGGAGTCCCCCTGCACTCCGACGCGGTCCAGGCCTTCGGCCAGATCCCGGTGGACTTCGCCGCCTCCGGCCTCGCCGCGATGACGGTCTCCGGCCACAAGATCGGCGGGCCCTACGGCATCGGCGCGCTGCTCCTCGGCCGCGAGCACACCCCCGTGCCCGTCCTGCACGGCGGCGGCCAGGAACGGCATGTGCGCTCCG
Organism: Streptomyces sp. DT190; assembly: GCF_049846985.1. Taxonomy (NCBI): domain Bacteria; kingdom Bacillati; phylum Actinomycetota; class Actinomycetes; order Kitasatosporales; family Streptomycetaceae; genus Streptomyces; species Streptomyces sp. DT190. The sequence continues at coordinate 233,792 of NZ_JBNCNM010000014.1, read as the reverse complement.
GCACCCTGGACGTGCCCGCCATCGCCTCCTTCGCCGTCGCCGGGCGGCTGGCCGCCGAGCAGCGCGAGTGGTTCGCCCGCGAGATCGGCGCCCTGCGCGACTCGCTGGTCGCCGCGGTCCGCTCGGCCGTGCCGGACGCGATCCTCGGCGGCGACCCGGACCCGCAGGGGCGTCTTCCGGCCAACGCGCACTTCACCTTCCCCGGCTGCGAGGGCGACTCCCTGCTGCTCCTGCTCGACGCCCAGGGCATCGAGTGCTCCACCGGCTCCGCCTGCACCGCGGGCGTCGCCCAGCCCAGCCACGTCCTCCTCGCCACCGGCACCGACCCCGACCTGGCCCGCGGCACCCTCCGCTTCTCCCTCGGCCACACCTCCACCGAGGCCGACATCGAGGCCCTGGCCAAGGCCATCGGCCCGGCGGTGGAACGGGCACGGGTGGCGGGGCTGACGTAGGCCCGAACGCCGACGCCGACGCCCTCGTCCCCCTCCTCCTGTGACGCCGGCCGGGACGGTCAGGCGGGTGCCGTGCGCGCCCGGCGCACCAGCCGCATGTATCTGTCCCAGTCCCAGTGCGGCCCCGGGTCCGTGTGGTCCGTGCCCGGCACCTCCACGTGGCCGATGATGTGCTCGCGGTCCACGGGGATGCCGTACCGCGCGCATATCCGGGCGGTCAGGCGCGCCGACGCCTCGTACATCTCGTCCGTGAGGTCCTGCGGGCGGTCCACGAAGCCCTCGTGCTCGATGCCGACACTGCGTTCGTTGTAGTCGCGGTTGCCTGCGTGATACGCCACGTCCAGCTCGCGGATCATCTGCGTGACGTGCCCGTCCTGGCCGACGATGTAGTGCGTGGCCGCCTTGTGCCCCGGGTCCTGGAAGGCCTTCACCGCGCTGTCGAAGCTGCCCTGCGTGACATGGACGATCACCATGTCTATGCCGAAGTCGTCGGGCCGGTCCGCGCGCCGCCAGTTCGCGTCCGACGCCGCCACCCAGCGGGCGCCCGTGAAGTCGACCTCGCCCTCCTTGCGCGGCTTCTCCACACCCGGGGTGCGCCACCACAGCCGCGCCAGCTCGTCCCGGGCGAGCACGGCCGTGCCCGCCGCGGCCGCCGCACCGCCGATCAGCAACGCGCGACGCCCGACCCTGCGGTCGCCGTCCTTCGGAGCCTTCCCCTGTCCCATGTGATCGTCAACGGATACCCGCGGGTCCTGGTTCCCGCGCCCCCTTACCCTGGAGGGGTTATGACTGACACCCCGCAGCGCCCCCGCCCCCTCCGCGTCCTGGCCGCCATGTCCGGCGGAGTCGACTCCGCCGTCGCCGCGGCCCGCGCCGCCGAGGCGGGCCACGACGTGACCGGCGTCCACCTCGCGCTCTCCGCCAACCCCCAGTCCTTCCGCACGGGCGCGCGGGGCTGCTGCACCATCGAGGACTCGCGCGACGCCCGCCGCGCCGCCGACGTCATCGGCATCCCGTTCTACGTGTGGGACCTCGCCGACCGCTTCCGCGAGGACGTCGTGGAGGACTTCGTCGCCGAGTACGAGGCCGGCCGCACCCCCAACCCCTGCCTGCGCTGCAACGAGAAGATCAAGTTCGCCGCGCTGCTGGACAAGGCGCTCGCGCTCGGCTTCGACGCGGTCTGCACGGGCCACTACGCCAAGGTGATCGTCCGCGAGGACGGCACCCGTGAGCTGCACCGCGCCTCCGACACGGCCAAGGACCAGTCGTACGTCCTCGGCGTGCTCGACGACCGGCAGCTCGCCCACGCGCTGTTCCCGCTCGGCGACACGGTCACCACCAAGGACGAGATCCGCGCCGAGGCCGAGCGCCGGGGCCTGGCCGTCGCCAAGAAGCCCGACTCGCACGACATCTGCTTCATCGCCGACGGCGACACCCAGGGCTTCCTCGCGCGGAGGCTGGGCAAGGCCGAGGGCGACATCGTCGACGAGGCGGGCAACAAGCTGGGCACCCACGAGGGCGCGTACGGCTTCACGATCGGCCAGCGCAAGGGACTGCGCATCGGCACGCCCGCCGCCGACGGCAAGCCCCGCTACGTCCTCGACATCTCCCCGGTGGACAACACGGTGACGGTCGGCCCGGCCGACGCCCTCGACGTCACCGGGCTGCGGGCGATCAAGCCGCGCTGGTGCGGCGCCGCCCCCACCGGCCCCGGCACCTACACGGCCCAGCTGCGCGCCCACGGCGGCGAGACCGAGGTGACCGCCGAGCTCGTCGACGGCTCCCTGGAGGTCTCCTTCGCCGAGCCGGTCCGCGGGGTCGCCCCCGGCCAGGCGATCGTGCTGTACGACGGCACGCGCGTGGTGGGGTCGGCGACGATCGCGTCGACCACGAGGGCGACGGCGGGCGTCGCCTGACCCCGCGCCCGCCCGGCCGCCGCCCGGACCGCGGCCGCTGGCGGGCGGTCCTCAGCCCCGGCTGAAGAACTCCGTCAGCACCGGCGCCAGCACGTTCGGCTCCACCATGTGCGTCTGCCCCTGCAGCGTGCGGTACGAGCCGTCCGGGACGCAGTCCGCGATGGCCCGGGCCGCCTCGCGCAGCCAGGCCGGGCTCGCGTCGCCCGCCACGGCCAGGGTCGGGACCCCGACCGAGGCCAGCCGCTCCCGGGGGACCCGGCCGTCACGCATGACGGCGTCGTCGTGGGCGAGGCTCGGGGCGAGCGCCTCCATGCCCGCCCACATGGGGGACTGGCGGGCGCTCTGGATCACGCTCTCGGCCAGGCCGGTCAGCCGCAGGAACAGCTCGACCGCGTCCCCGCGCCGCCCCTCACCGAGCGCCTCCGTCAGCCGCCGGGTGTACTCCGCGCGCTCTTCGGCGCCCTCCTCGGACATCGCGAACGGCGTCTCGTACACCGCGACGCGCCGCACCGGCAGTCCGCTCGCCGCCGCCTCCAGGGCGAGCGCGCCGCCCGACGAGATGCCGTACAGCAACGCCTCGCCGCCCACCGCCTCGATCACCGCCGCCAGGTCCTCGACCTCGCGCTCCACGGCGTAGGGCGCGGTGTCCCCGCTGGCGCCGCGGCCTCTGCGGTCGTACACGACGGCCTGGAAGCGCTCCGACAGCGACACCGCCAGCGGCGCCAGCGTGCCGCCCGTCGACATCGCGCCGCTCACCAGGACGACCGTGGGGCCCCGGCCGGTGCTCTCGTAGGCGATGCGGGTGCCGTCGCGCGAAAGAGTCTTCTTGTCCATGCCTGTTGAGACTGCCGCACGGCACGGTGTTCATGGGTGAGGCGGGCCGTGCGTCAGCCGATCACGTCACTTCCACGTCGTAGAAGCACAGGTGGTCCTTGATCTCGGCGACGTCCGGCTTGGGGTCCGGATACGCCCAGACGAGGTCCGCGGCGCCCGGCACCGACCAGTAGGACGCGGTGCCCTTGAAGGGGCAGTACGTCTGCGTGCCGGACGGGGTCAGCAGGTCCAGGCGCACGTCCTCGGGCGGGATGTAGTACCGCTCCGGACAGCCCGTCTCCCGCAGGACCAGCGGCCGGTCGCTCTCGGCGAGGACCTGCCCGTCGCGCTCCACGCGCACGTGCAGGTCGCTCCGCTCGACGGTGATGCGGTGCCCTGTCGTCACGATCGCCCCTCCTTGGGTAGCCGACTCCCCCGGTACAGCGCACGCTGAAGCTGAGTTCTTCCCTCTGGGCAGGAGGCCCCGATGCGCGCCACGCGACCGGTCAGGAACCGCAGCAGCCTGGCCCATCAGATCCGCTACGCCCTGCACCACCCCGAGCGCGTGCCCGCGCACGCCCGGCGCCTCCTGCGGGACGCCCTGCTGCGGCTGCGCCACCGCGACCACATCGCGTACTACCGGGCCGTGATGGCCTCGGACACGGCCCGCAGCGCGGAGGCGGCCGTGGGACACAATCCCTCGCGCGAGGCGTGGAACCGCATCGGCCGCATGCAGTTCGAGTACCTGGTGGGACACGGTCTGCGGCCGCACCACCGCATGCTGGACATCGGCTGCGGCAACCTGCGCGCCGGCCGGCTGTTCATCGACTACCTCGACACCGGCCACTACTACGGCATCGACATCTCGCCGCACATCCTGCTCGCCGCCCAGGACACCCTCGTCGCCGACAAGCTCCAGGCCAAGCTGCCCCACCTCACCCTCGCCGACGACCTGACCTTCGACTTCCTGCCCGAGGCGCACTTCGACGTGGTGCACGCGCACAGCGTCTTCTCGCACTCGCCGCTGCCCGTCATCGAGGAGTGCTTCGCGCACGTCGGGCGGATCCTCGCGCCCGGCGGGTTCTTCGACTTCACGTTCGACCGCACCGAGGGCGAGGAGCACCAGGTGCTGCACGAGGACTTCTACTACCGGACGCGGACCCTGACCGGCCTCGCCGCGCGCCACGGCCTGGCCGCCCGGTTCATGGACGACTGGGAGCGGCTGCCGCACCGGCAGTCCAAGATGCGCCTGACCGCGGCGGCCGACCGGGCCCGTACGGTGGGTCCATGAACATCTGCGTCTTCCTCTCCGCCGCCGACCTCGACGAGCGCTACACCCGGCCCGCCCGGGAGTTCGCCGAACTGCTGGGCAAGGGCGGCCACACGCTCGTGTGGGGCGGCTCCGACGTCGGCCTGATGAAGGTCGTCGCCGACGGGGTGCAGGAGTCGGGCGGCCGGCTGACCGGCGTCTCCGTGCGGTTCCTCGCGGCCAAGGCACGCCAGGGCGTCGACGAGATGGTGATCGCCGAGGACCTCGCCGAGCGCAAGCGGCTCCTGCTGGAGAAGGCCGACGCCGTGGTCGTCATGGTCGGCGGCACGGGCACGCTCGACGAGGCGACCGAGATCCTGGAGCTGAAGAAGCACGGGCACACCGACAAGCCGGTGGTCCTGCTCAACACCGCGGGCTTCTACGACGGCCTCAAGGAGCAGTTCCGCCGCATGGAGGACGAGGGTTTCCTGCCCCGCCCGCTGACCGACCTGGTGTTCTTCGCCGAGGAGCCGGTCGGGGCGCTGGCCTACCTGGAGGAGAGCCGGGGCATCGCGTGACCCGGCCCTGATGCGAGCATGGCGGTCATGGCTACTCATGTGATCACCGGGGCCGGATCCGGCATCGGCGCGGCCGTGGCCCGCCGGCTGCACGCGCGCGGGGACGAACTCGTGCTGCACGCGCGCGACGCGGGCCGCGCCAAGGAACTCGCGGCCGGGTTCCCGGGCGCCAGGACCCTGGTCGGCGACCTGGCGGACCCCGACAAGCTCTCCTGGGCCTTCTCCCACCAGTCGCTGCCCGACCGGGTGGACTCGCTGCTGCACATCGCCGGGGTCGTCGACCTCGGCCCGGTCGGGGAACTCACCCCGAAGACCTGGCGCCACCAGCTCAACGTCAACCTCGTCGCCCCCGCCGAGCTGACCCGGCACTTCCTGCCCCAGTTGCGCGCCGCCCGCGGCCACGTGCTCTTCGTCAACTCCGGCGCCGGCCTCAACGCCCACGCCGACTGGTCCGCCTACGCCGCCTCCAAGCACGGCCTGAAGGCCCTCGCCGACGCGCTGCGCCACGAGGAGCACGGCAACGGGGTGCGGGTCACCTCGGTCTACCCCGGCCGCACGGCCTCCCCCATGCAGGCCAAGGTCCACCAGCAGGAGGGCAAGGACTACGACGCCTCGAAGTGGATCGACCCGGAGTCGGTGGCCACGACGATCCTGATGGCCCTGGACCTGCCGCGCGACGCCGAGGTCAACGACCTGACGGTGCGGCCGGGCGCCTGACCCCGGCGCCCCGTTCACTAGGCTGTTGCGGTGAGCGAAAACAGCCAGTTCAGGTTCGGTGCGGCCACCGGTGTCGGCTCCCTGCCCGGAGGCGACGCCCGGGAGGCGGCCAAGACCGTCACCGGGACCTTCGAGGACTTCCCCTTCCTGCCCGAACTGCCCGCCCGGGGCCCCGGCGCGGACATGATCGGCCGGACCGCCGGGATGCTGGTCGAGCTGTACGCGCGCGTGGAGCCCAGCGGGTGGCGGCTCGGCGACCGGCCGGGGCGGGACACCAAGCGGGCCCGCTCCTGGCTCGGCGAGGACCTCGACGCGCTGGAGGAGCACACCCAGGACTACCAGGGGCCGCTGAAGGTCCAGGCCGTCGGCCCGTGGACCCTCGCGGCCAACCTGGAGCTGCGCAACGGCGAGGCGGTCCTCTCGGACGCCGGCGCCTGCCGCGACCTGGCCGCCTCCCTCGCCGAGGGACTGCGCGAGCACCTCGCCGAGGTGCGGCGGCGCGTGCCGGGCGCGCAGCTCGTGCTCCAGCTCGACGAGCCGTCCCTCACCGCCGTGCTGCGCGGCCGGGTGAAGACCGCCAGCGGCTACCGCACCCACCGGGCCGTCGACCGGCAGGTCGCCGAGCAGACGCTGCGCGACCTCGTCGGGACGCACACGGCGGGCCCGGTCGTCGTCCACTCCTGCGCCCCGGACGTGCCCTTCGCCCTGCTCCGCCGGGCGGGGGCGGCGGCCGTCTCGTTCGACTTCTCCCTGCTCACCGAGCGTGACGACGAGGTGATCGGCGAGGCCGTGGAGGGCGGCACCCGGCTCTTCGCCGGTGTCGTCCCGTCCGCGGAGGGACCATTGTCAGACCCTGCCGGTAGCGTCATGGGTGTCAGGACGCTGTGGCGCAGGCTGGGGCTGTCTCCGGGGCTTCTCGCGGAGGCGGTCACGCTCACCCCGGCGTGCGGACTCGCGGGGGTCTCCCCGGGGTACGCGCGCCAGGCTCTCGCCCACTGTGTCAGGGCGGCGAGATCCCTCGCGGACAACCCAGAGTAACGGGAGGACGACACGGTGGCCGGCGACAAGCAAGCGGAGACGACGACGGTGCCCGCCGAGGCACGGGAGAAGCACGCGCGCCTCGCGGAGCAGATCGAGGAGCACCGCTTCCGCTACTACGTGAAGGACGCTCCGGTCGTCAGCGACGCGGAGTTCGACCAGCTGCTGCGGTCCCTGGAGGCGCTGGAGGAGGAGCACCCGGAACTGCGCACGCCGGACTCGCCGACCCAGAAGGTCTCCGGGTCCTACGAGACGGAGTTCACGGCGGTCGCCCACCGCGAGCGCATGCTCTCGCTGGACAACACGTTCAACGACGACGACCTCGCCGCCTGGTTCGAACGCATCGCCCGTGAACTGGGCGAGCAGGACTACCACTTCCTGTGCGAGCTGAAGGTCGACGGCCTCGCCGTGAACCTCACCTACGAGCACGGCCGCCTCACCCGCGCGGCGACCCGCGGCGACGGCCGCACCGGCGAGGACATCACGCCGAACGTCCGCACGATCGCCGAGATCCCCGACCGCCTCAAGGGGGACGACGTCCCCGACCTGGTGGAGATCCGCGGCGAGGTCTACTTCCCGATGGAGAAGTTCCAGGAGCTCAACGCCCGGCTGGTGGAGGCCGGCGACAAGCCCTTCGCCAACCCGCGCAACGCGGCCGCCGGTTCCCTGCGCCAGAAGGACCCCCGCGTCACGGCCACCCGCCCCCTGCACATGGTGGTCCACGGCATCGGCGCCCTGGAGGGCTTCACCGGCCTGACCCGCCTCTCCCAGGCCTACGACCTGCTGAAGACCTGGGGCCTGCCCACCTCCCGGCACAACAAGGTGGTCGACGGCCTGGAGGGCGTACGGGAGTTCATCGCCTACTTCGGCGAGAACCGCCACTCCGTGGAGCACGAGATCGACGGCGTGGTCGTCAAGCTCGACGAGATCCCCCTCCAGGGCCGCCTCGGCTCCACCTCGCGCGCCCCGCGCTGGGCGATCGCGTACAAGTACGCGCCGGAGGAGGTCAACACCAAGCTCGTCAACATCCGCGTGGGCGTCGGCCGCACGGGCCGGGTCACCCCGTACGCCCAGGTCGAGCCGGTCACGGTCGCGGGCTCGGAGGTCGAGTTCGCCACGCTGCACAACCAGGACGTGGTCAAGGCCAAGGGCGTCCTCATCGGGGACACGGTCGTGCTGCGCAAGGCCGGTGACGTCATCCCGGAGATCCTCGGCCCCGTCGCCGACCTGCGCGACGGCAGCGAGCGCGAGTTCGTGATGCCGAGCGAGTGCCCCGAGTGCGGCACCCCGCTGCGGCCGATGAAGGAGGGCGACGTCGACCTGCGCTGCCCCAACGCCCGCACCTGCCCGGCCCAGTTGCGCGAGCGCCTGTTCTACCTCGCGGGCCGCAAGGCGCTGGACATCGAGCACTTCGGCTACGTCGCGGCGGCCGCCCTCACGAGCCCGCTGGAGCCCGCGACCCCGCCCCTGGCGGACGAGGGCGACCTGTTCGACCTCACCGCCGAGCAGCTGCTGCCCATCAAGGCGTACGTCCTCGACCAGGACAGCGGCCTGCCCAAGCGCGACCCGAAGACCGGCGAGGAGAAGGTCGCGACCGTCTTCGCCAACCAGCAGGGCGAGCCCCGCAAGAACGCGCTCGCCATGCTGGAGAACATCGCGGCGGCCAAGGAGCGCCCCCTGGACCGCATCCTCACCAGCCTGTCGATCCGTCACGTCGGGCCGGTCGCGGCCGAGGCCCTGGCCCGCGAGTTCCGCTCGATCGAGCGCATCGACCAGGCCACGGAGGAGGAGCTGGCGAACACCGAGGGCGTGGGGCCGACCATCGCCGCCTCCCTCAAGCAGTGGTTCGCCGAGGAGTGGCACCGCGAGATCATCCGTAAGTGGAAGGCCGCGGGCGTCCGCATGGAGGCGGAGAGCACCGGCGAGGACGAGGGACCGCGTCCGCTGGAAGGTCTCACGGTCGTCGTCACCGGCACCCTCGAACACTTCACGCGGGACGGCGCCAAGGAGGCCCTGCAGAGCCGCGGAGCGAAGGTGACCGGCTCCGTTTCGAAGAAGACGTCGTTCGTCGTCGTGGGGGACAGCCCGGGATCGAAGTACGACAAGGCGATGCAGCTGAAGGTTCCGGTTCTGAACGAGGACGGTTTCGGCGTTCTGCTGGAACAAGGGCCGGAAGCAGCGGCCGAAGTCGCCCTTTCGTCCGAGGAGTAGCGGTTGAAGGCCACCCGTTCGGCGCATACCAGATGCATACGGGTGGCCGGGGCGCATTCGGGCAACCGTCGGCGACCGCTGCCCGTGGAAGCCTTCTGCGGCCTACTGTTGAGATGTGCGCCTGCCGTGCCCGGCTGCGGTCGGGGCATCTTCGTGCTCGCGCCGAGCGCGGGGAAGGGTTTTCCAACGCGGGCCGTTGAGATCGTCGGGCACCGGGCCGCGGGGCGTGGGCACCGCCGGCTGTGAGAGGGACGGGAATGGAACCGACCGAGAGCGCCGTGCCGGGCTCGCGGCTGCGCCTGCGCCGCGTGGCGGTCGCATGGCGCGCAGTCCGTGGGGCCGGACGGCCGGCGGGGCGTCCGGGCGCGGGGGTGCGCGCCGTCGGACAGTACACCGCGGACGGGCGCGCCGCCGCCGGGCGCGCCGCCGCGGACGGCCGCGGCACCGCACAGCCGGCCACCGAGCACCGCACGGCCGTGACCGGCACCGGCCCGGACGCGGACACCGAACGGCACCCGTCCTGGCCCGCGCTGCCCGCGGCGATCGTCGCGGCCGCCGGGTTCGTCCTGGGCGCCGGCTTCTACCGCGCCTTCACCGGCGGCCACGCCCTGTTCCCGTCCGGCACGACCGGCTGGGCGCTGGCCCTGCTGACCGGCGTCATCGTCGGCCACCTGGTCATGCTCGGCCGCTCCCGCTGGTGGGGCGGCACCGGCTCGGGCGCCGCCCTCACCCTCGCCGTGCTGCTGCTCTACGGCTGGCTCCCGGCCGGCCTGGTCAGCCTCACGGTCGTGGTGCTCGTCGGCGTAGCCCGCCGCAACCGCTGGCGCCAGGGCGTGCTGCACGGCGCGGTCGACCTCCTCGGCATCGGCGCCGGCGCCCTGGTGCTGCGCGTCTTCGGGACCGTGCCGTCCGTCGAGTCCCCGGCGGATCCCGCCGCCTGGACACTCGCCACCGCGCCCGAGGTGGTCCTGGTCGCCGTCGCCTACCTGGCCGTCACCCGCGTCCTGCTGTGGTACCTGCACGCCCCGCGCCCGGGCCTGCCCACGGTCGCCCGCACCGCGCTGGTCAGACAGGGCCTGGTCGCGGTCGCGTTGCTGGGCATCGCGCCGCTGGTGTGCGTGGTGGCCGCCGCCAAGCCGATCCTGCTGCCGCTGTTCTCCATCCCCCTGATCGCCCTGGACTCCACCCTGTGGATAGCCAGGGCGCGGGCGGAGGAGCAGCTGCGCGACCCGCTGACGGGGCTGCCCAACCGGCAGTGGCTGCTGGAGCGCATCTGGACCGCGCTGGACGACGCCGAGCGGATCGACGCCCGCGCCGCCCTGATGCTGATCGACCTCGACCGGTTCCGGTCGGTCAACGACACCCTCGGCCATCTGGCCGGTGACCGGCTGCTGCTGCAGATCGCCGACCGGCTGCGGGTGGCGCTGCCGCGCGGGGCGGAGGCCGCGCGGCTGGGCGGGGACGAGTTCGCCGTCTTACTGCCCGTCGCCGACTCGACGACGTCCGCGACCCGGGTCGCCCGCAACCTGGTCGCCGCGCTCAGCTCCCCCCTCGACCTCGACGGCCTCACGCTGGTGCTGGAGGCCAGCGCCGGGGTCGCCGTCTTCCCCGACCACGCCCTGGACGCCGAAGGCCTGCTGCGCCGGGCGGACGTGGCGATGTACCAGGCCAAGCGGGACCGCACCGGCGTCGAGGTGTACGAGTCCAAGCGCGACTCCAATACCCCCGACCGGCTCGGTCTGCTCGGTGATCTGCGCCGGGCGCTCGACGCGCACGAGGTGCATCTGCACTACCAGCCCAAGGTCCGCTTCGACGGACAGGTCGCGGGTCTTGAGGCCCTGGTCCGGTGGGTGCACCCGGAGCGGGGCAAGGTGCCGCCGGACGAGTTCATAGCGATCGCCGAGTCCTCGGGCCTGATGCCCCATCTCACCGAGTACGTCCTGGAGACCGCGCTCGGCCAGGTCGCCCGCTGGCGCGCCCAGGGCCTGTTCGTGCCGGTCGCGGTGAACGTCTCCCCGCGTGACGTGCACACCCCCGGCTTCGCCGGTTCGGTCGCCGCCCGGCTGGCCCGGCACGGCGTGCCCGCGGGAGCGCTCCAACTGGAGATAACCGAGCACGTCCTGCTGGAGGACCCGCAGCGCGCCGCCGACACCCTCAACGGCCTGACCGGGCACGGCGTGAAGATGTCCCTGGACGACTTCGGCACCGGCTACTCCTCCCTCGTGCACCTGCGCCGGCTCCCCGTCAGCGAGCTGAAGATCGACCGCTCCTTCGTGGCCCGGCTCGCGCTCGACCACGAGGACGCGGAGATCGTGCGCTGCACGGTCGACCTGGCGCACTCCCTCGGGCTGCTCGTCGTCGCCGAGGGCGTCGAGGACGACGAGACCTGGGAGCGCCTGCGCGACCTCGGCTGCGACGCGGTGCAGGGCTGGCTGGTCGCCGCCGCGATGCCGCCCGACGAGACCACGGCCTGGCTGCGGGCCCGGGGACCGCGGGGCTGGCAGCGGCCGCGCGCCGCGCTGCCCGCGGCGACGGCCGACGAGTGACCCTCCCGCTCCCGCGCCGCCCGTGAGGCCCGGGGGGTCCGGGGGGTCCGGGGGGTCCGGGGGGCCTTCCGGGGGATGAAGCGCGGGGTTCCTCAGTCCGTGCCCGGTGGCACGAAGTGGCCGATCAGCAGGGCCAGCCGCCGCTCGTGGGCCTCCTCGGGCAGCCGGCCGCTGCGCATCAGGGTCACCAGGCCGTGCAGCCCGGCCCAGTACGTCTCCGTCAGCAGGGCCGTGTCCTCGCCGTCGGCCGCGATCGGCCGGACGGCCAGCAGCAGTTGCTCGAAGGCGTCCTGAAGAGGTGCGGGGGCCTCGGGCGTGGCGAACGGCAGATCCACCGCGAGCGTGAACATCGCGTCGTAGAGGGCGGGCCGCCGCCGGGCGAAGGAGGTGTACGCGGCGCCCACCGCCGCCAGCGCCTCGCGAGGGCTCCCGGCGGCCGTGCGCGCGGCCCGGAGTTCGACGGCCATGTCCGCGCAGCCCTGCACGGCGACCGCCGCCATGATCGCCCCTTTGCCCTTGAAGTGGCTGTAGAGGACCGGCTGGCTGTACTCGATCTCGTCGGCGAGCCGGCGCGTGGTCACCGCGTCCCAGCCCTCGGCCTCGGCCAGTTCCCGCGCGGCCGTCACGATCAGCCGCTCGCGTTCGGCTCGTTCGCGCTCGCGGCGCGTCTGGATCGTCATGCCGGGATCCTAGCATCGCTAGCGTTCCTGTCGGTGCTCTGCTAGCGTCGCTCATATCCCTAGCGCTGCTAGCAAGGAGAGAACGTGACCGTCACCGCCTACACCCTGGCCGTCGGGCTCAACCTGTTCTGCCTGTTCCTGGGCTACCGCTTCCTGTTCCGGCCCGCCGCCTCCGCCGCCGGTTACGGCGTCCCGGCCGACCCCCGCGGAGACGCCGGCGCCTACCTCACGATCAAGGGCCTGCGCGACGGCACCCTCGGCCTGGTCGGCCTGGCGCTGCTCGCCTTCGCCGGAGCCCGCGCCGAGGCCTGGTTCCTGCTCGCCGTCGCGCTCGTGCCGCTCGGCGACACCCTGATCGTGCTGCGGCACGGCGGCGCGAAAGCGGTGGCCTTCGGGATCCACTTCGCCACCGCGGTCGTCGTCCTGATCGGTGCGGGACTGCTCTTCGCGCTCTGAGGGCCGCCGTCCCCCGCCCGCCCCGCGCGAACGCGGCAAACCGTTTCACGGGCACGGCCCCCCGCCCCATAGGATTGGGCCACACCACATTCACTCACCCCAGAGGATCGCTGCATGCCTGGCATCACGCGCGAGGAGGTCGCCCACCTCGCCCGGCTGGCGCGTCTGGAGCTGAAGCCCGAAGAGCTCGACCACTTCGCGGGACAGCTGGACGACATCATCGGCGCGGTCGCCCGCGTCAGCGAGGTCGCCGACCAAGACGTACCGCCGACCTCGCACCCGCTCCCGCTGACGAACGTCATGCGCCCGGACGAGGTCCGTCCCTCGCTCACCCCCGAGCAGGCGCTCTCCGGCGCCCCGGCCCAGGAGCAGCAGCGTTTCAAGGTGCCGCAGATCCTGGGGGAGGACTAAGACCGTGACGGACATCATCAAGCTCACCGCCGCCGAGACCGCCGCGAAGATCGCCTCCGGCGAGCTCACGGCCGTCGAGGTCACCGAGGCCCACCTCGCCCGCATCGAGGCCGTCGACGAGAAGGTGCACGCCTTCCTGCACGTCGACCGCGAGGGCGCCCTCGCCCAGGCCCGCGCCGTGGACGAGAAGCGTCAGCGCGGCGAGAAGCTCGGCCCCCTGGCCGGCGTTCCCCTCGCGCTGAAGGACATCTTCACCACCGAGGGCATCCCGACGACCGTCGGCTCGAAGATCCTCGAAGGCTGGATCCCGCCGTACGACGCGACGCTCACCAAGCGCCTGAAGGCCGCGGACGTGGTCATCCTCGGCAAGACCAACATGGACGAGTTCGCCATGGGGTCCTCCACCGAGAACAGCGCCTACGGCCCGACCGGCAACCCCTGGGACCTGACCAAGATCCCCGGCGGCTCCGGCGGCGGCTCCTCCGCCGCGCTGGCCGCGCACATGGCGCCCCTGGCCATCGGCACCGACACCGGCGGTTCCATCCGCCAGCCCGCCGCCGTCACCGGCACGGTCGGCGTCAAGCCGACCTACGGCGCGGTGTCCCGGTACGGCATGGTCGCCTTCTCGTCCTCCCTGGACCAGGGCGGCCCCTGTGCCCGCACGGTCCTCGACGCGGCCCTGCTGCACGAGGTCATCGCCGGGCACGACCCCCTCGACTCGACGTCCATCGACGCCCCGGTCCCGCCGGTCGTCGAGGCCGCCCGCAACGGCAGCGTCCAGGGCATGCGCGTCGGCGTCGTCAAGCAGTTCCGCGGCGAGGGCTACCAGGCCGGCGTCATCCAGCGGTTCGACGAGTCCGTCGAACTGCTCAAGGAGCTGGGCGCCGAGATCGTCGAGCTGGACTGCCCCTCCTTCGACCTGGCGCTGTCGGCGTACTACCTGATCGCGCCGTCCGAGTGCTCCTCCAACCTCGCCCGCTTCGACGGCCTGCGCTACGGCCTGCGGACCGGCGACGACGGCACGCACTCCGCCGAGGAGGTCACCTCCCTGACCCGCGAGGCCGGCTTCGGCCCCGAGGTCAAGCGCCGCATCATGCTCGGCACGTACGCGCTCAGCTCCGGCTACTACGACGCGTACTACGGCAGCGCCCAGAAGGTCCGCACGCTCATCAAGCAGGACTTCGACAAGGCGTTCGAGCAGGTCGACGTGATCGTCTCCCCGACGACCCCGACCACCGCCTTCGCGATCGGCGAGCGCGCCGACGACCCGATGGCGATGTACCTCGCCGACCTGTGCACCATCCCGACCAACCTGGCGGGCAACGCGGCCATGTCACTGCCGTGCGGCCTCGCCCCGGAGGACAACCTCCCGGTCGGTCTGCAGATCATCGCCCCCGTCATGAAGGACGACCGCCTGTACAAGGTGGGCGCCGCCGTCGAGGCCGCCTTCGTGGAAAAGTGGGGCCACCCGCTGATCGAGGAGGCTCCGTCGCTGTGAGCGCACTGTCCAAGGCCAAGGGCTTCAAGAAGTCCAAGTCCGGTCTGTACATCTCGATGGCCACGTCGGCGTTCGGCGCCGTCGGTGTCTACAAGCAGATCAAGAAGGCCCGCGGAGACAACGACACGCTGCGGCTGCTCGACGCCGTCGTGACCGGCGCCGCGGTCGTCACCAACCTGGCCATTCTCTATCGCGAGCTGAAGCAGCTGGGCGACGACGACGTTCTGCTGGGCTGAGAGGGAAGTTCACCGTGACCACCACGACCGACCTGGTGTCGTACGAGGACGCACTCGCGTCGTACGACCCCGTCATGGGCCTCGAGGTCCATGTCGAACTCGGCACCAAGACCAAGATGTTCTGCGGCTGCTCGACCGCTCTCGGCCAGGAAGCCAACACGCAGACCTGCCCGGTCTGCCTCGGCCTGCCCGGCGCGCTCCCGGTCGTCAACGCGACCGGCGTCGAGTCCGCCATCAAGATCGGCCTCGCGCTGAACTGCGAGATCGCCGAGTGGTGCCGCTTCGCCCGGAAGAACTACTTCTATCCGGACATGCCGAAGAACTTCCAGACCTCCCAGTACGACGAGCCGATCGCCTTCGACGGCTACCTCGACGTGCAGCTGGAGGACGGCGAGACCTTCCGCGTGCAGATCGAGCGCGCCCACATGGAGGAGGACACCGGCAAGTCGACGCACGTCGGCGGCGCCACCGGCCGTATCCACGGCGCGTCCCACTCCCTGCTCGACTACAACCGCGCGGGCATCCCGCTCATCGAGATCGTCACCAAGCCGATCGAGGGCGCCGGCGAGCGGGCCCCCGAGGTCGCGCGGGCGTACGTCCGTGAGCTGCGCGAGGTCATCCGCGCGCTGGGTGTCTCCGAGGCCCGCATGGAGATGGGCCAGATGCGCTGCGACGTGAACCTGTCGCTGCGCCCGCACGGCACCGAGAAGTTCGGCACGCGTTCGGAGACGAAGAACGTCAACTCGCTGCGGTCCGTGGAGCGCGCGGCCCGCTTCGAGATCCAGCGGCACGCGGCCGTGCTGTCCTCCGGCGGCACGATCGTGCAGGAGACCCGGCACTTCCACGAGGACACCGGGTCCACGACCTCGGGCCGCGTGAAGGAGGAGGCCGAGGACTACCGGTACTTCCCGGAGCCCGACCTCGTTCCCGTGGCGCCCTCGCGGGAGTGGGTCGAGGAGATCCGCGCCGGTCTGCCCGAGCTGCCGCTGGTCCGCCGCAACCGGCTCCGCGAGGAGTGGGGCATCAGCGGCACCGACATGCAGGCGATCCTCAACGCCGGTGCCCTGGAGCCGATCGTCGCCACCATCGAGGCCGGGGCCGACGCGGCGTCCGCCCGCAAGTGGTGGATGGGCGAGCTGGCCCGCAGCGCCAACGAGTCGGGCACGGCGCTCGACGAGCTGGCGATCACGCCGGAGCAGGTGGCCCGGGTCACCGAGCTCGTCGCGAAGGGCGACCTGAACGACAAGCTGGCGCGCCAGGTCATCGAGGGCGTCCTCGCGGGCGAGGGCACCCCGGACGAGGTCGTCGACCAGCGCGGTCTGAAGGTCGTCTCCGACGAGGGCGCCCTCACCACCGCCGTCGAGGAGGCCATCGCCGGCAACCCGGCCATCGCGGACAAGATCCGCGGCGGCAAGGTGGCCGCGGCCGGCGCCCTGGTCGGCGCGGTCATGAAGGCGACCCGCGGCCAGGCCGACGCGGCCCGCGTCAAGGAGCTGATCCTGGAGAAGCTCGGCGTCAGCGAGGGCTGAACCCTCGCGCGGACGTGACGGAGGGGGGACGCACCGGATCCGGTGCGTCCCCCCTCCGTCGTCCTCTACGGGCGGCGCCCGACGACCCGGACGAAGCCGAGCGTGCGGCCCCGGTCGAGGCGCAGCATCTCCGCCGACCGGCCGGCCATCTCGACGTGCCACGGGTCCGGGTGCTCGTCGGCCACGACCTCGCACCAGCGCAGCCAGTCGCGCCAGCCGTCCTCCAGCCAGTCCGCGGTCTCCACCTCCACGGCGCCGCTGCGGGTCCAGTGGCGGCGCCACCAGGCGGCGGTGTGGAAGCACCAGAAGGCCGGCTCCCAGAACGGTGCGAGGTGCTCCGGCGGCTCGACGCCGTCGATCTCCTCACGCAGCGCCGGCACGACGACGCCGATCCGCCCGCCGGGCCGCAGCAGCCGCGTCAGCTGCGGCAGGTACAGGTCGTCGGTGCCGAAGTACTGGTAGGCGTCGACGGAGACGATCGCGTCGAAGCTGTCCGCGCCGAACGGCAGGTCGTGCGCCTCGGCGAGCACGGGCAGGACGCGGTCGGCGACGCCCGCCGCGGCGATCCGCACGGCGTTCTCGTCGGGCTTGATCCACAGGTCGGCGGCGGTGACCGACACGTCGTACTCCCTGGCCAGGAAGATCGACGTCATGGCGCGTCCGCAGCCCAGGTCGAGCACGCGCGAGCCGGGGCTCAGCGTCTGCGGCCCCAGCGCGGGGGCCAGCCATTCCAGCAGCCACAGCGCGTGCGGGCCCATCTGGTTCTCGACGGTCCAGCGGGCGTCGTAGCCGTTGCTGCGCGGGTAGCCGGGGTGGCTCACACGGTCAGCGAGGGGGTCGTTCGAGGTCCGGGAAGTGATGTCCGGCATCGGTGAACGGGCTCCTTGAGTCCTTGGGGAAGAAGGGGGATGCGTCGGAGCTCGGTCGGACCGTCAAACAATGCACCTGCTTCGGCCGGGCGGCACCAGGCCGCGCGCGTTCCTGGGACCCGCGGACGCTAGCAGCGGACCCCGGGGCCCCGCACCTGGTTTTCCGGCCGACGCGCTACCGTCTCGGCCATGAGTGGACGCGCTGATTCCGACACCGACCCGGAGATAGCGGACTCGGAGACGGCCGTCGAGCGGGACGACGCCGAGGATCTGCCGGGAGAGGGCGGGACCGAGGACGAGTGGGCGGACGCCCGCCGGGCCCGCTGGACCGCCGCGGGCACCGGGGCCGCCCTGGCCCTCGCGGGACTGGCCGCCGCGACGCTCCGCCTCACCCGCTCCGCCCCGGCCCTCGTCCCGGCCGCCTACGCCGCCGGCGCCGCCGTGTGCGCGGCCGCAGCCGTCCTGGGCTCCCGGGGCCGCACCCGGCGCGCGCTGTGGCTGCTGGTCGCCGGGGCCATGGTCATGGCCCTGGGGGACCAGTTCGACTGAGGAAGCCGCTGAGGTTGCCGCTGTGAATAAGCCCACGAAAGCGACAAACGATCTCGTTCGCCTGTAAGAGTGGCTTCGCATTGCTCATGCGTTCTTTGCGGGCCGTTCCGTTCATGGACGACCGTTCCCGGTCAAAGATCCACAAAAAGTAACCCTGGGAGCACGTTCCGTGGCAGCCCTCGCACGCTGGTGTGTCCGACGCCGTCTGGTCACCGTTCTGCTGTGGCTCCTCGCCCTGGCGGGGGTCGCCACGGGCGCCGCCGTCGCCGGCACCACGTACTCGAACGACTACCAGGTCCCCGGCACCGAGTCCGGCCGCGCCACCGAGCTGCTGCACGAGGGCTTCCCGCAGCTCGGCGGCGACAGCGACACCGTCGTCTGGCACACCGGGTCCGGCAGCGTCCGCGCCGCCGACGTCGAGCAGACGATGTCCCGCACCCTGGACCGCATCGAGAACCTCCCCGGCGTCGCCTCGGTCAGCAGCCCCTACGACGGCCCGGGCACCGGCCGCATCAGCGCGGACGGCAGAACCGCGTACGCCACGGTCACCTTCGACGAGCAGGCCCAGGACATCGACGAGGGCGAGGCGCGGGCCGTCGTCGAGACCGCCCACAGCGCCCGGACCGACGGACTCCAGGTGGAGCTGGGCGGCAGCGCCGTCGCGCTCACCCAGTCCTCCGGCGGGCACCTCGCGGAGATCGTCGGCGTGATCGTCGCCGCGGTCGTGCTCCTCCTCGCCTTCGGCTCGCTCGCCGCCTCGCTGCTGCCCATCGCCACGGCCCTGGTCGGCGTCGGCACCGCCTACGCCGGGATCGTGCTGCTCGGGCACGCCATGACCGTCGCCGACTTCGCCCCCATGCTCGGCCTGCTGATCGGGCTCGGCGTCGGCATCGACTACGCGCTGTTCATCGTCACCAGACACCGGCGCGGCCTCAAGCGCGGACTGTCCGTCCCCGAGGCGGCCACGAACGCCGTCGCGACCACCGGACGCGCGGTCGTCTTCGCGGGTGCCACCGTTTGCATCGCCCTGCTGGGCATGCTGATCCTCCGGCTGGGCTTCCTCAACGGCGTCGCGATAGCGGCGAGCCTGACCGTGATCCTCACCGTCGCGGCCTCCGTGACCCTGCTGCCCGCCCTGCTGTCCTTCATCGGCATGCGCGCCCTCAGCCGCCGCGAGCGCCGCCGCCTGGCGGAGCACGGACCGCAGCCCGAGCTGCCGACCGGGTTCGCCGCCCGCTGGTCGGCGTTCGTGGAGCGCCACCCCAAGCTGCTCGGGGCGGTCGCGCTGGTCGTCATGGCCGTCCTCGCGCTGCCCACGTTCTCCCTGCACCTGGGCACCTCCGACCAGGGCAACGACCCGCGGACCGCCACCACCCGGCAGGCCTACGACCTGCTCGCCGACGGTTTCGGACCCGGCGTGAACGGCCCGCTCACCCTCGTCACCGAGGTCGACGGAGCCGACGACAAGCTCGCCCTGGACAACCTCGACGGCACCCTGCGCGCCACCGACGGCGTCGCCTCGGTCACCCCGGTGACCTTCGACTCCGGCGGCCACACCGCGTACCTCACCGTCGTGCCCGACTCCTCACCGCAGTCCAAGCAGACCAGCGACCTCGTGGACCGGCTGCGCGAGGAGGTGCTGCCGCGCGCCGAGTCGGGCACCTCCCTCGACGTGCAGGTGGGCGGCATGACGGCCGGCTACGACGACTTCGCCGACGTCATCGTCTCCAAGCTGCCCGTCTTCGTGGGGGTCGTGATCGGCCTGGGCTGTCTGCTGCTCCTGCTGGCCTTCCGGTCCATCGGCATCCCGCTGAAGGCCGCCGCCATGAACGTCGCCGCCGTGGCCTCCTCCTTCGGCGTGGTCGTCGCGATCTTCCAGTGGGGCTGGGGCAGCGAACTGCTCGGCCTCGGCAGCGCGGGGCCGATCGAGCCCTTCCTGCCCGTGATCATGGTGTCGGTGCTCTTCGGCCTCTCCATGGACTACCAGGTCTTCCTGGTGAGCCGGATGTACGAGGAGTGGCTGGAGACCGGCGACAACCGGCGGGCCGTGCGCGTCGGCCTCGCCGAGACCAGCCGGGTGATCAACTCGGCGGCGGTCATCATGATCTCCGTCTTCCTGGCCTTCGTCCTCAGCGGCGACCGCGTGATCGCCATGTTCGGCATCGCCCTCGCGGCCGCCGTCGCCTTGGACGCCTTCGTCCTGCGCACCCTCCTGGTGCCCGCCCTGATGCACCTGCTCGGCGGCGCCAACTGGTGGCTGCCCCGCTGGCTCGACCGGCGCATGCCGCGCATCAGCATCGAGCCGCCCGAGAGCCGTGCCGCCCATGAGAGGCTGGCCGCCGCGACGGACGCCGAGGTGGCGGACGTCCTGGCGGAGGAGGAGCAGAAGCGGGATGTACGCGATATCCCTGGGTGACGATGCCGAGCTGAGGCCCCTCGAGCCCTGGCACGCCGCCGAGTTCCTGGCCCACCTGGAGCGCGGGCGGGACTTCATCGGCCGGTACATCCCGTTCGGGACGACCGAGACGGACCTGCTGTCCGCCCGTGCGAAACTCCAGCTCTACGCCGACATGCGGGCCGCCGACACCGGTTCCCTGCACGGCCTGTGGCTGGACGGGACCCTCGTCGGCGGTGTGCTGTTCCTCAACTTCGACGCGGCCAACGGCACCTGCGAGGTCGGCTGCTGGCTGGAGCCCGCCGGGACGGGCCGGGGCCTGGTGACCCGGGCGATGCGGGTGCTGATCGACTGGGCCGTCGAGGAGCGCGGCATCCACCGCGTCGAATGGGTCGCCGCCTCGGGCAACCGGCCCAGCCTGAACGTGGCGCGGCGGCTCGGCATGACCCGCGACGGTGTGCGCCGCGCGGCGCACCACTACGGTGGCGTACGGCACGATCTCGAGGTCTGGTCCGTGCTGGCGCCCGAATGGCGCGAGGCACGCGCGCGTGCCGGTCACAACGATCATTAAGAGACTTCTCAGACAGCGACCCTACGGTGCGAGACATGGCAACGAACGCAGTGGACGAGACCGAGGCCACCGAGGCCACGACCGACGAGAAGGCGGTGGACATCACCGAGTCCGAGTCCGACGAGGTGACCGGATCCGAGGCCCCGGCCCCCGTGACCAAGGAGGACGGCTCCCAGGGAGTCGGCCAGGGCGCCGGTGCCGTGGTCTCCGCCGCGCTGGGCGTCGTCTCGCTCACCGGCAGCTGGGTCGGCACCGTGGCGGCCGCCCGCCGCAACCTGATCGGCCAGCTGGAGACCGCCCAGAACGCGAGCGTGGCCAAGCAGATCCAGGCCGTCTACGGCGACGCCTGGCAGACCACCGCCCTGTGGGCCGGCCTGTTCGCGCTGACCGCGCTGGTCGTCGGCGTCGTCGTGCTCGTCCGGCCCGCGTTCGGCACGCCCGGCCGCGTCCAGGCCCCCTGGATCAAGTCGGTCGCCTGGGCGGGTGTCGCGCTCGGCGTCATCGGCCTGTTCCTGGCCGTCCTCAAGTACACCGGCGTGCTGCTCGGGCTGCCGTCCGCGAGCTGAGCCACCCCGGCTCCCGAGGGGCCTCGGGATTCTCCGTAAGCACCTTACGGAGAACCCGAGGCCCCTCACGCGTGTCTAAGGCCCCGCCGGCCTCCCAAGATGCGGAACTCTCCCGATGTGGCGGCCCCGCCTGGGAGACGAAGGTGGAGACATCGCGGAGGAACCCCTCCGGGACCGGCCTCTCACCAGGGACACGCCATGTACGAGTACGAATTCCAGCAGCTGCGCACCGCCGACCTCATCCGCCGGGCCGACCACGAGCGTCGCGTCCGTGAGGCCGCCCGCGCCCGCCGGGCAGCGCGCCAGGCCACCGCCGAGCACGAGAGCCATACCCGCCGCTTCCGGCGGCTCCGCTCGGCCCGGGCCGCGTGAACGGGCCCGGGGAAACGGCAGGCCCCGCGCCCGCCGTGACCCGGACCGGCCAGACGCACAAGGGGGCCGCGACCACCGACCCGGTGGCCGCGGCCCGCCCGTCTGCCGACGGCACCGGGGCCACGTCCTCTTCCCGCTCCGCATCCGCGACCACGGCCGGTGTCGTGCCCTCCGCCCCCGCCACGACGGCCGCTCCGGTGCCCTCCGCCGGTTCCAGGACCGCCACCCGCGAAGCCTCCGCCGGTTCCACGAGCGCCACCCCCGCAGCCTCCGCCCCCGCCACGACGGCCGCTCCGGTGCCCTCCGCCGGTTCCACGAGCGCCACCCCCGCAGCCTCCGCCCCCGCCACGACCGCCGCTCCCGCAGCCTCCGCCGGGTCCACGGCCGTCGTCGCCGGGCCCGCGGCCGGTTTCCGGGGCGGCGTCGCGGGGGCCGGGGCCCGTGACGCGGGCCGGGGCGCCCCGGCCCGGGACGGCGGCGACGGCCGGCGTGTCGGTGTGCCCGGGAAAACCGGTGCCGCACGGTCGGAGCCGCATGCGATGCTCGGGGCCGTGGAGACCAGGTCCGTCAGCCCCGTGTTCGTCGGCCGCGCCGAGGAGTTGGGCGCGCTGCACGACGCGCTCGTACGCTCCCGGGAGGGAGAACCGCAGGCCCTGCTCATCGGCGGTGAGGCCGGCGTCGGCAAGACCCGGCTGGTCGAGGAGTTCACCGGCGCAGCCCGCCGCCGCGGCGCGGTGGTCGCGCTCGGCGGCTGCGTCGAGATCGGTGCCGACGGACTGCCCTTCGCCCCCTTCTCCACCGCCCTGCGCGCCCTGCGCCGCGCACTCCCCGCCGAGCTGGCCGCCGCGGCCGCCGGACAGGAGGAGGAACTGGCCCGGTTGCTGCCCGAGCTGGGCGAGTCGGGTCCCGGGCGGCACGACGGGGACGGCGTGGCCCGCCTCTTCGAACTCACCGCCCGCCTGCTGGAGCGCGTCAGCGCCGAGCACACCGTCGTCCTGGCCCTGGAGGACCTGCACTGGTCGGACGCCTCCACCCGCCACCTGCTGTCCTACCTGTTCCGCACCCTGCGCACCGGCCGCCTGGTCGTCCTGGCCACCTACCGCTCCGACGACATCCACCGCCGCCACCCGCTGCGGCCCCTGCTCGCCGAGCTCGACCGGCTGCGCACCGTCCGCCGCCTGGAACTCGCCCGTTTCACCCGCGACGAGGTCTCCCTGCAGGTGGCGGGCATCCTCGCCCACGAACCCGACCCGGACCAGGTCGACGCGATCTTCGCCCGCTCCGACGGCAACGCCTTCTTCGTCGAGGAACTCGCCGTCGCCGCCCACGAGGGCTGTACCACGGGCCTGACGGACTCCCTGCGCGACCTGCTGCTCGTCCGCGTGGAAGGGCTGCCCGAGTCCGCCCAGCAGGTCGCCCGGATCGTCGCCGAGGGCGGCTCCACCGTCGAGTACCGGCTGCTGGCCGCCGTCGCCCGGTTCGCCGAGGACGACCTCATCGAGGCGCTGCGGGCCGCCGTGAACGCCGGCATCCTCACCCCCGCGCCCGGCGGCGACGGCTACCGCTTCCGCCACTCCCTGGTCCGCGAGGCCGTCAGCGACGACCTGCTGCCCGGCGAACGCTCCCGGCTCAACCGGCGCTACGCCGAAGCCCTGGAGGCCGACCCGTCGCTGGTCCCCGCCGACCAGCGGGCCACCCGTCTGGCCAGCTACTGGTACCACGCCCACGACGCCGCCAAGGCCCTGCCCGCGGTCCTGGACGCCGCCGTCGAGGCCCGCCGCCGGCACGCCTACGCCGAGCAACTGCGGCTGCTGGAACGCGCCATGGAGCTGTGGGACTCCGCCCCCGACGCCGTACGGGCGACCCTGCGCCCCGTGGACTACGCCGAGGTCTACCCCGCCCCCCTGCCCGACGGGCGGGCGCAGGAGAGCTCCGGCTGCGACCCGGCCGCCACCGCGCTGAGCCATCTCGACCTGCTGGCCGAGGCGGCCGTGGCCGGGCGGCTCTGCGGGGAGCGCGAACGCGCCCTGAAGATCACCAAGCGGGCGCTGCGCCTCCTCGACGAGGCCGGCGACCCCTCCGCGGGCGCCCCGCCGCGTTCGAGCGGCCGGGACCCGCAGCGCGCCGCCTGGTTCTGGATCCAGCGCTCCCGGCTGGTGCAGGGACTCGCGCGCGGCGACGGCTGGAAGGAGATCGCCACCGCGCAGGACCTGGTCCGCGGCCTGCCGCCGTCCGAGGTGCACGCCGAGGTGCTCGCCACCGCGGCCCACTGGTCGATGCTCCACGAACCCGGCCCCGACGCCCTGACGGCCGCCGAGCGGGCCGTGGAGTACGCGCGCATGGTGGGCGCCGACGCCATCGAGTCCAACGCCCGGCTCACCCTCGGCGGGCTCATGGTGGACGCCGGGCAGATCGAGGCCGGCCTGGCCCACATGTACGAGGTCAAGGACGAGGTGGCGGCGCGTGGCCTGGCGCCGATCGTGGGCCGCAGCCATGTGAACCTGCCCTCCGCCCTCGAAGGCGTCGGCCGTTCCGAGGAGGCCGTCGCCATCCTGCGCGAGGGCCTGCGGCTCACCTCCGAGCTGGGCCTGCGCGACCCCGAGGGCTGGGTCTGGGGCAACCTCGCCGAGTCGCTCGTCTCCCTGGGCCGCTGGGACGAGGCCGCCGAGGCCGCCGTCAACGCCCAGCGGCGCGGGCAGACGGCCGGACCGCACGGGGCCGGCGCCAACATCCTGGCGTTCCTGGCGCTCGCCCGCGGCCGGGTCCCCGAGGCGGCCCGGCACCTCGCCGAGAGCCGCGCCTCGTACGGCCCGCACGACCCGATGCCGCAGCACGACCTGCCGATCTCCTGCCTGACCATCGGGGTCGCCGTCGCCGAGGGCCGCCTCGCCGACGCCCGCGCCGAGTTGACCCGCACCCTGCGGTCCGGCTTCCCGCCCGGCACCCAGCGCTACGCCTGGCCGCTGCTGCTCCGGGCGGCCGAGGCCGAGGCCGACACCCGCCTCCTGCCCGCCGCCCGCGAGGGCCGCGAGGAGGTCCTGGAGCGGCTCTTCGACGCGGTCAAGCGCCTCACCACGAACGCCCCCGTCTGGCTCGCCCACGAGCAGTGGGTCCGTGCCGAACTGCACCGCGCCACCGGCCGCTGCACCCCGGACCTCTGGTCGGACACGGTCACCGCCTTCGAACCCCTCGGGCGCCCCTACGACCTCGCCCGTGTCCGCCTCCGGCTGGCCGAGTCGCTGCTCACGGACGGCGGCGAGGACGAGCGCGACCGGGCCACGGAGCTGCTGCGGCTCGTCCACGGCGTCGCCCGTCATCTCGGCGCCCGGCCCCTCGCCGAGGCCGCCGGCGCCCTCGCCCGGCGGGCCCGCCTCACCCTGGCCCCGGGACCCGAACCCGCCCGGGCCGCCACCGACCCCGCCGAGGCCCTCGGGCTGACCAGCCGCGAACGGGACGTGCTGCGCCTGGTCGCCGCCGGTCACACCAACCGCCGGATCGCGCAGGAGCTGTTCATCTCCCCGAAGACGGCCAGCGTCCACGTCTCGAACATCCTGGCCAAGCTCGGCGTCTCCGGCCGGGGCGAGGCGGCCGCGGTGGCGCACCGGCTGGGCCTGTTCCCGGCGGAACCGCTCACGTCCCGGCCCGCAGGCTGAGGTATACGCTGTAAAGGACGTCGGGGGAGTCAGGGCCCAGGGAGGCTCCGTGTTCAACGTGTTCGAGGAACTCTTCTCACCAGGACGCAAGCACACCCGCGACGAGCAGAACCGCCTGGAGCTGACCCGGGAGGACGTCGGCGACGGCGATCCCGGACGCGGGCCGATAGACCTGACGTCCGGGAAGGTCGTCGTACGCCCGCCGGCCGACTCCGGGGACGCCCGGGAGGAGGGGGACCGGGGCCCCGGTCCCCGCTAACCCCGGAGCGCGGGCGTCACGTGACCCGCACCTCCAGGATCCGGTCGTCGCCGTCCTCCGGGGCGCCCCGGCCGTCCGTGTTGCTGGTCACGAGCCACAGCCGGTCGCCGCCCGCGGCGACCACCGTGCGCAGCCGGCCGTACTCGCCCTCCAGGAACGCCTGCGGCTCGGCCGAGGCCTGCGTGCCGTTCAGCGGGATGCGCCACAGCCGCTTGCCGCGCAGGCCCGCCATCCAGATCGACCCCTCGGCGTGCGCGATGCCGCTGGGGGAGGCCTCGGCCGTGGTCCACTGGTCGACCGGGTCGTGGTACTCCGAGCCGTCGGACTTGCCCTCCGCCTCCGGCCAGCCGTAGTTGTCGCCCGGCTTGATCGCGTTGAGCTCGTCCCAGGTGTCCTGCCCGAACTCCGAGGCGAACAGCCGCTGCCTGCCGTCCCAGGCCAGACCCTGCACGTTGCGGTGGCCGTACGAGTAGACCGGCGAGCCGGAGAAGGGGTTGCCGGGGGCGGGCTCGCCCTCCGGGGTCAGCCGCAGGATCTTGCCGCCCGTGGAGTCCCGGTCCTGGGACAGGCCGGTGTCGCCGCTCTCGCCCGTGCCCACGTACAGCATCCGGTCCGGGCCGAAGGCGATCCGGCCGCCGTTGTGGATGAAGCCCTTGGGGATGCCCCGGAAGACCGTGTCGGGCGCGCCGAGCTGCTCGCCCGCGGGCTTGTCGGCGTCGTACAGCATGCGCACGACGCGGTTGTCGCCGGCCGAGGTGAAGTACGCGTAGACCATGCGGTCCGAGGCGAAGTCGGGGGAGAGGGCGATGCCGAGCAGTCCGCCCTCGCCGGCCGCCGAGACCCCGGGCACCTCGCCCAGCTCGGTCTTCCGGCCGGTCTTGTCGTCGACCCGGACGATCGTCCCCTCGTCGCGCGAGGAGACGAGCAGACCGCCGCCCGGCAGCGGGGCGAGGCCCCAGGGGGACTCCAGGCCCTCGGCGACGGTGCGCACCACCGTGACCGAGCCCTTGGCGGGCGGTGTCTCCTCGGCGGCCTGGCGCGGCGGTGCGGACGAGCCCGGGGCCGTGCGGCTCGGGGAGGCGCTCGTGCCGCCGGACGATCCCCCGTCGTCGGAGGAGCAGCCGGCGGTCAGCAGGAGCGCTGCGATGGCCAACACGGCCGGGACGGCTCGACGTCGCACGATCATGGTCCCTTCGACGCGGCGGGGTTCTCCCTGTCATACACCGCTCGCGCCTCCCAGGTTCCCGATCACGCAACGTCCAACCGTGAACAAGGGGTTTGCCCCTTACGCCCCGGGGGTCCGCCCCGTTCGCCGGCCCCGCATCCGCGCGCTCAGTCCCACGACCCCTGGGCCGGCGGCAGCTGCGCGACCTCCCTGAGGTCCTCGGGATCCAGCCGCAGGGCCGCCGCCGCCGCGTTCTCCGTCACCCAGCGCTCCTGCTTCGCGCCCGGGACCGGGACCACGTGCCGGCCCTGGGCGAGCACCCAGGCCAGGGCGACCTGCCCGGGCGTCACACCGTCGCCGTGCCGGCGGGCCACGCGGCGCAGGCCCGCGACGATCGGCTGGTTCGCGGCCATCATCTCGGCCGTGAAGCGGGGGTGCCGGGCCCGCAGGTCGTCCGCCTCGAAACCGGCGCCGGGCCGCAGCCGGCCGGTCAGGAAGCCGTTGCCGAGCGGCATCGCGGCGAGGAAGCCGACGCCCCGGGTCTCGCACCACGGCAGCAGGGCCTCCAGCGCCTCCGGCGACCACACCGACAGCTCCGCCTCCACCGCGCTCACCGGGAAGACCTGCTGCACCCGCTCCAGCTGCCGGATCGTCGCGTCGTGCAGCCGGGCCCCGCCCCTGCGGGAGGACCGCGCGCCCACCGCGCACAGCCCCAGCGCCCGCACCTTCCCGGCCTGGACCAGCTCCGCCATCGCGCCCCAGGTCTCCTCCACGGGCACCTCGGGGTCGGCCCGGTGCAGCTGGTAGAGATCGATGACGTCCGTCTGCAGCCGCCGCAGCGAGGCGTCACAGGCCCGTTTCACGTATCCGGGACGGCCGTTGGCGACGATGTGCTGGTCGCCCACGAGCAGCCCGACCTTCGTCGACACGAACGCGTCGGGCCGCCGCTCCTTCAACGCCCGCCCCACCAGCAGCTCGTTGGTGAAGGGGCCGTACATGTCGGCCGTGTCCAGCAGGGACGCGCCCAGGTCCAGCGCCCGGTGCACCGCCCTGAGCGACTCCTCGCCGCGCTGCCGCGAGGTGCTGTAGGCCCAGCTCATCGGCATGCACCCGAGTCCGACGGCCCCCACCGCGAGTGCGCCCGCGCCGATCGTCCTGCGCTCCACCTGGTCGTGACCCTCCCTGTTCCGGCCACCCCAACCTAACCTCTGGCATGGCGCGCTCCTGACATAGCCTCCGGAGCATGACTGCTGACGTGTGGCTGCCCATCCCGCCGGACGAGATCGAAGGGCTCCCCGAGGGGCCGGACTACCGCTTCTGGAACGGCGCCGACGACTTCCCGGCGGACCCGGCCGACTGCTCCTTCTACGTCGTCCCCTACATGAAGCCCAGTCCGCTGTGCGTACGTCCCCTCCCGCTGATGAGCGGCGTCGAGGTCGTCCAGACCCTCTCGGCCGGCATCGACCACGTCGAACCGGGCCTGGGGCTGCTGCGTCCGGGGGTGCGGCTGTGCAACGCGCGCGGGGTCCACGAGGCCAGCACCGCCGAGCTCACCCTGGCCCTCGTCCTGGCCTCGTTGCGCGGCATCCCCGATTTCGTGCGCGCCCAGGAACGGGGGGAGTGGCTCGGCGGCTTCCGGCCCGCGCTCGCCGACAAGAACGTGCTCATCGTGGGGTACGGATCGATCGGCGCCGCCATCGAGGACCGGCTCGTTCCGTTCGAGCCCGCGCGGGTGGCGCGCGTCGCGCGCTCCGAGCGCACCACGGCGCGCGGGCGGGTGCATCCGCTCACCGAACTGCCCGCGCTGCTGCCCGAAGCGGACGTCGTCATCCTGTCCACGCCGCTCACGGAGACCACCCGCGGCCTGGCCGGAGCCGACTTCCTGGCCCGGATGAAGGACGGTGCGCTGCTGGTCAACGTGGCCCGCGGCCCGGTCGTCGACACCAAGGCCCTGCTCGCCGAGGTGGAGAGCGGCCGCATCACCGCGGCCCTGGACGTCACCGACCCCGAGCCCCTGCCGCGCGAACATCCGCTGTGGCGTGCGCCGGGGGTACTGATCAGCCCTCATGCCGGCGGCCCCACCTCCGCGTTCATGCCGCGCGCCAAGCGGCTCCTGGTGGACCAGTTGAACCGTCATGTGAACCGGGAGCCGCTCCGCAACGTGATCCTGACGACGGGTGCACCCACCGGCTGACCGACTTCGAGTACCGTCCGCAATCCTTCGGGCGCGGTGGGTACTCATATATCTGTTGATCGTTACGGAGCGTAGAGAACCTATGTCCCTGAGTGACGAGACTGGTGTATCGTCCCGGCAGGGGCTGCGCCGGGGACCGTTCGGCGCCGGGGACGGACACTTCAGGACTGTGAGGGGGGCGACAGGCGATGCACGGCCTATGGGCGAGCGATCCGACGGGGCGGGGCGGCCGGCGGCGACCCTGGCGGACGGCCGCGGGCAGCCGCGGCCGGCACGCCGATCACGGCGGCCACCACACCGATCACAGCGACCACCACACCGATCACAGCCATCACCGCCGCAGGCCCGGCAGCCGCAGGAGGCAGGCCCAGCCGGCCCACCGGCGCCCGCGGGACCCGGGAGTGACGCGGACCGGGAGGGTCCGGTGAGCGCGCCCCCGACCACCACGCTGGACGGAGCGCTGCGGGCACAGCCTCCGGCCCCGAGCGCGCCACTGCCCCGCACGCCGGCCCGCGGCCACCGGCCGGGCCTGGCCCTCCAACTCGTCCTGGCGCTGGTCTGCGCGGGATACGCCGTCGGCGCCGCCTGCGGCTGGGGCTCGCACGAAGTGGGCCTGATCATGGGCGACTTCGGGCTGAGCGCCGCGGCGGCCACCGCCTCCGTGTCGTGCTTCCTGTACGCCCGCAGGCGCCGGACCCGCTTCCGCTCCGCCTGGCTGCTGTTCGGCCTCTCCTCGGCCATGGCGTCGCTGGGCAACCTGGTCTGGGGCTGGTACGAGGTGGTCCTGGGACTGCCCGTGCCCAGCCCCAGCTACGCCGACCTGTTCTTCCTGTGCTTCGCGCCGCCCGCGATCGTCGGGCTGCTGGTCCTGGCCAAGCGGCCGGTGACCAAGGCCGGCTGGGTCTGCCTGGGGCTCGACGCCTGGCTGATCGGCGGCTCGCTGCTCACCCTGGCCTGGAGCCTCGCCCTCGCCCAGGCCGCCAAGTCCGAAGGGCCCGGCGTGGCGCACACCGCGCTGTCGCTGGCCTACCCGCTGCTGGACATCGCGCTGGTCAGCATGGTGCTCGCGCTGCACTTCCGGCGGTCGGCGGTGAACCGCTCCGCGGTGAACACCGCCATCGGCGCGCTCGCGCTGACCGTGATGTGCGACGCCCTGTTCACCTCCCCGCTGATGCACCACGACTACCGCTCGGGCCAGCTGCTCGACGCGGGCTGGTTCGCGGGCTCGCTGCTCCTGGCGTACGCGCCGTGGGCCGCGCCCCGCTCGGCCGAGGGCGACCGGCACGGCCCGGACCGGCACGGCGGCGCGGGCCACACGCGCGTGGTGCACGAGCACGTGCCCGGGCAGCGCAGCGGACCCCACCACCCCCCGGCCCCGCCCGGCGGAGAGCACGGCCGCTACCCGGCCGCCCGGCCCATCGCCGGCTCCCTCGCCGCGCTCACGCCGTACCTCGCGGCCGCCGTGTGCACCCTGGGGATCCTCTACAACGTCCTCAACGGCCGCAGCGTCGACCGCGTGGTCCTGCTGACCGGGGGCACGGTCGTGCTGGCGCTGGTCGTGCGCCAGGGCATCATGCTCCTCGACAACATCACCCTCACCCAGGAACTGGCGCAGAAGGAGAACCACTTCCGCTCCCTGGTCCAGGGCTCCAGCGACGTCATCATGATCGCCGCCCCCAGCGGTGTCCTCAGGTACGTCTCCCCGGCCGCCGCCGGCGTCTACGGCCGCCCGGCGGAGGAACTCGTGGGCACGGAACTGGCCCACCTCATCCACCCCGAGGACCTCGGCTGCGTCGTGCACGAGGTGCGCCGGTTCCTCGCCGCCAATCCGGTCGAGGAGCCCACCACGCGCATCGAGTGCCGCTTCCGCTCGGGTGACGGAGGCTGGCTGAACGTCGAGTCGACCGTCAACCGCCACCACGGCGGCCTCATCTTCAACAGCCGGGACGTCACCGAACGGGTGCGGCTGCAGGCCCAGTTGCAGCACAACGCCGAGCACGACCCGCTCACCGACCTGCCCAACCGCGCCCTGTTCACCCGGCGCGTCCAGCACGCGCTGTCGGGCCGCCGCGCCTCCGACCGGGGCGTGGCCCTGCGGAACACGGCCGTGCTCTTCATCGACCTCGACGGCTTCAAGGCCGTCAACGACACCATCGGGCACCAGGCCGGGGACGAGCTGCTCGTCCAGGCCGCCCGCAGACTGCAGGACTCGGTCCGCCAGGGCGACACCGCCGCACGGCTCGGCGGGGACGAGTTCGCGGCCCTGATCGTCGGCGACAACACCCGCGACCGGCAGGCCCGGGAGCGGCACATCCTGGAGCTCGCCGACCGCCTCAGGACGACGCTGTCCCAGCCCTACCTCATCGACGGCAACGATGTCCGGGTCAACGCCTCCATCGGCGTGGCCTTCGCGGAACCGGGCCTCGGCGCGGGCGAGCTGCTGCGCAACGCGGACCTGGCGATGTACCGGGCCAAGGCCGGCGGCAAGGGCCGCGTCGAGCTGTACAAACCGCAGATGCAGCAGGACGTCGTCCGCAAGGCGGAGCTGGCCACACGCCTGCGGGCCGCCCTGCACGACGGCGAGTTCGCCCTGCTGCACCAGCCGGTGGTGTGCCTGGAGGACGGCCGGATCGCGTCGGTGTCCGCACAGGCGCGCTGGCGCTCCTCCCAGGGGGTGCTCTTCACCCCGGCGGAGTTCCTGCGGGTGGCCGAGGACAGCGACAAGACCGCCGAGCTGGGCCGCTGGGTGATCGAGGAGGCCGTCGAGCAGGCCGCCGAGCGGCACGCGACCGGGCTGTCCGTGCCGGTCGTCGTCCGGATGAGCGCCCGCCGGCTGCTGGACAAGTCCATGCCGCTCGGCACGATCGAGGCGCTGCTCACCCGGCACGGCCTGCCGTCCGGCTCGCTGGTCATAGAGCTGACCGACGCCGACCCGAGGGTCCCGCTGGACGAGCTGGAGCGGCGTCTGGGCGCCCTGCGGCGGGTCGGCGTACGGATCGCGCTCGACGGCTTCGGCAGCGGCTGTGCGGCGATCACGGCGCTGCGGCGGCTGCCCGTCGACATCCTCAAGCTCGACCGCTCCCTGGTCGAGGGCGTCGTGGAGTCCGCCCGGCTGCACAAGATCACCAACGGGCTGCTGCGCATCGCCTCCGACCTCGGGCTGCAGTCCGTGGCCGAGGGGGTCGATCTGCCCGAGCAGGTGGTCGCCCTGCGCGCGATGGGCTGCACCCACGGGCAGGGGATGGCGTTCTCCGGGCCGCTGGACGAGTACCGGCTGCGCCGGGCGCTCGCGGGCGGCCACTACCCGCTGCCGCACGCACCGGCCGAACCGGCACTGGCGGGCGGCGCCGGGCGGGTGTACAGCACGAACGTGTCCGCCGTCATCGGAGGCGGCACGGCCCTCCGTTCACATAATGAGACTCCCGTCCCACCCACTTGACAGTGGGTGCGTGCCGGGGGGAGGGTCTGTGCCATGCGCACCCGAATTCTCGTACTTGGAAAGCGCGTCGGCTGACGCTGAGCCTCGACCGCTCAGCGACCCCACCCGGCGCGCTCCCCTCGCTTGCCTTACGGCACGAGGGGTTTTTTGTTGCACAAGGGCCTTCCGTGCAGCAGTCGAAAACCGCAGAAACCTCGCAAAAAACCCTCAGTATCTGAGAAGAGAATGCCGATGACCGAGCAGGCCACCGGGGCCCACCACCCGCAGCCCCGGCCCCGATCCGGAGGACACTCCGCCCCCGAGCAGGTGACGGGCGCGCAGTCCCTCATCCGCTCTCTCGAGGAGGTCGGCGCCGACACGGTATTCGGCATTCCCGGCGGTTGCATCCTCCCCGCGTACGACCCCCTGATGGACTCCACCAAGGTGCGCCACGTCCTGGTCCGGCACGAGCAGGGCGCCGGCCACGCGGCCGAGGGCTACGCGCAGGCCACCGGCAAGGTCGGCGTCTGCATGGCGACCTCCGGCCCCGGCGCCACCAACCTGGTCACCCCGATCGCCGACGCGCACATGGACTCGGTGCCCATGGTCGCGATCACCGGCCAGGTGGCGTCCAAGGCGATCGGCACGGACGCCTTCCAGGAGGCGGACATCGTCGGCATCACCATGCCGATCACCAAGCACAACTTCCTCGTCACCAAGGCCGAGGACATCCCGCGGGTCATCGCCCAGGCCTTCCACATCGCCTCCACCGGACGCCCCGGCCCGGTCCTGGTCGACATCGCCAAGGACGCCCTCCAGGCGAAGACGACCTTCTCCTGGCCGCCGGCCATGGACCTGCCCGGCTACCGCCCGGTGACCAAGCCGCACGCCAAGCAGATCCGCGAGGCCGCCAAGCTGATCACCCAGGCCCGCCGGCCCGTGCTGTACGTCGGCGGCGGCGTCCTGAAGGCCAAGGCCACCGCCGAGCTGAAGGTCCTCGCCGAGCTGACCGGCGCGCCCGTCACCACCACCCTGATGGCGCTCGGCGCGTTCCCGGACAACCACCCGCAGCACCTGGGCATGCCCGGCATGCACGGCTCGGTGGCCGCCGTCACCGGCCTGCAGAAGGCGGACCTGATCGTCGCCCTCGGCGCCCGCTTCGACGACCGCGTCACCGGCAAGCTGGACAGCTTCGCCCCGCTCGCCAAGATCGTCCACGCCGACATCGACCCGGCCGAGATCGGCAAGAACCGCGCCGCCGACGTGCCGATCGTCGGCGACGCCCGCGAGGTCATCGCCGACCTGATCCAGGCCGTGCAGAAGGAGCACAGCGAGGGTCACCGGGGCGACTACACCATGTGGTGGAACGACCTGAACCGCTGGCGCGAGACCTACCCGCTCGGCTACGACCAGCCCGACGACGGCTCGCTCTCCCCGCAGCAGGTCATCGAGCGCATCGGGCAGCTCGCCCCCGAGGGCACGATCTTCACGGCGGGCGTCGGCCAGCACCAGATGTGGGCCGCCCACTTCATCGAGTACGACCGGCCCGGCACCTGGCTCAACTCCGGCGGCGCCGGGACGATGGGCTACGCGGTCCCGGCCGCCATGGGCGCCAAGGCCGGAGCGCCCGACCGGGCCGTCTGGGCCATCGACGGCGACGGCTGCTTCCAGATGACCAACCAGGAACTGGCCACCTGCGCCCTGAACAACATCCCGATCAAGGTCGCCGTCATCAACAACGGCGCCCTCGGGATGGTCCGCCAGTGGCAGACCCTCTTCTACAACCAGCGGTACTCCAACACGGTCCTGCACTCGGGCCCGGACGACGTCAACCCGCAGGCCCGCGGCACCCGCGTCCCGGACTTCGTGAAGCTGTCGGAGGCCATGGGCTGCCACGCCATCCGCTGCGAGTCCCCGGACGACCTCGACAAGGTCATCGAAGAGGCGAACGCCATCAACGACCGTCCCGTGGTCGTCGACTTCATCGTCCACGAGGACGCCATGGTCTGGCCGATGGTCGCCGCCGGCACCTCCAACGACGAGATCATGGCCGCCCGGGACGTCCGCCCGGACTTCGGTGACAACGAAGACGACTGAGAGCCCTGAAGGAAGCAGACCATGTCCAAGCACACGCTCTCCGTCCTGGTGGAGAACACCCCCGGCATCCTCGCCCGGATCGCCGCCCTGTTCTCCCGCCGCGGCTTCAACATCGACTCGCTCGCCGTCGGTGTCACCGAGCACCCCGACATCTCCCGCATCACCATCGTGGTCGGCGTGGAGGACCTGCCGCTGGAGCAGGTCACCAAGCAGCTCAACAAGCTCGTCAACGTGCTGAAGATCGTCGAGCTGGAACCCTCGCAGGCGGTGCAGCGCGAACTCGTCCTGGTGAAGGTGCGCGCCGACAACGAGACGCGCTCGCAGATCGTCGAGATCGTCCAGCTGTTCCGCGCCAAGACCGTCGACGTCTCCCCGGAGGCCGTCACCATCGAGGCCACCGGATCCGGCGAGAAGCTCTCCGCGATGCTCAAGATGCTGGAGCCGTACGGCATCAAGGAGCTCGTGCAGTCCGGCACGATCGCGATCGGCCGCGGCGCCCGTTCCATCACGGACCGGTCGCTGCGCGCCCTCGACCGGTCGGCGTAAGACGGGAAACGGGCGGTCGGCACGCCGTCGGCCGCCCGTATTCCGAGACCCTCAGACTTCCCTTCCGCCCCCCGTCATACGGTGGGACGCAACACCTGCACTCCCGAGGAGAGAACCCAAAGTGGCCGAGCTGTTCTACGACGCCGACGCCGACCTGTCCATCATCCAGGGCCGCAAGGTCGCGGTCATCGGGTACGGCAGCCAGGGCCACGCCCACGCGCTGTCGCTGCGCGACTCGGGTGTCGACGTCCGCGTCGGTCTGCACGAGGGCTCCACGTCCAAGGCCAAGGCCGAGGAGCAGGGCCTGCGCGTGGTGAGCCCGTCGGAGGCCGCCGCCGAGGCCGACGTCATCATGATCCTCGTCCCGGACCCCATCCAGGCGCAGGTCTACGAGGAGCACATCGCCCCGAACCTCAACGACGGCGACGCCCTGTTCTTCGGCCACGGCCTGAACATCCGCTACGGCTTCATCAAGCCCCCGGCCGGCGTGGACGTCTGCATGGTCGCCCCGAAGGGCCCGGGCCACCTGGTCCGCCGCCAGTACGAGGAGGGCCGCGGCGTTCCCTGCATCGCCGCCGTCGAGCAGGACGCCACGGGCAACGGCTTCCAGCTGGCCCTGTCCTACGCGAAGGGCATCGGCGGCACCCGCGCCGGCGTCATCAAGACGACCTTCACCGAGGAGACCGAGACCGACCTGTTCGGTGAGCAGGCCGTTCTGTGCGGTGGCACCGCGGCACTGGTCAAGGCGGGCTTCGAGACGCTGACCGAGGCCGGCTACCAGCCGGAGATCGCCTACTTCGAGTGCCTGCACGAGCTGAAGCTGATCGTGGACCTCATGTACGAGGGCGGCCTGGAGAAGATGCGCTGGTCGATCTCCGAGACCGCCGAGTGGGGCGACTACGTCACCGGCCCGCGCATCATCACGGACGCCACCAAGGCCGAGATGAAGAAGGTCCTCGCCGAGATCCAGGACGGCACGTTCGCCAAGAACTGGATGGACGAGTACCACGGCGGTCTGAAGAAGTACAACGAGTACAAGAAGCAGGACTCCGAGCACCTGCTGGAGACCACCGGCAAGGAGCTGCGCAAGCTCATGAGCTGGGTCGACGAGGAGGCGTGAGCCCTCGGGCCCGGCCGCGGCACCGACGCCGCGGCCGGGCCCTTTCTCGTCCGGGTGATCCTTGCGCAGAGACGTAAGACGCCCCCTGCCGCACCACTACACTGCTGCATATATACGCGTCAGGCCCACAGCGTCGTGCGTCTTCCACGCGGCAAGCACCCCTCCACCGCCTGCGGCCGTCGGGACGGCCGTCCGCAGCACTGGACTTGTGAGGACTCACGTGAGCTCGAAACCCGTCGTACTCATCGCTGAAGAGCTGTCGCCCGCCACCGTCGACGCCCTGGGCCCGGACTTCGAGATCCGGCACTGCAACGGCGCGGACCGAGCCGAGCTGCTCCCCGCCGTCGCCGAGGTGGACGCGATCCTGATCCGCTCGGCCACCAAGGTCGACGCCGAGGCGATCGCCGCCGCGAAGAAGCTGAAGGTCGTCGCACGAGCCGGCGTCGGCCTGGACAACGTGGACGTCTCCGCCGCCACCAAGGCCGGCGTGATGGTCGTCAACGCCCCCACCTCGAACATCGTGACCGCCGCCGAGCTGGCCTGCGGTCTGCTGCTCGCCACCGCCCGCAACATCCCGCAGGCCAACGCCGCGCTGAAGAACGGCGAGTGGAAGCGCAGCAAGTACACGGGTGTCGAGCTGGCCGAGAAGACCCTCGGCGTCGTCGGCCTCGGCCGCATCGGCGCGCTCGTCGCGCAGCGCATGTCGGCCTTCGGCATGAAGGTCGTCGCCTACGACCCCTACGTGCAGCCCGCCCGGGCCGCGCAGATGGGCGTCAAGGTGCTCTCGCTGGACGAGCTGCTGGAGGTCTCCGACTTCATCACCGTCCACCTTCCGAAGACGCCCGAGACCCTCGGCCTGATCGGTGACGAGGCGCTGCGCAAGGTCAAGCCCAGCGTGCGCATCGTCAACGCCGCGCGCGGCGGGATCGTCGACGAGGAGGCGCTGTACTCCGCCCTCAAGGAGGGCCGGGTCGCCGGTGCCGGTCTCGACGTGTACGCGAAGGAGCCCTGCACGGACTCCCCGCTGTTCGAGTTCGACCAGGTCGTCGCCACCCCGCACCTCGGTGCCTCCACGGACGAGGCGCAGGAGAAGGCCGGTATCGCCGTCGCCCGCTCGGTGCGCCTCGCCCTGGCCGGCGAGCTCGTG
Organism: Streptomyces sp. DT190; assembly: GCF_049846985.1. Classification (NCBI taxonomy): domain Bacteria; kingdom Bacillati; phylum Actinomycetota; class Actinomycetes; order Kitasatosporales; family Streptomycetaceae; genus Streptomyces; species Streptomyces sp. DT190. Next base: position 196,541 of record NZ_JBNCNM010000014.1, on the reverse strand, counting down.
CCGGACGCGGTGAACGTGCAGGGCGGTGTCATCGCCGAGGACGTCAAGCCGGGGCTGCCGCTGGCCGAGCGCCTCGGCCGGATCTTCACCGCGCTCGCCGGTGAGGTCGCGGTCCGCCTCGACGTCGAGGTCTACGGCGAGATCACCCAGCACGACGTGAAGGTGCTGGAGCTCTCCGCCCTCAAGGGTGTCTTCGAGGACGTCGTCGACGAGACCGTGTCGTACGTGAACGCCCCGCTGTTCGCGCAGGAGCGCGGTGTCGAGGTGCGGCTGACCACCAGCTCCGAGGCGACCGAGCACCGCAACGTCGTCACGGTGCGCGGCACCCTCGCCGACGGCGAGGAGGTGTCGGTCTCCGGCACGCTGGCCGGCCCGAAGCACCTGCAGAAGATCGTCGCCGTCGGTGACTACGACGTGGACCTCGCGCTCGCCGACCACATGGTGGTGCTGCGCTACGAGGACCGCCCGGGTGTCGTCGGCACGGTCGGCCGCATCCTGGGCGAGGCGGGCATCAACATCGCCGGCATGCAGGTCGCGCGCGCCGCGGTCGGCGGCGAGGCGCTGGCCGTCCTCACCGTGGACGACACGGTGACCGCCGCGGTGCTGGCCGAGGTGGCCGCGGAGATCGGCGCCACGTCGGCCCGTTCGGTGAACCTGGCCTGACTTATGAGGGGGCCCGCCCAGGGCCCCCGTGCGTTCCTCACACGCCGGACGGGCTGAGCGACTCGGCCCGTCCGGCGTTCCGCGTCCCCGGCCCCGCGAAGCCGGGCACCCGCCGCAGCGTCAGCGCCGCGAAGACCGCCGCGCCCAGCAGGACCGCCGCCCCCGCCAGCGCCGCCCCGTTCATCCCGCTGGTGAAGGCCTGCCGGGCGGCCGTCGCCAGGGCGTCCCCCGCGCGCCCCGGCGACTGCTCGGCCACGGCCAGCGCGCCGCCCAGCGTCTCGTGGGCGGGAGCCGGGGCGGAGCCGGGCATCTCGTGTCGGTAGACCGCCGTCCCGATGGAGCCCAGGACCGCCATGCCCAGGGCGCCGCCGAACTCCGCGCCGGTCTCCATCAGGGACGAGGCCGTGGCTGCCCGTTCCACCGGCGCCGCGCCCAGGGCCAGGTCCATGACCTGGGTCGTCACCATCACGATGCCGAAGGCCAGGACGCCGCAGGCCGTCAGCACCAGGGCCATGGACCCGGGCCCGGCCAGGGCCAGCAGGACGTAACCGCTCGCCGAGACCAGGAACCCGGCCGTGACGACCGCGACGCGGGACAGTCCCCGGCGCACCAGCTGCGTGGCGACCGGGGCCGCCATGCCGATCGGCACCGAGGGGAGCAGGGCCCACAGCGAGGCCTCCAGCGCGCTCTTGCCGAGCACCGACTGGATGTACTGGGTCGTGAAGAACGCCGAGCCCATCATCGCGAACAGCGAGAGCAGGTTGAGCACGACGGCGGGCCCGAAGCCCCGGCCGTGGAAGAGGGCCGGCGGGATCATGGGGGAGGCCGCGGTGCGCTGGCGGTGCACGAACAGGGCGGCGAAGAGCAGGCCGACGGTGACCGAGACGACGTAGCGCACGTTCCAGCCCTCGGTGGTGATCTCCTTCAGGCCGTAGATCACCGGGAGCACCGCCGCCATGGACAGCGGGACGCTCAGCCCGTCGAAGCGGCCCGGGGAGGGGTCGCGCGACTCGGGGAGCAGGATCGGGCCGAGGATCAGCAGCAGGGCCATCGCCGGCAGGTTCACCAGGAAGACCGAGCCCCACCAGAACCACTCGACGAGCACCCCGCTCATCACCGAGCCGAGTGCGACGCCGCCGGTCATCACGCCGGTCCACAGGGCGATCGCCTTCGCCCGCTGCCCCGGGTCGGTGAACATCGTGCGCACCAGCGCCAGGGTGGAGGGCATCAGGGTCGCCCCGCCGATGCCGAGGACCGCGCGGGCCGCGATCAGGGCCTCGGGGCTGTGGGCGTACGCCGCCGCCAGGGAGGCCGCCCCGAAGGCGGCCGCCCCGATCAGCAGGAGCCGGCGGCGGCCGATCCGGTCGCCGAGGGCGCCCATCGTCATCAGCAGGCCGGCCAGGACGAAGGCGTAGATGTCGAAGATCCACAGCTGCTGCGTGCCGGAGGGCGCCAGGTCGGCGCTGATCTCCGGGACCGCGAAGTACAGGACGGAGACGTCCATCGAGACCAGGAGCAGCGGGAGCATGAGCACGCCCAGCGCGGTCCATTCGCGGCGGCCGGCGAGGGCGGGAGGGGACGGGTTCGTCGTCATGGGCAGGACTGTACGAGCGTCTTAAACGCTTGTCTAGTACGCTTGTTTAATACGCCTGTCTGGATCCAGGGGTAGGGTGGCGGGCCATGGGACACCGTGAGGATCTGCTGGCAGGGGCCCAGCGCTGCCTGCTGGCCAAGGGCTTCCTGCGCACCACCGCGCGCGACATCGTCAAGGAGTCGGGGACCAACCTGGCCTCGATCGGCTACCACTACGGCTCGAAGGACGCGCTGCTCGCGCAGGCCTACATCGAGATGGTGGAGGGGATGTCCGAGGCCTTCGAGGGCGGCGGTGAGCTGCGGGGCGCGCCGGGGTCGCTGGAGCGGTTCGCCGAGGTCTGGTCGAACATCATCGCGACCATGCGGGATCCGGGCTCGCTGTGGCGGCTCAGCACGGAGATCGTGGCCATGGGGGACCAGCTGCCCGAGGTGCGCGACCATCTCGCGCGGGCCCAGCGGGGCGGGGCGCGCGGCATCATCACGCTCTTCCACGGCGGGCACGAGGACGACGTCCCGGAGGAGCGGGTGGACACCCTCGGGTACTTCTACCTGACGCTGATGATGGGCCTCATGGCGCAGTGGACCTTCGACCCCGAGCGGGCGCCCGAGGCCGGGCAGCTCACCGAAGGGCTGCGCCAGATCATCGAGGCCGCCGCCGCGCAGTGATCCGCCCCGCGCGCATCTCCAGCACCCGGTCCGCGACGCGCCGGACGACCGCCCGGTCGTGGCAGATGAACAGATAGCCGAGGCCCAGGTCGTCCTGGAGGTCGGCGAGCAGGTTCAGCACGCCCGCGCGGACCGACGGGTCCAGTGACGACACCGGCTCGTCCAGGACCAGCAGCCGCGGGTCGCAGGCCAGGGCGCGGGCGATGCCGGCGCGCTGGCACTGGCCGCCGGAGAGTTCGTGCGGCCGGCGGTCGCCGTAGGCGGGGTCGAGGCCGACCCGGTCCAGGAGCTCGGCGACCCGGGCCGGACCGTCGACGGGGTGCCAGCGGCCCCGCACCTTCAGCGGCTCGGCGATGGCGTCCCGGATGCGGTGGCGAGGGCTGAGCGAGCCGTACGGGTCCTGGAGGACGGGCTGCATCCGGGGGCGCAGCGGGCGCAGCTCGCGCTCCGGCAGGGTGGTCAACTCCCGCCCTTCGAAACGGACTTCACCGGCGTCCGGGCGGCGCAGCTGGAGCACCGCGAGGGCGGTCGAGGACTTGCCGCAGCCGGACGGGCCGTTCAGGGCGAGGGTCTCGCCGGCTGCCAGGGAGAAAGAGACGCCGTCCACGGCGGTCACCCGGCCGTGGCGGACGACCAGGTCGCGGACGTCGAGCAGGGGATCACTCATGCGGGCTGCCGCTCCTCGGCGAACAACGGGGCCGCGGGATGGGGGAGTTCCTCCCAGCGGTGGCAGGCGATCAGACGGCCGTCGGCCGGGCGGGGCTCGGGTTCCGCCGTGCGGCAGACCTCGGCCGCCAGGGGGCAGCGCGGGGCGAAGGCGCAGCCCGGGGACAGTGTGCCCGGCGCGGGTGGCGCGCCGCGCAGGGCGGGCAGGCGGCGGCCCGGGGGCGCGTGCTGCGGGAGCGACGCCAGCAGCCCGGCCGTGTAGGGGGCGCGGGGCCGGGTCAGCACCGCGTCGGCCGGGCCGAGTTCGGCGAGGCGTCCCGCGTACATGACCAGCGCACGGTCCGCGTGCCCCTGGACGGCGTCCATGTCGTGGGTGACCAGGACCAGCGCGGCGCCGACCGCCGCACGCTGCTCGGCCAGCAGCCGCAGCACCTGGTCGCGGCGTTCCTCGTCCAGGGCGGTGGTGGGTTCGTCGGCGACGACGACGTCGGGGTCGTTGATCGTCGCCATGGCGATCACCGCGCGCTGCCGCATGCCGCCGGAGTACTCGTGCGGGTAGGCCCGTGCCCGGCGTGCCGCGTCCGGGATGCCGACGCGGTCCAGGGCCGCGACCGCCCGGGCCCGGGCCTCCTTGCGGGACACCCCGGCCACCGACCGTACGGCGGCCGCGAGTTGGTCGCCGACCGGGTGGACGGGGGACAGGGCGGACAGGGCGTCCTGCGGGACCAGCGAGATGCGCCGGCCGCGGTGGGCCGACAGGTCCGGGCTGATCGTGCCGCTCAGGGCCGCGCCGCGCGGCAGCATGCCCAGAAGGGCGCGGGCGGTGAGGGACTTGCCCGCTCCCGACTCGCCGACGATCGCCAGGACTTCACGGGGGCGGACGTCGAAGGACAGGCCGCGCACGGCCTCGACCCCGTCGAAGGCGATCCGCAAGCCGCGTACCGACAGCAGTGGTTCAGACTCCAACGGGGTTCTCCTTCCGGGCCGGAGCCGGGCTGGTGCGCGGGGTGGTGCGCGGGGTCCGGGGCCGCCGGGTGAGGGCGGCGCCCGACACCGCGAGGCCCGCCAGCAGAGCCAGCGCCACCGCCGGGGCGAGGGCCGCCCACGGGGCGCGTTCCACGTAGGCGCGGGACTCGTCGAGCAGCAGACCCCACTCGGGGGCGGGCGGCTGGGCGCCGAGGCCGAGGAAGCCCAGCGAGGCCAGGGCCAGCGCGATGCCCGGCAGGCGCAGCAGCGCGTGGCGGGCGACCGGGCCGGCCACCGACGGCAGGACGTGCCGGGTGAGGATCCACCACGGGCTCGCCCCGATGGCGTGCTGGGCGGTCAGGAACGCCGACGCCCGCACCTCCTGCACCAGCGCCGCCGCGTGCGCGGACAGGGCGGGCCAGGAGATCAGCGCGACCGCGAGGGCCGCCCCGCCGGTGCCGGGGCCGACGGCCGCGGCGACCAGGATGCCGACGATCACCGGGGGCAGGGCGTTGGCGATGTCCGCCGCGCCCTCCGCGATCCGGGGCAGGAAGCCCAGGGCGAGCGCGACCGCCAGGCTCAGCAGGCAGACGGCCGCCGCCGTGCCGACGGTGGAGGCGGCGCCGTGCCCGAGGCGGGCGAGGACGTCGCGGCCGAGTCCGTCGGTGCCGAGCGGGTGCGCCCGGGAGGGCGCGGCCAGGCGGACCGCGGTGTCGACGGTGTAGGGGTCGCGCAGCAGGCCCCAGCCGATGGTCACGGCGAGGACGGTGAACAGCGACAACGGAATCGCGGGACGGACGCGCACGGGCCGGGCCGGGGGCAGGGCCAGCGAGGCGTCCCGCAGGGCCGGGCCCAGCAGCCGCCGCCGGGCGAGCGCCGCGAACGCGCCCGTGACCAGACCGAGCGCGAGCAGCGCGAGCACCGCGCCCTGCAGCAGCGGAAGGTCCTGCGACTTGGCCGCTCCGAGCGCGGTACGGCCGATGCCCGGCACGGCGAACACCGTCTCCACGGCGACCGCGCCACCGGTGAGCCCGACGGCGACCATCCCGAACTGCGGGACCAGCGGCGGCAGGACGCGCCGCAGCGCCGCCCCCGCGATCCGCGCCCGGCTCACCCCGGCGCCCCGCCACAGCTCCGCCCACCGCTCGTCGAGCACGGCGGGCAGCGCGTCCGCGACCAGGCGGCCGAGCAGCCCGCCCGCGGGGACGCCGAGGGCCACGGCGGGCAGCACCATGTTCTGCGGGCCCACCCAGCCCGACGTCGGCAGCCACCCCAGCCACACACCGAAGACCAGCAGCGCGACCGTGGCCAGCAGGAACTCGGGCACGGCGGCCAGCATCGCGGCCCACGCCCCGGCCGAGGCCCGGCCCCGCGCCAGCGCCGGCGCGACCAGCGCGCACGCCAGCAGCAGGGCCACGCCCAGGGCGGCGCCCATCAGCGCCAGCGACACCTGGAGCCCGGAGACCACGGAGGGCAGCACCTCGGTGCCCGACACCCAGGACGTGCCGAGGTCCCCGCGCAGCAGGCCGGCGGCCCAGCCGCCCAGCAGGGACGACGGACCGGCGTCCAGGCCGAGATCCCGCCGGACGGATGCCAGGGCTTCCTCGGTCGGGTCCTGCTCGGCGGACCGGGCCCGCAGCACGGCCAGGGCCGGGTCACGGCCGGAGAGCCAGGGCAGCAGGCCGACGGCGGCCAGCACGGCGGCCAGGCAGAGCAGGCGGGTGAGCGCGGCGGCGCCGGCCGGGCGCGGTATGCGGGACCTCACTCGACGTGGGTGTCCGCCGTGACCAGCTCCCGCTCGCGCGGGTCGTGCGCGGCGCCGGAGACACCGGGCGCGTCGCCCTGGATCACGCGTTCGTGCAGCAGGGGCACGGCCGCGTCCGTGCCGAGGACGGCGGCCTCGGCGGCGACGACCGCCTTGCGCCGGGCTTCACCGGCCGGGGTCGTGCCGGCCTTCCGCAGGGCCTTGTCCACGGCCGGGTCGGCGAGTTGGGAGATGTTGAAGGAGCCGTCGGAGGCGAAGTCGCTGTGGAGATAGGCGGCCGGGTCGCCGGAGTCCAGGACGGTGGCGCGGGAGAGGATGAAGGCGTCGAACCGGCCCGCCAGGGCGTCGGACTCGATGTTGGCGTACTCGCGGATGTCGAGCTTCACCTTGAATCCGGCCTTCTGCAGCTGCTGTTGCAGTGCGGCGGCGACCTCGGGCAGTTCGGCGCGGTCGGTGAAGGTGCCGATGGTGACGGTCCTGCCGGCCGGGTCGCCGGCCTCGGTGCGCCGCACCGGCGTGCGCAGTCCGGCCGCCCAGGGCAGGGCGGGGCCGAGCAGTCCCTCGGCGACGTCGGCGCGTCCCTCGTACACGCCCTTCACGATCGACGCGGCGTCGACGGCCTCACGGGCCGCCGCCCGCAGCGCCGGGTCCTTGAAGACGCCCGTGCGGGTGTTCAGGTAGAGGGTGTTGGTGCGCGGCATCGGGACCTCGGTGATCAGGTCCTGGTCGAGGACGGCGGCCTGGGACACCGGCACGGCCTCCACGATGTCGGCCTCGCCGCTGCGCAGGGCGGCGGCACGGGCGGTGCCGTCCGGCACGAACCGGACGTCGATGCCGGGTGCCTTGGCCTTCTTCCCCCAGTAGCCGTCGTAGCGGTCGAGGGCGGCGGAGGAGGTGCCGTCGACCTCGGTCAGCTCGAAGGGGCCGGTGCCCGCGCCGACGGGGTTCACGGTCTTCCCGCGGTAGGCCCTGGCGGCCAGGATCGACAGCTGCGGGGAGCTGAGCCGCTGCGGGACCAGCGGGTCCTCGGTGGCGGTGGTGACGGTGACCCGGTCGCCGTCGGCCTTCGCGGTGAGGTCCACGCCGTCGAGGATGCGGGGCTTGGGGGAGGCCGCGGCGGCTCTGGTGAGGGAGGTGACGACGGCTTCGGCGGTGAGCGGCGTCCCGTCGTGGAAGGTGACGCCCCGGCGCAGGGTGAAGGTCCAGCTCCGGCCGGAACGCACCCACTTCGTGGCCAGCGCCGGCTCGGCGTCGCCGTCCGCGTCCAGCTCGACCAGGGTCTCCGCCGTGGACCAGCGCGACAGTTTGAAGGCGTCGTCCGACAGCGGGGACAGTCCCGAGCGCGGGGGCTGCATCATCGCGACGCGTATGCGGCCACCTCCCGCCCCGGAGTCGTCCGTGGCCGCCGGGCCGCCGGAGAAGCAGCCGGTGAGCAGGGCGGAGGCCGCGGTGAGGGCGACGAGGGGGAGGGGACGGACGGGGACGCGCACGGGGACACCTCGGTCAAGGCACAGTCAAGGGAAGGGCAATGGTTGAACGCGCCACGACCGTAGCATGATGACAATCATTTTCAGAAGTGTGCCCCTGGTCGGCCCCGGCTCGTCCTCAGGCCGCCCTTGGCTCGCCCGGCGGGTCGGCTCTCGCCTCGGGAGCCGGAGAGGTCAGGGAATCGGACGGAAGTACCTGCGCAGCGCCCAGTCGGCGAGCCGGCGACCCGTGGCCACGCCCACCTCGTCGGCCGTCCGGGTGTGGATCCCGCCCCAGACCCGGGCGTCGCTGACGTCCCGTTCGTAGTCGCGGGCCTGCCGGTAGTGGCGGGTCGTGCCGGTGGTGGCCGACCGGATGCGCAGGTCGACGCGGGAGGTGCCGAGGACGCCGGTCAGCATGCGCATCAGGGCGCCGCCCATGGTGGCGTGGCCGCTGAGGTAGTCGGGGTGCGCCGGGGTGGTGAGCAGCGGCTCCCAGCCGCGGTCGGGACGGGTCGCCGGGTTGCCGTCGGTGTCCGCCTCGCGGATCGCGGTGACGGGCCGCCAGGTGCCGTAGTGCAGTTTGGCGTCCCAGGCGGTGATGACGGCGTCCGCCTGGACCGTGTTGGCCGCCGCGTACAGACGCGCCGTCTCGGCGATGCCGAAGCCGTGCCGGATGGCGTGGTCGCCCAGGGCTCCCTGCAGATCGAGGGCGACGAAGTAGCGCGCGGTCTCCGTCTGCCCGGGCGTGCGGTGCGAGCCGGTCCGCCCTCCGTAGGCCGCCAGTTCGTGCAGGTCCTTGGCGTAGCGGGCGGAGCGGAGCGGGGGTGGCGGGCCGGGCCGGAACCGGCTCGGGGAGTCCACCAGCATGGGCCGCATCCTGCCGAGCCAGGCACTGGCGAAGGGCTCGTGCCCGGGCGGGGTGGGCCGCCAGACGCCGGGGCGCGGTGCGGCCGGGAAGGACACCGCGGCGCCGCGGCCGTCGTCGCGGCGGAGGGCGATGACATGGGCGGCGGCGCGCCGGCCGAACGCCACGCCCTCGTCCTCGGCTCGGCCGTCGGGGACCGTCGCGAGGGTGCCGGTGAGGGCGTCGTCCAGCCTGGGCGCGGCGCCGGGGAAGTGGTGGCGCAGCATCCGGTGCGCCGCCGCGGCCGCGGCCGCCGCCGAGGAGGCCGTTCGGGGCGCCCGGCCGTCCCACGCGTAGGGCGCGAAGCGGCCCTCGACGCCGACGACGGCGTTGTACACAGCGGCGGAGACGTACGCCTGCCAGACGAACGTCTCGGCCGGGCCCGGGCGGGCCTCGGCGTCGATGACGGCGTCGGCCGTGCGCATCCAGTCGACGACCACGGCGGCGCCGGATGCGTCCCGGTGGGCGTTCCCGCCCTCAGGGGCCGCCGTACGGCCGGGCCCGGCGCTCGCGTGGGGGACCGGGAGCGCGAGGGCCAGCACCCCGCAGGCCAGCCCCGCCACCGCCGTTCGCATGGCACAACGGGCACGTCGGTTCCGCACGTGAGCTCCTCCCAGCCGATGGCACACCGGGAGAACCGTGACCGTGCGGGGCGCGCGAGGGCACGCGTTCGTCGTACGAACCGCCCGTCCGGGCGACGGGTGTCACCCGGACGGGCCCGAGAACCCGCCGGGGGAGAGCCGCGCTCCCTTCAGCGCCATGTGCAGCAGCAGCCGGTCCTCGCCGTCGTCCAGGTCGAGGCCGGTCAGCTTCTCGATCCGGGACAGGCGGTAGTACAGGGTCTGGCGGTGGATGCCCAGCTCGGCGGCGGCCCGGGCGGCCTGTCCGGCGCAGTCCAGGTAGACCTCGGCGGTACGGGCGAGTTCCCGGTGGACGGGGGCGAGGAGCGGCCGCACGGCCGGGTCGCGGGCCACCTCCGGCGGCACCGCGGTGAGCAGCCGGAACGGCCCGATCGCCGCCCACTCGGCGACCGGTCCCAGCCGGGGCTCCGCCAGCACGGCACGGGCCGCCGCCGACGCCTGCCGCCAGGCCGTGCCCAGCCCGGCGAGGCCGGCCCCGGCCGTGGCGACACCGGCGGCCGGCCCGGCCGCTCCCCGCGTGCCGGCGCCCGACGCGGCGTGCGCCGGGTCGCCCGGGCCGCCCGCGCCGCGCGCCCGCTCCAGCAGGCGTGCCGCCGCCGTCGTCGCCGGAGTCAGGACGTCCGCCGAGCGCAGGCGGACCAGCACCGCCACGCACTGGGCCGCCGCCCCCCACGGCAGCGTGCACAGGGCCGCGGCGCCCGGCACGGTGCGCACCGACGGCGCGTCGTCGGGGTCGGCCGAGGGCCAGGGCGCGACACACACCACGGTGTGCGGCGCGTCGGCCCGCGGGCCGAGGGCCGTGCGCAGCTCCGCGACGGCCATGTCGTGCTGCCAGTCGCGCTCGGCGGTGAGGACCGCGCGCAGTTCCCGGCTGAGGTCGGCACCGTGCTGCGCCTCGTCAGCGAGCAGGGCGCCGATCCGGGCCGTCACCCCCATGGCGGCGGACAGCTGCCGCTCGCTCGGGCCGGGGTCGTCGTCCAGCAGCCAGACGTAGCCGTGGACCACGCCCCGGTGCCGCACGGGCAGGCAGATCCGGCCGCGGTACACGCCCGCCTCCGGAGTGGGCGGGATGCGGACCGGTGCCGTCGCCCGGGTGATGCCGAAGCCCTCGAACCAGGCCCGGACCGCGGCGGTCGAGCGGCGGGTGAGGATCGAGCGGGTGCGCACGGGGTCCAGGGCCGACGGATCGAGGTCGCCCTCGCTGTCGTACGCCCCGAAGGCGATCAGCTCGAAGTCCCGGTTCTCCAGTGTCGCGGGCGCGCCGAGCAGCTCCGAGATCTCGTCGACCAGCTCCTGGTAGTCACCCCTGTGTTCCGGCGTCACCCGGGCATTGTCCCCCACCGCGCCGCCGCCTTCATACATCTGTCTGAGATATGCGGCACGGATGCGTGACAGCTGTCGATGGCAGACGATCGGAGGGATCCTTAGGTTTCACGGTGGTTCTCCGTGCCGTACCCGAGGCATCATCCGCCTGGGATACGGCCCTCACGTTGCTTGTGCTCTGGAGGTGCCCCGTGCTGGGTCCCGTGATTCTCGCCGCGTCTCGCAGCGACCGGATGCGACGTCTGATCTCGGCGGCTCCGGTGACCAAGCAGGTCGTCGACCGTTTCATCCCGGGTGAGGACGTCGACGACATCGTCCCCGTCATCCGGGACCTCTCCGGGCAGGGCCTGGAGCTGACGATGGACGTCGTCGGCGAGGACATCACCAACCCGGCGCAGGCCGCCGCGGCCCGGGACGCCTACCTGGAGCTGATCGACCGCCTCAAGCCGCTGGAGCTCGGCACCCGCGCCGAGATGTCGGTGAAGCTGTCGATGTTCGGGCAAGCCCTCGAGGACGGCCACGAGCTGGCGCTGAAGAACGTCCGCCCGGTCGTCGAGGCCGCCGCCGAGATCGGCACCACGGTCACGCTGGACGCCGAGGACCACACCACCCTCGACTCGATGTTCGCCATCCACGAGGAGCTGCGGAAGGACTTCCCGCAGACCGGCTGCGTCATCCAGGCCTACCTCTTCCGCACCGAGGACGACGCCCGCCGCCTCGCCGCGAGCGGCAGCCGGGTCCGCCTGGTGAAGGGCGCCTACAAGGAGCCCGCCTCGGTCGCGTACCAGGACAAGCACGAGATCGACCGGGCGTACGTGCGGATCCTGCGCACGCTGATGGACGGAGAGGGGTACCCGATGATCGGGTCCCACGACCCGCGCCTGATCGCCATCGCCCAGGAACTCGCTCACCGGGCCGGGCGAAAGCCCGGCGACTACGAGTTCCAGATGCTCTACGGCATCCGCGCCGAGGAGCACCTCCGGCTGGCCGCCGAGGGCCACCGCATGCGCGTCTACACCGCGTACGGCACCGACTGGTACGGCTACTTCATGCGCCGTCTGGCGGAGAAGCCGGCCAACCTGCGCTTCTTCGCCCGAAGCATGCTCACCAAGGGCTGAGACCGAACCGCCGCTCAGTTAAGGAGTTACGGAAAACATGGACGCTGTGACCCAGGTCCCCACCCCCGTCAACGAGCCGGTGCACGGCTACGCCCCCGGCTCGCCCGAGCGGGCCCGGCTGGAGGCCAAGCTGAAGGAGCTGGCCGACAACCCGATCGACCTGCCCTGCACCATCGGCGGTGAGAAGCGGATGGGTGGCGGCGAGGCCTTCCAGGTCGTCCAGCCGCACAACCACAAGGCCGTGCTCGGCACGTACCGCAACGCCACGCAGGCCGACGCCCAGGACGCCATCGACGCGGCCCTGGCCGCCGCGCCCGCCTGGCGCGCGATGTCCTTCGACGACCGCGCGGCGATCATCCTGCGCGCCGCCGAGCTGCTGGCCGGCCCGTGGCGCGAGACGCTCGCCGCCTCCACCATGCTCGGCCAGTCCAAGACCGCCCAGCAGGCCGAGATCGACACGCCCTGCGAGCTGGTCGACTTCTGGCGCTTCAACGTCTCCTACGCCCGCCGGCTGCTGGCCGAGCAGCCCCCGGCCAACGCCCCCGGCGTGTGGAACCGTCTGGACCACCGTCCGCTGGAGGGCTTCGTCTACGCGATCACGCCCTTCAACTTCACCGCCATCGCGGGCAACCTGCCGACGGCCCCCGCCCTGATGGGCAACGTCGTCGTCTGGAAGCCGTCCCCGACGCAGACCCACGCCGCCGTGCTGCTGATGCAGCTGCTGGAGGAGGCCGGCCTGCCCAAGGGCGTCATCAACCTCGTCACCGGTGACGGCATCGAGGTCTCCAAGGTCGCCCTGGAGCACCGGGAGCTGGCCGGCATCCACTTCACCGGCTCGACCAAGACCTTCCAGTACCTGTGGAAGACGGTCGGCAACAACATCGAGAAGTACCGCACCTACCCGCGGCTGGTCGGCGAGACCGGCGGCAAGGACTTCCTCGTCGCCCACCCCTCGGCCGACCCGGCGATCCTGAAGACCGCCCTGACCCGCGGTGCCTTCGAGTACCAGGGCCAGAAGTGCAGCGCCACCTCGCGGGCGTACATCCCCGCCTCGATCTGGAACTCCGGCTTCAAGGAGGAGTTCGCGGCCGAGGTCGACGGCATCAGGATGGGTGACGTCACCGACCTGTCGAACTTCATCGGCGCCGTCATCGACGAGCGCGCCTTCGCCAAGAACAAGGCCGCCATCGACCGCGCCAAGGAGGACGCCTCCTGCACGATCGTCGCGGGCGGCACCTACGACGACTCCGAGGGGTACTTCGTCCGCCCGACCGTCATCGAGTGCACCGACCCGGACAACGAGGTGTTCCGCACCGAGTACTTCGGCCCGATCCTCGCGGTGCACGTCTACGAGGACGACCGGTACGACGAGATGCTCACCCAGATGGAGGCCGTCTCCGACTACGCCCTGACCGGCTCGGTCATCGCCAATGACCGCGCGGCCGCCGCGTACACGGCGAACAAGCTCCGCTACGCGGCCGGCAACTTCTACATCAACGACAAGTCCACCGGTGCCGTCGTCGGCCAGCAGCCCTTCGGCGGCGGCCGCGCCTCCGGCACCAACGACAAGGCCGGCGCCCCGCAGAACCTGATGCGCTGGACCCTGACCCGCGCCATCAAGGAGACGCTGGTCCCGCCGACCGACTACACCTACCCGCACATGGGCTGAGAAGCCGACGCACCGGCGGGCCGGGCCTGAGGGCCCGGCCCGCCGGCGTGTTCCGGGACGCCGGTCTCCCTCGCACACGGCGCCGGCGCCCTTCGCATACTGGAGCGATGACCACCCGAGTGCGCACCGACCACACCGCCCGGCTCACCCCGGCCGAACTCTCCGCCGTACGCGGCCTGCTGCACGACGCGTTCGACGGCGACTTCGGCGACGAGGACTGGGACCACACCCTGGGCGGCATGCACGCCCTGGTGCACGACGGGCACGGGCTCGCCGCGCACGGGGCGGTGGTCATGCGGCGGGCGCGGTACCGGGGGCGCTGGCTGCGCGTCGGCTACGTGGAGGGCGTCGCCGTGCGCCGCGACGTGCGGCGGCGCGGGCTCGGCGGCGCGGTCATGGGCGCCCTGGAGGAGATCGTCGTGCGCGCCTACGACGTCGGGGCCCTGTCCGCGAGCGACGACGGCGCCGCGCTGTACACGGCCCGCGGCTGGCGGCCCTGGCCCGGCCGGATCCACGCCCTCGGCCCGGACGGCGGTGTCCATCTGCCGGACGAGGAGGGCAGCACCCTCCTGTGGCCCGCGCCGGCGGCCGATCCCGGGGAGGAACTGGTCTTCGACTGGCGCGACGGGGACGTCCTGTAAGAATCAGCCCAGCTCAGCGCGGTGTGACCCGGTCGGCCGTCTCAGATAGTAGGAAGTCCGAGTAATTGTGGAGACAGACGCTCCGGTCTCCCTTAGCTTTGTAGGAGCCGAACGTCTCGCTCGACCAAGCGAATGGCGGTCGTGAGCCGGTCCCCGTGCAGGCAATCCCTGCGGCACCGCTCCCCGCCCCATCCGGCGTCTCGAAACTCTCCCCTTGCACTCCGTGCTGCCTAAGGAGCCGATGTCCCATGGCCGAGACGACCGTCCGCCGCCGAGTCCGTCACGTTTCCCGCACGACCGAGTCCGACCGCAAGAACGCCGCCGCCGCGCTCCAGCGCGCCCTCGACCGCAGGGACAACGGCGGATCCACCGGCCACTGAGCCGCACCGGTACCGGGAGCCGCGCCCGACCGGGGTGCGGCGGGGGGCCTCACGCCCCGCGCCGCACCTCGAAGTGGTCGATCCGCTCACCGCTCGACGCCACCGCCGACACCTCCAGCCTCGGCCTGGCCCCGCTCACCGCCTCCACCGAGAGGAACGAGAAGCCGCGGTAGCGCACCCGCGACCACTGCGCCGTCTCCGCCACCGTGTCCCGGGAGCGGGTCCAGCGGAAGGTGCCCACCGCCTCGTGGTCGGTGGTGTTGCCCTCGTAACTCTCCTTCACCCCGCCGGGGAAGCCGTACAGCTCCTTGCCGCCGCCGCCCGCGGTGACGTAGACGATCCCGTCCCTCCGCGGATCGGTGGTCCCGCCCACCGGAACCGGCCTGCCCACCTCGCCGTTCCGGATGGCGTCGGTCCGCTCGTACACGTGGTTGTGCCCGTTGACGACCAGGTCGACCTCGTGCCGGGCGAACAGCGGCAGCCACGCCGCGCGCACCCCGCCGTCGGAGGCGTGCGTCGACGTCGAGTACGCGCAGTGGTGGAAGAAGACGACGATGAAGTCGACGTCCCGCGCGGACCTCAACTCGCCGAGCTTGCGGTCCAGCCACCGCGTCTGCCTCCCCTCCGTGTAGCCGAAGTTGGCGGGGATCTCGTACGACACGTCGTTCGCGTCGAGCGCGACCACGCCGACGTTGCCGTAGGTGAAGGCGTACACGCCCGGTGCCGTCCGCGCGTCGAAGCCGCTCTCCGGCAGGGAGAACCGGGCGAGTTGACCGCCGTAGCCGTCGGGCGAGTACCAGGCCTCCATGTCGTGGTTGCCGGTCGTCACCATCCACGGCACCGACCGGGCCACCGGCTCGGTCTGCCTCAGGAACCGGTCCCACTGGCTCGCGTCGAACACGTCCGACTCCCTGCCCTTGCCGGTCGGGTCGGCGTAGCAGATGTCACCGGCGTGGAGGTGGAAGGCGGGCTTTCGCCGCAGCAGCGTACGGTCGTTGAGGACCGCCTCCTCGCCGACGCCCTGGTCGCCGAACGCGGTGAACACGAACCGCTCGGGCGGGCTCGCCGGCGCCGTGCGGAAGGACGTGACGGTCGACCGGTGCGGCGGCAGGGCCGGGTCGAAGCCCTCGTGGCCGACGCCGTAGTAGTACGTGGTGCCCGGGCGCAGGCCGTCCAGCGCCGCGTGCAGGTAGTACTGCTCGACCGCCGGGCGCACGCCCTGCAGGCCCGGGGTGCGCAGGTCGCGCAGCTCGGCCTCCACCTTGCGGCCGAGGTCGTCGGGGCGCAGGCCCACCCGGACGTAGGGCTTGCGCACCGCGAGCGGCACCTGCCAGGAGATCCGCATCTGCGTCCTGGGGTCGGCGCCGAAGGCGAGATGGCGGCCGAACGGCGTGACGTGGGCGCCGGGCGCCCGCGAGGTGCTCGGCGAGGGGCTCCTGGTCGCCGCGGCGCCGCCCCGCCCGTCGTCCGGGCCGGAGCCGCAGCCGGTCAGCAGCCCGCCGGCCACCGCGCCCGCGGTCACCAGGGTGCGCCGCCGCGACAGGCGGGTGCGCAGGTACTCGTGCTGCTCGGCCATGCTCATCCGGCCGGCGAGCTCGGGCGGGATGCCGAAGTGGGGGATCTCCATGTCCAGTGAACTTCCCAGCGGAGGCCAACGGCCGCACCACATACGGGTGAACGGCCGTCGACGGACGGGTGCGGTCACCCGGGCGGGTGTCCGCATCACGGACACCTCGTGTCATCCCATGGGACGAGGAGTAGGGTGCCCGCATGTCTCGCAGCATCAATCTCGCAGTGATCCCCGGTGACGGCATCGGCCAGGAGGTCGTGGCCGAAGGCCTGAAGGTCCTCTCCGCCGTCCTTCCGCAGGATGTGAAGCTGGAGACGAAGGAGTACGACTTCGGCGCCCGGCGCTACCACGCCACCGGTGAGACCCTCACCGAAGCCGACCTCGACGCGCTCAGGCAGCACGACGCCATCCTGCTCGGCGCGATCGGCGACCCCTCCGTGCCGTCCGGCGTCCTGGAGCGCGGCTTCCTGCTCAAGCTCCGCTTCGCCTTCGACCACCACGTCAACCTGCGGCCCTCGAAGCTGCTGCCGGGCGTGGAGACGCCCCTCAAGGGCGAGCCGGCCATCGACTTCGTCGTGGTCCGCGAGGGCACCGAGGGCCCGTACACCGGCAACGGCGGCACGATCCGCACGGGCACCGAGCACGAGGTCGCCACCGAGGTCTCCGTGAACACCGCCTTCGGTGTCGAGCGCGTGGTCCGGGACGCCTTCGCCCGTGCCCAGGCCCGCCCGCGCAAGAAGCTCGCACTGATCCACAAGAACAACGTGCTGACCTTCGCGGGCCACCTGTGGACGAACATCTTCAACAAGGTGGCCGCGGAGTTCCCCGAGGTCACCACCGAGTACATGCACGTCGACGCGGCCACCATCTACCTGGTCACGCAGCCCGAGCGGTTCGACGTCATCGTCACCGACAACCTCTTCGGCGACATCGTCACCGACCTCGCCGCGGCCGTCTCCGGCGGCATCGGCGTGGCGGCCTCCGGCAACATCAACCCGTCCGGAGAGTTCCCGTCCATGTTCGAGCCCGTGCACGGCTCGGCCCCGGACATCGCCGGCCAGGGCAAGGCCGACCCGACCGCCACCGTGCTGTCCGTCGCCCTGCTGCTGCGCCACCTCGGCCACGAGGCCGAGGCCGCCCGCATCGACGAGGCGGTCGCCGCCGACCTGTCGGAGCGCACCGGCAAGCCCGCCCGCTCCACCTCGGAGATCGGCGACGCCCTCGCCGTACGCGTAGCCGGCTGACCCGCCGCTGCCTCCTCCGCAAGCCGCCGGGTCGCATCCGCACCCGGCGGCTTCCGCATGTTCCCGCCGGGTGCCACCATCGACCACCGGGCCGGATTCACCCCGTTCCTTCCGCCGCCGCCCCCGGGCGATAATCGAACGCGAGGCCGCGGAATGAGGGAATGCTCGGACGTCCTAGCACTGGTCACCATCAGCGCGGTACCGAGCGCGGCCCGTCACTACAACCGGTGAAGGACATCAACCCATGACGACGCCCACGATCGAGCTCAAGCCCTCCGCCCACCCGCTGTCCGCCAGCGAGCGTGAGGCGATCCTGGCCAACCCCGGGTTCGGCCGCCACTTCACCGACCACATGGTGACGATCAAGTGGACGGAGGGCCGCGGCTGGCACGACGGCCAGCTCGTGCCGTACGCGCCGATCTCCCTCGACCCGGCCACCACGGTCCTGCACTACGCGCAGGAGATCTTCGAGGGTCTGAAGGCCTACCGCCGCCCCGACGGCTCGGTCGCCACGTTCCGCCCGGAGAAGAACGCCGAGCGGTTCCAGCGGTCCGCGCGCCGCCTGGCGATGCCGGAGCTTCCGGTCGAGACGTTCATCGAGGCGTGCGACGCGCTGGTGCGGCAGGACAAGGCGTGGGTGCCGGCGCACGGGGGCGAGGAGTCCCTCTACCTGCGCCCGTTCATGATCGCGACCGAGGTCGGGCTGGGTGTGAAGCCGGCCAACGAGTACCTGTTCCTGGTGATCGCCTCGCCGGCCGGCGCGTACTTCCCGGGCGGGGTCAAGCCGGTCTCCATCTGGGTCTCCGAGGACCGGGTGCGCGCCGTCCCCGGCGGCATGGGCGACGCGAAGACCGGCGGCAACTACGCGGCGTCCCTGCTGGCGCAGGCCGAGGCCGCGGCGAAGGGCTGCGACCAGGTCTGCTACCTCGACGCGGTGGAGCACACCTGGGTCGAGGAACTCGGGGGCATGAACCTGTACTTCGTGTACGGCGACAAGATCGTCACGCCGTCCCTCACCGGTTCGATCCTGGAGGGCGTCACGCGCGACTCCCTGCTCACCGTCGCCCGTGACCTCGGGTACGAGGCGGAGGAGGGCCGGGTCTCGGTCGAGCAGTGGCAGCGCGACTCCGAGAACGGGTCGCTGACCGAGGTGTTCGCCTGCGGTACGGCCGCGGTGATCACGCCGGTCGGTACGGTGAAGCGGGCCGGGGCCGAGTGGAAGCAGAGCGGGGGCGAGCCGGGCGAGGTCACGCTGCGGCTGCGGCAGGCCCTGCTCGACATCCAGCGGGGCACGGCCGAGGACAAGCACGGCTGGATGCACCAGCTGGGCTAGGCCCCCTCCTGGTCCCGGGGGCTCCGCCCCCGGACCCCCGGCCGTCGCCCACCCGCCACCGAATCGGCCGGACAGCAAGCCGGACCCGCCTCACGGACACCCGGTTTCCAGCCTCCGGCCTCGGTTTCCGGCCTTCGGCCCGGCTTCCGACCTCCGGCCCGGCTTCCGACCCGGTCTTCCGGCCTCCGGCCCGGGCCTTCGGCTTCCGGCCCGGTCTTCCGGCCTCCGGTCCCGGCCTCCGGTGCCAGTTTCCGGCTTCCGGCCCGGGCTTCCGGCCCGGGCTTCTGGCCTCCGGCCCGGGCCTTCGGCCTTCGGCCTCCGGTCCCGGTTTCCGGTTCCGGCCTCCGGCCTCCGGTCCCGGTTTCCGGTCCCGGCCTCCGGTCCCGGCCTCCGGTTTCCGGTCCCGGCCTCCGGTGCCAGTTTCCGGCCTCCGGCCCGGGCTTCCGGCTCGGATCGGGCTTGCGGCCTCGGCCTCGGTCGTCGCCCTCGCGATGCGTCACCGCGTCGCGTGCGGCGCGTCCTCCGCGCCGGCCCGGTGTGCGGGCGTCCCGTCCACCCCGGAGTCCCTTCCCGCGGACCCGGAGCCCGGGGTCGACAGCAGGTACGCCGTCCCTCCCACCAGGCCCGAGAGCAGGAAGCTCACGTCCACCCCGCCCGTCAGGGGCAGCAGCGGTCCCTGGTACGAGGGGAGGGACACCGCCAGGACGCCCGCCGTCGCGCCGGCCGCCCAGGAGAGGGTCGCGGGGACGTGCCAGCCGGCGCGGTACCAGTAGACGCCGCCCCGCGCGCGGCGGTTGAAGACCTGCAGGGCGTCCGCGTCGTAGACCCCGCCGCAGCGGGCGAAGCCGATGAGGGTGATGACCGCCCACGGTGTGCCGATCGCCGTCAGGAGCAGCACGAAGGACGTCATGGCGTCCTGCGCGGTCGAGTGGTAGTGCCCGGCGAAGACGGCGGCCGTGGCGACGAGGGCGACCGTGTACGTCGCCCTCGCCCGGGACGCGCGCGGCAGGATCGCGTCCAGGTCCAGGCCCATCGAGTACAGCATCAGGCCCGCGTTGCCGACCGAGCCCGCCGAGGCCGCGAGCAGCAGCGGGACCAGGTACCAGCCGGGGGCGGCGTCGACCAGCGGGCCCGCGTAGTCGAGGGCGGCCCGGGCCGCGTACGCCGTGAACGTGCCGAACAGCTGCGGCACCAGCAGGCCCAGCATCAGGCCCAGCCAGGTCGCGTGCAACACCCGGCGCGAGGAGTGGCGGGCCGGTGAGATGTAGCGGGTGTAGTCGCCGAGCAGTGTGATGAAGGCGATCGGGCCGGACAGCCCGGCCGCCACGGCCGCCAGCAGCCACGTCGGCCAGAATCCGCCCAGCAGGTAGCCGCCGGCCTCCGGCAGCGCGCCGGTCGTGAAGCCGGGGGCGTAGGCGATCACACCGAGGGCCAGCAGGGCCGTCATGCCGAACGCCAGGGCCCGGGACAGGGCGAGCAGCACCCGGTAGCCGTAGACCGCGCCCGCCACGGTCGCCGCCGCGAGCACCCCGTAGACGATCCCGTACGACAGGTCGTCCTGCGGCAGTCCGGCCAGCCGGCCCAGCACGCCCACCATCACGTCCCCGCCGATCCACACCGTCAGCGCGGTGTAGCCGAGGGCCAGCAGCAGCCCGACCACCGAGCCGACCAGCCGGCCCCTGACCCCGAACTGGGCGCCGGAGGACGTCGACAGATTGGTGCCCGTGCGCAGCGAGACCAGCGCCAGCGGAGCGGTGAGCACCACGCCCACCACCGTGCCCGCCACCACCGCGCCGACCGAGGACCACCAGTCCAGGCCGAAGGACGGCGGCAGCCAGCCGAAGACGATCACGCCCAGGCAGAGGTTGGAGCCGAGCAGGATCGAGACCAGGTCGCGTGGCCCGCTGGTGCGTTCCTCCTCGGGGATGGTGTCGACTCCGCGCTGTTCGATCGGCATGCTGTCTCCCTCGGTTAGAGCGACGTTCAATGTGATGTGCGCGATGCTCCGCCGTCAACCTTTCGGTGTCAGGAAATTCATGTTTAGAGTGATGCTCTAAATGGAGGGAGTGACATGCGGCTGACCCCGACCGAACGCGACCGGTTGCTGCTCTTCGGCGCCGCCGAGCTCGCCCGCGCCCGCCGCGCCAGGGGCCTGCGGCTGAACGTCCCCGAGGCGACCGCGCTCATCGCCGACACGGTGTGCGAGGCCGCCCGGGACGGCAGGCGGCTGGCCGAGGCGGTCGAGGCCGCCCGGTCCGTCCTCGGCCCCGGCGACGTGCTGCCCGGCGTCGCCGACGTCGTCACCGAGGTCCACGTCGAGGCGGTCTTCGACGACGGCTCCCGGCTCGCGGTCGTCACCGACCCCATCGGACCCGGCTCGGGACCGGACGCGCCGGGCGCCCTGCTGCCCGGTCCGGAGCACGCCGAGCCGGAGCCGGCCCTGCGGCTGACGGTGGTCAACACCGCCGCGGTGCCCGTCTCCGTCACCTCGCACTTCCACTTCTTCGAGGCCAACCCGCGGCTCGACTTCGCCCGCGCCCAGGCCTACGGCATGCGGCTCGCCGTGCCCGCCGGGTCCTCCGTGCGGTTCGGGCCGGGCGAGAGCGCCGAGGTCGGGCTGGTGCCGATCGGGGGCGACCGGATCGCGATCGGGTTCGCCGGGCTGGTCGACGGGCCGCTGGACGCCCCCGGCGCCCGCGAGGAGGCACTGCGCCGCGCCGCCGCCTGCGGCTACCTCGGCGTACCGCGCACACCCGAGCAGGAGGACCGGCGATGAGCCGCCCAGGAGGCCACCCCGCCGAGGCCCGTCGCCTCACGCCGTACGAGTACGCCGCCACCCACGGCCCCCGCGCCGGCGACCGCATCCGCCTCGGCGACTCCGGGCTGACCGTCCGCGTCGAGTCGGACTCCCAGCGCCCCGGTGACGAGTTCCTCGCCGGCTTCGGCAAGACCGCCCGCGACGGACTGCACCTCAAGGCCGCCGCCGTCCGGGACACCTGTGACGTCGTGATCAGCAACGTCGTGGTGATCGACGCCGTGCAGGGCATCCGCAAGGTCTCCCTCGGCATCCGGGAGGGCCGCATCCACGCCATCGGGCGGGCCGGGAACCCCGACACCCTCGACGGGGTCGACGTCGTCGTCGGCACGGGCACCTCGATCGTCTCGGGCGAGGGGCTCATCGCCACCGCCGGGGCCGTCGACACCCATGTCCACCTGCTGTCGCCGCGCGTCATGGAGGCCTCGCTCGCCTCCGGCGTGACCACGATCATCGGGCAGGAGTTCGGCCCCGTGTGGGGCGTCGGCGTCAACTCGCCCTGGGCGCTGCGGCACGCGTTCGGCGCCTTCGACGCCTGGCCGGTCAACATCGGCTTCCTCGGCCGGGGTTCCTCCTCGCACGAGGCACCCCTGGTGGAGGCCCTCGCCGAGGGCGGCGCCAGCGGCTTCAAGGTCCACGAGGACATGGGCGCCCACACCCGGGCCCTGGACACCGCCCTGCGGGTCGCCGAGGAGCACGACGTCCAAGTCGCCCTGCACAGCGACGGCCTGAACGAGTGCCTCTCCGTGGAGGACACCCTGCGCGTGCTGGAGGGCCGGACCATCCACGCCTTCCACATCGAGGGCTGCGGCGGCGGGCACGTCCCCAACGTCCTGAAGATGGCCGGCGTGCCGAACGTCATCGGCTCCTCCACCAACCCGACCCTGCCCTTCGGCCGCGACGCCGTCGCCGAGCACTACGGCATGATCGTCTCGGTCCACGACCTCAAGACGGACCTGCCCGGCGACGCCGCCATGGCCCGCGACCGCATCCGCGCCGGGACCATGGGCGCCGAGGACGTCCTGCACGACCTGGGTGCCATCGGCATCACCTCCTCGGACGCGCAGGGCATGGGGCGGGCGGGCGAGACGGTCCGCCGCACCTTCGCCATGGCCGGGAAGATGAAGGCCGAACTCGGCGCCCCCGGCGAGGGGCACGACAACGACCGCGTCCTGTGCTACATGGCCAAGCTGACCATCAACCCGGCCATCGCCCACGGCCTGGCCCACGAGGTCGGGTCGCTGGAGGTGGGCAAACTCGCCGACATCGTGCTGTGGCGGCCGGAGTACTTCGGGGCCAAGCCGCAGCTGGTGCTCAAGGCCGGCTTCCCGGCGTACGGCGTGACCGGTGACCCGAACGCGGCGACCGACACCTGCGAACCCCTCGTGCTCGGGCCGCAGTTCGGCGCGCACGGGGCGACCCCGGCCGAGATCTCGGTGGCCTTCGTCGCGCGGGCCGCCCTCGACCGGGGGCACGACCTGCTGCCCACCCGCCGCCGCCGGGTCGCGGTGCGCGGCACGCGCGGCATCGGCCCGGCCGACCTGCGCCGCAACTCCCGTACCGGGGCCGTGGACGTCGACCAGCGCACGGGTCTGGTCACGCTCGACGGCGAGCCGCTGCGCTCCGCACCGGCCGACTCCGTCTCCCTCAACCGTCTCTACTTCCTCTGAGGTCAACGATGCCCGCAGCCGCCGACGGCTTCCGCATGCCCGCCGAATGGGTGCCGCACGAGCGCACCTGGATGGCCTGGCCGTCCCACAACCCCACCTTCGACGCCCCCGGCGAACTCGCCGCCGCCCGCGCCGCCTGGGCGTCGGTGGCCCGCGCGGTGCGCCGCTTCGAACCGGTGACGGTGGTGTGCGGGCCCGGGCAGGCCGCCGAGGCCGCCGCGCTGCTCGGGCCGGACGTCGACACCGTCGAACGGGACCTCGACGACGCCTGGATGCGCGACGTCGGCCCCACCTTCCTCATCGGCGGACAGGGCGAACTGGCCGCCGTCGACTGGACGTTCAACGGCTGGGGCGCCCAAGAGTGGGCCCGCTGGGAGCACGACGCGAAGATCGGCGCGCACGTGGCGGACCTCGCCGGGGCCCGGACGTACGCCTCGCGGCTGGTCAACGAGGGCGGCGCGATCCACGTGGACGGGGAGGGCACGGTCCTGCTGACCGAGACGGTCCAGCTCGGACCCGAGCGCAACCCCGGGTGGAGCCGCGAGGAGGTCGAGGCCGAGATCCACGCGCAGCTCGGCACGCGCAAGGCGATCTGGCTGCCGCGCGGCCTGACCGGTGACTATCCTCCGCACGGCTTCGGCACCCTCGGGCACGTCGACATCGTCGCGGCGTTCGCCCGCCCGGGCGTCGTCGTGGCGCACTCCCAGCCGGACCCCGCCCACCCCGACCACGAGGTGACCCGGGAGGTCATCGGCCTGCTGAAGGCGCAGACGGACGCGCGCGGCCGGCGCCTGGAGGTCGTGGAGGTCCCCGCCCCCACCGTGCTGGAGGCCGACGGCCACTGGGCCGACTACTCGTACATCAACCACTACCTCTGCAACGGCGGCGTGGTGCTGTGCGCCTTCGACGACCCGCGCGACGAGATCGCCGCCGGGATCTTCCGCCGCCTCTTCCCCGAGCGGACCGTGACCCTGGTCGACGCCCGGACGATCTTCGCCGGCGGCGGAGGCATCCACTGCATCACGCAGCAGCAGCCGAGGACGGCCGTCAGGTAGAACGTACGGGTGAACGAAACGCCGCACCGCGCGTCCCGCGGCCGCCACCGCACCGAGTCGCCCGGGCTCCCGCCGGGGCCCGGCCCCGACCAGCGTGACCACCCGGCCCCTCCCCGGCCCGCCCCCCGAGCCGGGCAGCACACGGCGCACCCGCCGGAGCCCAGCCCGGTCGCAGTCCCCTCGACGCCCTGTAGGCCGGGCGTTACGGGTCGTGCGTCGGGCTTCGCGTCCCCACCCCCGGGCTCCGCGGACCGACGGCCGCACGCGGCCGCCCCCGATTCGGCCGCGGCGGTCCCCGGCACGGGCGTGAGGGCGAGTCGGTGAGTTCAGCCGCCGCGCCCCGTCGCCGTACCCCCGCCCCGCCCCGCGAGGACGTGCTCGCCGCCGCCATGGCGATGATCGCCGAGCGCGGTCTGGAGAAGCTCACCATGGCCGCGCTCGGACGCGAGGTCGGGATGAGCAGCGGGCACCTGCTCTACTACTTCGGCTCCAAGGACGAACTGCTGCTGCGCACCCTGGAGTGGAGCGAGGGCCGGCTCGGGGCCGAGCGGGCCCGCCTGCTGGCCCGGGCCGCCTCCGCCCGCGAGCGGCTCGACGCCTACGTCGGCCTGTACGTCCCCGACGGCCACCGCGACCCGCACTGGACCCTGTGGCTGGAGGTCTGGAACCGCTCGCAGGGCGCCGACGAGGACGCCCGCGACCGGCAGGCGGCCATCGAGGGCGCCTGGCACCGCGACCTGGTCGCCCTGCTCGCCGAGGGCATCTCGCGCGGCGAGTTCCGCCGCGTCGACCCGGACCGCTTCGCCGCCCGGCTGCGCGCCCTGCTGGACGGCCTCTCCATCCACGTGGCGATCGGCCTGCGCGGCACAGACCGGACCCAAGTCCTCGGCCATGTGCGCGAGTTCCTCAGCGACGGGCTCCTCGCGGACGCCTGAACGCCCGCCCGGGTTGTACTCAATACGACGGATTGACCCGGTGACGGCCGGTGCGGTTGGCTCAGGGGATGCCCTCGGCGCGGGGCCGGGGGAGAAGCGTCCACGGGGACACAGGGGGAACAGCACATGAGAAGCACCAGGAGGGTCACGTCCGGCGTGCTCGGCGTGGCCCTGGCCGTCGCGCTCGGCGCCGCCGCCGCACCGCCCGCGACCGCCGCGCCCACGGCGCCGCGTACCGAGAAGGCGAGCGTCGCCCCGGACGGCACCGAGGGCAACGGCCCCTCCGGCGGCCCGAGTCTGAGCGCCGACGGCCGCCGTCTGGCCTTCGTCTCCAGCGCCGACAACCTCGTCGCCGGCGACACCGACGGCACCGCCGACGCCTTCGTGCGCGACCTGAGGACCGGCACGACCAGGATGGCCGGCGCCTCCGTGCCCGGCTCCGTCGACGACGTCGCCCTCAGCGGCAACGGCCGACACCTGGCCTTCAGCGCCACCGACCCCGGCGACGGACGGAGCCACGTCTGGGTCGAGGACCTCGGCACCGGCGCCCTGCAGCGCATCGAGGACACCGTCGCCCCGGGCTACGACACCGGCCGGCAGCCCGCCCTGAGCGCCGACGGCCGGTACGTCGCCTTCGTCGCCCAGCAGTCCGGACTCCCGGAGGGCGAGGACCGCTGGGCCCGCGTCTACCGCGTCGACCGCAGCAGCGGCGCGACCGTCCGCATCAGCCAGCTCCCCGCCGCGGGGGACCGCAGGACCGCCGCGGCGGACCCGACGCTCAGCGCCGACGGCAAGCGCGTCGCCTACCGGCTCTTCGTCCCGCACCCCGCCTCCGGCGACTGGAGCGACGCCTGGGTCCGGGACGTGCCGAGCGGCGAGCTGATCCAGGCCGACCGGGCCCCCGACGGCCGGACCTCCGACGGGCAGTCGGAGTCCCCGCAGATCAGCGCCGACGGGCGGTACGCCGTCTTCAGCTCCCTCGACGCGCAGCTCACGCCCGGCGACACCAACCGAGGGCACAACGTCTTCGTCCGCGACCTGAAGACGGGCGAGCTGCGCCGGATCGACGCCGCCGACCCGGCCGCCTTCACCGCCTTCGGGCAGCTCAGTGCCGACAACCGCCACCTGGTCTTCGTCTCGGCCGACCCGGGCGACACCGACCACGTCCACCGCGCGTACGTCCGCGACCTGCGCACCGGGCGCACGGTCCTGGCCAGCCCGGACACCCGGGGCGGCGGCAACGACCAGAGCGTGTCCACCCCGGTCCTCGACCGGCACGGCCGCACGGTCGCCTTCGCGAGCCCCTCGCCCGACCTCGTGCCCGGCGACACGTACGACACCTCGCACGTCTACGTCCGCCACCTGAAGTGACCGACCGCATCCTGAGACAACCGTGAGCGAGGTACGGGGGTTGTGCCAGACTGCCCCCGTGCTCTCGTTCGCCATGATTATTGGCAGCAGGCGCGCCGGTCCGCAGTGACCGCCACGTACGACCAGGTACGGGCGGACACCGTCGTCCTCGACCCGCGCGCAGACCTCTCGCACCCGCGAGAGGTTTTTCGCATTTCTGGCCCACCCACAGCCGGAAGGCGAGAGCGCGAGGGAGTATGTGAGGGCGGTGGAGCCGGTCACTCCGGTACGACCGAGATCCCATCCTCAGGAGCCTTGACACCATGACCGCTACCAGCGAGCTCGACGATTCGTTCCACGTCTTCGACACCACCCTGCGCGACGGCGCCCAGCGGGAGGGCATCAACCTCACCGTCGCGGACAAGCTCGCCATCGCGCGGCACCTGGACGACTTCGGCGTGGGCTTCATCGAGGGCGGCTGGCCCGGCGCGAACCCCCGGGACACCGAGTTCTTCGCCCGCGCGCAGCAGGAGATCCGCTTCCGCCACGCCCAGCTGGTCGCGTTCGGCTCCACCCGCCGCGCCGGCACCACGGCCGCCGAGGACCCCCAGGTCAGGGCGCTGCTGGAGTCCGGCGCCCCGGTGGTCACGCTGGTCGCCAAGTCGCACGACCGCCATGTCGAACTCGCGCTGCGCACGACCCTCGACGAGAACCTGGAGATGGTCCGGGACACGGTCTCCTTCCTCAAGGAGCAGGGCCGCCGCGTCTTCGTCGACTGCGAGCACTTCTTCGACGGCTACCGCGCCAACCCGGAGTACGCCAAGTCGGTGGTCCGCACGGCCTCCCGGGCCGGCGCGGACGTCGTCGTCCTGTGCGACACCAACGGCGGCATGCTCCCGGCGCAGATCCAGGCGGTCGTCGCCACGGTCCTGGCGGACACCGGCGCCCGGCTCGGCATCCACGCCCAGGACGACACCGGCTGCGCGGTGGCCAACACCCTCGCGGCCGTCGACGCGGGCGCGACCCACGTGCAGTGCACGGCCAACGGCTACGGCGAGCGCGTCGGCAACGCCAACCTCTTCCCGGTCGTGGCGGCCCTGGAGCTGAAGTACGGCAAGAAGGTCCTGCCCGACGGGCACCTGCGCGAGATGACCCGCATCTCGCACGCCATCGCCGAGGTCGTCAACCTCACGCCCTCCACGCACCAGCCCTACGTCGGCGTGTCCGCCTTCGCCCACAAGGCCGGACTGCACGCCTCGGCCATCAAGGTCGACCCGGACCTGTACCAGCACATCGACCCCGAGCAGGTCGGCAACACCATGCGGATGCTGGTCTCCGACATGGCCGGGCGCGCCTCCATCGAGCTCAAGGGCAAGGAACTCGGCATCGACCTCGGCGACGACCGCGAGCTGGTCGGCCGGGTCGTCGAGCGGGTCAAGGAGCGCGAACTGCGGGGCTACACCTACGAGGCCGCCGACGCGAGCTTCGAGATCCTGCTGCGCACCGAGGTGCAGGGCAGTCCGCTGCGCTACTTCGAGGTCGAGTCCTGGCGGGCCATCGTCGAGGACCGGCCGGACGGGTCCCACGCCAACGAGGCGACGGTCAAGCTGTGGGCGAAGGGCGAGCGCATCGTCGCCACGGCCGAGGGCAACGGCCCGGTCAACGCGCTGGACCGGGCCCTGCGCGTCGGGCTGGAGAAGATCTACCCGCAGCTGGCCAAGCTGGAGCTGGTGGACTACAAGGTCCGCATCCTCGAAGGCAAGCACGGCACCAACTCGACGACCCGGGTGCTGATCGCCACGTCCGACGGCTCGGGCGAGTGGTCGACGGTGGGTGTCGCCGACAACGTCATCGCGGCGAGCTGGCAGGCCCTGGAGGACGCGTACACCTACGGCCTGCTGCGGGCCGGAGTGGAACCGGTGCGGTAGCGGGGAGTCGTCCCGCGGGCCCGGGCGCCGCAGCCGGCACCGGGCCCGGCCGGGCGGGCGTCACATCGCCGTGTCGCGGGAGCGGGGCCCGGGCAGGTCGCCGCCGCGGTCACGGCCGGGCGTGCGGTCGAGGCGGAAGAGGCCCGCGGCGTGCGGGCGCTGGCCGGCGGCCTGGGCCGTGGAGCGGGTCAGTTCCTCGACGCCGTCGGCCAGGTAGCCGACCCACGCCGTGCCCTCGTCCTCGATGATCCGCTGGGCGTCCGTCCGCAGCCGCTCGATCACCTGCAGCAGGGCCGCCTGCTCCTTGTCGCTGGGGGAGTCGGTGGTCCGCAGGAACGCCTGCGCCCAGTCGGACTGCGCCCTCTTCAGGATCTGCTGCAGCGCCAGTTCCGTGCGGATGTAGCGCGTCCAGGACGCGGAGAAGCCGAAGATCCGGTCGAACAGGACACAGCCCGCCCCGCCGGCCAGGAACACGAAGCCCCACTCGGGCTGCACGGCCGTGGGCGCGGCGGCGTGCACCAGCGGCGTGATCGTGCCGACGATGCCCAGGAGCGCGGCCAGCGCCCGCAGCGACCGGGACCACATCGCCGGCCCCCGGCGCCGGGCCAGGTACCAGCCGATCGCCGACCTCACCTCGGCCTCGGCGTGCCGGAACAGCTCCCACAGCAGGTCGGACCGTGTCCGTGACCGGTCCAGCTCGGCGAGTTCGGACACCGTCATGTCCGCCGCTCCGCGTCTTCCGAACATGCCCCTCTTCCCGCCCCTTCTGCTGCGACCGCTCGGCCGGACCGGCCGGACCGGCCCACGGCAGTGGGCCAGGAGGCATCGTAGGCGCAGCCGCGCTCCGAAATCCCTGCCCTCACAGATATCCGTTTCTGTACCGATTCAGGTAGCTTCGAACATATGAAGGCCGCACTGGTGCGCACTGTCGTACGCCTGCTGATCGTGCCGGTCGCCGCCGTCCTGGCGGTGCTCCTGGCCGGTGCGCCCGGTGCGCACGCGGCCACGGACCTGACGACGGTCGCCCGTGAACTGCGCGAGAGCCCCGTCTACGTCGATCCGGCCGCCCGCGGCCAGCTCGCGGAGTCGGACGCGGAGGCGCTCGCCGACAAGATCAGGGACGCCGACAAGCCCGTCTTCGTGGCGGTCCTGCCGGACGGCTATCCCACACAGGACCTCTTCCGCAACCTCCGCACCGAGACCGGCGTGACCGGCCTGTACGGCATCCGTCTCGGCGACGAGTTCGACGCCCGCGCGGACAGCGCGGTGATGAGCCCCCAGGCGGTGTCCAACCTGGTCACGGCCGTGCGCGGCTCGGGGGACGCCAAGGCCCAGCTGAACGACTTCGTCGACGACGCCCTGCGCAACGTGGGCGGCTCGGCGCCGAGCAGCTGGAGCGACGGCTCGGGCACCGACGTACCGGTCGGCGGGCTGATCACGGTCGGCGCCCTGGTCGCGGCCGGAGGCGCGGGCGCCTACGCGATGGTCCGGCGCAACCGGCGCCGCCACGAGGAGGAGCAGCGGGCCGCGCTGGAGAAGCTGCGGGTGGTCGTCGACGAGGACATCACCGCGTTCGGCGAGGAACTCGACCGCCTCGACTTCCACCCCGGCGAGCCCGGCGCCGACGACGCGATGCGCGACGACTACGCACACGCGCTGGACGCCTACGAGCGGGCGAAGTCCCTGATGGCCGCCGCGACGCGGCCGGAGGACGTCAAGGCCGTCACCGAGGCCGTCGAGGACGGCCGGTTCTCCCTGGCGCGACTCGTCGCGCGCCGCGCGGGCGAGCCGCTGCCCGAGCGCCGGCCGCCCTGCTTCTTCGACCCGCGGCACGGCCCGTCGGTCGCCGACGCGAACTGGACGCCGCCGGGGGGTGCCGTGCGCCAGGTCCCGGTCTGCGCGGCCGACCGCACCCGGCTCGCCGAAGGCCGTGACCCGGTGATCCGCGAGGTCGACACCGACTACGGCCGCCGCCCGTACTGGGAGGCCGGCCCGGCCTACGGCCCCTGGGCCGGCGGCTACTTCGGCGGTGGCCTGCTGCCCGGCCTCCTCGTCGGCACCATGCTCGGCAGCATGATGGCCGGCCCCGCCTACGGGGCCGACTACGGCTCCGGCTACGGCGACTTCGGCGGCTACGAGGGCGGCGACGTCTCGGGCGCGGACTTCAACGCCGGCGACTTCGGCGGCGACTTCGGCGGTGGCGGGGGTGGGGACTTCGGCGGCGGCGGGGGAGGCGACTTCGGCGGCGGCTTCTGAGCGCGGGGTCGCTGTCCGCCCGGGCCTGACGTGGCCCACCCCGGATCCCGCTGTCCGTCCGGGCCTGACTCGCCCCACGCCGGTCCCGCCGTCGGTCCGGGCTTGATTCGCCCCACGCCGGTCCCGCCGTTCGTCCGAGCCTGATACGGCCGCGCCGGGTCCCGCCGTCTGTCCGGGCCTGACATGGCCCGCCCTGGGTCCCGCCGTTGTCCGGGCCTGACATGGCCCGCCCCGGCTCCCGCCGTCTGTCCGAGCCCGGCATGGCCTGCCCTGGGTCCCGTCGTCCGCCCGGGCCCGGCACGGTCCACCAGCCGTTCAGCGCGACAACAGCAGTCCCCTCCGGCCCCGGGGGAGAGCACCGCCCCGCCCCGGCCGCCCCCCGCGCCCAGGGCTCAGCGGCGCGGTACGGCTCGCCCTCGCCGGCGCCACGCCACCCCCGCCACGCCACCCGCAACCGCGACCAGCCCCGCGCTGACCCATACCGGCGATCGGTAGCCGAACCCGGCGTCGATGGCCGCTCCGCCCGCCCACGGGCCCAGCACCGCACCGACGTTGAACGCGGCCGTGGCGAAACCCCCGGCCAGCGTGGGGGCCTCCGGGGCCGCGTAGAGGGCCCGGGAGATCAGCGTCGAGCCGACGCCGAAGGACAGCGCCCCCTGGACGAGGACGAGCGCGAGCGCCGGTGCCGGGTGCCCGGCCCCGAGGGCCAGGAGGCACCAGCCCGCGCACACCGCCACACCTCCGCCGGCGAGCACCGGCACGGGACGCCGGTCTGCGAACCGCCCCGCGAGGGTCACCCCCAGGAACGACCCGGCCCCGAACAGCGCGAGCACCCCGGGCACCCAGCCGCTGCCCAGCCCCGTCTCCTCGGTGACCAGCGGCGCGAGATAGGTGAAGGTGCAGAAGGTCGCGCCGTTCACCAGGGCGCCCAGCAGCAGCGTCAGCACGAGCCGCGGGCTGCGCAGCGACCGCAGTTCACCCCGCAGCGCGGGCGGCGGGCCCCCGGCCGTACCGCCCGGCACGGACCGCGCCACCGCCACCAGAGCCGGCAGCGACAGCAGCGCCACGGCCCAGAACGCCGCCCGCCATCCCCACACCTCGCCCAGCACGGCCCCGGCGGGCACCCCGGCCACGCAGGCCAGCGTCACCCCGCCCAGCAGCATGGACGTCGCCCGGCCCTTGGCGTCCGGCGGGACCATGCCCACGGCGGCCACGAGAGCGACGGCGAGGAACCCGGCGCCGGCGAGCGCGCCCACCACCCGGGTGACGAGCAGGACCTCGAAACTGCCGGTGAGCGCACCGGCGACGTGGACG
Source organism: Streptomyces sp. DT190 (assembly GCF_049846985.1). Taxonomy (NCBI): domain Bacteria; kingdom Bacillati; phylum Actinomycetota; class Actinomycetes; order Kitasatosporales; family Streptomycetaceae; genus Streptomyces; species Streptomyces sp. DT190. Next base: position 164,607 of record NZ_JBNCNM010000014.1, on the reverse strand, counting down.
GCCAGGAAGACGACGAGGAACGCCAGCAGCGCACCCCGGCGCGGCCAGCGCCGCGCGAGCCCCGCCATCAGCGGCGCCCCGACGACCATCCCCGCGGCGAACGCGGAGGCAGTCGCCCCCGCCGCGGGAACGGACACCCCCAGATCCCGCGCGATGTCCGGCACCAGCCCGGACAGCATGAACTCGGACGTGCCTTGCGCGAACACGGCAAGGCCCAGCATGACAAGAGCGAACGGCATGAAAGAACTCCGCACCCGGAAGTCGACGACGGACGAGACACGTCGGACGGCGCACCGGCAGCGGAGCGAGCGGGCAGCCTCAGCGGCCCGGCATCGGCGTCACGAGCAGCCACCGGAGTGCCGGTGGCCGCAGTCTGGACGCCTCGGGGCTGGACATGCCCCGCAGGCTAGGCGCGCCCGGGGGAGCGGGTCCACCGGTTTTCCGACGGCCCGCCCCGGGCCGCGGTCACGGCCGGGTCCGCGCGCCCGCCGCCGCGGTGGACGACGACGACGGCCACGAGGCAGACGGCCAGCCCCAGGGCGGTCTGGACGCCGAACGGCTCCCCGAACATCAGCGCGCCCCAGACGGCCGTCACCGGCGCCATGAGGAACATCAGCGTGTTGACCTTGGTGACGCCGGAGCGCTTCAGGATGAGCCAGTACAGCCCGTAGCCGCCGAACGTGGCCAGCCCCACCAGCCAGGCCACCGCGACCCAGAACTCCGTGTCGGCCGGCGGCACCGCGGCCCCGGCGCCCAGCGCCAGCACGCTGAAGAGGAGGGCGCTGGTGGCGCAGTGGACGGTCAGCGACACCGAGGGCGCGACCCGCGAGCGGGAGCGGCTCTCCAGGAACGTGGCCGCGACCAGCGACAGCATGCCGAGCAGCGGCACGGCGTACGCCCACCAGGCCACGCCGGTGCCGGCCGCCGCGTCGGCCAGGGTGACCACGGCGACGCCGCTCAGCCCCAAACCCAGGCCGAGCCACTGCCGGCCCGAGACGTACTGCCCGAGCAGCGGTCCCGCGAGGGCCCCGGCGACCAGGGGCTGCACCCCGTCGATCAGGGCCGTGGTGCCGCTGGAGACACCGAGCTGGATGGCGTAGTAGACGCTGAGCAGATAGCCGCTCTGCGACAGCACGCCGACCACGGCCTGCCGGGTGACGTCCCGGGCGGTGAGTCCCCGCCAGGCCGGCCGCATCGCGAAGGCGACGGCGAGGAGGACGACGGCCAGCGGCAGGAACCGCCACATCAGGATCGTGAGCGCGGACGCGCTGCCCGCGCCGAGCTTGGCGCCGATGAAGCCGGAGCTCCAGCACAGGACGAAGGCGAGGGACAGGAAGATGTTCACGCCGTCACCACCAGTAGACAGATCGGTATACCTCTTTCTTCCGGCCACTATACAGATCGGTATACTCTGGTGCCATGAGCACCACCGCGCCGACCCCGCCGGCACCGCGCCGCATCACCATGACGCCCGCCGCCCGCCGCGCCCTGGACGCCGCCGCCCGGCTGTTCTACGAGCGCGGCATCCACGCGGTCGGCGTGGACCTCATCGCAGCCGAGGCGGGGGTGACGAAGAAGACCCTCTACGACCGGTTCGGCTCCAAGGAGCAGATCGTCGTGGAGTACCTCGCGGACCGGGACGAGCGCTGGCGGGAGTTCCTCGCCGGGCACCTGGACGCGGCGGGACCCGATCCGCGCGCTCGGGTCCTGGCCGTCTTCGACGCCACGGGCGCCTGGGCCGCGGACCGCAGCCCCAAGGGGTGCAGCATGGTCAACGCCCACGCGGAGATCAGCGACCCCGCCCACCCGGCCCACCCGGTCATCACCGGGCAGAAGCAGTGGATGCTCGACCTGTTCACCCGGCTCGTCACGGACATCGCCCCGGACCGGGCCGGCGAACTGGCCCGGACGCTGATGCTGCTGCACGAGGGCGCCCTGGTCGCGCACGGCCTCGGCATCTTCCCGGACGCCGCCGCCTCGGCCCGCGAACAGGCCCGCGCCCTGCTCGCATAGCGGACGGCAGCTGTCCTACCGCCTGCCTACGGTGGTGCCATGACCGCCGAAGACGACACCGGCCCCCTCGCCTTCGCGACCGTGGCCGAGCTGGACGCCTGGCTGACGGCCCATCCGGCCCCGCACCCCGGGTTGTGGGTCGAGGTCGCGAAGAAGGGCACGGGCATCCCCTCCGTCAGCGCCGCCGACGTCAACGACGTGGCGCTGTGCCACGGCTGGATCACCGGGCAGCGCAAGGGCCTCGACGCCTCGCGCTACCTCCAGCGGATCACCCCGCGCCGCCCCGGCAGCCTCTGGTCCGCGGTCAACGTCCGGCGGGTCGGCGAACTGACCGCCGAGGGCCGGATGCGTCCGGGCGGGCTCGCGGAGGTGGCGGCCGCGCGGGCGGACGGACGGTGGGACGCGGCGTACGCGTCGCAGAAGGAGGCCGAGGTCCCCGACGACCTGGCGGCGGCACTGGAGCGCAGCCCGCGGGCCGCGGCGGCCTTCCGGGCGCTCGGGCGCACGGACCGCTACCTGGCGATGCTCGGCGTCCTGCGCGCCAGGACGCCGAGCGCCCGGGAGTCCCAAGTGGCCTCCGCCGTGGCCGAGCTGGAGTCCCGCGACGAGCCGGACCGCTGACCCCGGCCGGTACCGCGCCCCGCGCCGACCGACACCGCGGGCCGACACTGCCGGCCGGCATCGCCGGGCGACATCGCCGGGCGGCGAGGCACCGTCACCGTGCGGGGACGCCGCACCGGGCGCCACGTACGCACCGGACAGGACCCGGCGTCCCGCACGCACCGACAGGACCCGGCATCCCGCACGCACCGGACGGCCCGGCGCCACGCGGCGCCGGGCCTGATGAACGGTGAGTCAGAAGGTGGACGCCGATGAACGGCGAGTCAGAGGGTGGACGCCGATGAACGGCGGGTCAGAGCGTGGACGCCGCCGAAGCGATGGCGGAGGCGAACGTCGAGACCTCCGTGTAGACGCCGGGTGCCTCGGGCCGGGCGCAGCCCTCGCCCCAGCTGACGATGCCGACCTGGATCCAGCTGCCGGCGTTGTCCTTGCGGAACATCGGGCCGCCGGAGTCGCCCTGGCAGGTGTCCACGCCGCCCGCGTCGAAGCCGGCGCAGATCTCCTCGTTCGCGACGAGGCCGCTGTACAGACCGCCGTAGGCACGGCAGGCGGCGTCGCTGACGAACGGCACGGTCGCCTTCAGCAGGTAGCGCTGCTGGGCCCCGCCCTCCCGGTTCGCGCCCCAGCCGGCCACGGTGAAGTCACCGGTGTTGTACTGCGTGGTGGTGGCGATCTTCAGGGTCGGCAGGTTGATGGGCTGGGCCAGCTTGATGAGCGCCCAGTCCTTGCCGGTGCCGTTGTAGCCGGGGGCCCGCAGCACCTTGGTGGAGCGGACCTGGACCCGGCCGCTGGTGGACTGGAGGTCGACGACCCCCGCGGTGGCGGTGATGCTCGTGTTGTTGCCGGAGCTGCCCACGCAGTGCGCGGCCGTGAGCACGATCTGCTGGGTGTAGAGCGCGCCGCCGCAGCCCATGGAGAGCCGGACCATGAACGGGAACTCACCCTGCGCGGCACGGGTTCCGCCGACGACCGGCGAGGGGGCGGCCTGTGCGGAGGAGACGGGCTGGAGGCTGGCGATCGCGAGGGCGGCGGCGCCGAGGGCCGCGCATCTCTTGAGGGCGGTGAGGAGTCTCTTCAACGTGATGCCTTCCGTGGGGGGTTGACTGGGGAGGTGCAACCGAAGCATCAGATTGACGAGAACATGACAGCAGCATGGGCAAAAAGAACGTCCATGTGCTGGCATGGACTGGTCAATTCTTGCTGCTGGATTATGAGAACGCCGGCGGTTCTCGCACAAGGGGCGCGATCCGGCCAGGCCGGCCCGGCGGGGGTTCGCCGGGCCGGTGCCGCCGGTTCACGCGTTCCGGATCGCCGAGATGTCGAAGCTGAGCTTGATCTTGTCGGAGACCAGGACGCCGCCGGTCTCCAGCGCGGCGTTCCAGGTCAGACCCCACTCCGAGCGCAGGATCTGCGCCTTGCCCTCGAAGCCGACGCGCTCGTTGCCGAACGGGTCCTTCGCGGCGCCGTTGAACTCCAGGTCGATGGTCAGGGGGCGGGTCGTGCCGAGGATCGTCAGGTCGCCGGTGATGCGGTAGTCGTCGCCGCCGAGCGCCTCGGCCTTGGTGGAGCGGAACGTCATGGTCGGGAACTCGTCCGCCTTGAAGAAGTCCGCGCTCTTCAGGTGCCCGTCGCGGTCGGCGTTGCCCGTCTCGATGCTGTCCATCACGACGTCGAGCGAGGCGGTGGAGCGCGCCGGGTCGGTGCCGTCGAGATGGAGCGTGCCGGTGAAGTCCTGGAAGCTGCCCTTGACGTTGGTGACCATGGCGTGGCGGGCCACGAACCCGATCGTGGAGTGCGCGGGGTCGATCGTGTAGTCGCCGGTCAGGGCGGCGAGCTCCGGGGTCACGGCGGTGCCCGTGGCGGTGGCGGTCTCGGCGTCGGTGCGGCTGAAGATGCTCATGGGGTGCCTCCTGCGGCTTATGTTGAATGTTGAACTACCTAACGCGCTCCACCGTAGACCTATTCCGTTCAATGTTCAACATCTTCGGCGGGTGTGTCCGCAACGGATGTCCCGCGGTTCGCCCGTACCGCCGCCTGGCGGCATCCGGCGGCCCCGCACGGGTGGTCCCGCGCCCCGCGGCCGCGGACGGCCGTGGCCTGCGGTTCGCCTGGGTGGCGGGCCCGGCGGCGGGTGAGCGCGGACCGCCGGGGCGGGGAGGTGCGGTGGCGAAGCCCCGGGAGACGGGGTTCCGTAGCAAAGGACCGTAGGGAGACAGACGAGGCACAGCGCAGGGGAGACGACTCGTGACACTCACCGGCTCCGGTTCGGCCTACGACCCACCGGCGGGCGCCACCCCACGCGATCCCGGCGCGCCCGTCCCCGCCCGGACGCGCGTGTACGGGCCGGAACGGCGTCTCGACCGGCCCGTGGCCCTGGTCACCGGTGCCTCCTCGGACGTCGGGGCGGCCACGGCACGGCGCTTCGCCCTGGACGGCTGGCAGCTGCTGCTCAGCGGACACGACCGGTACCGCCTGGAGCGGACCGCCGCCGGCACGTCGGCCGTCGTGCTGCCCGCCGACCTCGCCGCCCCGGACGGCCCACGCCTGCTGGCCCGGTCCGCGCTGCACCGCACCGGCCGGATCGACGCCCTGGTCGCCGGGGCGGGCATCGGCTGGGCGGGCCCCTTCGCCGCCATGCCGCACACCGACATCGACCGGGTGCTGACCCTGAACCTCAACGCCACGCTGCACCTCGTGCGCGAGGTCCTGCCGACGATGATCGCGGCCGGGCGGGGCCGCGTGGTGCTGCTCGACGCGCTTCAGCGCCCCGGGGACCTACGGCAGGAAGCGGTGTACGCCGCCGCCAAGGCCGGCCTGGCCGCCTTCGCCGAGGCCCTCCGCGAGGAACTGCGCGGCACGGGCGTCGGCGTCACCCGCGTCGCCCCGGGCCCGGCCGACGGCTCCCACGCCGGCCTCCCGTCCCCGGGCCACGTCGCCGGCACGATCTTCGACGCCGTCCGCCGCCACGAGGACGAGGCGTACCTGCGCCCGCCCCCCGGCACCCGCACCGGCGAGCCGGGCCCGGGGTTGCTCCGCCGCCTGCGAGACCGCCTGGGCTGAGAGCCCGAGGCCGCCTGCCCGGTGGCCGGCTGCGCCGGTGCCGGACGCTCGGTGGCACGGTGATGCGCGGCGCTCTCCGCGGTACGGGATCCCGACGAGGACGCCCGCAGCGGCCGGTGCCGGGGCTGCCTGTGCAGCCGGTCCGACGGCCGCCCGATCCGGTGTCGATCCGGGCGCCGGACGGCCCGGGGGAGAGCTCCCCTCGCGGCCGCACCGGAAGGTCTGCGGCGCTTCCGGCGCCCCGGTCAGGCGCATGCCGGGCCTCGAACACCTGCACCCCGCTGAAGCCCTCGCCCGCAGCCGCTTCCGGAAGGACCACCGCCCTCCGCCGCCCGCGCCCATGTTCCCCACCCCGCCCCGCAGCTCCGGCCCCCGCCCCGCAGCTCCGGCCCCCGCTCCGGCCCCTGCCCCGGCGGCCGGGGCGCTCTCCCGCAAGAAGCCCGGCGGACAGCGCACCTGCCCCCCGCGTCGGCTCGTTCCGCCATTCCGGTCACTCCGGCCGGATCCTCCGTTCAGGTGAGCGGCTCCCCGTGGTAGGGCATGGGCATGACTTCGCAGCGTCGCCTGTCCCTTCACCGTCAGGGCGAAGCCGCCGGTCCGGCCCGGCCCGGTCGCCGGGCCCTGCTGCTGGCCGCCGCGGCCCTGGCGGCGACCGGGGGCGCGAGGCCCGCGGCCCGGACCGGGGCACCGCCCGAAGACCCGTACGACACCCTGCGCCGGCGCTGGCTCGGCATCGCGCTCGGCACGGGCTACGACCCGGCCGCCGAGCCGTACGCCTCCCGGCTCGCCGGGACCGGCGCACTCGCCCGGGACCTGCTCGCGCGGATGGCCCCGACGGCGAACTCCCTGTGGCCCGGGCACCCCTTCGACCCGCCGGCCGGCATCACCCTCAGCTACAACCGCCTGTGGACCATGACCCGGGCCCACGTCCAGCAGGGCACCGGCTCCACCGGGGACCCGGACCTGCTCACCGGCGTCCTGCGCGGACTCGACCACCTCGCCGCCACCGTCTACCACCCCGCCACCACCCGCTACGGCAACTGGTGGGAGTGGCAGATCGGCAGCCCGCGCCTGCTCCTGGACATCACGGCCGCCCTGTACGACCGGCTGGGCGACGCCCGGATCGAGGCCGCCTGCGCCGCCGTCGACCACTTCGTCCCCGACTCGGCCCTCGGCGACTACTCCGGCACCTCCACCGGAGCCAACCGCGTCGACCTGTGCCGCTCCGTCGCCCTGCGCGGCATCCTCGGCCGAGCCCCAACCAAGATCGCCCTCGCCCGCGACGCCCTCTCGCCGGTCTTCCCGTACGTCACCCGCGGCGACGGCCTCCACGCCGACGGCTCCTTCGTCCAGCACACCTGGGTCGCCTACTCGGGCACCTACGGCCAGGTCATGCTCGACGGCCTCGGCCGCCTCTTCGCCCTGCTCGCCGGATCCGGCTGGGAGGTCACCGACCCGAACCGGCAGATCGTCCTCGACAGCGTCGAGCGGGCCTACGCGCCGCTCATCCACGACGGCCTGGTCATGGACAGCGTCAACGGCCGCGCCATCAGCCGCGGCCGCCTGCGCACCGACGACCGCGGGGTCATGCGCAGCGACCACTACCACGGCCATCAACTCATCGCCGCCATCGCCCTCCTCGCGGCCGGCGCGAGCCCGGCGGAACGCGACCGCTGGCACGCCCGCATCAAGGGCTGGATCGAACGCGACACCGTCACACCCCTGCTGACGGCCCCGCAGTTCGGCGTCGCCACCCTCGCCCGGCTGCACACCGTCGCCGCCGCCCCGGTCCCGGCCGCCCCCGAACCCGCCGGCCACCACCTCTTCGCCGCCATGGACCGCGCCGTGCACCGCCGCCCCGGCTTCACCGTGAACATCGCCATGGCCAGTGACCGCATCGCCCACTACGAGTGCGGCAACGGCGAGAACCCGCGCGGCTGGCACACCGGCGCGGGCATGGTCAGCTGGTGGTCCGGCGCGAGCGACCAGTACACGGACTGGTACTGGCCGACCGTCGACTGGTACCGGCTGCCCGGCACCACCGTCTCCACCCGGCGGCTGGCCGACCGGGAGGGCGGCGAATGGGGCGCGGCCCGCCCGGACGCCCGCTGGGTCGGCGGCACCACCGACGGCACCTACGCGGCGCTCGGCCAGCACCTCAAGGGCCTCGGCTCCACCCTGCAGGCCCGCAAGTCCTGGTTCTGCGCCGAGGACGCGGTGATCTGCCTGGGAGCCGGGATCACCTGCACCGACGGCGTCCCGGTCGAGACGGTCGTCGACAACCGCAACCTCGGCGAGAACGGCACCCCGGCTTTCGCCCGGGGCCCCGGCTGGGCCCACCTGGACGGCCACGGCGGCTGGGTGCTGCTCGACGGGGAGCCGAGGGCACTGCGCGAGGACCGCACCGGCGCCTGGTCCGACATCAACACCGGCGGCACCACCGAGCGCCGCACCCGCCGCTGGCAGACGCTCTGGCTCGACCACGGCACCGACCCCGTCGACGCCCACTACGCGTACGTGCTGATGCCCGGGGCGTCCCGCCGGGCGGTCGCGCGCCGTGCCGCCGACCGCCACTGGCTGTCGGTCCTCGCCAACGACCCCGCCCGCCAGGCGATCCGGGTGCCCTCCCTCGGCCTGACGGCCGCGAACTTCTGGCGGCCCGGCACCGCGGGACCGCTCACCGCCTCCGCGGGCGCCTGCGTGCTGACCGTCGGCGAGGGCCCCGCCGCCACCCTCCGCGTGAGCGAGCCGCCCCGCACCGGGGAGCCGCTGGAGATCACCTGGGACCGCCCGGTGCGCCGGGTCCTCCACGCGGACGAGACCGTCGAAGTCCTGTCCACGGGCCGCAGGCTGCGGCTGCGCATCACCCCCGGCACGGCCTGCGCCACCCACCGGTGTGACGTGACACTCGCCTGAGCGGCTTGTGCGACCCCTACAAGCAGAACGCCCCCTGAGCAGTCGAAACGGCTGCACCCCGGTGTGGTTCTGTTCAGTGGTACCAGGAAAACACGCCGGAGACTGTGAGGAGTCGACGGCCCGCTTTTCTTGGTGGACTTCGTAAGGTCACTACATGACCGTTTTGGATGAGGCGCCGGGTGAGCCGACCGACGCGCGTGGACGCGTGGCCGAACTGCACGAGATCCGTGCGCAGGCGGTGGCCGGACCGAGCGAGAAGGCGACCGAGGCGCAGCACGCCAAGGGCAAGCTGACCGCACGTGAGCGCATCGAACTTCTCCTCGACCCGGACTCCTTCCGCGAGGTCGAGCAGCTGCGCCGGCACCGGGCCACGGGCTTCGGCCTGGAGGGCAAGAAGCCGTACACCGACGGTGTGATCACCGGCTGGGGCACGGTGGAGGGCCGCACGGTCTTCGTCTACGCCCACGACTTCCGCATCTTCGGCGGCGCGCTGGGCGAGGCCCACGCCACGAAGATCCACAAGATCATGGACATGGCCATCGCGGCCGGAGCACCCCTGGTCTCCCTCAACGACGGTGCGGGCGCCCGCATCCAGGAGGGCGTCTCGGCCCTGGCGGGCTACGGCGGCATCTTCCAGCGCAACACCAAGGCCTCGGGCGTCATCCCGCAGATCAGCGTGATGCTCGGCCCGTGCGCGGGCGGCGCGGCCTACAGCCCCGCCCTGACGGACTTCGTGTTCATGGTCCGCGAGACCTCGCAGATGTTCATCACCGGCCCCGACGTCGTCAAGGCGGTCACCGGCGAGGAGATCACCCAGAACGGCCTGGGCGGCGCCGACGTGCACGCCGAGACCTCCGGCGTGTGCCACTTCGCCTACGACGACGAAGAGACCTGCATCGCCGAGGTCCGCTACCTGCTCTCGCTGCTCCCGCAGAACAACCGCGAGAACCCGCCCCGCGCCGAGTCCTCCGACCCCGTGGACCGCCGCTCGGACGTCCTGCTGGACCTGGTTCCGGCGGACGGCAACCGGCCCTACGACATGGCCAAGGTCATCGAGGAGATCGTCGACGACGGCGACTACCTGGAGGTCCACGAGCGCTGGGCCCGCAACATCATCTGCGCCCTGGGCCGGATGGACGGCCAGGTCGTCGGCATCGTCGCCAACCAGCCGCAGGCCCTGGCGGGCGTGCTGGACATCGAGGCCTCCGAGAAGGCGGCCCGCTTCGTGCAGATGTGCGACGCCTTCAACATCCCGATCATCACTCTTCTGGACGTCCCCGGCTTCCTGCCGGGCGTCGACCAGGAGCACGGTGGCATCATCCGCCACGGCGCGAAGCTCCTCTACGCCTACTGCAACGCGACCGTGCCGAGGATCTCCCTGATCCTGCGCAAGGCCTACGGAGGTGCGTACATCGTCATGGACAGCCAGTCCATCGGTGCCGACCTCACCTACGCCTGGCCGACCAACGAGATCGCGGTCATGGGCGCGGAGGGCGCCGCCAACGTCATCTTCCGCCGCCAGATCGCCGAGGCCGAGGACCCCGAGGCCATGCGGGCCCGCATGGTCAAGGAGTACAAGTCCGAGCTCATGCACCCCTACTACGCGGCCGAGCGCGGCCTGGTCGACGACGTCATCGACCCCGCCGAGACCCGCGAGGTCCTCATCAAGTCCCTCGCCATGCTCCAGACCAAGCACGCGGACCTGCCGTCCCGCAAGCACGGCAACCCGCCGCAGTAACCCGGCGGACATCTCAGCCACGGAGACTGACACCCATGGACACGCCTGACATCCGCGTAGAGAAGGGCCACGCCGAGCCCGAGGAGGTCGCCGCCATCACGGCGCTCCTGCTCGCCCGCGCCGCCGCCCGCCCCACGGACCCCACCCCGGCCCACCGGGGCCGCGTCAAGGCCGGCTGGCGCCGCCTGGAGCGCGAGCCCGGCTTCCGCGCCCCGCACAGCTGGCGCTGACCGCAGAACCTGAAAGAAGGCCCCTCTTGGAGGGGCCTTCTTTTTCTTGGGGCGCGGGGAACTGCGCGACCAGCCCGCCACCACCCGCACCCGGCAACGCGACAGCCCCTGGCAGCTCAGAGGCCGCCAGGGGCTGTCCCACAGCGGGAGAACTAACGCAGCCGAGCCATCAACGCGTGCTCGACCAGCGTGATCAGCGCACTCTTCGCATCGGCGCGATGCCGCGCGTCGGTCGTGATGATCGGCGTGTCAGGACCGATCTGAAGCGCCTCCCGGACCTCGTCCGGGGTGTACGGCTGCTGGCCGTCGAAGCCGTTGAGGGCGATGACGAACGGCAGGCCGCTGTTCTCGAAGTAGTCGACGGCGGGGAAGCAGTCGGCGAGCCTCCGCGTGTCGACGAGCACGATCGCGCCGATGGCGCCGCGCACCAGGTCGTCCCACATGAACCAGAAGCGGTCCTGACCGGGCGTACCGAAGAGGTACAGGATCAGGTCCTGGTCCAGGGTGATACGGCCGAAGTCCATGGCCACCGTGGTGGTGGTCTTGTCCCCGGTGTGGGTGAGGTCGTCGATCCCCGCAGAAGCGGACGTCATGACGGCCTCTGTGCGCAGCGGATTGATCTCCGAGACGGCGCCGACGAACGTGGTCTTGCCCACGCCGAAGCCGCCAGCCACCACGATCTTCGCGGACGTGGTGGAGCGGGAAGGCCCTCCGCTAGAGCTTGCGAAGTCCACTGAGCACCCTTTCGAGCAGTGTCACGTCTGGCTGGCCGCCGGCGTTCTCGTCGCCGCCGGGCTGATGGATGGCGACCAGTCCCGCCTCCGCCAAGTCGGCGACGAGGATCCTGGCCACGCCGAGAGGGATCGTGAGGAGCGCCGAGATCTCGGCGACCGACTTGATCTCCCGGCAGAGGTTGCAGATCCGCTGATGCTCGGGCAACTGGCCCTGCATCTGGTGCGGCTGCGCAGTGGTGTGCACCAGCGCCTCGATGGCGAGCTGGTAGCGCGGGCGCGTCCGGCCGCCGGTCATGGCGTACGGACGCACCAACGGATTGTGATGGTTCGACGCCCCGCCGGGCGCCGGCTCGGGGGTGCGGCGCTGCGGCTGCACGGGCTGGATACGAGGGGCCGGAGGCTGGTCGTACGGCGACGGGCCGGGGCCCTGAGGCGCGTACGGCTGCCGGTGGCTCGGGGTGGAGGGAAAGTTGTAACGGTTCGGGTTCTGACCACCGTCGCCCTGACCCTGGGCAGGGCCGTACGACCAGTTGCCTGACGAACCGCCTGGGGGTGTTGCCACTTTCTCCTCCTCCGACTGTGCCTGGCACCCATCGCTGTGGAGCCGCGTCCCGAAACCTTACGGCCACGGGACGCCAAAACGCACCGTCCGTCGATTAGTTGAGCAGGCTCCCCTGGAGCTCCGCACGAAGGTCCGGGGTCAGGACCGTACCGGCTCGGTCCACCAGCAGAGCCATCTCGTACCCGATGAGGCCGATGTCCGCCTCGGGGTGTGCGAGAACCGCGAGCGACGATCCGTCGGAGATGGACATGATGAAGAGGAATCCCCGCTCCATCTCCACAACCGTCTGATTCACGCTGCCGCCCTCGAAGATCCGGGACGCGCCTGCCGTCAGAGACGTCAGACCGGAGGCGACGGCCGCGAGCTGGTCGGCGCGGTCGCGGGGGAAGCCTTCGGACATCGCCAGAAGGAGTCCGTCGGCGGAGACCACCACCGTGTGGGACACCCCCGGGGTGTTGTCCACGAAGTTGGTGATCAACCAGTTCAGGTTCTGTGCCGCCTGGCTCATCGGGCTCACACTAACGCTCCTGGTTGTAGGTGCTGTCAGGACCGAAGCCCTGGCCGTTCGTTTCACTGCCTGCGCTGCGTCCGCGTTGGACACCCCGGCGCAGGTTGCTCAGCCTGCCCCGGACGTCCTCCGGGGCACGGGAGACCTGTGGGCCTCCCTGGGGAGTGCTCTCGGCGGCCCCCTCGATCAGGTTGGCCTTGGGGACACGCCTCGGCAGGCCGGAGGAGGTGACCCCGCCCGCCTTCGGCTTCCGGAGCTGCGAGGCCTGCTGCCACCGCTCGTCGTTGGCCGAGCGCCAGTCGCTGTCGCCGTTGCTCTCCTGCGTGGAGGCCGGCGGCTCCTGGCTCCCGTGCCGTGCGCCACCCGTGCCGTTCGCACCGCCGGCGGTGGCTCCGCGGCGGGGAAGCCCGGCGTCGGTCAGCGCGTGGGCGGCGGAGGGGGCCGGTCCCGGACGCTCGAAGCCTACGCGGTCCTGCTCACCCGCGTCAGCGGCCTGCGCAGATTCCGTTTCCTGGGCCTGAGAAGGGTACTGGTTCGGGTAGCCGTTCTGGTAGCCGTCCTGCTGCGGCCAGTCATCCTGGTGGCGCCGCTGCTCGAACGCCGGGAAGCTGTCGGGCACGCCCGCGCCCTGTCCCGCGGACTCCTCCTGGGCCGGCTCCGCATAGGCGGGGTCCGGGTAGCCGCCGTTCGGCGAGAAGGTGTCGTTCTGCGGCAGATTGCCGTTGGGCGCGTAGTACTGCTCGTCGTACGCACCGCGCTGCGGCTCCTCGTACGACGTCTGCCGCTGCTCCTCGTACGCCGCCTGCTGCTCCTCGTAGGCCTGCCGGCCGTCGTAGGAGGCGGGCTGCTGCTCCGGGTAGCCGTTCCGGCCGGTGCCGTAGTCCTGGCCGTAGCCCTGCTGCCCGCCGAAGTCGTCCTGGTACGCGGGCGCCTCGGCCTGCTCCTGGGCGTTCGGGCCGGACAGGGCGGGCTGCTCGTCGTGGGACTGGGCCTCCAGGGCCGCCCGGCGCTCCTCGCGCATCAGGGAGCGGCCGACGGGGTCCAGCTCGCGTATGTCGTCGGGGACGTCGGAGTAGCGGCTGTCGTCGAAGCCGAGCTCCGCGGCGGTGCGCAGGGGCTGGCCGAAGTTCTCGCCGCCGAAGTTCTGCTCCGGGATGATCTGCGAGACCGTGAACTCGTCGCGGTCCACGTGCTGTTCGCCGCCACCGCCGTGCGTGATGGCGTCCGGCAGCATGACCAGCGAGGTGGTGCCGGCCTGCTCGCCCGAGGGGCGCAGCTGGACGCGGATGCCGTGCCGGTCGGACAGCCGGCCGACCACGAACAGACCCATGCGCTGCGAGATCGCGGCGTCCACGGTCGGCGGGTTGGCCAGCTTGTGGTTGATGTCCGCGAAGTCCTCGGCGGTCAGGCCGATGCCCTTGTCGTGGATCTCGATCATCACGCGGCCGTCGGGCAGCCGGGTCGCGGTGACGCGGACCTTGGTCTGCGGGGAGGAGAACGTGGTCGCGTTCTCCAGCAGCTCGGCGAGCAGGTGCACGAGGTCGGTCACGGCCCGGCCGTGGATCTCGGCCTCCGGCACGCCCGACAGCTCGATGCGCTCGTACTGCTCCACCTCGGAGGAGGCGGCGCGCAGCACGTCGATCAGCGGCACCGGCTGGTCCCAGCGGCGGCCGGGCTCCTCGCCGGCGAGGACCAGGAGGTTCTCGCCGTTGCGGCGCATACGGGTCGCCAGGTGGTCCAGCTTGAAGAGGTTCTCCAGCTGGTCCGGGTCGGCCTCGTTGTTCTCCAGGTCGGTGATCAGGGTCAGCTGGCCCTCGATCAGCGACTGGTTGCGGCGCGAGAGGTTGGTGAAGATCGCGTTGATGTTGCCCCGCAGCAGGGCCTGCTCGGCGGCGAGCCGGACGGCCTCGCGGTGGACCTGGTCGAAGGCGCGGGCGACTTCGCCGATCTCGTCCGTGGTGGTGATCGGGATCGCCTGCACGCGGGTGTCGACGCGGCCCGGGTCGGTCCGCGAGAGCTGGTCGACCAGCATCGGCAGGCGCTGCTCGGCGATGCCGAAGGCGGCGTTGCGCAGCTGGCGCATCGAGCGGCTCATCTGGCGGGCGACCGCGCCGGCCAGGATGAAGGCCAGCAGGAGGGCGACCACGACCGCGGCACCGGTGATGTAGGCGTCGCGCTGGGCGCCGTCGGCGATGTCCGAGGCCTCGCTCACGGCCTTGTCGGCGAGGTCCGTCTCGATCTTCTCGTACGCGTTGAACTTGAGGGTGTTGACCGCCCACCAGTTCTCGGCGGTGACGCCCTTCTCGGCGAGGGCGGCGCGGGCGCTCGGGTCCGTGCTCTGCAGCGTCGCGACGGCCGAGACCATCGTCGTCGGGTTCGACGGCGGGGCGACGTAGTCCGGGTTCTTGGCCTTGGCCTCCCGGGCCATCGCGGCGCCGTCGGTCCTGAGCTTGGCCTCGGCTTCCTTCAGCTTGGCCGCGTCCTGCTCGGTGCCACCGCCGATGTACTCCTGCATGGCGATGCGCTCGAGGTAGGCGTACGAGGACAGGGCGATGCGCTGGCTGGCCAGGTTGCCGTCGTCGGGGCCCGGCTTGACCAGGATGTGCATGCCGATGGAGCGCTGCAGCGACAGGGCCGCCTTGGTGAGCTCCATGGCGTACACGGTCCGGCCGTAGCTGGTGATGTTGCCGGTGCCGAGGCCGAGTTCGTTGGCGAACTCGGTCAGCGGGTGGGCCACCTCGACGTAGCCCTCTTCGGTCTGGACGCCCTTGAGCTTGGAGGTGTAGGCGACCTGGCGCAGGGTCTGCAGCTTCGGCTCGGCCTCGCGGAACAGCTTCAGCCGCCGCTCCAGGCCGGGCTTGGCCGGCATGCTCTGTGCGGCGGCGTCGAAGGCGTCGGCGGCGGCGTCGGTGGCCTTGCGCACCTCGGTGACGGTCGCCTTGTCCTGGGCGGTCTGGGCGCTGCCCTTCAGCAGGGGCGCCGCGGAGGCGTCACGCTCGTTGTAGAGGGCGTTGGCGTAGAGCAGCGAGGCGCGGACCAGGCGCGCGGTGTTCTCGGCGTCCTCGGCTTCCTGCCAGGTGTCGATCGAGCTCTTCACCTGGAAGCCGCCCATGACGAGGCCGACCAGCACGGGTATGAGCAGGATCGCGTTCAGCCTGGTCGCCACGCGCCAGTTGCGCGGGGAGAGACGACCACCGCTCCGGTCGGGTGCGGCCGCCGGCTCCGAACCGGGCACGGGGGCGGGCGCCGCTGTGCGCGGCGGCGGGGTGAAGTTGCCCCGGGCCGACGGCTCGGGACTGTTCTTGCTTCGCCTCACTCGACCAACAACCTCTCGGCGGTCGGCACCAACCATGTGCCGCAGTGTCTCAGAGCCCAACCACGTCCTCGGTGGACGAGTACGTCATTGACTATTGGGCAGTTCAGGCATTCCAGCACGACGACCTGCGCTCTTCCAAACAGTCGAGGGCAGTGATTCCGGGGTGCGCGAGCCCCAGATAAAACGGTCATAAAGAGCGAGCCCCGCCAAAAGGCGGGGCGATTGTGCGCGCAGCGAGACCGGATGTGCGCGACGCGTGGCCGTACCACCCCAGTTCTCTGCCGAAACGTTATGAACACCTTGGCCGACCGTGTCAAAGGACACAGCCGGCTCCGGTGTATCTACGACAACTGCCGTATATCGCCTCAGAATTGGGTGCTACCTCAGCCGGGCCATCAGGGCGTGCTCGACCAGCGTGATCAGGGCACTCTTCGCGTCGGCGCGATGCCGGGCGTCCGTGGTGATGATGGGGGTGTCCGGACCGATCTGGAGCGCCTCGCGCACCTCGTCGGGCGTGTACGGCTGCTGGCCGTCGAAGCCGTTGAGGGCGATGACGAACGGCAGGCCGCTGTTCTCGAAGTAGTCCACCGCCGGGAAGCAGTCGGCCAGGCGCCGGGTGTCCACGAGCACCACCGCGCCGATGGCGCCGCGCACCAGGTCGTCCCACATGAACCAGAAGCGGTCCTGGCCCGGCGTACCGAAGAGGTACAGGATCAGGTCCTGGTCCAGGGTGATACGGCCGAAGTCCATGGCCACCGTGGTGGTGGTCTTGTCCCCGGTGTGGGTCAGGTCGTCGATCCCCGCGCTGGCCGAGGTCATCACGGCCTCGGTGCGCAGCGGATTGATCTCCGAGACGGCGCCGACGAACGTGGTCTTGCCCACGCCGAAGCCGCCCGCCACCACGATCTTCGCGGAGGTGGTGGAACGACCCGAGTCAGAGCTTGCGAAGTCCACTGAGCACCCTTTCGAGCAGTGTCACGTCGGGCGCACCGGTGGCCTCGTCGCCACCCGGCTGGTGGATCGCCACGAGACCCGCCTCCGCGAGGTCCGCGACCAGGATGCGCGCCACACCCAGCGGCATGTTGAGGAGAGCGGAGACCTCGGCCACCGACTTGACCTCACGGCACAGGTGGCAGATCCGCTGGTGCTCCGGGAGCAGGCCCATGAGCGCGGCGGGGTCCGCGGTCGTACTGATCAGTGCCTCGATGGCGAGCTGATAGCGCGGCCGGGTCCGGCCGCCGGTCATGGCG
Source organism: Streptomyces sp. DT190 (assembly GCF_049846985.1). Classification (NCBI taxonomy): domain Bacteria; kingdom Bacillati; phylum Actinomycetota; class Actinomycetes; order Kitasatosporales; family Streptomycetaceae; genus Streptomyces; species Streptomyces sp. DT190. Next base: position 147,659 of record NZ_JBNCNM010000014.1, on the reverse strand, counting down.
TACGGCCGTACCAGCGGCTGGTCGCCCTCGTCCTCGTACGGCTCCGCGTACGGATCATGAGAGGCGGTGGGCGGGGTCATGGGTCCTCCGGGCGGGACAGCAAGTCGGTCAGATCAAGCCGTCTGACGAGGCCTGTGTGGGGTGTGTGGCGGCCGGACGGTGATGTGGTGAGACGGGTGGTGCCGGGGCCGATCAGTGGAGCAGACTGCCTTGGAGCTCGGCTCGCAGGTCGGGGGTCAGGACCGCGCCCGCGCGGTCGACCAGGAGCGCCATTTCGTAGCCGACGAGGCCGATGTCGCACTCGGGGTGGGCGAGTACGGCCAGGGACGAGCCGTCCGAGACGGACATGAGGAAGAGGAATCCTCGTTCCATCTCGACGACCGTCTGGGCCACCTCGCCGCCCTCGAAGATGCGCGAGGCGCCCGCCGTCAGGGACGTCAGCCCCGAGGCGACGGCCGCGAGCTGGTCCGCGCGGTCGCGCGGGAAGCCCTCCGACATCGCCAGGAGGAGACCGTCGGCGGACACGACGACGGTGTGGGACACCCCGGGGGTGTTGTCCACGAAGTTGGTGATCAACCAGTTGAGGTTCTGTGCCGCCTGGCTCATCGGACTCAACTAACGCTCCTGCTGGTGAGTGGGGTGCGGGAAGCTTCCGGTCTGGGTGGAACCGGCCTGTCGACCCTGTGCGATACCCCGACGGAGATTGGTCAGCCGGCCGCGCACGTCATCGGGGGCGCGCGAGACCTGCGGACCACTCTGGTGCGGTTGCTGCTGAGCCGTGCCCGGGACGAGGTTCGCCCTGGGCACCCGGCGCGGCAGGCCGGAGGTGGTGACCCCGCCTGCGGCGGGCTGGCGGACACGTTCGGCCTGGCGGACGAGATCGTCGTTGGGCGAGGTGCGCCAGCCCGCCGAGGCGGACCGCTGCGGGCCGGTGGGGCCCTGCGTCTGCTGGGGAGCGGCGGGAGCCGAGCCGTTGCTGCTCTGCGGCTGCTGCTGCTCCTGCTGCCCGTGGAACCAGTTGGTCTCGAGCGTGTCGTACAGCGGCGTACGTCCGTCGCCCGGGCCGGTCGCCGGCGGCAGCGCCTCGGGCTCCTGCCGGGCGGGCCTGCCCTGCGGGGCGGGCGGACGCGGGGCGCCGAAGTCGGAGGTGCCGCGGCCGCCGTTGACCTGCGGCCGCTCGAACTGGCCCGTGCCCGCCGGGTCGGCCGGGGTGGCCGGACCGGGGAGGGTGGGACGGCCGGAGCCGTTGCCCTGCCGCTGCGCGGGGTACTGGCCGTTGGTGTCCTGGCGGGGCGCCGGGTACTGCCCGGTCGAGCCGTTGCCGTACGACTGCGGAGCCTGCGGGGCCGGGAACTGGCCCGTCGAGCCGTTGTCGTAGGCCTGCGGGGCCGGGAACTGGCCCGCCGTGGAGGACGGGTCGGGGCGGCCGCCGGCGGAGCCGAAGACGTCCGGCCGGACGAACTGGCCCGAGTTCTGGTCGTAGCGCTCCTGGTGCTGCGGGACGCCGAAGTCGGCCGGGCCCTGGCGCTCGTCGCGCACGGCCGGCATCTCCGCCGTCGCGCCGGGACCCTGACGGTCGTCGACGCGGGGGAGGGCGGACGTCCGGGAGACGTCCTGCTCCTCGTGGCCGCGAGGGGAGTCCAGCGAGGCGCGCGGCACCGGGGGCTGGGCGTTGTCGTCGCTCCAGCTCGGCGTGCGCGGCTGCGGGTCGCCGCCGGGCAGCTCGGCCCGCGCGCCACCGCGCGGCGGCAGCTGCGGCCGACGGCCCTTGCCCTGCTCGCCGTTGCCGCCCTGCTGCGACCGGCCCCGGCCGCCGCCGAAGGCGTCCTGCGCCCCGCCGGTGCCCGCGGCCTGCAGACCCTGCGGCGTACCCGGCGCCTGGCCGTATCCGGCACCGGCACCGGCCGGCGCGGGACGGCCCTGCGCGGGCGGGCCCTGCTCGAACAGCGAGGGGCCCGGACCCTGCGGTCCGCGCGCTCCGCCCTGACCGGCCGGACGGCCGTCACCGTCGCGTCCCGGCAGCGCGGCCCGCGGGCCCTGGCCGGCACCGAGCCGGCCACCGCCGGGCGCGCCGCCGAAGGCGCCGGCACCGAGGGCGCCGCCGTTCTGGCCGGCACCGGCGGCCCGCCGGGCCGCCGCCGCACCGGCCGCGGCCTGCGCGGCGGCCGGACCGCCACCGCCGACCGGCGGCTGGCCGCCCTGCTTGGGCTGGGGCTTCTTGCCGCCCTGGGCGACGTCGACGGGCAGCATGACCAGCGCGGTCGTGCCGCCGGAGTCGGACGGGCGCAGCTGGATGCGGATGCCGTGCCGCTGCGACAGCCGGCCGACCACGAACAGACCCATGCGGCGGGAGACGGAGACGTCCACCGTCGGGGGAGAGGCGAGCCGCTCGTTGATCGCGGCGAGGTCCTCGGGGGACAGGCCGATACCGGTGTCGTGGATCTCGATCAGCACCCGGCCGTCGGGCAGGGCGTGACCGGTGACCTTGACCTTGGTCTGCGGCGAGGAGAACGAGGTCGCGTTCTCCAGCAGCTCGGCGAGCAGGTGCACGAGGTCGTTGACGACCCGGCCGGCCACTTCGGTGGTCGGCACGGAGGCCAGCTCGATGCGCTCGTACTGCTCCACCTCGGACGCGGCGGCGCGGAGCACGTCGACCAGCGGGACCGGGCGGGTCCAGCGGCGGCCGGGCTCCTCACCGGCGAGGACGAGGAGGTTCTCACCGTTACGGCGCATGCGCGTGGCGAGGTGGTCGAGCTTGAACAGCGAGGACAGCTGGTCCGGGTCGGCCTCGCGGGACTCCAGTTCGGAGATGAGCGACAGCTGACGCTGGATGAGGCCCTGGGAGCGGCGCGAGAGGTTGGTGAACATCGCGTTGACGTTGCCCCGCAGCAGGGCCTGCTCGGCGGCGAGGCGGACCGCCTCGCGGTGCACGTCGTCGAAGGCCGCGGCCACCTTGCCGATCTCGTCCCGGGAGTGCACACCGACCGACTCCACGGACGTGTCGACGTCCTGCGGGTCGGACTCGGACAGCTGCTTGACCAGCTCGGGCAGGCGGTCGGAGGCGACCCGGGTGGCCGTCTCCTCCAGGCGGCGCAGCGAGCGGATCATCGACCGGGCCACGACGAACGCGCCGACCAGCGAGACACCGAGCACGATCAGGATCAGCGCGCCGGAGATGATCGCGTCGCGCTCGGTGGCGCTGCGCAGCTCTCGGGCCTTCTGTTCCATCTCCTCGAGCAGGGTGTGCTCGATGTTCTTCATCTGCTGGATCTTGGTGGAGCTGTCGTCCAGCCAGTCGCGGTAGGACCGCTTGTCCTGCTGGGCGAGACCGCTCGCGGAGATCAGGGCGCGGCCGGCGTAGGTGTCGGTGGCCTTGATCGTGGAGTTGCCGCCGTCCTCGATCGGCTTGAGCAGCTCGGCGGCGGCGTCCTCGCCGTAGATGCTCTTGAAGGTGCGCAGCTCGGAGTCCTGGCTGTCCAGGGCCGACTGGGCGTAGAGCCGGTCGTTCGGGGACAGCTTGCCGGCCGTGGTGTTGCTGGCGGGCAGCGCCGCGGCGAGGGCGGCGCGCTGGATCGAGGAGTACTCCTTGGCGGAGGAGAACGCCGCGAGCGCACGCGTGCGCTGGATCATGTCCGGGTTGCTGGTCGCCTCGGCCATGTCCTGGGAGAGGTCGATCAGGTTCTCGATCAGACGGTGGTACCCCTCGATCGTCTGCGTCGAGTTGCCCTCGGAGGCGTAGGCGCCCTTGCGGATCTGCTCCAGGTTGCCCAGCTCGCCGGCGATCTGGACGAGGTACTCGCGGACGCCGGTGAGGTTGCCGTCCTTGCTGGCGCTGTCGATCTCCTCGGACGAGTCGAGGAAGTTCGTGCGCGCCCGGTCGGTCTTCTCCCGCAGGCCCTTGATCGTGAAGTCGGTGGCCTTGCCGCCGTGCGCGAGCGGGCCCGCCGACTGGTCGCGCTCCTCCTGGAGGGCGGCCGACAGCTCGGTGGCCTGCTTGGTCATGTCCGTCAGCAGCTTCATGTTGTCGAGCTGCTGGATGTCGTCCATGGACTGGTTGATACGCAGCGCGCCCAGCGAGGTGGCCGCGACCACCGGGAGAGCGAGCAGCGACACCAGTCGGGTGGAGATCCGCCAGTTGCGCAGGGCTATTCGCGGGCCGGGGCCGGTCGGGCCGGCCGGCGGCTTCAGGGCCGGGGCCGGGTCGGCGGGGCCCGAGGGGACCGACGCGCCGGGGCGCCCCGGGCGCTCACCGCCGTCACCGGCCGGGCCCGGGTTCTGGGCGTGCTGGGGCGAGGGGCCGCCATTCATGGGGCCAGTCCCGCCGTGCGGCTCCGGCTCCGCCGAAGCGTTGCCATCCCTCTTGAAACGTCCCTGCACTAGCGTCGCAACCTCTGGACCAGGCACCCCGTCGGATGAACGGCGGGGCACGGTGTCGGCGTTCTGGGGACGCCCTGAGTTCGCCCCCGTGGTGGTCGTGAGTGACCGGCGCTGGTTCCCCCTTCTGGCCGCCACTCGGCGCGTCTGTGCGCCCCCTGTGCGCCGGCTCGATCCTTCGGCGGTCCGTGGCATTCCAGCACAGCACAGGATCTCCAACAAGGCTCGTAGGCCAGGCCGTGACATAGGTGACACCACGTGAGGGCCGGATCACCGGTCGTAGAAAGGGAGTTCGCCAATTTCGGGCATATGCCCGCGAGTCGCCGAGCGGTGACAGGTGTCCCAGTCGCCATGATCAGGAGCGGAATGATGGCTTCAGGGGGTCAATGTCCGCTTCGTCACGCTGGGGCGGGAGTCCGGAATGACCGATTCGACCCCTGATTCGTGAGCAAACTCACAGCCTGATCGTGAACCCCGTGCGTCCTGACCGGGAATCCGATGTTTAGCCTGACGCTTTACAGAGAAGGCAAAACCGACAACCCGCGCCCCAGCGGGGGTCTCGCACCCCCGCCGCGCCCGTCACAGGACAGGGTCAAGTAAACAGTGAAGACGACGACGATGTTCCACAAGATCGCCAACCCGCGACGCACGACGCTGGCGCACCTCGACGACGCCGACGAACTGCAGACGCCGGAGCAGCCGGAGCACCGCGTCGAACTGCCCGCCCAGACCGCCAACCCCAAGCGCACCGTCCTCATGGAGAAGCCCGTCGCGGCCACCGCGACCGCGGAGTGACACCAGGACATACGCGTGCCGGCCGCGGGATGCTCACCGCGGCGGGAGACGGACTTCGAGGGGCGCCCCCGGCGACGGGGACGCCCCTCGCGCATGCGCGCGGCGGGCACGCCCTGCCGCGTTAGCCTGGAGCGTCAGACTCCAGCCGCTTCAGTCAAGGGGCCAAGCATCCCGTGCGCATCGCCAGATTCTCCATCGACGGGAACGTCGCCTTCGGCGCCATCGAGGGCGAGAAGCAGGACGAACTCGTCCTGGACATCATCAAGGGCATCCCGTTCGCGGACTACGAGCTCTCCGGCACGAAGGTGCCGGTCGGCAAGGTGAGGCTGCTGCCGCCGGTGCTCCCGAACAAGGTCGTGGCCTTCGGCCGCAACTACGCGGAACACGCGCGCGAGCTGGGCAACGAGGTGCCCGAGGCCCCCTTCGCCTTCTTCAAGCCGTCCACCTCGGTGATCGGCCCCGGCGACGAGATCCAGTACCCCTCCTTCTCCGAGGAGCTGCACCACGAGGCCGAGCTGGCCGTCGTCATCGGGCGGATGTGCCGCGAGGTCCCGCGCGAACGGGTCAAGGACGTGATCTTCGGCTACACCTGCGCCAACGACATCACCGCCCGCGACGTCCAGAAGCGCGAGAAGCAGTGGGCCCGGGCCAAGGGCTTCGACAGCTCCTGCCCCCTCGGCCCCTGGGTGGAGACCGACCTCGACCCCTCGGACCTGACCATCCAGCTCACGGTGAACGGGCAGCAGCGCCAGCTCGGCCGGACCAGCGAGATGATCCACTCGGTCGAGGACCTGATCGTCAACATCTCCGAGGCCATGACGCTGCTCCCCGGCGACGTGATCCTCACGGGCACCCCGGCTGGGGTCGGCCCCCTGAACGTCGGCGACGAGGTCGCCGTCACCATCGAAGGCATCGGCACTCTCACCAACAAGGTTGTCAAGCGTGGCTAGCGCATCCGCCCCAGCAGTCCGTGTCCGTTTCTGCCCGTCGCCCACCGGTAACCCCCACGTGGGCCTGGTCCGCACCGCCCTGTTCAACTGGGCGTTCGCCAAGCACCACGGCGGCACCCTGGTCTTCCGCATCGAGGACACCGACGCGGCCCGCGACTCCGAGGAGTCCTACGACCAGCTGCTCGACTCCATGCGCTGGCTGGGCTTCGACTGGGACGAGGGGCCCGAGGTCGGCGGCCCGCACGCGCCGTACCGCCAGTCGCAGCGCATGGACCTGTACAAGGACGTCGCGGCCAAGCTGCTCGACGCCGGCCACGCCTACCACTGCTACTGCTCCCAGGAGGAGCTGGACACCCGCCGCGAGGCCGCTCGCGCCGCCGGCAGGCCCTCCGGCTACGACGGCCACTGCCGCGCGCTGACCGACGCGCAGGTCGAGGAGTACCAGGCCCAGGGCCGTGAGCCGATCGTCCGCTTCCGGATGCCCGACGAGACGATCACCTTCACCGACCTGGTCCGCGGCGAGCTGACCTTCACCCCGGAGAACGTCCCGGACTACGGCATCGTCCGGGCCAACGGCGCCCCGCTGTACACGCTGGTCAACCCGGTCGACGACGCCCTGATGGAGATCACCCACGTCCTGCGCGGCGAGGACCTGCTCTCCTCCACCCCCCGCCAGATCGCCCTGTACAAGGCGCTGATCGAGCTCGGCGTCGCCAAGGAGATCCCCGCCTTCGGCCATCTGCCGTACGTGATGGGCGAGGGCAACAAGAAGCTCTCCAAGCGCGACCCGCAGTCCAGCCTGAACCTCTACCGGGAGCGCGGGTTCCTCCCCGAGGGCCTGCTCAACTACCTCTCCCTGCTCGGCTGGTCCCTCTCGGCCGACCAGGACGTCTTCACGATCGACGAGATGATCGCGGCGTTCGACGTCACCGACGTGAACCCGAACCCGGCCCGCTTCGACCTGAAGAAGTGCGAGGCGATCAACGGCGACCACATCCGCATGCTGGACGTGAAGGACTTCACGGAGCGCTGCCGCCCCTGGCTGCGGGCCCCGTTCGCCCCCTGGGCCCCGGAGGCCTTCGACGAGGCCAAGTGGCAGGCCGTCGCCCCGCACGCGCAGACCCGCCTCAAGGTGCTCTCCGAGATCACCGACAACGTCGACTTCCTGTTCCTGCCGGAGCCGGTCGAGGACGAGGCCTCCTGGAACAAGGCCATGAAGGAGGGCTCCGACGCCCTGCTGCGCACGGCCCGCGAGAAGCTGGAGGCGGCCGACTGGACCTCCGCCGAGTCGCTCAAGGAGGCCGTCCTGGCCGCCGGTGAGGCCCACGGCCTGAAGCTCGGCAAGGCCCAGGCCCCGGTCCGGGTCGCCGTCACCGGCCGCACGGTCGGCCTGCCGCTCTTCGAGTCCCTGGAGATCCTGGGCAAGGAGACGACCCTGGCCCGCATCGACGCGGCGCTGGCGAAGCTGGCGGCGTAACGCCGGAGCGGGACCACGAGGGCGGCGTCCGGTTCGGGCGCCGCCCTCGCCGTGTCCGCCCAGCCGTCACCCGGAGTTCACCCTTCCGGCCAACTCCCGTCCCCGGTCGGGACGTTGGATGCCGGATGGGCACACGGTACGCGTGTGCGCCCTGGTACCGGGGGAGGGAACATGAGCCGTTCACGAAGACTCGTCCACACGGCCGTCGGCGGGGTGGTGGCCCTGTCCTGCGCCGTACTGACCGCACCCGCGCAGGCGGCGCCCGAGGCCGACGCGCCGGCCGGCACCGTGCGCCTGGTCACCGAGCGGCGCGTGACCGTCGACTACCCGTGGGCCGGCGCGTCCGGCTTCCAGTACCGGCCCGGGACCACGGCGGTCACCACGGTCGACTACCCGGACACGACCCCGCCCGCCCACGCCGGCCCGGACGCCCCGGCCACCGGCACCGACGTCATGACCACGCGCGAGGGTCAGCAGGTCGTGCAGCGGCACCGCTCCACCGGCGTGACCGCCACCGTCACCATCCCCTCCGACCAGGCCTACCGGGCCGCCGTCGGCTGGAGCGTGCTGACCATGGACGGCACCGGCGCCCTGCACGTGCTGCGCGGCGCCGACGGCTCCCGCACCGAGGACATCCCGGTCACCGGCGTCCCCGCGGGCGCCCGGCCCGTCTCCTACCGCACCGGCGGCTCGGTCGCCCGCCTGGCCGTCGTGTACGTGCTGGACGGCAAGACGTCCGTGGGCCTGGTCGACCTGGCCGACGCCACCTTCCGCACCTACGTCACCGGCGACGAGGCCACCCCGGAGCTCGCCTTCAACGACCGCTGGGTCGTCGCCGACTGGAAGGCGATCCGGGTGGACTCCGAACCCGGCACCGCGCCCACCGCCCTCACCAGGACCGACGGGCAGCTGGAGGCGGTCGTGGGCGACCAGCTCCTGCTCGGCAACCCGATGTTCGTGGTGGGCGGCACCGAGGCCGCGCTGACCTCCCGCTCCCTGGTCACCGGGGCCACCGCCACCGTGCTCCCCTCGTCGTTCGGCGGGATCGGCCCGACCCTGGACGGCGGCGCCCTGGCCACCGCCGGCCCCTCCAGCCTCGACTGGAACATCCACCGCATCACCCTCACGGACGACGGCGGCCTCACCACCACCGCGGTGGCCGAGGTCCCCGCCGCCCCGACCGCGGTCGAGGGACTGGCCGCCGCCGGCGGCGAGTTGCTCCTGCACGGGGCGACCCCGGGCGGCTCGTTCCGCTACAACGGATTCCGGCTGGACGCCAACGGCCGGCCCGCCGGCCCGCAGACCCCGCGCAGCCCGGGCCTGAGCGCCCCCACCTGCCTCGGCGGCGACGCCGCCTGCCCCCAGCTGGAAGCCCTGGGCGACGGCCGGGTCAGCCACCTGTCCACCGACGCGAGCGGCGAGGAATCCGTGGTGAACACGGGCCTCGACACCACCACGCTCCTCAGTGCGCCCACGGACGGCGACTCCGGCGGCCGCATCGCCGGCAGCACCGGCCGTTACGTGCTCTACAACGGCGGCTCCGGCAAGCAGCGGATCGTCGACTTCCCGCGCGGTGCCACGAGCGGCACGACCGTCCTCACCCGCGACCGCACCGCCGCCGCGGTCTGGGGACAGACGCTGTGGACCCCGGGCACCACCCAGGGCACGGCCACCGGCCGCAACCTCAAGACCGGCACGACCACCACCGTCACCACCGGCGCCTCCTGCACGCCCACCGACCTCCAGGCCGTCAACACCTGGCTGTACTGGTCCTGCGGCACCTCCGCCGGCGTCTACGACCGCGCCACCAACCGGAAGATCACGGTCCCGGCCGACCACGGCCCGGCCCGTCTCGCCGACGGTTTCCTGCTCCGCGAGAACCGCACCACCCACGAGCTGCTGCTCACCGACTTCCACACCGGCACGGCCACCACCCGCACCCTGGTGAAGCTCCCGGCCACGGACCAGAACACCGGCGGCAGCAACGGCCGCTGGGCCGTCGACCGCTTCGGCGGCCACATCGCCCACCTCACCGGCACACGCGGCGAGGTGTCGATCGTCCCCAGCGGCGTGCCCGCCTCGCCCCTGGCGCAGATGGAGGCCCAGGTGTACTCGCCGTCCGTGATCGGCAAGTCGATCCCCTGGACACCGGTGTGGCAGCTGAACAGGCCGTCCACCTGGACCCTGACCCTCACCAACGCCTCCGGCACCGTCGTGCGCACCCTCACCGGCGCCTCCGCCGCGGCCGCGGTACGCCCCGCCTGGGACGGCACCACCGACGCCGGTGGCCCCGCCGCCGGCCCGTACACCTGGAGGCTCACCGCCGAGCCCCGCGACGGCCAGGGACCGGACCTGACGCTCTCCGGCACCATCACGCCGGGCTGAGAACGGGGCGCCGTGGGTACGGTCGGACCATGAGCATTCGCGCCGTGGTCTGGGACGTCGACGACACCCTCTTCGACTACACCACCGCCGACCGCCTCGGCATGCGCGCCCACCTGACGGCCGAGGGCCTGCTCGACGACCGCGAGACCGTCGAGCAGGCCCTCGCCCGCTGGCGGGAGGTCACCGACCGGCACTGGACCCGCTTCGCGGCCGGCGAGGTCACCTGGCAGGGCCAGTGCCGCGACCGCGTACGGACGTTCCTGGACCGCGACCTCACCGACACCGAGGCCGACGCCTGGTACCGCCGGTACATCACCCACTACGAGGCGGCCTGGTCCCTCTTCCCGGACGTCCTGCCCGTCCTCGACGCCCTCGCCGCCAGCCACCGGCACGCCGTGCTCTCCAACTCCAGCCTCCTGGTCCAGGACCGCAAGCTGCGCACCCTCGGCGTCCACGACCGCTTCGAGACGATCCTGTGCGCGGCGGAACTGGGCATCTCCAAACCGGAGCCCGGCGCCTTCCTCGCGGCCTGCGAGTCCCTCGGCCTGCCACCGCACCAGGTCGCCTACGTCGGCGACCACCCGGAGATCGACGGACGGGGCGCCGCCGACGCCGGTCTGCTGTCGGTGTGGATCGACCGCGGCGGCCTGTACGCCACGATCGAACCGCCCGTCGGCCCGCACCGCATCGCCTCCCTCGCCGAACTGCCGTCTCTGCTGGGCGCGGATACTCGTTTTGGAGCCCCGTCCACCTTCGGGTAATGTTCTTCCTGCGCCGCGGGGAGCGGGCCGGAAGGCAGGAACCCCAGGCGCACAACTAGAACAAGATCCCCTCAGGGGCTTGCGTTCCAGTGGCCTATGGTGTAATTGGCAGCACGACTGATTCTGGTTCAGTTAGTCTTGGTTCGAGTCCAGGTAGGCCAGCTCGCAGAGCTCATCTGCGCCAGCGGATTCCGATCCGCAAGCCCCCGTTGTGTAGCGGCCTAGCACGCTGCCCTCTCAAGGCAGTAGCGCCGGTTCGAATCCGGTCGGGGGTACTGGTTCCGGAAGATCGACGATCACCCGGAGCTGCTAGGGCCCCCGTTGTGTAGCGGCCTAGCACGCCGCCCTCTCAAGGCGGTAGCGCCGGTTCGAATCCGGTCGGGGGTACTGACTGGTCTAAACCACATTGGTCTATGGTGTAATTGGCAGCACGACTGATTCTGGTTCAGTTAGTCTTGGTTCGAGTCCAGGTAGACCAGCTCGGACCTGCGGAAACGCAGGATCCACGCCCCCGTTGTGTAGCGGCCTAGCACGCCGCCCTCTCAAGGCGGTAGCGCCGGTTCGAATCCGGTCGGGGGTACGTACGACGGAAGGCCCCTCACTTCGGTGAGGGGCCTTCCGTGTATGCCCTGCTTGGGGCGCGGGGAACTGCGCGCTCAGCCACGGACGGGCCACAGCCGACGACGAACCCGCCACGGTCACGGCGCCGACTCGGGGAAGACCTGCCGCGGCGTCGAGGCCGGCCTCCCCCGTGTCGCTCAGCCGCGCCGCAGCGCCTCGGACAGGCGCCCCGCGGCGTCGATCACGGCCTGCGCGTGCATCCGCCCCGGGTGCCGCGTCAGACGCTCGATGGGCCCGGAGACGGACACCGCGGCCACCACCCGGTTCGACGGCCCCCGCACCGGCGCGGACACGGACGCGACGCCCGGCTCCCGCTCGCCGATCGACTGGGCCCAGCCCCGCCGCCGGACGCCGGAGAGGGCCGTCGCCGTGAACCGCGCCCCCTGCAGGCCGCGGTGCAGCCGCTCCGGCTCCTCCCAGGCCAGCAGGATCTGCGCCGAGGAGCCGGCCTTCATCGTGAGCGTCGATCCCACCGGGACCGTGTCCCGCAGTCCGGACAGCCGCTCCGCCGCGGCGACGCAGATGCGCATGTCGCCCTGGCGGCGGTAGAGCTGCGCGCTCTCGCCCGTGACGTCGCGCAGATGCGTGAGCACCGGGCCGGCGGTGGCGAGGAGTCGGTCCTCACCCGCGGCCGCGGCCAGCTCGGCCAGGCGGGGGCCGAGAATGAAACGGCCCTGCATGTCCCGCGCCACCATGCGGTGGTGCTCCAGGGCCACGGCCAGGCGGTGAGCCGTGGGTCGTGCCAGTCCGGTGGCACCGACCAGGCCCGCGAGGGTGGCCGGACCGGACTCCAGAGCGCTCAGGACGAGGGCCGCCTTGTCCAGAACGCCGACGCCGCTACTGTTGTCCATGCAACGATACTCGCGTCTCACTCTGTGAAACGCAAGTTCAAATTTCCGCGGAACCCGCCACCCTGGAATCACGAAGTCACAACGGCCCGTGACGTAAGGGCCTGGTGGTGTGTGCCCGGAATCAGGGGAACGGGCACCGCCTCTCAAGATCTCTAGTTGGGTCGGCGGATGGCCGTCGGCCGGAGGGAACAGCGATGGGTAGGACACTCGCGGAGAAAGTCTGGGACGACCATGTCGTCCGCCGCGCGGAGGGCGAGCCCGACCTTCTCTTCATCGATCTGCACCTGCTGCACGAGGTGACCAGCCCGCAGGCCTTCGACGGTCTCCGCAAGAGCGGCCGCCCCGTGCGGCGCCTCGACCTCACCATCGCCACCGAGGACCACAACACCCCCACCGTCGACATCGACAAGCCCATCGCCGACCCGGTCTCCCGGGTCCAGCTGGAGACGCTGCGCAAGAACGCCGCCGAGTTCGGCGTGCGGCTGCACCCGCTGGGCGACGTCGAGCAGGGCGTCGTGCACGTCGTCGGCCCGCAGCTGGGCCTGACCCAGCCCGGCATGACCGTCGTCTGCGGCGACTCCCACACCTCCACGCACGGCGCCTTCGGTGCGCTGGCCTTCGGCATCGGCACCTCCCAGGTGGAGCACGTGCTGGCCACCCAGACGCTGCCGATGAGCCGCCCGAAGACCATGGCGATCACCGTCGACGGCGAACTGCCCGAGGGCGTCACGGCCAAGGACCTGATCCTCGCGATCATCGCGAGGATCGGCACCGGCGGCGGCCAGGGCTACGTCCTGGAGTACCGCGGCGCGGCCATCGAGAAGCTCTCGATGGAAGCCCGCATGACCATCTGCAACATGTCGATCGAGGCCGGCGCCCGCGCGGGCATGATCGCCCCGGACGAGACGACGTTCGCCTACCTCAAGGGCCGTCCGCACGCCCCCGAGGGCGAGGACTGGGACGCGGCCGTCGCGTACTGGAAGACGCTGAGGACGGACGAGGACGCCGAGTTCGACGCCGAGGTCGTCATCGACGCCGCCGCGCTGTCGCCGTTCGTCACCTGGGGCACCAACCCCGGGCAGGGCGCACCGCTTTCCGCGTCCGTCCCCGATCCTGCTTCGTACGAAGACGCATCGGAGCGCCACGCCGCCGAAAGGGCCCTGGAGTACATGGGGTTGGAGGCCGGGCAGCCGCTGCGCTCCATCAAGGTGGACACCGTCTTCGTAGGCTCCTGCACCAACGGCCGCATCGAGGACCTGCGCGCCGCGGCCGCGCTGCTCAAGGGCCGTAAAGTCGCCGACGGCGTACGGATGCTGGTCGTCCCCGGCTCGGCGCGGGTCGGTCTGCAGGCCGTCTCCGAGGGGCTGGACGTCGTCTTCAAGGAGGCCGGCGCCGAGTGGCGGCACGCGGGCTGCTCGATGTGCCTGGGCATGAACCCGGACCAGCTGGCCCCGGGGGAGCGCTCCGCGTCCACCTCCAACCGCAACTTCGAGGGCCGGCAGGGCAAGGGCGGCCGTACGCACCTGGTGTCGCCGCAGGTCGCGGCGGCCACCGCCGTCCTGGGCCACCTGGCCTCCCCGGCCGACCTGGCCGACGCCGACGTCCGTACGCCCGCTGGAGTCTGATCAGTCATGGAAGCATTCACCACCCACACCGGCCGGGCCGTCCCGCTGCGCCGCAGCAACGTCGACACCGACCAGATCATCCCCGCCCACTGGCTCAAGAAGGTCACGCGCGACGGGTTCGAGGACGGGCTGTTCGAGGCCTGGCGCAAGGACCCGGAGTTCGTGCTCAACCGGCCCGAGCGGCAGGGCGCGACCGTGCTGGTCGCCGGCCCCGACTTCGGCACCGGCTCCTCCCGCGAGCACGCCGTCTGGGCGCTGCAGAACTTCGGCTTCAAGACCGTGATCTCCTCCCGCTTCGCCGACATCTTCCGCGGCAACTCGCTCAAGAACGGCCTGCTCACGGTCGTCCTGGAGCAGAAGATCGTGGACGCGCTGTGGGAGCTCACGGAGAAGGACCCGCAGGCCGAGATCACCGTCGACCTGGTGGCCCGCGAGGTGCGCGCCGAGGGCATCACCGCCTCCTTCGAGCTGGACGAGAACTCCCGCTGGCGGCTGCTGAACGGCCTCGACGACATCTCGATCACCCTGCAGAACGAGGCGGACATCGCCGCGTACGAGGCGAAGCGCCCGTCGTTCAAGCCGCGGACGCTCCCGGTCTGATCCGGATCACGTTCCGACGCCCGCGAGCAAGGCGACTTTCGGCCACCGCAACACCCCCGCCGTACCCCCGATCAGCCCGATCGGGGGTACGGCTGTTTCTGCACCCGAACGGCCCTGCGCGCCCCCTGGTCGGCAGCCAACTGGCCACGTTATGGCGGTGGTTGTCGGGGTACGCGAGTGGTAAAGCCGTGCCTTCCGTGTGTGCTCGGATGGCCGTTTGAGGCGGCAGTTGTCCCCTGCGCAGGCGACAACTCGCCCCAGATGGCACAATCTGTGCATGGAACGCGACGGCCAACTCGAGCTCTATGCGGCAGTCGCGGACCAACTCAAGGAAGCGCATGCAAGGGTGCGCGCACTGCAAGTCCCGGAGGGCGTACGGATGGCGCTGACCCGGAAGCTGCTGGTCATTACGGCCGCGGCCAAGCACGATCTCGCCGACGCGGCAAGGCGGCTGGAGCGGTTCATCGCGGACCTCGACAAGGGGTGCCTCCCCGAAGAGGAACGCTGAACCCGTCGACACCGCCGAGTTCGTTGCGGCACAAGGGTGATAAGCCCGTTTCGTGTTTGATTTGCGGTATATATCTGCCTAACGTGCGAAAAAGCTTGAACACTTTCGTTCTGGCGATGTCTCCGAAGGGGAAGACGTGAACAAGGCGCAGCTCGTAGAAGCGATTGCCGACAAGATGGGCGGCCGCCAGCAGGCCGCCGACGCTGTCGACCATGTGCTGGACGCCATCGTCCGCGCGGTCGTCGCAGGTGAGAGGGTCTCCGTCACCGGCTTCGGTTCCTTCGAGAAGGTCGACCGCCCGGCGCGCTACGCCCGCAACCCGCAGACGGGCGAGCGGGTTCGGGTCAAGAAGACCTCCGTTCCGCGCTTCCGCGCGGGCCAGGGCTTCAAGGACCTGGTCAGCGGCTCGAAGAAGCTCCCCCGGGGTGGCGAGGTCTCCGTCAAGAAGGCGCCCAAGGGCAGCCTGACCGGTGGTGCCGGCGCGACGGTCAAGAAGGCCGCCGCGAAGAAGGCGACCACCAAGACGGCCGCCGCGAAGAAGACCACCGCCAAGAAGACCACGGCGAAGAAGACCACCGCCAAGACGGCCGCCGCGAAGAAGACCACCGCGACCGCCAAGAAGGCGCCCGCCAAGAAGACCACGGCGACGTCCAAGACCACCGCCGCGAAGAAGACCACCGCCAAGAAGGCCCCGGCGACGAAGAAGGCCACGGCCAAGAAGGCCCCGGCCAAGAAGTCCACTGCGCGCAAGACCACCGCCAAGAAGACCACCGCCCGCAAGAAGTAGGGCCGCCTGGGTACTCACGCGACGGGCCGGACTCCTCAGGGAGTCCGGCCCGCGGCGTGTTCGGGAAGTGGTGGGTGGTGCTCAGAGGGTCTGCAGGGTCACCAGAGTGATGCGCGGGGCGTCCTTCGGGCCCTCCACCTCGATGCGCACCCGCTGTCCGGGGCGCAGCAGCCGCAGGCCGCCCGCGTCGAACGCCGCCGCGTCGAAGGGCACCGGAGTTCCGTCGTCCAGGAGGACCTGCCCGCTGCGGCTGTCGGGGTCGTAGGTGTACGCGGTCGCCTGCATGCCCGCAGCCTACTGCCCGGGAATCAGCAACCGCGCGGCGGTCGCGGCCGTATGAGGGCCCACGCCCAGGGCCAGCGCGCTGCGCAGGTCGTCGCCGGTGTCCACGTCCTGGCGTACGGAGTCCACGCCGGTCAGGGACAGTTCCACGGCCCCGGAGGCGCGGTGCCGGGCCCGGGAGCCGGTGCCGAAGGCCGGGCGCAATGCGCGGCCCGGGGCGGCGGCCAGCAGTGTCGTTCCCATTGCCGCCGCATCCGGCAGAAATGCGCGCGGGAATTCGGCGGCGGTATCGAGAACCCGGGACAATTCCCGCGGGCGCAGCGCCGGCAGATCCGCGTTGAGCGCGGCCACCGGACTCGCGGGACGGGACAGGCGCACGGCGGCCGCCGCGTGTGCGAGTGCGGCGTTGAGGCCGCCGCCCGGCTCGTCGGCGATGATCGCGGCGCCGAGCGCGGCCAGCTCCCGGCCCGCCCGGGCGTCGTCCGTGACGACTGCCACATCCCGCACCGCCGGGCAGGCCAGCGCGGCCGCCACGGTGTCCTGGGCGAAGGCGAGCGCCAGGTCCGGCCGCAGCCCGTCGTCGGCGGTGTCCGCCAGCCTGCTCTTGGCCTGGGCCAGGGGCTTCAGGGGTACGACCAACGTCCACTGCACGGGTGTTTCGTCCTCCTCTTGTCGCGGTCATTGTCACCCGGGGCCTCCGGCGGCCGGCGGGTCGGGGCGTACGGTGTTCTCGACAGACCGGCGGCCTGGGGCGACACTTGTGCGGCCCCCCGTGGCCGCCGCTTCAGGCCCTAGAGGAAGGTGTCCGCGTGCCCCGCCGCAGAATCGGCTTCTGGTACCGCTTCGCCGCGGTGATCTGCAAACCGCCGCTGGTGGTACTGCTCAGGCGGGACTGGCGTGGAATGGAGCACATTCCGGCCGAGGGTGGATTTATCACCGCGGTGAACCACAATTCGCACATTGATCCCTTCGCTTACGCGCACTTTCAGTACAACACCGGGCGCGTCCCGCGATTCCTCGCCAAGAGCGGGCTTTTCAAGAAGGGATTCGTGGGCGCCGCGATGCGCGGCACCGGACAGATCCCCGTCTATCGCGAGAGCACGGACGCGCTCAGCGCCTTCCGGGCCGCGATCGACGCCGTGAACCGCGGGGAATGCGTCGCCTTCTATCCCGAGGGCACCCTCACCCGCGACCCGGACGGCTGGCCCATGACGGGCAAGACCGGGGCCGCCCGGGTCGCCCTGCAGACCAAGTGCCCGGTGATCCCCGTGGCGCAGTGGGGCTGCAACGAACTGCTGCCGCCGTACGCGAAGAAGCCGCATCCGCTGCCGCGCAAGACGCACCGCGTGCTCGCCGGACCGCCGGTGGACCTCACCCGGTTCTACGACCGGGAGATGACCGCGGACCTGCTGAAGGAGGCCACGGAGGTCATCATGGCCGCCATCACGGCCCAGCTGGAGCAGATCCGCGGGGAGAAGGCGCCCGAGACGCCCTACGACCCGCGCCGGGAGCGGATCGAGCAGCGGCGGCGGACGCAGGCGCAGCGGGGCGGGCAGGAGCCGGGACGGCCGGTGCGGTCGGCGCAGTCGTCGCAGTCGGCTCAGGAAGAGGGGCTGAGTACGTGAGCAAGCCGGTCAAGGCGGCGGTTCTGAGCGCCGGTTCGTGGGGCACGGCCTTCGGCATGGTGCTCGCGGACGCGGGGTGCGAGGTGACCCTCTGGGGACGCCGCCCGGAGCTCGTGGAGGCGATCAACTCCACGCGGACCAATCCCGACTACTTCCCGGGCGTCGAGCTCCCGGAGCACGTGCGGGCCACCACGGACCCCGCCGAAGCCGCCGCGGACGCCGACTTCACGGTCCTGTCGGTGCCCTCGCAGACCCTGCGCGGCAACCTCGCCGAGTGGAGTCCGCTGCTCGCCCCGGACACGGTCCTGGTGTCGCTGATGAAGGGCGTCGAACTGGGCTCCGCGATGCGGATGAGCGAGGTCATCGACGACGTCGCCAAGGTCGGCCCGGACCGGATCGCCGTGGTCACCGGGCCCAACCTGGCCCGGGAGATCGCCGCACGAATGCCGGCGGCGGCCGTGGTCGCCTGCACCGACGAGGCCGTCGCCCAGCGCCTTCAGGCCGCCTGCCACACGCCCTACTTCCGCCCGTACACCAATACGGACGTGGTGGGTTGCGAGCTCGGCGGAGCCGTGAAGAACGTCATCGGTCTCGCCGTCGGCATCGCGGACGGCATGGGGCTCGGCGACAACGCCAAGGGCTCGCTCATCACGCGCGGCCTGGCGGAGACCACCCGGCTCGGCATGGCGCTCGGCGCCGACCCGCTGACCTTCTCCGGACTCGCCGGCCTGGGCGACCTGGTGGCGACCTGCTCCTCGCCGCTGTCGCGCAACCACACCTTCGGCACCAACCTCGGCAAGGGCATGACGCTGCAGGAGACCATCGCGGTCACCAGGCAGACCGCCGAGGGCGTCAAGTCCTGCGAGTCGGTGCTGGATCTGGCCCGCAGGCACGGCGTCGACATGCCGATCACGGAGACGGTCGTCGGCATCGTGCACGAGGGCAAGCCTCCGGTGGTCGCCCTCAAGGAGCTGATGTCGCGCAGCGCGAAGCCCGAACGACGCTGAGCGACGCGGGGTGGCGGGCGCTGTCTCGGTGCCCTACCACCGGGTACTCTCAACGCGATATGAGCACCGAGAACCTCCCCCAGAGCCCCGAGCAGCCGCCTCGCAAACCGCGTGTGGCCGTCGTGTTCGGCGGGCGCAGCTCCGAACACGGGATCTCCGTGGTCACCGCCGGAGCCGTCCTCAGGGCCATCGACCGGACCAAGTACGACGTCCTGCCGATCGGCATCACCCAGGACGGCCGCTGGGCGCTCACGGCGGACGAACCGGAGCGGATGGCGATCGTCGACCGGCGCCCGCCGAGTGTCGACGCGCTCGCCGAGTCGGCCGAGGGCGCGGTGATCCTCCCGGTCGACCCCGCCGACCGCGAAGTCGTCTACAGCGAGCCCGGATCCGTGCCCAAGGCGCTCGGCGAGGTCGACGTGGTCTTCCCGGTGCTGCACGGCCCGTACGGCGAGGACGGCACCCTGCAGGGCCTGCTGGAGCTCTCCGGAGTCCCGTACGTGGGCTCCGGTGTGCTCGCCTCGGCCGTCGGCCAGGACAAGGAGTACATGAAGCGGGTGTTCACCTCCTTCGGGCTGAAGGTGGGCCCGTACCTGGTGATCCGGCCGCGCGAGTGGGCCATGGACGAGTCCGCGGCCCGCGGGCGGATCGTCGACTTCGCCGGCGAGCACGGCTGGCCGCTGTTCGTGAAGCCCTCCCGCGCCGGTTCGTCGATCGGCATCACCAAGGTCGACGACCTCTCCGGCCTGGACGAGGCGATCGCCGAGGCGCAGCGCCACGACCCGAAGATCCTGGTGGAGGCGGCCCTGCGCGGCCGCGAGATCGAGTGCGGCGTCCTGGAGTTCGAGGACGGCCCCCGGGCCTCGGTGCCCGCCGAGATCCCGCCGCCCGAGGCGCACGCGTACTACGACTTCGAGGCCAAGTACATCGACTCCACGCCGGGGATCGTGCCGGCGCCCCTCACGCCCGAGGAGACGGCCGAGGTCCAGCGCCTTGCGGTGGACGCCTTCGAGGCGGCCTCCTGCGAGGGCCTGGTCCGCGCGGACTTCTTCCTCACCGAGGACGGCGAGTTCGTGATCAACGAGATCAACACGATGCCCGGCTTCACGCCCATCTCGATGTACCCGCAGATGTGGCAGGCGAGCGGGGTGAGCTACCCGGAGCTGATCGACCGGCTGGTGCAGGCGGCGCTGGGCCGCTCGACGGGCCTGCGCTGACGCGGCCGTGCGGCCGGCCCGCGGGCCACTAGGAGGCGATCCCCTCGGGGATCGCCTTTTTCACGGCCGGGGCCAGATCGATCAGGACACCCGAGCTGTCCACGCCCCGGGGCACCTGGACCTCGACGTAGGCCTTGCGGTTGGCGGTCGTGAACCGGTGCCCGTCGCCCTGCTTCTCCATCAGCCAGTCCACCCCGTCCACGCCGCCGGCGACGGCGTCCGCGTCCCGTCCTTCGGCCACCTTCGGATCGACCATCTTCGGCGGCTGCGGCACACCGCAGCGAAGTATGATCGCCGGGCTGCCCCAGCCCGCCGTCAACGCCGATGCGGGCCCGGGGTCCTCGCGACGCTCACCGGCCACCTTCGCGGGCAGTACGTTGTCCAGGTTCCGGCACAGTTTCGCGACCCCGGCATCCGGACTGGGAACCGCCGCCGACGCGCTGTCGTCTGCTGAGGAGCAGCCCGCGGCAGTGATCAACAGCGCGACAGCGGGCAGGCGGAAAACGCGGAAGACACGACGGTGCCGGTGACGGAAAGAGTTCACCGGCACAGGGTAGACGGGGGCTACAGATGGACGACCGGGCAGGTCAGGGTGCGGGTGATGCCGTCCACCTGCTGGACCTTGGCGACCACCATGCGACCGAGGTCGTCGACGGTGTCGGCCTGGGCCCGCACGATCACGTCGTACGGCCCCGTGACGTCCTCGGCCTGGACGACCCCAGGGATCTTGCTGATCGTCTCGGCGACGGTCGACGCCTTGCCGACCTCCGTCTGGATCAGGATGTACGCCTGTACCACGGAACCTCCAGGGCGGCCACGAGGATCATGTGGGGAAAAGGAACGCCACGGTATCGCGTTGCCGCTCGCCGCGGGGAGACCTGCGGACACCGGGTCTTGCGCGCCGGGGTGCAGGTCGGTCAGAACGTGACGGTCACTTCGACCGTAGCGAGGACCGAGATGCCCCGCGACCGGGCACGGACAGGGACAGAAGGGGAGAAAGGGCAATGAAGGGCACTGTTGGTGAGCTCGGTGAGTTCGGGCTCATCAGGGAGCTCACCTCCCGTCTGACCACCACCCCGGCGGTCCGGGTCGGCCCCGGCGACGACGCCGCCGTGGTGGCCGCCCCCGACCGCAGGGTCGTGGCGAGCACGGACATCCTGGTGGAGGGCCGGCACTTCCGCCGGGACTGGTCGACCGCCTACGACGTGGGCCGCAAGGCCGCCGCGCAGAACCTCGCGGACATCGCCGCCATGGGCGCCGTACCGACCGCGCTGCTGCTCGGCCTGGTCGTCCCGGCCGAACTGCCGGTGACGTGGCCGAGCGAGCTGATGGACGGCCTGCGCGACGAATGCCAGGTCGCGGGCGCCGCCGTGGTCGGCGGGGACGTGGTGCGCGGCGACTCGATCATGGTGTCGATCACCGCGCTCGGCGATCTGCGCAACCAGGAGCCGGTGACGCGCGCGGGCGCGCAGCCCGGCGACCTCGTCGCCGTGACGGGCTGGCTGGGCTGGTCGGCGGCCGGGTACGCGGTGCTGTCGCGGGGGTTCCGCTCGCCGCGGGCGTTCGTGGAGGCGCACCGGCGCCCCGAGCCGCCGTACCACGCCGGGCCGGCCGCCGCCGGGCTGGGGGCGACCGCCATGTGCGACGTGAGCGACGGGCTGATCGCCGACCTGGGGCACATCGCCGAGGCCAGCAAGGTGCGCATCGACGTCCGCTCCCAGGCGATCGACATCCCGTCCCAGATGAACGACATCGGGCAAGCCGTCGGGGTCGACCCGATGCAGTGGGTGCTGACCGGGGGAGAGGACCACGCGATCGTGGCGACCTTCCCGCCGGACGTGAAGCTGCCCGCCCGCTGGAAGGTCATCGGCGAGGTCCTCAACCCCTCGGCGCTGCCCCAGGTGACGGTCGACGGGGCGCCGTGGACCAGCAAGGGCGGCTGGGACCACTTCGGGGACGTGGAGCCGTGATCCCCAACGTCCTCACGGTGGCGGGCTCCGACTCCGGCGGCGGCGCGGGCGTCCAGGCCGACCTGAAGACCATGCTCGCGCTCGGGGTGCACGGCATGAGCGTGATCACCGCCGTGACCGCGCAGAACTCACTCGGTGTGCAGGGCGCCTGGGAACTGCCCGTGGAGGCCGTGCGGGCCCAGTACCGCAGCGTCGTCGACGACATCGGCGTCCAGGCGGTCAAGACCGGCATGCTCGCCTCGGCGGAACTCGTCGAGGCGGTGGCCGAGTTGATCACCGGCACGGACGCCCCCGCGGTGGTCGACCCGGTCGGCGTCTCCAAGCACGGCGACCCCCTGCTCGCCGCCTCCGCGCTGGACTCCGTGCGCACGAAACTGCTGCCGGTGGCGACGGTCGCCACGCCCAACCTCGACGAGGTGGCCCAGCTGACGGGCGTACGCGTCGAGTCGGAGGGGGAGATGCGGCGGGCCGCGGCGGCCGTGCTCGGGTACGGGCCGCGCTGGGCGCTGATCAAGGGCGGGCATCTCGCGGGGGACGCCGTGGACCTGCTCACGGACGGGTCCGAGGAGCACTGGCTGCGGGCGCCGCGGCATGACAACCGCCACACCCATGGCACCGGCTGCACCCTCGCCTCCGCGATCGCCGCGCAGCTGGCGAAGGGCGACTCGGTGCCGGAGGCGGTGGCGGCGGCCAAGGCGTACGTCACCGGGGCCGTCGCGGCCGGCTTCGCGCTCGGCGCGGGCATCGGCCCGGTGGACCACGGCTGGCGCTTCCGGCGCGGGGCCTGACCGCTCGGGCCCCGGCCTGCCCGGCGTGCGCCCGTCCGGGCACGCCAAAGAGCCGGTCCACCACGGTGGACCGGCTCTACGGCGAACCAGCAGTGGCCGCGCGCTAGCTGAGCGTCAGCGCGAGACCTTGCCGGCCTTGATGCACGAGGTGCAAGCGTTCACGCGCTTCGGCGTCCCGCCCACCACGGTACGCACACGCTGGATGTTCGGGTTCCAGCGGCGGGACGTACGGCGGTGCGAGTGCGAGATGTTGTTGCCGAAGCCCGGCCCCTTGCCGCAGACGTCGCAGTTGGCAGCCACGGGTCACTCCAAAGACTTCAGATGCACTTACGGTTAATCCCGGCATGCCGGGATCGAGATCCTGTGGCTCCAGGAGCCGGCGAGATCTGAGTGGCGCTGCCAGGGGGGAAAGCCCGATCAGGATCGGGCAACCGGAGCAGCATACAACGGCTGCACCCGTACAAGAAAACTAGCACGGCAGCTCAGGGGACCGCCCCCGGCCCTCTTCGGGTGGAGACCGCCCCAAGGTCTACGCTGCGTGCCACGTCCAGCAGCTCAGGGAGGCGCGGTGGCGCAGGTGCCGCAGACATTCTTCGATGCTCTCGCGGTGCGCACCTGGTGCGGTCTCGCGCTCGAGACGCTGGGGCGGGCGCGTGAGGAGATCGACGCCATCAACGTCTACCCGGTGGCGGACGGCGACACCGGCACGAACCTGTACCTGACCGTGGAATCCGCGGTCGCGGCCGTCGAGGCGGTGTTCGCCGGGCACGCGGCGGGCGCCCCGGCCACCGGTGACCGCGCCCCGCAGGGGCCGACCCTGTCCGACGCGGTCCGCGCGATGGCCCACGGGGCGCTGATCGGCGCCCGCGGGAACTCCGGGACGATCCTCGCCCAGCTGCTGCGCGGCATGGCCCAGGTGCTGGCCGACGACGCGAGCGCGCACGCCGACGGCCGGGGCCTGCGGCTCGCCCTGCGGCACGCGGCCGACTCCGCCCGCCAGGCCGTGGCCCACCCCGTGGAGGGCACCGTCCTCACGGTCGCCTCGGCCGCCGCCGACGCCGCGGGCGGCACCGGCGGCGACTGCGGGAGCGTGGCCCGGGCCGCCTACGAGGGAGCCCGCCAGGCCCTCGCCGCGACCCCGGACCAGCTGCCCGTCCTGGAACGGGCCGGGGTGGTCGACGCGGGCGGGCGGGGACTGGTGGCGGTCCTCGGGGCGCTGGTGGAGACGTTCACCGGGGAGCGGCCGCGCGGTCCGGTGGTCGGCGCGGGGCGGGTGCCGGAGGCGAGGGCGTCCGGGCCGGGCGCCGGGGAGTCCGCGCCGGGACCCGGGGGGCCGGTCGCGGCGCACGCGCGCGTGGCGCGGCCGGGTGCGGTGTCCGGAAGGCCCGCCGCCCACCCGTCGCACGCCCTGCCGGGGACGGGGGAGCGGGTCCGGGAGGCGCCCGGTGCGGGATCCGGCCCGGTCGCTCCGGGGGTGCCGGACCCGCCGGGTTCCACGGCCGACGGGTCGCCCGCACGCGGGGCGGCGTCCGGAGCACCCGTCACGGCCTGCGCCGACCCGGGCGACGGTGTGGCCGCGCCCCACCAGGACGGGCCCGCCTTCGAGGTGATCTACCTCCTGGAGGCCGAGGACGACGCCGTGGCGCGGCTGCGACGGCGGCTCGACGCCCTCGGGGACTCCCTGGTCGTCGTCGGCGGCGACGGGCTGTGGAACGTCCACGTCCACGTCGACGACGCCGGCGCCGCCGTCGAGGCCGGCATCGAGGCCGGGCGCCCCCACCGGATCCGGATCACGCACTTCGGCGCCCAGGACGTGCACACCACCGGTGCCGAGCGCGCGCCCCGGGAGCGCGCCCAGCGCGCCGTCGTCGCCGTCGTGCCCGGCGAGGGCCTGGCCGGGCTGTACGCCGAGGCCGGCGCGACCACCGTGCTCGCACGCCCCGGGGAGCCGCCCGCCAGTGGCGAGCTCGTACAGGCCGTACGGCGGGCACACGCGCGCGAGGTCGTGCTGCTGCCGAACGACGCCGAGCTGCGCCACACCGCCGCGGCGGCCGCCGAGCAGGTCCGCACGGAGGGCGTCCGCGTCGCGCTCATCCCGACCCGGTCGGCGATCCAGGGCATCGCGGCGCTGGCCGTGCACGAGCCGGAGCGCCGCTTCGACGAGGACGTCGTGTCGATGACCTCGGCCGCCGGCGCCACCCGCTACGCCGAGGTCACCGTCGCCGAGACCCAGTCCTGGACGATGGCCGGCATCTGCCAGGCCGGTGACGTCCTCGGCCTGATCGACGGCGACGTGGCCGTGATCGGCTCCGACGTCACGGCCACCGCCGAGGCCGTCCTGGACCGGATGCTCGCGGCCGGGGGCGAGATGGTCACGCTGGTGCTCGGCGACGACGTGCCCGACACCGTCGCCGGGCACCTGGAGGGCAGGGTCCGCGAGGGCTACCTCGCCGTCGACACGGTCGTCTACCGGGGCGGGCGGCAAGGGGCCCTGCTGCTCATCGGCGTCGAGTAGGCAGCGGCAGCCCTGCTACTCCTGCGTCGCCAGGCGGAGCACCCGCTGGGCCTCCGACCGCCGCGACCGGGCCGTCGCGTCCTCCCCGTCGCCGTCATCAGCCCCGTCCCCGGCTCCGTCGCCGCCGGAGCCGGCCCGACCGGCACCGGCGTAGGCCGCCAGTACCGCACGCGCGCGTGCCGCCGCGTCGGGGAGCCGGCCCTTCTCGATCTCCAGCCATGCCGCGGTGAGTTCGGCGTCGGTGCGGTCGTGCAGGGCGGCGTCCCCGAGGGAGGCGAACACCTCGGCCGACCGCAGCAGCCGGGACAGGGCCTCCTCGTCCGACGCGGGAGGCGGGTCCACGGCTCCGCCCTCGGAGACGGGTGGAGCCAGCAGCTTGCCGAACTGCAGGTGGGTGTGGCCCAGTTCGGCGGTGAACCGCTGCCGGGACTCCTCGTCGGCCGCCGTGTCCCGCGCCGCCTCGCACGCACGGACCGCGTCCGCCATCAGCGCGCGGGCCTCCGCCAGCCCGTCCGGCGCCCGCACCGCCAGCCAGGCGCGGGCCCGCAGGGAGCGCACCAGCCCGGTGACGTCGCCGAGCGAGCGCCAGAGCTCTCCCGCGCGCGTGTAGGCACGGTCCGCCTCGGCGGTCAGCCCGGCCTCCGCGAGCGACTCCCCGGCCAGGTGCGCCAGCGTCGCGTGGTCGTGCTGCTCGGGCCAGGTGCGGGCGATCTCGGCGGCCTGCAGACGCCGTTCGGCCGCCGCGCGGTGCTCGCCGAGTTCGCTCAGGCAGTCGCCGAGCCACCACTGCGTCTGCACGATCGCCCCGTCGCCGTGCGTCGCGGCCGTCAGGTCGGGCAGCGCCGACTCCAGCACCTCCGCCGCCTCGGCCCACCGGCCCTGGCGCAGCAGGAAACCGCCGAGCTGCTGCCGAGCCCAGGCGCCCAGCGTGGCGCTCTCACCCGCCTCGTCGGCCCGGTGCGCGGCCTCCAGCGCGTGCCGCGCGGCCTCCACGGGCTCGTCCCGGGCCCCGAGGAGCTCGGCGAGCTGGAGGTGCAGCTGGGCCCGCCCGGGCGCCTCCAGGTGCGCCCCACCGTGTTCCAGGGCGGCCCGCAGCGCCCGTTCCGCCTCGGCCATGTCGCCCAGGTGGTGCGCGAGGGACGCCAGCCGGGCCTCGTACTCCACGGCGTACCAGGGCAGCCCCGCCGCGACGAACGCCGCCGCGCCCCGCGCGAACAGCTCCACGGCCGCCGCCAGGTCCCCGCGCAGCCCCGCCAGTTCGCCGAGCATCGCCTGCCCCTCGGCGGCCCGCGCGGCCAGCCGCACGTCCTCGCCGCTGCGCCCGTCGACGAACGTCAGGAGCTCGCGCACGGCGGCCTCGGCCGCCTCGATAACCGCCTGCGCACCGGGCCCCTCCGCCGCGTGCGCCCGGCGCAGCAGGACCCGGGCCCGGCCCATGAGGACGGCCGCCGTCTGCCGCGTCCCCGTGCCGCCCTCGGCGTACAGCGCGAGGACCTCCTCGTACGGCCCGGCCACGGCCGCGACCGCCTGCGCCACCTCACCGCCCAGAGCGCGCACGTACGCCGCACGCGTGCGTGCCGCCAGGGCCTCGCCCGGGTCGCCGGCCTCCGCGTACAGTCCGGCGGCCCGCTCGAACAGCGCGGCCCCGGCCGGGCCGAGGCCCATCGCCTCGTGGTCGGCGATCTCGGCCCGGTCGCGCGGGTCCAGCTCGACGCCCTCGGCGGCCCGGGCGACGGCCGCCCACGCCTCAACGGCGTGTGGCTGCAGGTGGTCCGACAACCGCCGTGCCTCGGCCAGCAGGGCGGGCAGTTCCGGCTGCCCGGCGCCGGCGCCGGTGACCGGTGGGGGAGCGGGCGCGGGGGCCGGTCCGACCGAGCGCACCCCCAGGGGCAGCCGCTCGGCCAGCGGCTGCTGCGCCATCCGCGCCCGGGTCCGGTCGCCGACGTGGGAGGTGCCGTTGCGCTCGTCGAAGCGGGCCGCCAGCGCGAGGGCGTCCGCACGCGCGTGCGCGGCCAGTTCCCGGGCGGTCCACTCATTGCCGGGCGGGCCCGGCACCGGCCGGTCGCCGAGGCCGAGCGCGGTGAGGCGGTCCATGAGCAGGGCCGCCACGCTCAGGAAGTCCAGTCTGCTCTGCGGCTGCCCG
Organism: Streptomyces sp. DT190; assembly: GCF_049846985.1. Lineage (NCBI taxonomy): Bacteria > Bacillati > Actinomycetota > Actinomycetes > Kitasatosporales > Streptomycetaceae > Streptomyces > Streptomyces sp. DT190. Next base: position 120,378 of record NZ_JBNCNM010000014.1, on the reverse strand, counting down.
TCGTCCGTGAAGTACGCCGGCCGCTCCGCGAGCAGTTCGAGCCCGCGCGCCTCGTTACCGGTCAGCGCGCAGAACTCCACGTGCTCCGCGTAGGCGCCGCGCATGCTCTCCATGGACCGCACGAGCCGGAACCCGCGCAGATGACCGGCCCGTGCCTCGTCCACGCGGCCCAGCCGCAGCAGCGGCACCAGGGAGGACGCCAGGGTCGTGTGCGGCTCGTGGGCGCAGGTGTACGCGCCGTCCAGCACCGGACGCCACAGCTCCAGCGCCTCCGCGTCCCGGCCCTGCTCGGCCTGCCACCAGCCCTGGCCGTGCAGCTCGCACGCGTGGCAGTCGGACATGGCGTCCCGGTCGGCGGCCAGCCACGCGGCGTACGCCCGCTCCGCGCGGGCCACGTCCCCGATGTGCGCGGCCACGCTGTGTTCGGCGCTGCGCACGGCCCCTTCGGAGTACCCGGCGAGCCGGTAGCGGCGCTCCATCTCGCCCAGCCAGCCCTCGATCGAGGCGAGCGGGATGTGCGGCTGGCCGAGCATGCCGGACGACACCCACTTGAAGACCCAGTGCAGCGCGTGGGCCTCGTACGCGTCGAAGTCCTCGGGCCGTTCGTCCCACATGCGCAGCAGACGCGCGAAGGGGACGAACATCTTCCCCTTCTCGGAGCTGTAGTTGTAGACCTTCACCTGGTGCCCGAGCGCCTCGACCACGGCGAGCGGGACGTTCAGCTTCTCGGCCGCGGCGAGCAGTTCCTCCGCGCGCGCGTTGCGGGCCGGGCCCTCCGGCTGCTCGGCGTTCTCCGCCATCGCCCGGCGCAGCGCGTCGAGGTCCGTGATCTCGGTCATGCCGTCCCGTCCTCGGTGTGCGTGGCCCACTCCAGCAGGCCGATGAACGCGCGGTTGAGCAACGCCGAGTCGGCCGGCCGCAGGGGCCGCTGCGCCATCAGCAGCGCCTGCCCGTACAGCGACTCCACGGCCGTGCCGATGAGCTCCGGGTCGGGCAGCGCGCCGATCCGCCGCACGAGCGGGTTCAGCTGGTTGAGCACCAGACGTGCGCGGGGGGCACTGCCGCGCAGGGAACCCAGGATGCCCGCCCACAGGTCGTCGGCCTGCGCCTCGGCGTCCGCCCGGGCCTGTTCGTGCCGGGCGTCCCGGTCGTCGAGGTGCAGCGCGGGCACCGACAGGGGATGGAACGCCCGCAGCACGACGTCGCAGCCGAGCGGGTCGAGCCGGGCCCGCGCGGCGGCCAGGAAGCCGGACAGGGCCAGCTCCTCGGCCGGGTCGACCGCGTCCAGGTGCGCGGTCACCGTCTCGGCGTCCAGCTCGGCGACCACCGTCCCCGGCCGCACCGACGGCAGCGCCTGGACCAGCTCGCTGTCGTACGTGTAACCGCCGTTGACCACGCCGACGCCCTGCGCCGACGCGATCGGCGCGACCTGCCGGTACTCCTCCACCGTCCGCGTGAAGTGCACCACCGGGTGCCGCTGCGCGAACTCCTCCAGCGACAGCCGCCCGTCGGTCGTCTCGAAGGGCAGCCACGGCAGCATGGTGCGCAGCATCTCCCGGTCGTGCCGGGCCAGGGACTTCACGCCCAGGTGGTGCACCTCCAGGAACGCGGCGAGCCGTTGCGGATCACCGGCCGCGAGACCCGTCAGCCACGCGCGGATCCGCTCGCCCAGCGCCTCGCGAACGGCCGCCAGGGTCTCGTCCTCGTACAGCGCCTCGCGCGAGGCCGTCGGCCGCAGGCTGTCCGTGTCGAGCACGCAGCGCACGAAGAACGCCCAGTCGGGCAGCAGCTGTTCGGCCCGGTCGGTCAGCAGCATGCCCTTGAGGTGCACGCGATGGCCCGCGCGCCGGGCCGGGTTCACCGCCGCGGGCAGCACGTATGCCACCCCGCGGATGCCCGCCACCGGAACGGACAGGTCGATCGTGTCCAGCGGCGCGAACCCGAACAGGTCCTGGCAGTGCCGGGCCAGGGCGATCCGCCGGGCGGCCGGGCCCGGATACGGCCGGTCCCAGGGCGCGGGCAGGTCGGTGACCGCCTCGTCGCCCACCCGGACGTCGTACGGCAGCAGCGACCCGAAGTCCCTGGCCAGCGCCTCGACCCGCTCGGGCGTGAGCCACTCCGCCGCGCCGGCCCGGGCCACCAGGTGCACCGTGGTGCCCGGTTCGGGCCGCTCGGCGTCCGGCAGCGTCCGCACGGTGTACGAACCGTCGTCGGACGCCGTCCACTCCACCGGCGGCGCCTGCGGTGTCCGGGCGCTGCGGCTGACCACCCGGATCCGCTCGGCGACGACGAAACACGCCAGCAGGCCGATGCCGAACTGCCCGAGGAAGTCGGACCGGGCCTCCTGGAGCTCCTCGGCCCGTTTGGAACTGCGGCCGATCGTGGCGAGCAGGCTGTGCACGTCCGCCTCGGTGAGCCCCACGCCGGTGTCCTCGACGCGCAGCGCCCCGCCCTCGGCGGACAGCCGGACCCGGGCCGGAGCGCCGGGTTCCGTCGCACGCCGGGCGGTGATCGCGTCCACGGCGTTCTGCAGCAGCTCCCGCAGGTACACCTTCGGACTGGAGTAGAGGTGGTGGGAGAGCAGGTCCACCAGGCCGCGCAGGTCGACCTGGAACGTATGAGGTGACGGGGGCGAAGGGGAGGGCTGGGATGACGGTGAGGTCTGGGAGTCCATCTTCACGGCGCCGGTGGGGGACTCGCGACGGCGCGGGGTCGGGCGGTCCCGGTGGGGCGGTGACCGCGAAAGAGGGCCGGGAGCGCGTCATCCTATGGCCCCGGCGAAGCGCCTGACCAGGGATTTCCGGGATCTTTACGACAATCGGGACGAGGCCTTCGAGCCATTGTCAGTGGCGTGGTGTGCAATGGATCTCGTGCCCGCACTGGAAGAACCGCTGCAACAGCCCCTGAAGTCGGTGCTCGGCCCCGCCACCGCGAAGGTGATGGCCGAGCACCTCGGCCTGCACACCGTCGGCGACCTCCTCCACCACTACCCGCGCAGATACGAGGAGCGCGGCCAGCTCACCCACCTCGCCGACCTCCCCATGGACGAGCACGTCACGGTGGTCGCCCAGGTCGCCGACGCCCGGCTGCACACCTTCGCCTCCGCCAAGGCCCCGCGCGGCAAGGGCCAGCGCCTGGAGGTCACCATCACGGACGGCAGCGGCCGCCTCCAGCTGGTCTTCTTCGGCAACGGCGTCCACAAGCCCCACAAGGAGCTCCTGCCGGGCACCCGAGCGATGTTCGCGGGCAAGGTCTCCGTCTTCAACCGCCGTCTGCAACTCGCCCACCCCGCCTACGAGTTGCTGCGCGGGGACCCCGACGAGCCGGGCACGTCCGTGGAGAGCTGGGCGGGCGCCCTGATCCCGCTCTACCCGGCCACCGCCAAGCTGGAGTCCTGGAAGATCGGCAAGGCGCTCCAGACGGTCCTGCCCACGGCCCAGGAGGCGGTCGACCCGCTCCCGGAGAGCCTGCGCCGGGGCCGCGGCCTGCTCCCGCTCTCCGAGGCCCTGCTCAAGATCCACCGCCCGCACACCAAGGCGGACATCGAGGACGCCCGCTCCCGCCTCAAGTGGGACGAGGCCTTCGTGCTCCAGGTCGCCCTCGCCCGCCGCCGCCGCGCGGACGCCCAACTCCCCGCCGTCCCCCGCCGCCCCGCACCGGACGGCCTGCTCACGGCCTTCGACGCCCGCCTCCCCTTCACCCTCACCGAAGGCCAGCAGCGCGTCACCCGCGAGATCTTCGCCGACCTGGCCACGGACCACCCGATGCACCGGCTGCTGCAGGGCGAGGTCGGCTCGGGCAAGACGATGGTCGCCCTGCGCGCCATGCTCGCCGTCGTCGACTCCGGCGGGCAGGCCGCGATGCTCGCGCCCACCGAGGTGCTCGCGCAGCAGCACCACCGCTCGGTCGTCGAGATGATGGGCGAGCTGGCCGAGGGCGGCATGCTGGGCGGGGCCGAGCAGGGCACCAAGGTCGTGCTGCTCACCGGCTCCATGGGCACGGCCGCCCGCCGCCAGGCCCTGCTCGACCTGGCCACCGGCGAGGCCGGCATCGTCATCGGCACGCACGCGCTGATCGAGGACAAGGTGCAGTTCCACGACCTGGGCCTGGTCGTCGTCGACGAACAGCACCGCTTCGGCGTCGAGCAGCGCGACGCCCTGCGCGGCAAGGGCAAGCAGCCCCCGCATCTGCTCGTCATGACGGCCACCCCCATCCCGCGCACGGTCGCCATGACGGTCTTCGGCGACCTGGAGACCTCCGTCCTCGACCAGCTCCCGGCGGGCCGTTCCCCGATCGCCAGCCATGTCGTCCCGGCCGCCGACAAGCCCCACTTCCTGTCCCGCGCCTGGGAGCGGGTGCGCGAGGAGGTGTCCAACGGCCACCAGGCGTACGTCGTCTGCCCGCGCATCGGCGACGAGGAGGACGACCCCGGGAAGGCGGGCGCCAAGAAGCCCGCTCAGGCCCAGCAGAGCCCGGAGGACGCCGAGAAGCGCCCGCCCCTGGCCGTCCTGGACGTGGCCGACCAGCTCGCCAGGGGCCCCCTGAAGGGCCTGCGCGTCGAGGTCCTGCACGGCCGGATGCACCCGGACGACAAGGACGCCGTCATGCGCCGCTTCGCCGCAGGTGACACCGACGTCCTGGTCGCCACCACGGTCATCGAGGTCGGTGTGAACGTCCCGAACGCCACCGCGATGGTGATCATGGACGCCGACCGCTTCGGCGTCTCCCAGCTCCACCAGCTGCGCGGCCGCGTGGGCCGCGGCTCGGCGCCCGGACTGTGCCTGCTGGTCACCGAGATGCCCGAGGCGAGCGCCGCCCGCCAGCGACTGAACGCCGTGGCCTCCACCCTCGACGGCTTCGAGCTCTCGCGCATCGACCTCGAACAGCGCCGCGAGGGCGACGTCCTCGGCCAGGCCCAGTCCGGCGCCCGCACCAGCCTCAGGATGCTCGCCGTCATCGAGGACGAGGAGATCATCGCGGAGGCCAGGGAAGAGGCGACGGCCGTCGTGGCCGAGGACCCGGAGCTGACCCACCTCCCCGCTCTCCGGACGGCTCTGAACGCCCTCCTGGACGAGGAGAGGGAGCAGTACCTGGAGAAGGGATGAGTGAGGGCGCCCGCCCCAGAGGCGCGGGGCTGTACCTCATATGCGGCTACCGCCGCGCGGGCGCGACCAGCCACACTGATACGGAAAGCCGCCCACGACAAGGACCGAAGATGACCCGCGTGATCGCCGGCACAGCCGGCGGACGTCGCCTGGCCGTACCTCCAGGCACCGGCACCCGCCCCACCTCCGACCGCGCACGCGAAGGCCTCTTCTCCACCTGGCAGTCCCTCCTCGGCGGCCCGCTGGACGGCGAACGCGTCCTCGACCTCTACGCGGGCTCCGGCGCGGTCGGCCTGGAGGCCCTGTCCCGGGGCGCGGGCCACACGCTCCTGGTCGAGGCCGACGCCAGAGCCGCCCGCGTCGTCCGCGAGAACGTGAAGAACCTCGGCCTGCCCGGCGCCGAGGTCAGAGCGGGCAAAGCGGAGCAGATCATCCGTACCGCACCCCCCGGCGACCCGTACGACCTGGTCTTCCTCGACCCTCCGTACGCCGTCACGGACGACGATCTTCGGGAGATCCTCCTCACACTCGGCTCGGAGGGCTGGCTCGCCGCCGAAGCCCTCGTCACCGTGGAGCGCAGCACCAGAGGCGGTGAATTCCGGTGGCCCGAGGGTTTCGAACCCCTCCGGGCCCGTCGCTACGGCGAGGGAACGTTTTGGTACGGTCGCGCCGCCTCTACGTGCGAAGACGCACGATGACCGGACCGGAGAGCGAGGGATCACAAGTGCGCCGTGCCGTCTGTCCCGGGTCGTTCGACCCGATCACCAACGGACACCTCGACATCATCTCCCGCGCCTCCAGGCTGTACGACGAGGTCTACGTCGCGGTGATGATCAACCAGGCCAAGAAGGGCCTGTTCGAGATCGAGGAGCGGATCGACCTGATCCGCCGGGTCACCGCCGAGTACGGCAACGTCCGTGTGGAGGCCTTCCACGGCCTGCTCGTCGACTTCTGCAAGCAGCGCGACATCCCCGCCATCGTCAAGGGCCTGCGCGCGGTCAGCGACTTCGACTACGAGCTGCAGATGGCCCAGATGAACAACGGCCTCTCGGGCGTGGAGACCCTCTTCATCCCCACCAACCCCACCTACAGCTTCCTGTCGTCCTCCCTGGTCAAGGAGGTCGCGACCTGGGGCGGCGACGTCTCCCACCTGGTGCCCGCCGAGGTGCTCCAGGCGCTCGACGAGCGGCTGCGCAAGGACTGAGCCCGCCCCGGACGAACCCGCCGGACCTGACCACCCGTCACCCGGTGTCCGCCGGGTACCCCGTGGCCGTACAGTCGTCCCGTCCGTCTCCAACGCATCTGTAGAGAGTGGCGAGCACACGGTGGACGTGCAGAAGAAGCTCGACGAGATCGTCACCGCGATCTCCGGCGCCCGGTCCATGCCCATGTCGGCCTCGTGCGTGGTCAACCGCGCCGAGCTGCTCGCGATGCTGGAAGAGGTGCGCGCGGCGCTGCCCGACTCCCTCGCCCAGGCCCAGGAGCTGATCGGCGGCCGCGAGCAGATGGTCGAGCAGGCCCGCCAGGAGGCCCAGCGGATCATCGAGAGCGCGCACGCCGAGCGCGGTTCGCTGATCTCCGACACCGAGGTGGCCCGCCGCTCCCAGGCCGAGGCCGACCGGATCCTCGCCGAGGCGCGCAAGGAGGCCGAGGAGGTCCGGGCCGAGGCCGACGAGTACGTCGACTCCAAGCTCGCCAACTTCGAGGTCGTCCTCACCAAGACCCTCGGCTCCGTCGGCCGCGGCCGCGAGAAGCTCCTCGGCACCGGCCCCGGCACCGACGAACAGGGCTACCAGGACGAGGACGCCCCCGAGCGCAGCCACGACCCCGAGACCCAGCGCCGTACCGCCGACGAGTACGTCGACGCCAAGCTCGGCGCCTTCGAGGCGGTCCTCGCCAAGACCCTGGAGGCCGTCGGACGCGGCCGGCAGAAGTTGCACGGCCGGATCGCCACCGACGATCTCGGCGCTCTCGCCGACGACACCAGCACCGTGCAGCACTCCAGCGACGCGGACTACCTCGCCGACCTGGCCGCCCTCACCGAGCAGCCGCCCGCGGCCGCCGAGCGCCCCGCCCAGCAGCAGGACTACGCACAGCCCCAGCCGGCGTACGGCTACCAGCAGCAGCCCGACCCCTACGGCGGCTACCCCCAGCAGGGCTACGCGCCCCAGCAGGACGCCTACGGCTACCCGCAGGCCGATCCCTACGCCTACCAGGGCTACGACCCGCAGCAGGCCGCCTACGACCCGAACCAGGGCTCGCCGCAGCCGCAGCAGGGACACCAGAGCCAGCAGGGGCAGCAGGGATACGCCCTGGACGAGACCAGCCTCTTCGACACCAGCATGATCAGCGCCGAGCAGTTGCGGGCCTACGAGCAGGGCCGCGGCCAGGGCTGAGCACCGGATTGGGCCGACAGCGAAAGGTCCAGTATCCTGGCTCTTCGGTCGCGCATACGTCCGCGATCACTGCTGCCCGGGAACACCGCCGGTCAGCGTCCCTCTGAGCTCGAAGATCGAAAGCAGGAATGGCTCTGAACGCCCGCCTCGACCACCGCAACCCCCTCGTGTTCGACACGCACGAGCTGGGACGGCGTCCTGGTGCGCTGCAGCGCCTGACCCGCAGGGTCGACGCTCCCCAGGACCTCGGTATCAAGGGAGTCATCGGAGTGCCGGAAGGCGCCCCGGTGGAGCTCGAACTCCGTCTGGAGTCGGTCATGGAAGGGGTGCTCGTCACAGGCACCGCCCGTGCCACGGCCGAGGGGGAGTGCGTAAGGTGTCTGGAGCCGCTGGAGCAGGAGCTCGAAGCGGACTTCCAGGAGATGTTCTCGTACCCTGACGCCGACGACCGGGGCCGCGTGATCGCGGAACCGGGCGACGACGCCGAGGACGACGAGGACAGGCTCTTTCTCGAGGACGGCCTGTTCGACCTCGAGCCCGTGCTGCGTGATGCGGTGGTGCTCGCACTGCCGATGCAGCCGGTGTGCCGGGAAGACTGCCCTGGTCTGTGTGCCGAGTGCGGCGCGCGGCTGGCGGACGACCCGGACCACCACCATGAGGCCGTCGACATTCGTTGGGCGGCATTGCAGGGACTCGCCGGCACCATGTCGGACGGCGAGAAGGACGAGATGAGCGGCGGCGCGCCTCAGTCAGCACGCGCCGACGAGAAGCAGGAGAAGTAGCCGTGGCTGTTCCGAAGCGGAAGATGTCGCGCAGCAACACGCGCCACCGCCGGTCGCAGTGGAAGGCTGCGGTCCCCACCCTGGTTGCGTGTGAGCGCTGCCACGAGCCCAAGCTGCAGCACATCGCGTGCCCGTCGTGCGGCACCTACAACAAGCGCCAGGTCCTCGAGGTCTGAGCGGCTGGTGAGAGGCACTGTGTCCACGCCTAAGAACAAGTCCTCCCGCGTGAGCGGGAGCCCGGCGGACAACCAGGCCTCGTCCCACACGCTTCTGGAAGGGCGGCTCGGCTACAAGGTCGAGTCCGCCCTTCTGGTGCGCGCACTGACCCACCGGTCGTACGCATACGAGAACGGCGGTCTGCCGACCAACGAGCGCCTGGAGTTCCTCGGGGACTCCGTCCTCGGCCTCGTGGTCACGGACACGCTGTACCGCACCCACCCCGACCTGCCAGAAGGCCAGTTGGCCAAGCTGCGGGCCGCGGTGGTGAACTCGCGTGCGCTCGCCGAGGTGGGCCGCGGGCTCGACCTGGGCTCCTTCATCCGGCTCGGCCGCGGTGAAGAGGGCACGGGCGGGCGGGACAAGGCGTCCATCCTCGCCGACACCCTGGAAGCGGTGATCGGCGCGGTCTACCTCGACCAGGGGCTGGACTCGGCGGCGGAGCTGGTGCACCGCCTGTTCGACCCCCTGATCGAGAAGTCCTCCAACCTCGGAGCCGGCCTGGACTGGAAGACCAGTCTCCAGGAGCTCACCGCGACCGAGGGGCTCGGCGTCCCCGAGTACCTGGTCACGGAGACCGGCCCCGACCACGAGAAGACCTTCACTGCTGCCGCCCGCGTCGGAGGCGTCTCGTACGGCACCGGCACCGGCCGCAGCAAGAAGGAGGCGGAGCAGCAGGCCGCCGAGTCCGCCTGGCGGTCCATCCGGGCCGCCGCGGACGAGCGCGCCGAGGCGGCCAAGGCCGCCGAGGCGGCGCAGACGGCAGCCGTGCAGGCCGCTCACACGGCCGTCGACGGCAGCACCGTCGACGGCTGAGGAAGCCGGCCGCGCCCGCACCGGGCGTCCGGCCACAGCACAGCGCACCCGAGCGCCCGCCCCTGCCCGGGGCGGGCGCTCGGGTCGTCCGCAGGTACGTGACGGGGGGTCCCCATGCCCGAGTTGCCCGAGGTCGAGGTCGTACGGCGCGGCCTGGAGCGGTGGGTCGCCCACCGGACGGTCGCCGAGGCCGAGGTGCTGCACCCGCGCGCGGTGCGCCGCCACCTCGCGGGCGCCGACGACTTCGCGCACCGCCTCAAGGGCCACCGCATCGGCGTCCCGAGCCGCCGCGGCAAGTACCTCTGGCTGCCCCTGGAGGACACGGACCAGTCGATCCTGGCCCACCTCGGCATGAGCGGGCAGCTGCTGGTCCAGCCGCACACCGCGCCCGACGAGAAGCACCTGCGCATCCGCGTCCGCTTCACCGACGCCCTGGACACCGAACTCCGCTTCGTCGACCAGCGCACCTTCGGTGGCCTGTCGCTGCACGAGAACACCCCGCAGGGCCTGCCCGACGTCATCGCGCACATCGCGCGCGACCCGCTCGACCCGCTCTTCGACGACGAGGCCTTCCACCAGGCGCTGCGCCGCAAGCGCTCCACGATCAAACGGGCCCTGCTCGACCAGTCCCTCATCAGCGGCGTCGGCAACATCTACGCGGACGAGGCCCTGTGGCGCTCCCGCATCCACTACGAGCGCCCGACCTGGACCTTCACCCGCCCGCGCACCCTGCTGCTGCTCGGCCACGTGCGGGACGTGATGAACGCGGCCCTCGCCGTGGGCGGCACCAGCTTCGACAGCCTCTACGTCAACGTCAACGGCGAGTCGGGATACTTCGACCGGTCCCTGGACGCGTACGGCCGTGAGGGCCTGCCCTGCCGGCGCTGCGGCACACCGATGCGCCGGCGGGCCTGGATGAACCGGTCGAGCTACTTCTGCCCGAAGTGTCAGCGGGCGCCGCGCGCGGCGTCGTAACGCTCGCGCGCCGCGAGCACCTCGTCCATCCGCCCCTCCACGAAGTGGATGAGGCTCAGCAGCCGCTCGGCGACCCCGCGTCCGAGGGGCGTCAGCTCGTAGTCCACCCGGGGCGGATTGGTGGGCTGCGCCTCGCGGTGCACCAGGCCGTCGCGCTCCAGGGCGTGCAGCGTCTGGGACAGCATCTTCTCGCTCACGCCGTCGACGCGGCGGCGCAGTTCGTTGAAGCGCAGCGGGCCCTCGTGCAGGGCCCCCAGGGTCAGTCCGCCCCAGCGGCCCGTGACGTGTTCGAGCGTGCCGCGCGAGGGACAGGCCTTGGCGAACACGTTGTAGGGGAGGTCGTCCAGCCCCTCCGCGGGCTCCTGGATGGTGGTCATGCGCACAGCCTACGCCAGCACAGCGCTAACCAACAGGTTGCACTAACTATAAGTTAGTGCTTTCCTTTGGTCATCGTCAGCGACCTGCCTCTTTCAGGAGTACTCACGTGACCACCCCTGTCGTCTCCCTCGCCTACCACTCCGGCTACGGCCACACCGCCGTCATCGCCGAGGCCGTCCGTGCCGGTGCCGTCGAAGCCGGTGCCGAGGTGCATCTGATCAGCGTCGACGAGATCACCGAAGAGCAGTGGGCGATCCTCGACCGCTCGGACGCCATCGTGTTCGGGTCGCCGACCTACATGGGCACCGCGTCCGGCGCCTTCCACGTCTTCGCGGAGGCCACCTCGAAGCGCTGGGCCACCCAGGCCTGGAAGGACAAGCTGGCCGCGGGCTTCACCAACTCCGCCTCCAAGAGCGGCGACAAGCTGCACACCCTGCAGTACTTCCAGATCCTCGCCGCCCAGCTCGGCATGCACTGGGTCAACCTCGGGCTGCTCCCGGGCTGGAACAGCAGCACCGCCTCCGAGCACGACCTGAACCGGCTCGGCGTCTTCGCGGGCGCGGCCGCCCAGACCAACGCCGACGAGGGCCCGGAGGCCGTGCACAAGGCCGACATCGCCACCGCCGAGCAGCTGGGCCGCCGCGTGACGGAGACGGCCCGCGTCTTCCTCAAGGGCCTGGCCGCCGCCTGACTCCCGCGACGGGCGTCAGTAGCCGAAGTTCTGCGTCCACCAGGGGCCGCCGGAGCCGAGCTCGACACCGACGCCCAGCGTCTTGAAGTCGCAGTTCAGGATGTTGGCGCGGTGGCCGGGGCTGTTCATCCAGGCGTCCATCACGGCCGCGGCGTCGGCCTGGCCGCGGGCTATGTTCTCGCCGCCGAGGTTCGCTATGCCGGCCTTCTCGGCCCGGTCCCACGGCGTCCGGCCGTCCGGGTCCGTGTGGTCGAAGAAGCCCCGCGCGGCCATGTCCTCGCTGTAGCTCTGGGCCAGGTCGGACAGCGCGCTGTTGGCGGCGACCGGGCTGCAGCCCACCTTGGCCCGCTCCTCGTTCACGAGCGCGAGCACCTGCGCGGCGGCCGCGGTCTCCCCGGCGAGGGCGGCGGAGGCGCCGGGCCTCTGCGGTGCCTTGGTGGCCGTGCGGGACGGCGTGTCGTCGGGCTTCTCGCTGGGAGTGGCCGCCGGCTTCTTCTTCTCCGGCGTCTTCTCCGCGGTCTTCTCGGCCTTCTCCGGCGTCTTCGTCGGGGCGGCCGACGACTTCGAGGCGGAGGGCGAGGGCGACACGGTGCGCTGGGCGTCCCGGCTGGTGGGCGAGTCGTCGCGGCTCTCGGCGCTGCCGGAGGTGCCGCCCTGCTCGGTCGGGTAGCTCGTGGGGGTGTCGCCGGCCTGGACGTTGTCCGCGCCGCTGCCGCCGCCGATCCGGTAGTTCTCCAGGCCGGGCACCGCGCCGGTGGCGACCGCGACCGTGCCGAGCGCGACCGCGGCGGACACGCCGAGCAGGCCCGTGCGCATCGGGCGGGCGGTCTTCTTGCGGCGGCGGTGCGTGCCCGCGCGGCGGGCGCCGCCGTCGGGGGTGAAACCGTCGGAGGCGAAGCCGTGGGAAGCGAAACCGTCGGAAGCGAAACCGTCGCTCGCGAAGACGGCCGTCTCCGTGAAGCGGTCACCGGCCGCGGAGGCCTCCGCTCCGTACAGGTACGCCTCGCTCTTGGCGTAGGTGTCGGCGTATGCCTCCGGGTTCAGATAGGGCGCGATGCCCATCGTCGGGGCGTCGTCCGCGGCGGAGTACAGCGGGTCGTGGCCCTCCGCGAAGCCGTCGGCGCGGCCCGTGGCGGCGCGGCCGTCGGCGGAGCGTCGGTGGCGTCCCATGTCCTGGCCTTCCTCGTCCTGGCGGTCGACTCGTCCTCGAGATCAACACCAAACTCACTCGATCGTGTGAGTTTCATATGAGCTTCGTTGAGGGGGGACGGTACCGCATGACGCAAGTGGAGGAAGTGCCCGGAGAGAGATTGGGCGGTTAGGTTGCAGTCATGAGCGAGGATGTGCGACTGGTCGCCTGGGTGCGAGGACGCGTCCAAGGTGTGGGTTTCCGCTGGTTCACGAGGGCCAAGGCCCTGGAGATCGGCGGCCTGAGTGGTTTTGCTCTCAATTTGGGCGACGGCCGGGTCCAGGTGGTCGCCGAGGGTGCGCGCGAGGGTTGTCAAGGCCTCCTGGAGTGGCTCCGCGGCGACGACACGCCCGGACGCGTGGACGGTGTCACCGAGATCTGGGACACACCCCGGGGCGGCTACGAGGGCTTCGCCATCCGCTGATCCGGTGCCGACAGGCGGCCGCCCACCCGCCCCCACGGAGGGCCCGGGCCGCCGCCCCGGACGGAAACTCGCTGGTGATTGCCGAGAACCGCTTGCCTTGGCGGACTCCGCACGCAAGGATGATCGCCACGCCCCGAGGGCCCGCTGAAGCCGCCACGCCGCCGTTGAAGGCCGTGTGCGCCAGGGTTGCCCGCCAATACGGGGCGTGATCGTGTTGACCGTCAAACTTTTTGGTGAGACGCTGAAAGCACCCCGCGCACCTTAGCTGTTTGGCATGGCTGAACGGCAGCACAACTGAAGGCCCTGCCAAGCCGCGGGTGCGAATCCCTCACGACCCAACCGCATCGGTCGGTCACTCATTGTGGAGGACCATCCATCATGGCAAAGGCGCTTCTCGGTTACGTCGGCGGCTCCGACCCGCGACTCCTCGCCGAGATGCGACGGCTCCAGCAGCGCGTCCAGGACCTGGAATCCGAGCTCGTTCGGATCCAGGCGGAGAACGAAGCGCTGACGGCTGCCGCTTCTCACGACAGGATCATGGAGAGCGTTGACGCACACCAGGCGGAGCCTGCGCTCACCTGATCACTGCACCGCTCCACATCGGCACAGCAGTGGTCGGGAAGCCCGTAACAACCGCTGAGTTGTCAGAAGTGCAAGGGACGCCTCCGGCGTCCCTTCTTTCTTTCCCCCACGCATCCTTTCACCGTCTTTAACGTCTGGTGTGCCCTGCGCGTTCAGCGGCGAAACCGTGGGTTCATGGAGTGAGACGGACCCGGGCGGTAAAGTCCGGCGGCGTGCACCTCAAGGCCCTGACCCTCCGCGGGTTCAAGTCGTTCGCCTCGGCGACCACCCTCCGGTTCGAGCCGGGGATCACGTGCGTCGTCGGACCGAACGGCTCGGGCAAGTCCAACGTCGTCGACGCGCTCAGCTGGGTCATGGGCGAGCAGGGCGCCAAGTCGCTGCGCGGCGGCAAGATGGAGGACGTCATCTTCGCCGGCACCACCGGCCGCCCGCCCCTGGGCCGCGCCGAGGTGTCCCTGACCATCGACAACTCCGACGGGGCCCTGCCCATCGAGTACGCCGAGGTCACCATCACGCGGATCATGTTCCGCAACGGCGGCAGCGAATACCAGATCAACGGCGACACCTGCCGGCTGCTCGACATCCAGGAACTGCTCTCCGACTCCGGCATCGGCCGCGAGATGCACGTCATCGTCGGGCAGGGCCAGCTCGACTCCGTGCTGCACGCCGATCCCATGGGCCGCCGCGCCTTCATCGAGGAGGCCGCCGGAGTCCTCAAGCACCGCAAGCGCAAGGAGAAGGCGCTGCGGAAGCTGGACGCGATGCAGGCCAACCTCGCGCGCGTGCAGGACCTGACCGACGAGCTGCGCCGCCAGCTCAAGCCGCTGGGACGGCAGGCAGCGGTGGCCAGGAGGGCCGCCGTCATCCAGGCGGATCTGCGCGACGCCCGGCTGCGTCTGCTCGCCGACGACCTCGTGCGGCTGCGGGAGGCGCTGCAGGCCGAGGTCGCCGACGAGGCCGCGCTGAAGGAGCGCAAGGAGGCCGCCGAGCAGGAGCTGCGCAGGGCGCTGCAGCGCGAGGCCCAGCTGGAGGACGAGGTGCGCCGGCTCGCTCCGCGTCTCCAGCGCGCCCAGCAGACCTGGTACGAGCTCTCCCAGCTCGCCGAACGGGTGCGCGGCACGATCTCGCTCGCCGACGCCCGCGTCAAGAGCGCCACCTCCGCGCCCCCCGAGGAGCGGCGCGGCCGCGACCCCGAGGACATGGAGCGCGAGGCCGCCCGTGTCCGCGAGCAGGAGGCCGAACTGGAGGCGGCCCTGGAGGCCGCCGAGCGCGCCCTGGAGGACACGGTCGCCCACCGTGCCGAGCTGGAGCGCGAACTGGCCCAGGAGGAGCGGCGCCTGAAGGACGTCGCCCGGGCCATCGCCGACCGGCGCGAGGGCCTGGCCCGGCTCAGCGGCCAGGTCAACGCGGCCCGCTCCCGCGCGGCCTCGGCCCAGGCCGAGATCGAGCGCCTGGCCGCGGCCCGCGACGAGGCGCAGGAACGTGCCGTCACCGCGCAGGAGGAGTACGAGGCCCTCCAGGCCGAGGTCGACGGCCTCGACGCCGGCGACATCGAGCTCGCCGAGCGGCACGAGGCCGCGAAACAGCAGCTCGCCGAGGCCGAGGCCGCCCTCACGGCCGCCCGCGAGGCCGCGACGGCGGCGGAACGCCGGCGCGCCGCGACCCAGGCCCGCCACGAGGCCCTGGCCCTCGGCCTGCGCCGCAAGGACGGCACCGGCATACTGCTGGCGGCCAAGGACCGCCTGTCGGGCCTGCTCGGCCCCGCGGCGGAACTTCTGACGGTGGCTCAGGGCCACGAGGTCGCCCTGGCCGCGGCGTTCGGGGCGGCCGCGGACGCCGTCGCGGTCACGTCCCCGGCATCCGCGGCCGACGCGATCCGACTCCTGCGCAAACAGGACGGTGGCAGGGCCACGCTGCTCCTGGCGGGAGAAGACGCTCTCAGGGGCGCGGGGCCGCATCAGACGTGCGGCTGCCGCCGCGTGGGCGCGACCGGCCACGACGGTGCCGCAGACGCCCGCCACACCTACGCCGCCGACCTGGTCCGCGGCCCTGCCGACCTCATGCCCGCCGTCAGGCGGCTCCTCCACGGCATCGTCGTCGTCGGCACCCTCGAGGACGCCGAGGACCTCGTCTACGCCCATCCCCACCTCACCGCCGTGACCGCCGAGGGCGACCTTCTCGGTGCCCACTTCGCCCACGGCGGCTCCGCCGGCGCCCCCAGCCTCCTCGAAGTGCAGGCCTCGGTCGACGAGGCCGCGGCCGAACTCGAAGAGCTGGCCGTCCGCTGCGAGGAGCTGACCGAGGCCCAGCGCGCGGCCGCGCAGCGCCGCACGGAGTGCGCCGCGCTGGTCGAGGAGCTGGGGGAGCGGCGCCGGGCCGCCGACCGGGAGAAGTCGGCCGTCGCCCAGCAGCTCGGCCGGCTCGCCGGGCAGGCGCGGGGTGCGGCGGGGGAGGCCGAGCGGTCCACCGCCGCCGCGGCCCGGGCCCAGGAGGCCCTCGACCGGGCGCTGCAGGAGGTTGAGGAACTCGCCGAGCGGCTGGCCGTCGCCGAGGAGATGCCCTTCGAGGAGGAGCCCGACACCGCCGTGCGGGACCGGCTCGCCGCCGACGGGGCCAACGCGCGCCAGACCGAGATGGAGGCCCGTCTGCAGGTGCGCACGCACGAGGAGCGGGTCAAGGGACTGGCCGGCCGGGCCGACTCCCTGGACCGGGCCGCGCGGGCGGAACGCGAGGCACGCGCGCGTGCGGAGCAGCGGCGGGCCCGGCTGCGGCACGAGGCGGCCGTCGCGCAGGCCGTCGGCTCGGGTGCCCGGCAGCTGCTCGCGCACGTCGAGGTCTCGCTCGGCCGCGCCGAGGCGGAGCGCACCGCCGCCGAGACCGCCAAGGCCCGCCGTGAACAGGAGCTCGCCCGTGCCCGCACCGAGGGACGCGACCTGAAGGCCGAGCTCGACAAGTTGACGGATTCGGTCCACCGCGGCGAGGTACTCGGAGCCGAGAAGCGGCTGCGGATCGAGCAGCTGGAGACCAGGGCACTGGAGGAGCTGGGTGTCGAACCGGCCGGGCTCGTCGCGGAGTACGGTCCGCACCAGCTCGTGCCGCCCTCGCCCCCCGCCGAGGGGGAGGAGCTGCCGGAGGACCCCGAGCACCCGCGCAACCGTCCCAGGCCGTACGTCCGCTCCGAGCAGGAGAAGCGCCTCAAGGCCGCCGAGCGCGCCTACCAGCAGCTGGGCAAGGTGAACCCGCTCGCGCTGGAGGAGTTCGCGGCGCTGGAGGAACGCCACCAGTTCCTCAGCGAGCAGCTGGAGGACCTGAAGAAGACCCGTGCCGACCTGCTGCAGGTCGTCAAGGAGGTCGACGAGCGCGTCGAGCAGGTCTTCACCGAGGCCTACCGGGACACCGCCCGGGAGTTCGAGGGCGTCTTCAGCCGGCTCTTCCCCGGTGGGGAGGGGCGACTGGTGCTGACCGACCCCGACAACATGCTCACCACGGGCGTCGACGTCGAGGCCCGCCCGCCGGGCAAGAAGGTCAAGCGGCTGTCGCTGCTCTCCGGTGGGGAGCGGTCGCTGACGGCCGTCGCGCTGCTCGTGTCGATCTTCAAGGCGCGGCCCAGCCCGTTCTACGTCATGGACGAGGTCGAGGCCGCCCTCGACGACACCAACCTCCAGCGGCTCATCCGGATCATGCAGGAGCTGCAGGAGGCCTCGCAGCTGATCGTGATCACCCACCAGAAGCGCACGATGGAGGTCGCCGACGCGCTGTACGGCGTCTCCATGCAGGGCGACGGTGTGTCGAAGGTCATCTCGCAGCGCCTCCGCTAGATGGGTGTGCTCTACACCGGTCTCACCTGCGACGCTCAATGACTTCAAGTCTTGAACACATTCCCGTCACATCCCTGCCTTCAAATCACAGAGCTGAGCTATTGACTTCGAAACTTGAAGGCATAGTCTCGGCAACGTTCCTTTTACCTTCAGGTACCTTCAGGTGGACCTCGAAGGGCTGACCCCCTCCGGCAGCGTTGCCGGTGGCCCGAGGAGTACACGTGACCAGCACAGCGCAGGCACTCAAGTCAGGAGCCGGTTCGGCTCACCCCGATCATCTCGGGCACGTCATCTTCATCGCGGCCGCGGCCGCGATGGGCGGTTTCCTCTTCGGCTACGACAGCTCCGTGATCAACGGCGCCGTCGAGGCCATCCGGGACCGCTACGACGTCGGTTCCGCGGCCCTGGCCCAGGTCATCGCCATCGCCCTGATCGGCTGCGCCATCGGCGCCGCGACCGCCAGCCGCATAGCCGACCGCATCGGCCGCATCCGCTGCATGCAGATCGCCGCGGTCCTGTTCACCATCAGCGCCGTCGGCTCCGCGCTCCCCTTCGCGCTGTGGGACCTCGCCTTCTGGCGGGTCGTCGGCGGCTTCGCCATCGGCATGGCCTCCGTGATCGGCCCGGCCTACATCGCCGAGGTCGCCCCGCCCGCCTACCGCGGCCGGCTCGGCTCCTTCCAGCAGGCCGCGATCGTCATCGGCATCGCCGTGTCGCAGCTGGTCAACTGGGGTCTGCTCCACGCCGCCGACGGCGACCAGCGCGGCAAGCTGATGGGCCTGGAGGCCTGGCAGGTCATGCTCGGCGTCATGGTCGTCCCGGCCGTCCTGTACGGCCTGCTCTCCTTCGCGATCCCCGAGTCCCCGCGCTTCCTCATCTCCGTGGGCAAGCACGAGCGCGCCCGGGAGATCCTCGCCGAGGTCGAGGGCAAGGACGTCGACCTGGACGCCCGTGTCGCCGAGATCGAGGGCGCCATGAAGAGCGAGCACAGGTCGAGCTTCAAGGACCTGCTCGGCGGCAGCTTCTTCTTCAAGCCGATCGTCTGGATCGGCATCGGCCTGTCGGTCTTCCAGCAGTTCGTCGGCATCAACGTCGCGTTCTACTACTCCTCGACGCTGTGGCAGTCGGTCGGCGTCGACCCGACGGACTCGTTCTTCTACTCCTTCACCACGTCGATCATCAACATCGTCGGCACCGTCATCGCGATGATCTTCGTCGACCGGGTCGGCCGCAAGCCGCTGGCGATCATCGGCTCGATCGGCATGGTCGTCGGCCTCGCGCTGGAGGCCTGGGCGTTCTCGTACCACCTGGTCGACGGCAAGCTGCCCGCCGCGCAGGGCTGGATCGCCCTGATCGCCGCGCACATCTTCGTCCTCTTCTTCGCCCTGTCCTGGGGCGTGGTCGTCTGGGTCATGCTCGGCGAGATGTTCCCCAACCGGATCCGCGCCGCCGCCCTGGGCGTGGCCGCCGCCGCGCAGTGGATCGCCAACTGGGCCATCACCGCGAGCTTCCCGTCACTGGCCGACTGGAACCTGTCCGTGACGTACGTGATCTACACGGCGTTCGCCGCGCTCTCCATCCCGTTCGTCCTGAAGTTCGTCACCGAGACGAAGGGCAAGTCCCTGGAGGAGATGGGCTGAGCCCGTCCCGCACACTCGGGGAGAAGGGCCAAGTCCCCGCTGCCCCTCTCCCCGTAACCCGCCGCCGCCCCGGTTCGGCCACTGCCCGAGCCGGGGCGGCGGTCCGTCGTCCCACCGGACGAGGACACCTCACCCGGCCGTCGGCGTAGGCGGCCATCTCCAGGGCGGCGCGGTGGCGGATGCCGAGCTCGGCCGGGCCGGCCCCGGGCGCGACGAGGTCGAAGCGTGCGACCGTGTCGGGCAGGGCGGTGTCTCCCTTCACCGGGCGGTGTCCGGGGACGTCAGCTGACGGTGCGTCAGATATCCAGAGGTGTGGAGATCCGGCGGCACCGGCCTTTCGGGGCGGTGCGCACGGGGTGACCCGGGGGCCCATGACTGATACTGGACGCGTTATGGACATCGTCATCCTTGCTGTAGTCATCGCCGTGGTCGTGCTCGGCGCGCTCGGCGGGCTCGTCGTCGGCAGCCGGCGCAAGAAGCAGCTGCCGCCGCCCCCGCCCGCGGCGCCCGACATCACCGCCCCACCGGCCGAGCCGCACGTCGGCGACGAGGCCGAGACGCCGCGGGAGGAACCGCGGCGCACGATAGAGGAGGTGGATCTCCCGGACGGCTCGGCTCCGGTCGTCGTCGAGGAGCCGCCCGCCGAGGCTCCCGGGATCGAGATCCCGGAGCCCACCGCGGGCCGCCTGGTCCGGCTGCGGACCCGGCTCTCCCGCTCGCAGAACGCCCTCGGCAAGGGTCTGCTGACCCTGCTGTCCCGCGAGCACCTCGACGAGGACACCTGGGAGGAGATCGAGGACACGCTGCTCACCGCCGACGTCGGCGTGCAGCCCACCCAGGAACTGGTCGAGCGGCTGCGCGAGCGCGTGCGGGTGCTCGGCACCCGCACCCCCGAGGAGCTGCGCACCCTGCTCCGCGAGGAGCTCGTCACCCTGGTCGGCCGCGACATGGACCGCGCGGTCAAGACCGAGCCGGAGGACCGCAAGCCCGGCATCGTGATGGTCGTCGGCGTCAACGGCACCGGCAAGACCACCACCACCGGCAAGCTCGCCCGCGTCCTGGTCGCCGACGGCCAGAGCGTGGTGCTCGGCGCCGCGGACACCTTCCGCGCCGCCGCCGCGGACCAGCTCCAGACCTGGGGCGAGCGGGTCGGCGCCCACACCGTGCGCGGACCCGAGGGCGGCGACCCGGCCTCCGTCGCCTTCGACGCGGTCAAGGAGGGCAAGGAGATGGGCGCGAACGTCGTGCTCATCGACACCGCCGGCCGTCTGCACACCAAGACCGGCCTCATGGACGAGCTCGGCAAGGTCAAGCGGGTCGTGGAGAAGCACGCCCCGGTCGACGAGGTGCTGCTCGTCCTCGACGCCACCACCGGCCAAAACGGCCTCGTCCAGGCCCGCGTCTTCTCCGAGGTCGTGGACATCACCGGCATCGTGCTCACCAAGCTGGACGGCACGGCCAAGGGCGGCATCGTGGTCGCGGTCCAGCGGGAGCTGGGCGTCCCGGTCAAGCTCATCGGGCTCGGCGAGGGCGCGGACGACCTGGCGCCGTTCGAGCCGGAGGCGTTCGTTGACGCCCTTATCGGGGAGTGACCTTCGGCACTCGCCACGTCACGACCTGCGAAGAACCGTACCTGCGCGAGAAGCGCCCGCCCCCGAGGTGCAGTCGGGGACGGGCGCTTCGCTCTGTGCGCCGGGCGCCGCTACGCCCGTGAGCGGTGCGCCACGTACGCCAGCGTGCCCAGCACCAGGCGGGCCTCCGGAGGCCTGGAGGCGGAGTCCAGGGAGGGGGAGCGCAGCCAGCGGACCGGGCCGAGGCCGCCGCGGTCCGAGGGCGGCGCCGTGATGTGCGTGCCCGGGCCGAGGCCGCGCAGGTCCAATGCGTCCGGGTCGTCCCAGCCCATGCGGTAGAGCAGCCCGGGCAGGTCGGCGGCGGCGCCGGGGGCGACGAGGAACTGGGCGCGGCCGTCCGGGGTGGCCGTGACCGGGCCGACGGGCAGGCCCATGCGCTCCAGCCGGGCCAGGGCGCGGCGGCCGGCCGGCTCGGCGACCTCGATGACGTCGAAGGCCCGGCCGACCGGCAGCATCACCGCGGCGCCGGGGAACTCGCCCCAGGTCTCCGTCACCTCGTCGAGCGTCGCCCGGGCGGCGATCACCGGCGCGAAGTCCAGCGGATGCGCGCCCGGAGCCGGGCAGGCGCCACGGCCGCAGGAGCACGCGCCCGCCGCCGCCCGGGCGCCCGGCACGACGTCCCAGCCCCACAGGCCGGTGTACTCGGCCACGGCCGTGCCGTCCGACGTGCGGCTGCGGCGGCGCGTGCCGGACCGGATGTCGCGCATGCCCCGGCTGATGCCGATCGTGAAGCCCATACCCCCTCCAACGGGTCCGGCGGACCGGTGGTTACGCAGCGGACGCGAAACGTGACTCTCTGTTTCCGCCTTCCCGGTGGCGGTCGGCGTACTCCGCGCCGGGAAGTGCCCGGGGTGGTGTGCCCGACGGCGCGCGCCCCTGAGTGCATCGCTGCACCCGCTCCTGGTGGTGCTGTGTCAAGTCAATCGCGCGTTGCCGTACGTGAGTTCATTCGAAGGGGTGGCGAATGGTGGCGTTTACGTGTGAGCCGTGGCTGGACGGGTGATCGTAGGATTACTTTGTGTGCACGAGGCCTGGGGGCACATGCACGCGCGGGTATGCCGGAGGCAACTCGCCTTTCCGTTCGAAGGGTGACAAGGGCCGGACGGACGGCCGTACGAACCGGCATGCTGATAGGGCTTGGCGCACTCGGCGACAAGTGGTCTCAGGGATGGGGGCGTTCCAGTGAGCGGCAACGGCGGAAGCGGAACGAACGCTGCACACGCGACGCACACTGACAAGCGCCCCAACGAGCTGCTCACCTCCTGGTTCGTGCGCAGCGGCTGGTCCAAGGGCGAGCTCGCCCGCCAGGTCAACCGCAGGGCCCGCCAGCTCGGCGCCAACCACATCTCCACGGACACCTCCCGGGTGCGCCGCTGGCTCGACGGCGAGAACCCGCGCGAGCCGATCCCGAGGATCCTGTCCGAGCTGTTCTCGGAGCGTTTCGGCGTCGTCGTCTCCGTCGAGGACCTGGGGCTGCGCACCGCGCGCCAGTTGCCGTCCGCGACCGGCGTCGACCTGCCCTGGACGGGCCCGCAGACCGTGGCCCTGCTCAGCGAGTTCTCGCGCAGCGACCTGATGCTGGCGCGGCGCGGCTTCCTCGGGAGCTCGCTGGTCCTGTCTGCGGGCCCGGCCCTCATCGAGCCCATGCAGCGCTGGCTCGTGCCCGCGCCCCCCGGCCCGCGGTCCGAGTCCGAACCGGCGGCCGCCTCCGGGCGCGCCCGCGGCCGGCTCTCCAAGCCGGAGCTGGACCTCCTGGAGTCCGCGACGGTGATGTTCCGCCAGTGGGACGCCCAGTGCGGCGGCGGGCTGCGCCGCAAGGCGGTCGTCGGCCAGCTGCACGAGGTGACCGACCTGCTCCAGGAACCCCAGCCGGAGGCCACCACCCGGCGCCTGTTCAAGGTCGCCGCCGAACTCGCCGAGCTGGCCGGCTGGATGTCGTACGACATCGGGTTGCAGCCGACCGCGCAGAAGTACTTCGTCCTCGCGCTGCACGCGGCCAAGGAGGCCGGCGACCGGCCGCTCGGCTCGTACGTGCTGTCCAGCATGAGCCGTCAGATGATCCACCTCGGCCGGCCCGACGACGCGCTGGAGCTGATCCACCTCGCGCAGTACGGCAGCCGGGACTGCGCGAGCCCGCGCACCCAGTCGATGCTGTATGCGATGGAGGCCCGCGCCTACGCCAACATGGGCCAGCCCGGCAAGTGCAAGCGGGCGGTGCGGATGGCCGAGGACACCTTCGCCGAGGCCGACGAGTGGGACGAGCCGGACCCCGACTGGATCCGCTTCTTCTCCGAGGCCGAGCTCTACGGAGAGAACTCCCACTCCTACCGCGACCTGGCCTACGTCGCAGGCCGCAGCCCCACCTACGCCTCGCTGGCCGAGCCGCTGATGCGGCGGGCCGTGGAGCTGTTCGCCGAGGACGGCGAGCATCAGCGTTCGTATGCGCTGAACCTGATCGGCATGGCCACCGTGCACCTCCTGCAGCGCGAGCCGGAGCAGAGCACGGTCTTCGCCACCGAGGCCATGCGGGTCGCCAAGAAGGTCCGCTCCGAGCGCGTCAACACCCGTATCCGCAAGACCGTGGACACCGCCGTACGCGACTTCGGCGACCTCGGCGAGGTCGTCGACCTCACCGAGCGGCTCGCCGTCGAGCTGCCCGAAACCGCCGCCGAGGCGGTCTGACCGCCCGACCCCCGAACCCCGGCCGCGGCCGGCCCTCCCGAACTGCCCGACTCGGCTCCCCCAGCCAGGTCATCGGAAGGCCGGCCGCGGCCGGCCTGTGTGCCCGCACGGCGGCGGGCGCCGAAGATTGCGCCACGATAACGATCGGCGCGCCCGCCATCCGGCAGTTCATCGACGCGTAACACAGCACCCGCCTTCGTCACGGTCGCGAAACAACGAGGGGCTTCCACCGAAACCGCGCTGCGCCAATCTCGTGGCGCATAACCGGCCCACCCCCTCACTCCGCTCCAGGCTTCGCCCGCACGGGGCCGTACCAATGACGAGGAGACGCCGATGGCACCAGCCATCACCCTTGCCGCAGAAGCGCCCGAGCTGTCTGCCGCCAACACAGGGTTCATGCTCATCTGTTCCGCCTTGGTGATGCTCATGACTCCGGGCCTGGCCTTCTTCTACGGAGGCATGGTCCGCGTCAAGAGCACCCTGAACATGCTGATGATGAGCTTCATCAGCCTCGGGATCGTCACCATCCTGTGGGTGCTGTACGGCTTCTCCATGGCGTTCGGCACCGACTCCGGAAGCATCATCGGCTGGAACTCGGACTGGGTCGGCCTCGGCAACATCGGCCTGACCGAGCTGTGGGACGGCTACACCATCCCGGTGTTCGTCTTCCTGGTCTTCCAGCTGATGTTCGCGATCATCACGCCCGCCCTGATCAGCGGCGCCCTCGCGGACCGCGTGAAGTTCAGCGCCTGGGCGCTGTTCGTCGCCCTGTGGGCCACGGTCGTCTACTTCCCGGTCGCGCACTGGGTCTGGGGCGCCGGCGGCTGGGCCTTCGAGCTCGGGGTGATCGACTTCGCCGGTGGTACGGCGGTCCACATCAACGCCGGCGCCGCCGCGCTCGGCGTGATCCTGGTCATCGGCAAGCGCGTCGGTTTCAAGAAGGACCCGATGCGCCCGCACAGCCTGCCGCTGGTCATGCTCGGCGCCGGTCTGCTGTGGTTCGGCTGGTTCGGCTTCAACGCCGGCTCCTGGCTCGGCAACGACGACGGCGTGGGCGCGCTGATGTTCGTCAACACGCAGGTCGCCACCGCCGCCGCCGTCCTCGGCTGGCTCGCCTACGAGAAGATCCGCCACGGCGCCTTCACCACCCTCGGAGCCGCCTCCGGCGCGGTCGCGGGCCTGGTCGCCATCACCCCGGCCGGCGGCGCGATCTCCCCGCTCGGCGCCATCGCGGTCGGCGCCATCGCCGGCGTGCTGTGCGCCATGGCCGTCGGGCTGAAGTACAAGTTCGGCTACGACGACTCCCTCGACGTGGTCGGCGTCCACCTGGTCGGCGGCATCCTCGGCTCCCTGCTTATCGGCTTCTTCGCCACCGGCAAGGGCCAGTCCGACGTCGCGGGCCTGTTCTACGGCGGCGGCCTGGACCAGTTCTGGAAGCAGTGCGCCGGTGTCTTCGGTGTCCTCGCCTACTCCCTGGTGGCCTCCGCCATCCTCGCCTTCCTCCTCGACAAGACGATCGGGATGCGGGTCACCGAGGACGACGAGGTCGCCGGCATCGACCAGGCCGAGCACGCCGAGACCGCATACGACTTCAGCGGCGCCGGTGGCGGTGCCGCCAAGACTTCCGCCGTCGCGGCCGCCGTGGCCGGAGCGGAGAGCAAGAAGGTGGACGCATGAAGCTCATCACCGCCGTCGTGAAGCCGCACCGGCTCGACGAGATCAAGGAGGCCCTGCAGGCCTTCGGCGTACACGGCCTGACGGTCACCGAGGCCAGCGGTTACGGTCGTCAGCGGGGCCACACCGAGGTCTACCGGGGTGCCGAGTACACCGTCGACCTCGTCCCCAAGATCCGCATCGAGGTCCTGGTCGAGGACGACGACGCCGAGCAGCTGATCGACGTCGTGGTCAAGGCGGCCCGCACCGGCAAGATCGGAGACGGCAAGGTCTGGTCCATCCCGGTCGAGACGGCCGTACGGGTCCGGACCGGCGAGCGCGGCCCCGACGCGCTCTGAGGCAACACAACAGAACGGGAGTCGCCGGGTGACGGGTACGGACGTGCGCAACGAAGCAGAGGACTCGGGACCCAGCGGCTACGCGGCGGCCCGGCTGCGCCTCCTCACCGAGGAGGCGCGGTCCGGGCCGCCGCGCCGTGCGGCCCTGGCCGAACTGACCGACGAGTGGCTCGCGGGCCTGTTCACCGCGGGCGCCGAGCATCTCCGCGGCGCCTCCCTGGTCGCCGTCGGCGGATACGGGCGCGGTGAGCTGTCCCCGCGCAGCGACCTCGACCTGCTCCTGCTGCACGACGGCAGCGACCCCAAGGCGGTCGCCGCCCTCGCCGACCGGCTCTGGTACCCCGTCTGGGACCTCGGCCTCGACCTCGACCACTCCGTGCGCACCCCCGCCGAGGCCCGCAGGACCGCCGGCGAGGACCTCAAGGTCCAGCTCGGCCTGCTGGACGCCCGGCACATCGCGGGCGACCTCGGCCTGACCGCCTCCCTGCGCACCGCCGTCCTGGCCGACTGGCGCAACCAGGCGCCCAAGCGCCTGCCCGAACTGCAGGAACTGTGCGCCGAGCGCGCCGGGCGCCAGGGCGAGCTGCAGTACCTGCTGGAGCCCGACCTGAAGGAGGCCCGCGGCGGACTGCGCGACGCCACCGCGCTGCGGGCCGTCGCCGCCTCCTGGCTCGCCGACGCCCCGCGCGAGGGCCTCGCCGACGCCCGGCGCCGGCTCCTCGACGTCCGGGACGCCCTGCACCTGGCCACCGGGCGCGCGACCGACCGGCTCGCCCTCCAGGAGCAGGACCAGGTGGCCGCCGAGCTCGGCCTGCTCGACGCGGACACCCTGCTGCGGCAGGTCTACGAGGCGGCCCGGGTCGTGTCGTACGCCAGCGACGTCACCTGGCGCGAGGTGGGGCGGGTGCTGCGGTCGCGGGCCGTGCGGCCGCGGCTGCGCGCCATGCTGGGCGGCGGCAAGCCCGCCACCGAGCGCTCCCCGCTGGCCGAGGGCGTGGTCGAGCAGGACGGCGAGGTGGTGCTCGCCCGGGCCGCGCGCCCCGATCGCGATCCCGTCCTGCCGCTGCGCGCCGCTGCCGCAGCCGCACAGGCCGGCCTCCCGCTCTCCCTGCACGCCGTGCGGCGCCTGGCCGCCACCGTGCGCCCGCTGCCCGCGCCCTGGCCCGCCGAGGCACGCGAGCAGCTCGTCACCCTGCTCGGCTCGGGCCGCCCGACCGTGGAGGTCTGGGAGGCGCTGGAGGCGGAGGGGCTGATCACCCAGCTGCTGCCCGACTGGGAGCGGGTGCGCTGCCGCCCGCAGCGCAACGCCGTGCACCTGTGGACCGTCGACCGGCACCTGATCGAGACCGCCGTGCGCGCGTCCGAGTTCACCCGCCGGGTCAGCAGGCCCGACCTGCTGCTGGTCGCGGCGCTGCTGCACGACATCGGCAAGGGCTGGCCCGGCGACCACTCGGTGGCCGGCGAGATCATCGCCAAGGACGTCGCCGCCCGCATCGGCTTCGACCGGCACGACGTGACCGTCGTGGCCACCCTGGTCCGCCACCACCTGCTCCTCATCGAGACCGCCACCCGGCGCGACCTGGAGGACCCGGCCACCGTGCGGGCGGTCGCCGACGCCGTCGGCTCCCCGGGCACCCTGGAGCTGCTGCACGCGCTCACCGAGGCCGACGCCCTGGCCACCGGCCCGGCCGCCTGGTCGTCCTGGCGCGGCTCACTCGTCACCGAGCTGGTCGAACGGGTCGCGGCGGTGCTCGCCGGGGACGCTCCGGCCGACCCCGAGGACGCCGCGCCCACCGCCGAGCAGGAGCGGCTCGCCCTGGAGGCGGCCGCGACGGGCAGCCCGGTCCTCGCCCTGCGGGCCCAGACCGAGCCGCCCGCCGGGCAGGAGCCGTCCGGCGACCCCGAGCCGCTGGGCGTGGAGCTGCTCATCGCCGTCCCGGACCAGCCGGGCGTGCTGCCCGCGGTGGCCGGAGTCCTCGCCATGCACCGGCTGACCGTACGGACCGCGGAGCTGCGGTCGCTGACCCTGCCCGACGGCGTCGACGGGTCCGTGCTGCTGCTGGACTGGCGGGTCGCCGCCGAGTACGGCTCGCTGCCGCAGGCCGCCCGGCTGCGCGCGGACCTGGTGAGGGCCCTGGACGGCTCCCTGGACATCGCCGGCCGCCTCGCCGAACGGGACGCGGCCTATCCGCGCCGCCGGGGCGTGGTCGCGCCCCCGCCGCGGGTCTCGGTCCACCCGGCCGCCTCCCGGCTGGCCACGGTCATCGAGGTCCGCTCCCAGGACGCCCCGGGCCTGCTGTTCCGCATCGGCCGCGCCCTGGAGGACGCCGGCGTGCGGGTGCGCAGCGCCCATGTCTCGACGCTCGGCGCCAACGCCGTCGACGCCTTCTACGTGACGGGTGCGCAGGGCGCTCCGCTGCCCGGTGACGAGGCCGAGTCGGTGGCGCGGAAGCTGGAGGAGACACTGCGGGGGTGAGGCCGACCCGGCGACTTGTCACGCCGGGATACCCTGGAGGGCGATTCCCCAGTCTGTCTCCGACCCCGAGGACCGCGAGCGCCGTGTTCGATACTCTTTCCGATCGCCTCTCAGCGACCTTCAAGAACCTGCGCGGCAAGGGACGGCTCTCCGAGGCGGACATCGACGCCACGGCGCGCGAGATCCGCATCGCGCTGCTCGAGGCGGACGTGGCGCTCCCGGTCGTCCGGACGTTCATCAAGAACGTCAAGGAGCGTGCCCTCGGTGCCGAGGTCTCCCGCGCGCTGAACCCGGCCCAGCAGGTCCTCAAGATCGTCAACGAGGAACTGGTCACGATCCTCGGCGGCGAGACGCGGCGCCTGCGCTTCGCCAAGCAGCCGCCCACCGTGATCATGCTGGCGGGTCTGCAGGGTGCCGGTAAGACCACCCTGGCGGGCAAGCTCGGCCGCTGGCTCAAGGAGCAGGGCCACTCGCCGCTGCTCGTCGCCTGCGACCTCCAGCGCCCCAACGCCGTGAACCAGCTCAGCGTGGTCGCCGAGCGCGCCGGGGTCGCGGTCTACGCCCCGGAGCCGGGCAACGGCGTGGGCGACCCGGTCAAGGTCGCCCGGGACTCCATCGACTTCGCCAAGTCCAAGGTCCACGACATCGTGATCGTGGACACCGCCGGCCGTCTCGGCATCGACCAGGAGATGATGCAGCAGGCCGCGGACATCCGCGACGCCGTCTCCCCGGACGAGATCCTGTTCGTCGTCGACGCGATGATCGGCCAGGACGCGGTCAACACCGCCGAGGCCTTCCGCGACGGCGTCGGCTTCGACGGCGTGGTGCTCTCCAAGCTCGACGGCGACGCCCGCGGTGGCGCGGCCCTGTCGATCCGGCAGATCACCGGCAAGCCGATCATGTTCGCCTCCAACGGCGAGAAGCTCGACGACTTCGACGCCTTCCACCCGGACCGGATGGCCTCCCGCATCCTCGACATGGGTGACCTGCTCACCCTGATCGAGCAGGCGGAGAAGACGTTCAGCCAGGAAGAGGCCGAGAAGATGGCCTCCAAGCTGGCGTCGAAGAAGGGCCAGGACTTCACCCTGGACGACTTCCTGGCCCAGATGGAGCAGGTCCGCAAGATGGGCTCCATCTCCAAGCTGCTCGGCATGCTGCCGGGCATGGGCCAGATGAAGGACCAGATCCAGAACCTGGACGAGCGGGACGTCGACCGCACGGCGGCCATCATCAAGTCGATGACCCCGGGCGAGCGCCAGGACCCGACGATCATCAACGGCTCGCGCCGCGCCCGTATCGCCCGGGGTTCCGGTGTCGAGGTCAGCGCGGTGAAGAACCTGGTCGAGCGGTTCTTCGAGGCCCGCAAGATGATGTCCCGGATGGCTCAGGGCGGCATGCCGGGGATGCCCGGGATGCCGGGCATGGGCGGTGGCCCCGGCCGGGCGAAGAAGAAGCAGAAGCAGGCCAAGGGCAAGCAGCGCTCCGGCAACCCGATGAAGCGCAAGCAGCAGGAGCAGGAGGCCGCCGCCCGCCGCGCGGCCGCCGCCGAGGGCGGCGGCGCCTTCGGCCTGCCCCAGCAGGGCAAGGACTTCGAACTCCCCGACGAGTTCAAGAAGTTCATGGGCTGACGGCCCACGGGCCGGTGGGCTGACGGCCCGTGACGTACGACGCCGAGGGCGCCCCCGCACGCGGGGGCGCCCTCTCGGTCGTATCAGGCGCCGCGCGTCACGGCGTCCTGGCGATGAGGTACCGGAACACGTTCGGCATCCACACCGTGCCGTCCTGGCGCTGGTGCGGATGCAGGGCCTCGGTCAGCTCCTTGTCGACCTGCACCTGGTCCGTCGCCCGCATCGCCGCGTCGAACAGCCCCGTCGACTTCAGACCGCGCACCGCGCTGTCCACGTCGGCGTAGCCGAAGGGGCAGGCCACCCGGCCCGATCCGTCCGGCCGGAGCCCGGCCCGCTGGGCGACCTCCTCCAGGTCGTCGCGGAGGGCGGGGCGCCAGCTGCCCGAGGTGCGCAGCGGCTCCGCCAGCTTCGTGGCGACCCGCAGCACGGACGCCGTGGCGCACCGCTCCGGCGGGCCCCAGCCGGCCAGCACCACGGCCGCTCCGCGCTCCGCGAGCGGTGCCGCCTCCGCGAGCTGTCCGCCCAGCCCCTCCGAGTCGCCCGCGAGGCACCCGATCGGCTCGAAGGCCGTCACCAGGGTGTAGCCGGGAACGCCCGGCCGGGCGGTGTCCCCGGGCGAGCCGTCCACCACCCGGGTGTCCGGACGCCCACCGGCGCCGGGCGCCCCGGGCAGCAGCCGCTCCCGCGCGAGGGCCACTCTTTCGGGGGAAGCATCGACACCGGTGACCGCCGCTCCCCGGGCGGCGGCCATCAGCAGGGCGAGTCCGGAACCGCAGCCGAGGCCGAGCAGCCGCGTGGCGGGACCCACGTCCAGTCGCTCGTAGACGGCCTCGTAGAGCGGTACGAGCATCCGCTCCTGGATCTCGGACCAGTCACGCGCGCGTGCACGCTGGTCCACGCGGGGTGCAGCCCCCGTGTGAGGCAGGTGCTGCCGCACGAGCGTAGGTGTCATAAGTAAGCGCCCCAATCCGCCGAGAGTTGCCTCTTGCCGCTTCCATGGCCCCCGTGACAGTGCGCTCGCACTACCCCCGTATGCCAGGAAACTCCCCCCTCGACCCGTCGTCCAGTGGAATGCGGCAGGGCTTGTGAGATGTCATGTGCCGGTGGCCAGATTTCACATTCCGGCAACGTGGGCCCATACCATCGCGCCATGGCCAAGGCACCCGTACTCACGCCGCGTGCGGAGGACTTCCCGCGCTGGTACCAGGACCTGATCGCGAAGGCGGAGCTCGCCGACAACGGGCCGGTGCGCGGCACCATGGTCATCCGACCGTACGGGTACGGGCTCTGGGAGCGGATGCAGGCGGAGATGGACGCCCGCATCAAGGCGACGGGCACGCAGAACGCGTACTTCCCCCTGCTGATCCCGCAGTCCTACCTCACCAGGGAGGCCGACCACGTCGAGGGCTTCGCGCCCGAACTGGCGGTGGTCACCCACGGCGGCGGCAAGGAACTCGAAGAGCCCGCGGTGGTGCGTCCCACCTCCGAGATGATCGTCAACGACTACTTCTCCAAGTGGGTGCAGAGTTACCGGGATCTGCCGCTGCTCATCAACCAGTGGGCCAACGTCGTGCGCTGGGAGCTGCGCCCCCGCCTCTTCCTGCGGACGACCGAGTTCCTCTGGCAGGAGGGCCACACCGCGCACGCCACGTACGAGGAGGCGCGCGACTTCGCCGCGCACATCCACCGGCGGGTCTACGAGGACTTCATGGTGAACGTCCTGGCGATGGATGTCGTGCCCGGCCGCAAGACGGTCAGGGAGCGCTTCGCGGGAGCGGTCAACACCCTCACCCTCGAAGGCATGATGGGTGACGGCAAGGCCCTGCAGATGGCCACCAGTCACGAACTCGGCCAGAACTTCGCGAAAGCCTTCGACACGCGGTACCTGTCCAAGGACGGCCGGCGGGAACTGGTGTGGCAGACCTCCTGGGGATCCACCACGCGCATGATCGGCGCGCTGGTGATGATGCACGGCGACGACGACGGCCTGCGCGTCCCGCCCCGGCTGGCGCAGATCCAGGCCGTCGTGCTCGCGATCAAGGGCGACGAAGCGGTTCTGGCCAAGGTCCGCGAGGTCGGCGACCGGCTGCGGGCGGCCGGTGTCCGGGTCCACGTCGACGACCGCGCCGACGTCCCCTTCGGCCGCCGCGCCGTCGACTGGGAGCTCAAGGGCGTACCGGTCCGCATCGAGATCGGCCCGCGCGACCTGGAGAGCGGCACCGCGATGCTGGCCCGCCGCATCCCCGGCGGCAAGGCGCCGGCCTCCCTCGACGACCTGGTGGGGCTGCTCCCGAAGGTCCTGGAGGAGGACCAGGAGCTGCTGCTGACGCAGTCCAGGGAGCGCCGCGAATCCCGTACGGCGGACGTCGCGACGATCGGGGAGGCCGTCGAGGCCGCCACGGCCGGCGGCTGGGCGCGCATCCCGTGGGCGGTGCTCGGCGAGGAGGGCGAGGCCGCACTCGCCGAGCACGCGGTGACCGTACGGTGTCTGGTCGCGGAGGACGGGTCGGTGCCGGCCGACGGTGACGCACCCGGTAACGTCGCGGTCGTGGCGCGCGCCTACTGAGCCGCGCCGGCGCCGACCGCGTGGTGCGCAAGGCGACCGAAACGCCACTTGCGCCCTTGCGAACCCCTGGCCCCCCGGCGCGCGGACGCCTTCTACGCGCCGGGGCGTACGCGTGACTACGCACCACCTTGTGGTGAGCTGTGAGGCTTCTCCACAGATCAGCGCCCGCGCCCTCGTCGGGGCGCATCAGAGGCAACTGACGGGTACGTGCAAATTATTTGGGATGGCCCGGAATCGGAACACCGGGGCACCCCGGCTCGTTGTCATTACGTGAGCACGACACAGACACCACCTGTTCTCGCCGCAGAGCTGGCACAGGCGTGGGCCGACATTCAGCGGTACCACCCCGAGCTGCCCGACCTTGCCGCGCCAGAGTCCCTGATCGGGGAGTCGTCGTCCGCGTGCGGTCACGAGCTCTCCTTCGAGCGACTGCTCCATGAGGCAGTCCATGGCATCGCCGCCGCCCGCGGCGTCCGCGACACCTCCCGTGCCGGCCGCTACCACAACCGCAGATTCCTCGCCATCGCCGAGGAGCTGGGCCTGGACCACCCCGAGGAACCGCACCCCAGCAGCGGCTTCTCGCTGGTCACGCTCACGCCCGAGGCGAAGCGCCGCTACCGCCCGACGATGGAGCGCCTGCAGCGCGCCCTCAAGGCCCACACGGCCGCGACCTCTTCCGACACCTCCCGCACCTTCCGGGGCCCGGCCGCGCGCCACGGCTCCTCGGGCGGCGGCGTGCGCGTCAAGGCGGTCTGCGACTGCGGACGCAACGTCCGGGTCGTCCCGTCGGTCCTCGCCCAGGCCCCCATCGTCTGCGGCGGCTGCGGCAAGCCGTTCCGGATCCCCGACGTCGTGGGAGCCGTCGCCGGCTGACGTCCCCACCGGCATCTCGTGGCTGCCGGTCGAGACGGACCGCCGGAACGGGGCGGCACCCGGCGTACCTCACCTCCGCGCCGGGTGCCCCTTCGTCATGCCCAGGCGCGGCGCACCCGCGGCCGGAGCGACCCACGGCGTGTGGCACAATGGCTAGCTGTACTCGACAGCCGCACAGGAACCCTCTCGCCTCCGGCTGACGCGTCCATCGGGCACTCGGGTACCGCAACCCCACGCGGCTTCCTCGCCGTGCCCAACCACGTCAAATCCAGGAGAACCCACTCCCGTGGCAGTCAAGATCAAGCTGAAGCGTCTGGGCAAGATCCGTTCGCCTCACTACCGCATCGTCGTCGCCGACTCCCGCACCCGTCGCGACGGCCGTGCGATCGAGGAGATCGGCAAGTACCACCCGACGTACAACCCGTCGGTCATCGAGGTCGACGCGGACCGCGTGGCGTACTGGCTGGGTGTCGGCGCGCAGCCGACCGAGCCCGTCCTCGCCATCCTGAAGAAGACCGGCGACTGGCAGAAGTTCAAGGGCGAGCCGGCTCCGGCCCCGCTCCTGACGCAGCCCGAGAAGGCCGCGCGCCCGTCGTTCGAGGCTCTCGGCGGTGACGACGAGGGCAAGGGTGAGGCCATCACCCAGAAGAAGAAGGCTGAGAAGAAGGACGACGCTGCTGCTGAGTCCGCTTCGACCGAGGCCTGAGCATGCTCGAGGAGGCTCTCGAGCACCTCGTGAAGGGCATCGTCGACAACCCTGACGATGTGCAGGTCGCCTCGCGCAACCTGCGCCGCGGGCGGGTGCTCGAGGTCCGGGTCCACCCGGACGACCTCGGCAAGGTGATCGGCCGCAACGGCCGCACCGCACGCGCCCTGCGCACCGTCGTGGGCGCCATCGGCGGTCGCGGTGTCCGCGTCGACCTCGTCGACGTGGACCACGTCCGCTGACGCTTATCGCGCAACCGGCTCGGGCCGGGGAGGGCCACTGGGCCGTCCCCGGCCCGCAGTCGTATGACAAGGAGACTTGGACAGGTGCAGCTGGTAGTCGCACGGGTCGGCCGTGCCCATGGCATCAAGGGTGAGGTCACCGTCGAGGTACGGACCGACGAGCCGGAGCTGAGGCTCGCCCCCGGCGCGGTGCTCGCCACCGACCCCGCCTCCGCGGGACCCCTCACCATCGAGACGGGCCGTGTCCACAGCGGCCGCCTCCTGCTGCGCTTCGAGGGCGTCCGCGACCGCACCGGCGCCGAGGCGCTGCGCAACACCCTCCTGATCGCCGAGGTCGACCCGGAGGAACTGCCCGAGGGCGAGGACGAGTACTACGACCACCAGCTCGTCGACCTCGACGTGGTCACCGCCGACGGCACCGAGGTCGGGCGGATCACGGAGATCTCGCACCTGCCCACCCAGGACCTGTTCATCGTGGAGCGCCCCGACGGCAGCGAGGTGATGATCCCCTTCGTCGAGGAGATCGTCGCCGAGATCGACCTGGAGGAGCAGAGGGCCGTCATCACCCCGCCCCCGGGCCTGATCGACGACCGCGCCGAGATCGCCTCCAGCCGGGACGAGTCCTGATGCGCCTCGACGTCGTCACGATCTTCCCCGAGTACCTGGAACCGCTGAACGTCTCCCTCGTCGGCAAGGCACGCGCGCGTGGACAGCTGAACGTCCACGTCCACGACCTGCGGTCCTGGACCTACGACCGCCACAACACGGTCGACGACACCCCCTACGGCGGCGGCCCCGGCATGGTCATGAAGACCGAGCCCTGGGGAGACGCCCTGGACTCCGTCCTGGCCGACGGCTACGAGACCGGCTCCCGTGAGCCCGCCCTCATCGTGCCCACCCCGAGCGGCCGCCCCTTCACCCAGGAACTCGCCGTCCACCTCTCCGAGCGCCCCTGGCTGATCTTCACGCCGGCCCGCTACGAGGGCATCGACCGCCGCGTCGTCGACGAGTACGCGACGCGCATGCCGGTCCACGAGGTCTCCATCGGCGACTACGTCCTGGCCGGTGGCGAGGCGGCCGTGCTCGTCATCACGGAGGCCGTGGCGCGGCTGCTGCCCGGTGTCCTGGGCAACGCCGAGTCGCACCGGGACGACTCCTTCGCGCCCGGTGCCATGGCCAACCTGCTGGAAGGGCCCGTCTACACCAAGCCGCCCGAGTGGCGCGGCCGGGACATCCCCGACGTGCTGCTCAGCGGCCACCACGGGAAGATCGCCCGCTGGCGCCGGGACGAGGCCCTCAAGCGCACCACCGCGCACCGTCCCGACCTCATCGAGCGCTGCGACCCCAAGGCCTTCGACAAGAAGGACCGCGAGATGCTCTCCATCCTGGGCTGGGCACCCGACCCGGCCGGGGAGCCGCACGGCCGATTTTGGCGCAGGACCGACGGCGTGGAAGAATAGCCAGCTGTTGTGCGTCCGTCCGGCGTGCGCCCCTGCCACAGGGGGAGACGACGTCCGCCCCGACCCGCACACACCTGATCCCGAAACACCTAGTTTCCGTTGATGACCTGTGGCATCAGCGAGGAAAGCAGACGAAATGTCTCACCTGCTCGACACCGTCGACTCCGCGTCGCTGCGCAGCGACGTCCCCGCCTTCCGCCCGGGCGACACGGTCAACGTGCACGTCCGCGTCATCGAGGGCAACCGCTCCCGTGTGCAGCAGTTCAAGGGCGTCGTGATCCGCCGCCAGGGCTCCGGCGTGCGCGAGACCTTCACGGTCCGCAAGGTCTCCTTCTCCGTCGGCGTCGAGCGCACCTTCCCGGTGCACACCCCGATCGTCGAGAAGATCGAGCTCGTCACCAAGGGTGACGTCCGGCGCGCCAAGCTGTACTACCTGCGCGAGCTGCGCGGCAAGGCCGCGAAGATCAAGGAGAAGCGCGAGAACTGAGCGCTCTCCGGGGTTCACACCGGAGCCGGATAGCATCTGGCTCCGATGGACACCGAAGCACAGCACACGGAGCGCGACCGCTCCTCCCGCCCTTCCGACTCCGAGGCCACCGCCTCGGGTCCCGAAGGGCCGGAGGACCGGTCGCGTTTCGCGTTGCTGTCGAGGGCCGGTGCCTGGCTCCCGGGCGGCCGGTTCACTCTCACCCTGCTGACCTGCCTGCTGTTCCTGCTGTTCCTCAGCACCTTCGTGCTGCGGCCGTTCCAGATCCCCAGCGGATCCATGGAGCGCGCATTGAGGATCGGGGACCGGGTTCTCGTAAATAAGTTGGCATACCGTTTCGGTGCCGCGCCGCAGCGGGGAGACATCGTCGTGTTCGACGGGACCGGGTACTTCGGGCACGCGGACTACGTCAAACGCGTTGT
Organism: Streptomyces sp. DT190; assembly: GCF_049846985.1. Lineage (NCBI taxonomy): Bacteria > Bacillati > Actinomycetota > Actinomycetes > Kitasatosporales > Streptomycetaceae > Streptomyces > Streptomyces sp. DT190. The sequence goes on along the minus strand of NZ_JBNCNM010000014.1, from coordinate 84,181 downwards.
CGGCGTGGGGGGAGACCACGTCGTCTGCTGCGACAAGGAGGGGAGGATCCAGGTGAACGGCCGGCCGGTCGACGAGTCGGGCTTCCTGTATCCCGGGGACAGCCCGTCCGCGGTGCCCTTCGACGTCGTCGTGCCCGACGGCAGGCTCTTCCTCCTCGGCGACCACCGCAGCGACTCCAGCGACTCCCGCGACCACCTCGGCTCGCCCGGCGGCGGCATGATCCCCGTCGATGACGTGATCGGCCGCGCCGACGCGATCGTCTGGCCCTTCGGGCACGCCACCCGGCTGCACCGCCCCGACGCCTACGCCCGCGTGCCCGCCCCCGCCGCCGCAGAGGCGGGCGCCCATGGGTAACCGCGGCAAACCGCGCGGGGTCCCGGCCGGCCCCGCGGACAACCTGCTGCCCACCGGGGCCCGGCGCGCGGCCGGCTCCGCCGGCGGCCGTACGCGCGCCGAGCGGCGCAAGCTCCAGAAGAAGGTCAAGCGGCGCCGCAGACGCGGTGCCGTCAAGGAGATACCCCTTCTCGTCGGCGTCGCCGTCCTCATAGCCCTCGTGCTGAAGACCTTCCTCGTCCAGGCCTTCGTCATCCCGTCGGGCTCCATGGAGCAGACGATCCAGATCGGCGACCGCGTCCTGGTCGACAAACTCACCCCGTGGTTCGGCTCCGAGCCGCAGCGCGGGGACGTCGTCGTGTTCAAGGACCCCGGCGGCTGGCTCCAGGACGAGCAGCCCACGGCCAAGAAGGACGATCCGGTCGTCATCAAGCAGATCAAGGAAGGGCTCACGTTCATCGGCCTGCTGCCGTCCGAGAACGAGAAGGACCTCATCAAGCGGGTCGTCGGCGTGGGCGGCGACCGCGTCAAGTGCTGTGACGCGCAGGGGCGCGTGACCGTCAACGGCGTCCCGCTGAACGAGGACTACCTGTACCCGGGCGCCGCCCCGTCGGACACGCCGTTCGACATCACCGTCCCGCAGGGGCGCCTGTGGGTGATGGGCGACCACCGCAACAACTCCGCCGACTCCCGCGCGCACCAGGACACCGACTACGGCGGCACCGTCTCCGAGGACGAGGTGGTGGGCCGCGCCATGGTCATCGCCTGGCCCCTGGGCCACTGGACCACCCTGGAGGAGCCGAACACCTACGCCTCCGTCACCGACTCGGGCACCGGGTCGACCGCTGCCGCCCGGCTGTCGCATAGGGTTGCCCCCGAGGATTCGAACGAAGCGATCCAGCTCCCGACCCCTGCGGAACTCCCGCTCGTTATGGGAGTGGTGGGCCTGCGCCGCGTGTGGGGCAGGCGGCGGCACAGAGTGAGGAGTTGGCGTGGGGGATGTGGCGGTCGGCGCACGGTCCGGACACGACGGCGAGGAGCACCGCGGACGTCCCGCGCAATCCGCCGTCCCGGCCGCGGACAGCGCCGTGACCTCCGGGAGTGACTCCGGGGCAGCCGAAGGCGACAGGGTGACGGACGAGCACAGCACAGGTGAGGGCCAGGGACCGGGCGGTACGGCCGGGACACCGAGGAAACCGCGCTCCTTCTGGAAGGAGCTGCCCATCCTGATCGGTATCGCGCTGGTGCTGGCGCTGCTGATCAAGACGTTCCTGGTGCAGGCGTTCTCCATCCCCTCCGACTCGATGCAGAACACCCTCCAGCAGGGCGACCGGGTCCTCGTCGACAAGCTCACCCCCTGGTTCGGCTCCGAGCCCGAGCGCGGCGAGGTCGTCGTCTTCCACGACCCCGACAACTGGCTGGCGGGCGAGCCGACCACGGACCCGAACGCCCTGCAGACGTTCCTCAGCTGGATCGGCCTCATGCCGTCGGTCGAGGAGAAGGACCTCATCAAGCGCGTCGTCGGCGTCGGCGGCGACACGGTCGAGTGCAAGAACACCGGCCCGCTGACGGTCAACGGCAAGGCCCTGAACGAGGCGTCGTACGTCTACCCCGGCAACACGCCGTGCAGCGTCGACGACCAGGGCGGCCAGTTCAAGGTGAAGATCCCCGAGGGCTTCATCTGGGTCATGGGCGACCACCGCCAGAACTCCCGGGACTCCCGGTACAACCAGGCGGACAAGAACCACGGCATGGTCCCCGTGAAGGACGTCGTCGGGCGGGCCGTCGTCGTCGCCTGGCCGATCAACCGCTGGGACAACCTGCCCGTGCCCGACACCTTCGACCAGCCCGGCCTGAACGCGCAGCCGGCCGCCGCCGGCATTCCGGTGGCGCCGCAGGGTCTTGCGCTGGCCGGTGTGGTGCCGGTGGTGTGGTGGCGGCGCCGGAAGCCGTAGCGAGCCGCGAAAGCGCTGGTGTCGGCCGGGCCGGAAGCACTGGTCCCGGCCGGGAAGCCGGGATTCCGTCCGTCTGCTGACCCCGGGCCGTACCCCCGGGTAGGGTGCGGACCCATGGGTGGCGAGAGCATGACGCACACGGCCCCGCGCGGCGGCGGCCCCGGCACGGGCCCGGTGGGCAGCCGGACCGGACAGCGGCTGTCCGGGCTGGCCGTCGCACTGGGCCTGGTGCTTTTCCTCGGGGGGTTCGCCTGGGGCGCGGTGGTCTACCTGCCGTACACCGTGCCGACCAGTTCGATGACGCCGACGATCGACGCGGGCGACCGCATCCTCGCCCAGCGGGTGGACGGCGATGAGGTGCGCCGCGGTGACGTCGTCGTCTTCAAGGACGCCACCTGGGCCGACGCGCCCATGGTCAAGCGCGTGGTCGCCGTCGGCGGCGACACGGTCTCCTGCTGCCAGGACGGCAAGCTGCGGGTCAACGGCAAGGAGATCGACGAGACGTACCTGCCCGAGGGCACACCGGCGGAGATGAGCAACTTCCCGACCGTGACCGTCCCCCGGGGCCGTCTCTTCCTGCTCGGCGACGAGCGCGGCAACTCCGTGGACTCCACCGCCCACCTCACCGACGCCGCCGGCGGCACGGTGGCCCGCTCCGCCGTGGACGCGCGCGTGGACGCGGTCGTCTGGCCCATGGAGGGCATGCTGGAGCGCCCCACCGGCTTCGAACCGCTCGGCGGCCTCTCCTCGCCCGGACCGCTGCGGACGATCACCTTCCTGGTGATCGCCGGCGCCGTTCTCGTCCTCGGCGGAGGCGCCTACGGGCCCGTCGCCAAGCGGACGGCCGCGGCCCGTGCCCGCCGGGCGGAGACGGAACCCGCCGGTGTCCGCTGAGGCCGTGCCGGCGGGCCGGGACACCTACCGGGGCGGACTGCGCAAGGTCGCCCGGGTGGTGCTGCTCGACCCGCGCGACCGCATCCTGCTGCTGCACGGGCACGAGCCGGACGATCCGGCCGACGACTGGTGGTTCACCCCGGGCGGCGGTGTGGAGGGCGACGAGACCCGGGAACAGGCCGCCCTGCGGGAACTCGCCGAGGAGACGGGCATCACCGAGGTCGAACTCGGCCCGGTGCTGTGGCGGCGCAGGTGCTCGTTCCCGTTCGCGGGCCGCCGCTGGGACCAGGACGAGTGGTACTTCCTGGCCCGGACGGACCGCACGGAGATCGCCGCCGCCGGGCTGACCGAACTGGAACGGCGCAGTGTCGCCGGAGCGCGCTGGTGGACGTGTCCGGAACTGAGCCGGGCACATGAGACGGTGTATCCGACCAGACTCGCCGGGCTGCTGCGCACGCTGCTCGACGAGGGTCCCCCGGCCAGGCCTGTGATCCTTGACCCGGAAATCGTCTAGGGGCTCACGGGACTGGCGCACAATGGGGGGATCGCACGGCTGAAGGGGAACATGCCATGAGCGCCGAGGACCTCGAGAAGTACGAGACCGAGATGGAGCTGAAGCTCTACCGGGAGTACCGCGATGTCGTCGGTCTGTTCAAATACGTGATCGAGACCGAGCGGCGCTTCTACCTCACCAACGACTACGAGATGCAGGTGCACTCCGTCCAGGGTGAGGTGTTCTTCGAGGTGTCCATGGCGGATGCCTGGGTGTGGGACATGTACCGCCCGGCGCGCTTCGTGAAGCAGGTCCGGGTGCTCACGTTCAAGGACGTGAACATCGAGGAGCTGAACAAGAGCGATCTGGAGCTGCCCAGCGGCTGAAGGCCGCGCGGTCACCCGGGTGGGTGACGACGTTGTCCACAACGGCTGAGCCGTCCACCAAGATCCACTCGGTGGGCGGGGCTGCGTGATCGTTGGCGCCGGAGGTGGTGCCGACATGAACGCACGCAGTGCGATGGGCAGGTACGGAGAGACCCTGGCGGCCCGGCGGCTGGCGGAGACCGGCCTGACGGTGCTGGAGCGCAACTGGCGCTCCGGCCGCGCGGGAGAGATCGACATCGTGGCCCGCGACGGGGACGTCCTGGTCGTCTGCGAGGTCAAGACCCGCAGGGAAGGTCCCTTCGAGCATCCGATGGCGGCCGTGACCCCGCAGAAGGCCCAGCGGCTTCGGGACCTCGCCGAGCGCTGGATCCAGACGCAGGGGGGCGCGCCGCCCGGCGGGGTCCGCATCGACGTGGTCGGGGTACTGCTGCCGGCCCGCGGCGCGGCCGTGGTCGAGCACGTGCGGGGGGTGGCCTGATGGGATTCGCCCGTACGTGTTCCGTGGCGCTGGTGGGCGTCGAGGGCGTGGTCGTCGAGGTGCAGGCCGACCTGGAACCGGGCGTGGCGGCGTTCACGCTGGTGGGACTGCCCGACAAGAGCCTCACGGAGAGCCGGGACCGGGTGCGCGCCGCGGTCGTCAACTCGGGCGCCGCCTGGCCGCAGAAGAAACTCACGGTGGGGCTGAGCCCCGCGTCGGTGCCGAAGTCCGGAAGCGGCTTCGACCTGGCCGTCGCGGCCGCGGTCCTCGGCGCGGCGGAGCGCATCGACCCCCGCGTCCTGGCCGACATCGTGATGATCGGCGAGCTGGGCCTGGACGGTCGGGTGCGGCCCGTCCGGGGAGTGCTGCCCGCGGTGCTCGCGGCCGCGGACGCGGGATACGAGCAGGTGGTGGTGCCGGAGTGCGCCGCCGCCGAGGCCGCGCTGGTGCCCGGCGTGTCCGTGCTGGGCGTGCGCAGCCTGCGCCAGCTGATCGCCGTCCTGGCCGACGAACCCGTGCCCGAGGAGGAGCCGGACGAACGGGGACGACCCGACCCGCTCCTCGCCGGCCTGCGGGTGCCCGGCACGGGCGCGGCCACCGGCATGCACAGCATGGGGGCCGCCCAGCACGACCACGGCCACGACCTCGCGGACGTCGTCGGCCAGACCTCGGCGCGCACCGCGGTGGAAGTGGCCGCGGCCGGAGGCCATCACCTCTTCCTCGAAGGGCCACCCGGAGCGGGCAAGACGATGCTCGCCGAGCGGCTGCCGGCCATCCTGCCCCGGCTCGAGCGGCAGGAGTCACTGGAGGTCACCGCGGTCCACTCGGTGGCGGGCCTGCTGCCCCCGGGCAGGCCGCTGATCGACGTCGCCCCCTACTGCGCCCCGCACCACTCGGCCACGATGCAGGCGCTCGTCGGCGGCGGCCCGGGCATCGCGCGGCCCGGCGCGGTGTCGCTGTCGCACCGCGGCGTGCTGTTCCTGGACGAGACGCCCGAGTTCAGCAGCCGGGCGCTGGACGCGCTGCGCCAGCCCCTGGAAGCCGGGCACGTCGTGATCGCGCGCAGCGCGGGCGTCGTGCGCTTCCCGGCGAAGTTCCTCATGGTGCTCGCGGCCAACCCCTGCCCGTGCGGCCGGTTCTCGCAGCGGGACGACCTGTGCGAGTGCCCGCCCTCGGCGATCCGCCGCTACCAGGCCAGACTGTCGGGTCCGCTGCTCGACCGGGTCGACCTGCGCGTCGAGGTCGACCGTGTCACCCGCACGCAGCTGACCGCCTGCGGCGCCCGGGGCGATTCCACGGCCACGGTCGCCGACCGCGTACGGGCGGCCCGGGACCGTGCCGCACAGCGCCTGGCGGGCACCCCGTGGCGCACGAACAGCGAGGTGCCCGGGCGGGAGCTGCGCAGCCGCTGGTACGCCGTGCCCGGCGCGATGGACGAGGCCGAGCGGAACCTGGAGCGGGGCGTCCTGACCGCCCGCGGTCTCGACCGCGTCCTGCGGGTGGCCTGGACCGTCGCCGACCTCGTCGGCCACGACCGGCCCGACGCGACGGACGTCGCCCTGGCGCTGCAACTGCGCACCGGCGTGCCCCGGGGCGTGCCCATGGCCATCGGCGCGCCGACATGAGCCCCGACATGAGCGCCGTCGGTGCTCCGGAGGGCGAACTGCTCGCCCGCGTCTTCCTCACCCGCGTCATCGAGCCCGGCGACGAGGCCGGTGGGCGGTGGGTGCGGGAGCTCGGGGCCGGGGAGGTGGTGCGGCGGCTCAGAGAGGGCGGGGCGGCCCTGCCGGGCGTCAGCGGGAAGCGGTGGGCCGGGCTCGTGGCCCGGGCCGCGCTCGCCCGACCGCGTCATGATCTCGCCGTCGCCCGTGACGCCGGGGTCCGCTTCGTGTGCCCCGGCGGCAGCGAGTGGCCGGCGCAGCTCGACGACCTCGGGGACGCCCGGCCCCTCGGGCTGTGGGTCCGGGGCCGGGCCGCCCTGCGGATGTGGGCGCTGAGGTCCGTGGCCGTCGTCGGAGCCCGGGCCTGCACCGAGTACGGCGCCCACATGGCGGCCACCCTCGCCGCCGGCCTCGCCGAACAGGGCTGGGTCGTGGTCTCCGGCGGCGCCTACGGTGTCGACGGCGCCGCCCACCGCGGAGCGCTCGGGGCGGGCGGTGCCACCGTCGCCGTGCTCGCCTGCGGGGTCGACCGGCCCTACCCGCGCGGACACAGCCGGCTGATCGGCAGGATCGCCGAACAGGGACTGGTGATCGGCGAGTTGCCGCCCGGCGACCATCCGACCCCCAGCCGCTTCATCCTGCGCAACCGCGTCATCGCGGCCCTCACCCGCGGCACCGTGGTCGTGGAGGCCGCCCACCGCAGCGGCTCGCTCGTCACGGCCCGGGCGGCCCAGCGCCTGGGGCGGCACACCATGGGCGTGCCCGGCCCCGCCATCAGCGCCCTGTCCGCCGGGGTGCACGAACTGCTGCGCGGTGAGGCCACCCTGGTCTCCGACGCCGCGGACGTCGTGGAACTGGTCGGCGACATCGGGCAGCTGGCACCGGACCGGCGCGGTCCCGTCCTGCCCCGGGACCTGCTGGAGCCGGCGGCCCGGCAGGTGCTCGCCGCGCTGCCCGGACGGGGCGTCGCCGCGCCCGACGAGATCGCGCGCCGTGCGCAGACCGCGCAGGACGACGCGATCGCGAGACTGTACGAACTCCGAGCACTCGGTTACGTCGAACGACACGGCGACGGCTGGAAGTTGACACGCCAGGCGGTGATGTCGGTCCGCGGTGTTCCGGGGCCGGGCTGACCGCCGGTGTTCGGCCGTCCGGGGGAACCCCGACACCCCTTGGAAATGCGCCCAGTTGGGCTTCTGTGGTGATCACACCGAGCGTTCGGGGCGGTCCGGCGGAGCGTCTCGCGGAACGTATCTGCGCCCGCTTCGGCCTCCGGTCTTCGCGCACCGCGACTCCGCAGTCACGCTACGCTCACGAGGATCCCGACACGGACAGGCAACTCGACATCAGACAGACAGCTCACCTCGGCAGCACCACTCCGCAGCAGAACGGCACAAGGCGACGAATGCCCCAGCACACCTCCGGGTCCGACCGGGCGGCGATCCCCCCAGCCGCCCGTGACGGTGGCAGCGTGCGGCCGCCCGCTCCCTCGACGCTCGACGAGCTGTGGCGGTCGTACAAGGCGACGGGGGACGAGCGGCTGCGGGAGCAGCTGATCCTGCACTACTCGCCGCTCGTGAAGTACGTCGCGGGACGGGTCAGCGTGGGTCTGCCGTCCAACGTGGAGCAGGCGGACTTCGTCTCCTCGGGGGTCTTCGGGCTGATCGACGCGATCGAGAAGTTCGACCTCGACCGGGAGATCAAGTTCGAGACGTACGCCATCACGCGCATCCGCGGGGCGATGATCGACGAGCTGCGGGCGCTGGACTGGATCCCCCGTTCGGTGCGGCAGAAGGCGCGCAACGTGGAGCGGGCGTACGCCACCCTGGAGGCGCGGCTGCGGCGGACGCCGACGGAGGGCGAGGTGGCCGCCGAGATGGGCATCGCGGTGGAGGACCTGCACGCGGTGTTCAGCCAGTTGTCGCTGGCCAACGTGGTGGCCCTGGAGGAGTTGCTGCACGGCGGGGCCGAGGGCGGCGACGGGCTCAGCGTCATGGACACGCTGGAGGACACCGCCGCCGACAACCCCGTGGAGGTCGCCGAGGACCGGGAGCTGCGGAGGTTCCTGGCGCGGGCGATCAACACGCTGCCCGAGCGGGAGAAGACCGTGGTCACGCTGTACTACTACGAGGGCCTCACGCTGGCCGAGATCGGCAACGTGCTGGGGGTGACCGAGAGCCGGGTCAGCCAGATCCACACCAAGTCCGTCCTCCAGCTGAGAGCGAAACTGGCCGGATTCGGCCGCTGACCAGGCAGGTCGGCGCCGGTCGGGCGGGAGCCACTCCCGTCGGGCCCGGCTCGTCCGTAGAGTGGTTGACGTGCCAAGGATTCGAGCGGCCTCCGTGGCCGAGCACCGGTCGATGCAGCGAGCCGCCCTGCTGGACGCGGCTCGTTCCTTGTTGTCCGAGGGCGGTACGGAGGCGCTGACCTTCCCGGCCCTCGCCGAGCGTACGGGTCTCGCGCGGTCGAGCGTCTACGAGTACTTCCGGTCCCGGGCGGCCGTCGTCGAGGAACTGTGCGAGGTCGACTTCCCCGTGTGGGCGGCGGACGTGTCGGCGGCCATGGAGCGGGCGGAGACGGCCGAGGCCAAGGTCGAGGCGTACGTGCGGCAGCAGCTGGAGCTGGTCGGGGACCGGCGGCACCGGGCCGTCGTCGCGATCTCGGCGAGCGAACTCGACGCGGGCGCCCGGGAGAAGATCCGGGCGGCGCACGGCGGGCTGGTCGCGATGATCGTCGAGGCGCTGGCGGAGATGGGGCACGAGCAGCCCCGGCTCGCGGCGATGCTGGTGCAGGGCGTGGTGGACGCGGCGGTGCGCAGGATCGAGCTGGGGGCGGCAGAGGAGCCCGGCACGATCACGGAGGCCGCGGTCTCCATGGCCCTGCGAGGCGTGCGCGGCTGAGCCCCTCCATAGGCAGGGGCCGGGCAAGGGCAGGGCCGCGGGCCGGGCCATGCTTCTCGTCCGCGGCCGGGCCGGCGCACGCATCCCGTCACGGAACCCACCGGCGGCGTCACGCGTACAACGGCAGCAGCCTGGACGGGCCCGTGGACAGGAGCCACGGCGGCAGGAGCGAGAGCGGGTTCAGGTACGTCCCGTCCCGGCGCAGCCCCCAGTGCACGCAGGGCGCCGTGCAGTGCGAGCCGCCCGCGTCCACGGTGCCGATCACCTCGCCCGGCGCCACCTCCTCGCCCTCCTCGACCGACGGCGTGACCGGTTCGTACGTCGTGCGCAGCGGGGGATCGCCGGTCCCGGAGAGTTCCACCGAGACCACCCCCTTGCCCGCCACCCGGCCCGCGAAGGCCACCCGCCCCGCCGCCACCGCCCGTACCGGCGTCCCGGGCGCCGCCGCCAGGTCCACGCCCCGGTGGCCCGGCCCGTAGACCGTCGCCGGCGGTTCCCAGCCGCGCAGCACCCGGGGACGCACCCCGACCGGCCAGCCGCGCCCCACCACCGGAACCGGGGCGTCCACCGGAACCGGGGTGTCCACCGCTGCAACCGGGGCGTCCACGGCCGGCGGGGCGTCCGCGGCCCACGTCATGTCTGCGGCCCCCGTGCTGTCCGCTGCCGGCGGAAGGCCCGCTGCCGGTGGGACGGCCGCGAACAGGGGTGGCGGCGGTGCCAGCAGGACGGCCGCGGTCAGGGTCAGCAACAGGGCCAGGCGCGTGATCACGCGCACACATCGCTTCGCTCGCATGGGGAGAAGCGTCCCGAAACGCCGCCCTCGCCGCCCGCGTCTGTGGACCGGCACCCGGTTGTGGACAACGGCGTCACCCGGGACCTCCCGGGTCCCGTACACTTCTGGTGGCGACCCGGGCCACCGGGTCGACTTCGCACGCCCCGATATGCAGCCCGGCAACGGGTCGTATCAGCGCCCCTCGGTCCCTCGTGGCACGGCGCGCAGCGGGCGTCAGGCGCGGAAGCCGTCCGGCATCCGCGGCACAACCGAGAACATTCAAGGAGATACGGCCATGGCCGTCGTCACGATGCGGGAGCTGCTGGAGAGCGGCGTCCACTTCGGTCACCAGACCCGCCGTTGGAACCCGAAGATGAAGCGCTTCATCTTCACCGAGCGCAACGGCATCTACATCATCGACCTGCTCCAGTCGCTGTCGTACATCGACCGCGCCTACGAGTTCGTCAAGGAGACCGTCGCCCACGGCGGCACGGTCATGTTCGTCGGCACCAAGAAGCAGGCGCAGGAGGCCATCGCCGAGCAGGCCACCCGCGTCGGCATGCCCTACGTCAACCAGCGCTGGCTGGGCGGCATGCTCACCAACTTCTCGACCGTCTACAAGCGCCTGCAGCGCCTGAAGGAGCTCGAGCAGATCGACTTCGAGGACGTCGCGGCCTCCGGTCTGACCAAGAAGGAGCTGCTGGTCCTCTCCCGCGAGAAGGCCAAGCTGGAGAAGACCCTCGGCGGTATCCGCGAGATGCAGAAGGTGCCCAGCGCCGTCTGGATCGTGGACACCAAGAAGGAGCACATCGCCGTCGGTGAGGCCCGGAAGCTGAACATCCCGGTCGTCGCGATCCTCGACACCAACTGCGACCCCGACGAGGTCGACTACAAGATCCCGGGCAACGACGACGCGATCCGCTCCGTCACCCTGCTCACCCGCGTCATCGCCGACGCCGTCGCCGAGGGCCTCATCGCCCGCAGCGGTGTCGCCACCGAGGGCAAGGGCGAGAAGGCCGCCGGCGAGCCGCTGGCCGAGTGGGAGCGCGACCTGCTCGAGGGCGAGAAGAAGGCCGACGAGGCCGCCCCCGCCGCCGAGGCCGCCCCGGCTGCCGAGGCTGCTCCGGCCGCCGAGGCCGAGGCCGAGAAGTCGGCCGAGGGCGAGAAGCCGGCCGAGGCCGAGCAGGCCTGACCCGTCAGTCCGCGTTGACGGCGGGAGCGGCACTCCATCACCAGGCGCCTTCGGCGCGATGAAGTCCGCTCCCGCCGTTCACCCGTAGGTCGGCGGAAGGACAGCGCCCCCGTGCTCCATAGGGGTGCATCCCGCAGATCTTCGATCTTCCGACTTCGAGAAAGATTCACAGACTCATGGCGAACTACACCGCCGCCGACGTCAAGAAGCTCCGCGAGCTCACGGGCGCCGGCATGATGGACTGCAAGAAGGCGCTGGACGAGGCCGAGGGCAACGTCGAGAAGGCTGTCGAGGCGCTCCGCATCAAGGGCCAGAAGGGCGTCGCCAAGCGCGAGGGCCGCTCCGCCGAGAACGGCGCCGTGGTCTCGATCATCGCCGACGACAACTCCTCCGGCGTCCTGGTCGAGCTGAAGTGCGAGACGGACTTCGTCGCCAAGGGCGAGAAGTTCCAGGCCGTGGCCACCGCCATCGCCGAGCACGTCGCCAAGACCTCCCCGGCCGACCTGGAGGCCCTGCTCGCCTCCGAGATCGAGGCCGGCAAGACCGTCCAGGCGTTCGTGGACGAGGCCAACGCCAACCTGGGCGAGAAGATCGTCCTGGACCGCTTCGCGCAGTTCGCCGACGGTTACGTCACGGCGTACATGCACCGCACGATGCCCGACCTGCCCCCGCAGATCGGTGTCCTCGTCGAGCTGGACAAGCCGAACGCGGAGATCGCCAAGGGCGTCGCCCAGCACATCGCCGCCTTCGCGCCGAAGTACCTCTCCAAGGAGGACGTGCCGGCCGAGGTCGTCGAGTCCGAGCGCCGCGTCGCCGAGGAGACCACCCGCGCCGAAGGCAAGCCCGAGGCCGCCCTGCCGAAGATCGTCGAGGGTCGCCTCAACGGCTTCTTCAAGGACGCCACGCTGCTGGGCCAGCCGTACGCGCTCGACAACAAGAAGTCCGTCCAGAAGGTCCTGGACGAGGCCGGTGTCACCCTGAAGCGCTTCACGCGCATCAAGGTCGGCATCTGAGTCCGTACCGCGATCGGCGCGCGACCCCGATAGGGTCGACAGCAGTCGTCCGCGTACGCCGTCACAGGGGTGACGGACGACAGCAGATCTGACGAGGAGGCCATTGCCGTATGGGATGCGAAACACACCCCGCCGGCAGTGGCCTTCTTCGTATGTGCAACACGTGAAAGAGGCGGGATCCCCCATGACCACCAAGGCCCAGAAGAGCGACGACGGCAAAGTACGCGGCCGGTTTCTGCTGAAGCTGTCCGGAGAGGCCTTCTCCGGCGGTGGGGGCCTGGGCGTCGACCCCGACGTGGTGCACAAGATCGCCCGCGAGATCGCGGCCGTCGTACGCGACGGCGCGCAGATCGCGGTCGTCATCGGCGGCGGCAACTTCTTCCGCGGCGCCGAACTCCAGCAGCGCGGCATGGACCGGGCCCGCTCCGACTACATGGGCATGCTCGGCACGGTCATGAACTGCCTCGCCCTGCAGGACTTCCTGGAGAAGGTCGGCGTGGACTGCCGTGTGCAGACCGCCATCACCATGGGCCAGGTCGCCGAGCCGTACATCCCGCTGCGCGCCGTACGGCACCTCGAGAAGGGCCGTGTGGTGATCTTCGGCGCCGGTATGGGCATGCCGTACTTCTCCACCGACACCACCGCCGCCCAGCGCGCCCTCGAGATCGACGCCGAGGCGCTGCTCATGGGCAAGAACGGTGTGGACGGGGTCTACGACTCCGACCCGAAGACCAACCCGGACGCCGTGAAGTTCGACCACCTCGGCTACGGCGAGGTCATCACCCGCGACCTGAAGGTCGCCGACGCCACGGCCGTGACGCTGTGCCGCGACAACAAGCTCCCGATCGTGGTCTTCGAGCTGCTCGCGGAGGGCAACATCGCTCGCGCCGTCAAGGGTGAGAAGATCGGCACGCTGGTGGGGGAACCCGGCAGCCGGGACTGAAACACCGCCACAACCCCGTCCGGGGGACGGACGGGACGGAGCCGGGCCGGGGGATGGACAATGTCCTGCCGGTCGGGAACCGTGCAGGAAGAAGACGCGACGCAGCCGGCCGCCGCCCCACATGGAACCGCAGCCGGGCCTACTCAAGACACGCAGGAGCAAGTGGTGATCGAAGAGACCCTCCTCGAGGCCGAGGAGAAGATGGAGAAGGCCGTCGTGGTCGCCAAGGAGGACTTCGCCGCGATCCGCACCGGCCGTGCGCACCCGGCGATGTTCAACAAGATCGTGGCCGACTACTACGGCGCGCCGACGCCGATCAACCAGCTGGCCTCGTTCTCCGTGCCCGAGCCGCGCATGGCCGTGGTGACGCCGTTCGACAAGAGCGCGCTGCGCAACATCGAGCAGGCGATCCGCGACTCGGACCTGGGCGTCAACCCGAGCAACGACGGCAACATCATCCGGGTGGTGTTCCCCGAGCTGACGGAGGAGCGCCGCCGCGAGTACATCAAGGTCGCCAAGGGCAAGGGCGAGGACGCGAAGATCTCGATCCGCTCCGTGCGCCGCAAGGCCAAGGAAGCCATCGACAAGCTGATCAAGGACGGCGAGGTCGGCGAGGACGAGGGCCGCCGTGCGGAGAAGGAGCTCGACGACACCACCGCGAAGTACGTCGCGCAGGTGGACGAGCTCCTGAAGCACAAGGAAGCGGAGCTTCTCGAGGTCTGATGAACGACTCTTCCTGGGGGGCGCCGTCACAGGCCGGGTACTGGGGTCCCACCGACCAAGGGCACGGCCACGGACCCGCGCAGGGTCATGGCCACGCACCCGTGCAGGATCACGGCCACGGACACGTCCGAGGGGCCGTCCCGGCGGGTCCCGCATACGATGCGCTGCAAGCGCCTCACACTCGCCCCATGCCCATCGTGCCCGACCTAGCCGCACACGGCGGAAACCAGGATGACGACCGGGGGGCCGCTTCGCCGAGCGGCCCCCCGGTCCTGAACGAGACGAACCCGGAGCCCATGCCCGACTCCTCACAGCCGGCCCCCAAGCCGCAGAAGAAGAGCGCGGGTCGCGACCTCAGTGCCGCGATAGGGGTCGGTGTCGGGCTCGGCGCGGTGATCGTGGCCTCGCTGTTCATCGTGAAGGCCGTGTTCGTCGGGGTCGTCGCGGTCGCCGTGGTGGTGGGCCTGTGGGAGCTGACCAAGCGGCTGGACGAGCGCAAGGGCATCCGGGCGCCGCTCGTGCCGCTCGCGCTCGGCGGCGCCGCGATGGTCGTCGCCGGATACGTCCGGGGTGCCGAGGGCGCGTGGGTGGCGATGGCGCTCACCGCCCTGGCCGTGCTCGTCTGGCGCATGACGGAACCGCCCGAGAACTACCTCAGGGACGTCACGGCCGGCGTCTTCGCGGCGTTCTACGTGCCGTTCCTGGCGACGTTCGTCGCGATGATGCTCACCGCGGACGACGGGCCGCAGCGGGTGCTCACCTTCCTGCTGCTCACCGTGGTCAGCGACACCGGGGCCTACGCCGTCGGCTGGCGCTTCGGACGCACCAAGCTCGCACCGCGCATCAGCCCCGGCAAGACCCGCGAGGGCCTGGCCGGCGCGGTCTCCTTCGCCATGGTCGCGGGCGCGCTGTGCATGCAGTACCTCATCGACGACGGTGCCTGGTGGCAGGGGCTGGTGCTCGGCCTCGCGGTCGCCGTCAGCGCCACGCTCGGCGACCTCGGTGAGTCCATGATCAAGCGGGACCTCGGCATCAAGGACATGGGCACGCTGCTGCCGGGGCACGGCGGCATCATGGACCGGCTCGACTCGCTGCTGCCGACGGCGCCCGTCGTGTGGCTGCTGCTGGTCCTCTTCGTCGGATCCGGCTGAGCGAGCCGATCTCCCGCGCGCGAGCCCCCGCCCCGTACCGGGCGGGGGCTCGCCGCCGTCGCAGGGGTGCCGCCGGGAGCCCCCGGTGGGACGATGCAGAGGTACCTCCCCGAGGAGGCCATCATGTCCACCATCAGAGAAACCGTCGACGTCGACTGCCGTCCCGAGGACGTCTACGACTACGTCACGGACGCCGAGCGCCTGCCGGAGTGGCAGCTCAGCGCCGTGTCGGCGGAGCGCATCGACCCGGGGCCCGTCCACGTCGGCACCCGCGTCCGCGTCACCCGGCACGTCGGCCGCCGTGTGATGCCGATGACCATGGAGGTCACCGAGTACGACCCGCCGCACAGCTGGGGCATGCGCGGGGTCGACGGCCCGATCCGGGCCCGGGTGCACGGCGAGGTCGAGCCGTTCGACGAGGGGCGCCGCTCCCACGTCACGATCGCCGTCGACTTCGAGGGCCACGGCGTCGGCAAGGTCCTGGTCCCGCTGGTCGTCCGCCCCCAGGTCCGCAAGGAGCTGCCGCGCAACGAGCGGCTTCTGAAGGACCGGCTGGAGCACGTGGGCGGGTAGGGCCCCCGCTCCCCGGCGGAGCGGGCGCGGCACTTCGCGCGATGGCGTCGCTCACCCGGCCGCGAGGAATGCACTGACCTGGCGGCTTGCCGTCACGGGGCCCTGGCGGACGACCGGCGAGGGTCACTTCCGTGGATCTGCCACACTGGAAGGGTTATGCCTGCACCCGGAGAACTCACTTTCGTTGCCCCGCGCGGAGCCAAGAAGCCGCCGCGGCATCTCGCCGATCTCACTCCTGCCGAGCGCAAGGAGGCCGTCGCCGCTGTCGGGGAGAAGCCGTTTCGCGCCAAGCAGCTCTCGCAGCACTACTTCGCGCGGTACGCGCACGATCCGGAGCAGTGGACCGACATCCCGGCCGGGTCGCGCGGGCGGCTGCGGGAAGCGTTGCTGCCCGAGCTGATGACCGTCGTGCGGCATCTGTCGACCGACCAGGGCACCACGCGCAAGACCCTGTGGCGGCTGTTCGACGGGACGCTCGTCGAGTCCGTGCTGATGCGCTACCCGGACCGGGTGACCATGTGCATCAGCTCGCAGGCCGGGTGCGGGATGAACTGCCCGTTCTGTGCGACGGGGCAGGCGGGACTGGACCGGAACCTGTCCACCGCCGAGATCGTGCACCAGATCGTGGACGGGATGCGCGCCCTGCGGGACGGCGAGGTGCCCGGGGGGCCCGCGCGGCTCAGCAACATCGTGTTCATGGGGATGGGCGAGCCCCTCGCGAACTACAACCGGGTCGTCGGCGCCATCCGGCGGCTCACCGACCCCGAGCCCGACGGGCTGGGCCTGTCCCAGCGCGGGATCACCGTCTCGACGGTCGGGCTCGTGCCGGCCATCCACCGGTTCTCCGACGAGGGCTTCAAGTGCCGCCTGGCCATCTCGCTGCACGCCCCGGACGACGAGCTGCGCGACACCCTCGTGCCCGTGAACACGCGGTGGAAGGTGCGCGAGGTGCTGGACGCGGGCTTCGAGTACAGCGCCAGGTCCGGGCGACGGCTGTCCATCGAGTACGCGCTGATCCGGGACATCAACGACCAGGCCTGGCGCGGTGACCGGCTCGGCCGGATGCTCAAGGGCCGGCCCGTGCACGTCAACCTCATCCCGCTGAACCCGACGCCCGGGTCGAAGTGGACGGCCTCGCGGCCGGAGGACGAGAAGGCGTTCGTGGAGGCCATCGCCGCGCATGGTGTGCCGGTGACGATCCGGGACACCCGTGGTCAGGAGATCGACGGGGCGTGTGGTCAGCTCGCCGCCACCGAACGGTAGTCTGACTGGCGTAAGAACATCTGCATATTCCGACAGGGGAGCGCCACAGCGCTGAGAGTGCGGCACCGGCCGCAGACCCTCCGAACCTGGCCCAGGTCATTCTGGGTAGGGAGATCGGTCATCACTCGAGCTGTTGCGCCCTGCCCGGGACCTCGCGGTCCCGGGCGGGGCCGCGTCTTCTCCTGGTCACCCCAGGAGGAATGAAGTGGACAACACCATCAGGCGGCTGACGGCGGTGGCCGTCGGACTCGGCATGGCCGGCACGCTCGCCGCGTGCGGCTCGTCCGGCGACGACCAGGAGTCCGGCGGCTCCAAGACGGTGACGCTCGTCAGCCACGACTCGTGGGCCGCGTCCAAGGACGTGATCGCCGCCTTCGAGAAGCAGTCCGGCTACAAGGTCCGGGTGCTGAAGGACGGCGACGCCGGGCAGGCCGTCAACAAGGCCATCCTGACCAAGGACAACCCGCAGGGCGACGTCCTCTTCGGCGTCGACAACACCCTGCTGTCCCGCGCCCTCGACAACGGCCTGTTCCAGCCGTACGAGGCGAAGGGCTCCGACCGCGTCAAGGCCGAGTACCGGGTCGACCAGGGCAAGCACCGGGTCACGCCCGTCGACACCGGCGACATCTGCGTGAACTACGACAAGAAGTACTTCGCCGATCGCAAGCTGGAACCGCCGCGCAGCTTCGACGACCTCGTCGAGCCGCAGTACAAGAACCTCCTCGTGACCGAGAACGCCTCCGCCTCCTCGCCCGGGCTCGGCTTCCTGCTCGGCACCGCCGCCCGGTACGGGGACGCCGGCTGGGAGGGCTACTGGAAGAAGCTCAAGGCCAACGGCGTGAAGGTCGTCGACGGCTGGGAGCAGGCCTACAACGAGGAGTTCTCCGGCTCGGCCGGCGGCAGGAAGGCCAAGGGCGACCGGCCGCTCGTCGTGTCGTACGCGTCCTCGCCGCCCGCCGAGGTCGTCTTCGCCGACCCCAGGCCGAGCACCGCCCCGACCGGGGTCGCCGAGGGCACCTGCTTCCGGCAGGTCGAGTACGCCGGACTGCTGAGCAACGCCGGGAACCCCGAGGGCGGCAAGGCCCTGCTGGACTTCCTGATCAGCAAGGAGTTCCAGGAGGACATGCCGCTCAACATGTTCGTCTACCCGGTGACCGAGGGCGCCCAGGTGCCGCCGGAGTTCACGCGGTACGGGCCCCAGGCGAAGGACCCCCGGACCATGGACCCGGCGAAGATCGCCGACCGGCGTGACCCGTGGGTCAAGTCGTGGACCTCGCTCGTCCTCAAGTGACCGGCCGGGCGCGGGGCGCGGCGGCGCGGCTCGGTCTGCTGACCGTGCCCGTCGCGTTCTTCGCGGTCTTCTTCGCCTACCCCGTCGCCGCGATCGTCGCGCGCGGTCTGAAGGCCGACGGGGCCTGGCACCCCGGGCGGATCGGCGAGGTGCTGGCGCAGTCCGACGTCCGGCACGTCCTGTGGTTCACCACCTGGCAGGCGCTCGTCTCCACCGCGCTCACGCTGCTGCTCGCCCTGCCCGGCGCGTACGTCTTCGCGCGTCTGGAGTTCCCGGGCAAGCAGGTGCTGCGGGCGGTGGTGACCGTGCCGTTCGTGCTGCCCACGGTCGTGGTCGGCACGGCCTTCCTGGCGCTGGTCGGGCGCGGGGGACTGCTCGACGAGCTGGGGGGCGTGCGCCTGGACACCACCGTGTGGGCGATCCTGCTCGCGCACGTCTTCTTCAACTACGCCGTCGTCGTACGGACGGTGGGCGGACTGTGGTCGCAGCTCGACCCGCGGCAGGAGGAGGTCGCGCGGATGCTGGGCGCCTCCCGTGCGCGGGCCTGGCGGCAGGTCACCCTGCCGGCCCTCGCCCCGGCCGTGGCCGCCGCCACGCTGATGGTCTTCCTGTTCACCTTCACCTCCTTCGGGGTCGTCCAGATTCTGGGAGGGCCCACCTTCTCCACCCTGGAGGTGGAGATCTACCGGCAGACCTCGGAGATCTTCGACCTGTCCACGGCGGCCGTGCTGACGCTGATCCAGTTCGCCGCGGTGGGCGTCATCCTCGCCCTGCACGCCTGGACCGTACGGCGGCGGGAGACCGCGCTGCGGCTGGTGGACCCGGCCGTGACCGCGCGCCGGCCGCGCGGTGCCGGGCAGTGGGCGCTGCTGGGCGGGGTGCTCGCCACCGTCGTGCTGCTGATCCTGCTGCCGCTGGCCGTGCTGGTGCAGCGGTCGCTGGACGCGCCCGGCTTCGGCTACTACCGGGCGCTGACCCGCGCGGACGGGGGAGTGTTCCTCGTCCCGCCGATCGAGGCGATCGGCAACTCGCTGTCGTACGCCGTCGCCGCCACCCTCATCGCCGTGGCGATCGGCGCCCTGGCCGCCGCCGCGCTCACCCGGCGCGACGCCGGGCGGTTCGTGCGCGGCTTCGACGCGCTGCTGATGCTGCCGCTCGGGGTGTCCGCGGTGACCGTCGGCTTCGGGTTCCTGATCGCCCTGGACGAGCCGCCGCTGGATCTGCGGTCCTCGTGGATCCTGGTGCCGCTGGCGCAGGCCCTGGTCGGGGTGCCGTTCGTGGTGCGGACCATGCTGCCGGTGCTGCGGGCCGTGGACACGCGGCTGCGGGAGGCGGCCTCGGTGCTCGGGGCCTCGCCCTGGCGGGTGTGGCGGGAGGTGGACCTGCCGCTCGTACGGCGGGCGCTGCTGATCGCGGCCGGGTTCGCCTTCGCGGTGTCCCTGGGGGAGTTCGGGGCGACCGTGTTCATCGCGCGGCCCGACAACCCGACGCTGCCGGTGGCCGTGGCCCGGCTGCTGGGGCGGCCCGGGGAGCTCAACTACGGGCAGGCGATGGCCCTGTCGACGATTCTGATGGTGGTGTGCGCGGTGGCCCTGCTGGTGCTGGAGAGGCTGCGGACGGACCGGACCGGGGAGTTCTAGATGCTGCTGAGCCTGGAGGGCGCGACGGTCCGTTTCGGCGGGCGGGCCGTGCTGGACGCCGTCGACCTGGCGGTCGCCGAGCACGAGATCGTGTGTGTGCTGGGGCCGAGCGGCAGCGGCAAGTCGACGCTGCTGCGGGTGGTGGCGGGGCTGCAGCCGCTCGACGCGGGGAGCGTCCGGCTCGACGGGCACGACCAGGCGGGCGTGCCGGCGCACCGGCGGGGCGTCGGGCTGATGTTCCAGGACCACCAGCTGTTCCCGCAGCGCGACGTGGGCGGCAACGTCGCCTTCGGGCTGCGGATGCACGGGGCGTCGAAGCAGCGACAGGCCGAGCGGGTACGGGAGTTGCTGGACCTCGTGGGGCTGCCGGACGCGCAGCGCCGGGCGGTCGCCGCACTGTCCGGCGGGGAGCAGCAGCGCGTGGCGCTGGCCCGGGCCCTGGCGCCGAGTCCGCGCCTGCTGATGCTGGACGAGCCGCTGGGCCAGCTCGACCGGTCGCTGCGGGAGCGGCTGGTCGTCGAACTGAAGGAACTGTTCGGGCGGTTGGGCACCACCGTGCTCGCCGTGACGCACGACCAGGGCGAGGCCTTCGCGCTCGCCGACCGGGTCGTGGTGATGCGGGACGGCCGGATCGCCCAGTCCGGTACGCCCCTCGAGGTCTGGCAGCGGCCCGCCGACGCGTTCGTGGCGCGCTTCCTCGGCTTCGAGAACGTCGTCGAGGCGACGGTCGGCGCCGAGGCGGCGGACACGCCGTGGGGCAAGGTGCCGGTGCCCGGGGATGCGCCGCAGGGCTCGCGGACGCTGCTCGTGCGGCCCGCGGGGGTGCGTCTGGTGCGGGCCGAGGCAGGCCTGCGCTGCACGGTGGCCGCGCGCACCTTCAAGGGCACCCATGTCGCCGTCCACCTCCAGCCGGCGGACGCCCCGCGTCTGGAGGCGGCCTGCGCGCTGCGGGCGGCGCCCGAGGTGGGGGACGAGGTGGGGGTGGAGTTCGACGCGGCCGAAATCGTGGTGCTCGACTGATCGCGGCGGCCTAGGGTGCGGGGATGACTCAGCTCGCGCACGACCGCTACTGCGACGAAATCGCCCACCAGGTGGGCCTGTTGAGGTCGGTGGTGACCTCCGGGGCCGAGCTGTCCGGCACTGTGCCGACCTGCCCGGACTGGTCGCTGGAGGACCTGGTCCGGCATCTGGGCGGTGCGCTGCGCTGGGTGGAGGTCATCGTGCGGACCCGGGCCGAGGAGGAGGTGCCCGAGGAGCGGGTGCCGGGCTTGGCAGGACCGGAGGCGCGGGGTGACGCCGCCGCCCTGGACGCGTGGTTGGCGGAGAGCGGTGCGCGGGTCGTCGCGGCCCTGCGGGAGGCCGGGCCGGACACCGGGGTGTGGGGCTGGGCGGGGGTCCTGAACGTCGGGTTCTGGGCCCGCCGGATGACGCACGAGATCACCGTGCACCGCGCGGACGCAGCGCTCGCCGCCGGGCTGCCCTACGCGGTCGCGCCCGAGGTGGCCGCCGACGCGATCGACGAGTGGCTGCAGATCGTGGAGTACGTGCAGCGGACCGCGCCGGAGGACGTGGTGGGGGAACTGCGCGGCCCGGGCCGCAGCATCCACCTGCACGCCACCGACACCGGGCCCGGACTGGACGCGGAGTGGCTCATCGAGCTGACCGAGGACGGTGTCTCCTGGCGCCGGGGCCACGAGAAGGCCACGGCCGCCCTGCGCGGACCGCTCACCTCCGTGCTGCTCGCGTTCTACCGCCGACTGCCCCTGGATGCACCGGAGCTGGAGGTCCTGGGAGACCGGGAGCTGCTGGAGTTCTGGCTGGAGCGGGCGACGTTCGGCTGACGCGGGGGCGCCCGTCCCTGGTGCGGGGGAGACGGCTGATGCGGGGGCATCCCCCCTGGTGCGGCGGAGGCTGCTGATGCCGGGTGTCGTCCCGCCCCGGCTCCGTCGGGACGGACGCGGTCCGCCTCCCCGCCCTCTCCGGACGCGGACGTGGCCCGCCCCCGGTCACGGGGACGGGCCACGTCTCGGTCGGCGCAGGCGTCAGCTGTCGCTCTTCGCCCCACGGCGGCGCATGCCGAAGAACACGGCACCGCCACCGGCGACGACCAGGGCCGCCGCGATGCCCGCGATGACGCCGGTGTTGGAGTTGGCACCGGTCTCGGCGAGGTTCGAGTCACCGGCCGCCGGGGCGGGCGCGTTGCCCGCCGGCGTGGTGCTCTCGCTCTCCGACGGGGCCGGAGCCGGGGTCTCGGTCTCCTCGGCCGGCTTGGACGGGGAGGCCGACGGGGTCGGCGTGGCCGGCGGGGTCGAGGCCGGCGGCTGCTCCTCCTCCTTCTTGCAGGCCGTGGCCGGGGTGACGAGGTTCGGCTTGATGTCCTCGTCGACGTACGGAGTGGCCTTGACGTGGATGCGGTACTCCGCGTTGGGCTTCCAGTCCTCGGCGAAGGTGATGGTGGTGCCTTCGCGCGAGCCCTTGACGACCTGCTCGCCGACCTTCTTGGCGTCGGCGCCGTTGTTCTGCAGGTACACGGAGACCGTGGCCGGGACGCCGGCGGGGTCCACGTCGGTGACGGTGATGACGCCCTTGTCACCGTCGCACTTCGCCTCGGCGGAGAACTCGTTGATGTTGCAGGCGAGCGCGTTGCCGGAGGCACCGAGCGCGAGCGCGGCCGAGGCCGAGACGACCCCGAGGACGCGCAGGGAGCGAGCGACAGTACGGCGCGGAGCCGTACGGCGGGATACGGACAGAACTGCCACGTTTGTCCTTTACAGGATGCGTAATGCGGGGGGTGGGAGGCGGTGTTGACAGAACATCAGCACTACCTGGAGGCTCACAGGTTTATAAGTGCCGCATAAGTAGTGTCAACGCATATGCTGCTTGCAAGCACTTGCTTTGCCAGCTTATTAACCGCCGAGACGTTTCAACGCCTCGGGCGCCTCCTCGATCCGGTCCACGAGCGCGATCCGCGCCTCCATCGACCGTTGTGCGGCCAGGGACTTCAGCAGCGGCCAGGCCGGCAGCCGCTCCGTCCAGTGCGCGCGGTCCACGAGCACCATGGGCGTCGGCTCGCCGCGGGACTCGTAGTAGTTGGGCGTCGCGTTGTCGAAGATCTCCTGCACGGTCCCGGCGGCGCCCGGCAGGAACACCACCCCCGCGTTGGACCGGGCCAGCAGGCCGTCCTCGCGGGTGGCGTTGGCGAAGTACTTGGCGATGTGCGAGGCGAAGGCGTTCGGCGGCTCGTGCCCGTAGAACCAGGTCGGGATGCCGACGGAACGCCCGCCCCGGGGCCAGCGGCCGCGCACCTCGAAGGCGGCCCTCGCCCACTCGGTGATCGACGGCGTGAAGTGCGGTGCCTTGGCGAGCAGTTCGAGCGACTCGGTGAGCATCTCCGGGTCGAACGGGGCGGCGTAGGCGCCGAGGTTCGCCGCCTCCATCGCGCCGGGTCCGCCGCCCGTGGCGACCGTGAAACCGGCCCGGGCCAGCTCGCGGCCGAGCCGGGCGGCACCCGCGTACTGCTCGGTGCCGCGGGCCATCGCGTGACCGCCCATCACGCCCACGACCCGTGCGCCGGACAGGAGTTCGTCCAGGGCGTCCGAGACGGAGTCGTCGTGGACCGCGCGCAGCATGGACGCGTGGATGTCGCGGTCCGCCTTGGTGCGCTGGAACCAGGCGTAGGCGCGGGCGTCGGGGGTGGCCTCGTAACCCTCCGGCAGCGACGCGAACAGTTCGTCCGGCGAGTAGACCAGCCCGCGGTACGGGTCGAAGGGCAGGCCGGGCACCGGCGGGAAGACCAGGGCGCCGTCGGCGCGGATCTTCGTGGCCGCCTCCTCCCGCATCGCGCAGCCGAGGAAGACGGCGCCGGCCGTGTCGGTGGAGAGCAGTTCGCGCGTACGGTCCGTCAGATCCACGGACTGGACGCGGTAGCCGGCCAGGGTGCCGCGCGCCGAGAGGGTCGCGTCGAACTCGTCGAGGGTCTCTATCTCACGGTCGTCGTGGTGGGCCGCATGGGCGGGCATCGTCTGCACCCGCCCATGCTGGCACAGCGGTCTTCAGCCCTGGACGGCCGCCGGGTCCATCCACACGACCTCGAAGGTGTGGCCGTCCGGGTCGTCGAAGGCGCGGCCGTACATGAAGCCGTGGTCCTGGGTCTCGCCGCTGACGGAACCGCCCGCAGCGACGGCCTTCTCCACGAGCTCGTCGACCTTCTCGCGGCTCTCGGCGCTCAGCGCGATCAGCACCTCGCTGGTCTTCGTCGCGTCCGCGATCTGCTTCTTCGTGAACTGGCCGTACTTCTCCTTCGTGTGCACCATCACGACGATGGTCTCGCTGATCACGACGGAGGCGGTCGAGTCGTCGCTGAACTGCTCGTTGATCGAGTAGCCCAGCTCCGTGAAGAACTTCTTCGACGCGCCGAGGTCGTTGACGCACAGGTTCACGAAGATCATCTGCTGGTACATGCGGGGTCTCTCCCAACGGGTCGTGTCGTTACGTGGGATTAGACCGGGCTCCGGCACCGGACTCATCGCTGTTCGGAGATTTTTCTCGTAGGAGTTTTCCCGGTGGCCCGGACGCGGGCCGGGCGGGTCAGCGTGCCAGGGGCAGGGCCGCCAGCTCGGCGACCGTCAGGGTGAGCGGGCCGAACAGGGCGAGCAGCGCGCCCGCGCGCAGGGCGGCGGCGCCGCGCAGCATCGTCGCGGGGGCGCCCAGGCGTTGCAGCGCGGCGGTGGTGTCGGCGCGGGCCTGCCGGGCCTCGACGGCGGCCGTGCACAGCGTCCCCACGGTGCAGCCCGTCACCAGGAACACCCCGAGCAGGGTGAGCGGTCCGAGCGACAGACCGTCCGGGGCGTGCAGCAGCGCCATGGCCCACGCGGCCGACAGCACCGCGCAGACGACACCCAGCGGACGGCCGACGCGACCGGCCTCCGCCATGAGGATGCGTCCGGCGAGCAGCCGCAGGGCGCCGGGACGGGCCGACTGCAGCAGCCGCCCGCACAGGTGCGTCAGACCCGGGCCGGCCAGGGCCAGTCCGACGGCGGCCAGGGCCCAGCCGGCCAGGACACCGGGGGAGGCCCCGGAGAAGGTGAGGTCGGGGGCGGTCGGTGCGGTGCGGCTCGTGTAGGTCTCCACGGCGAGGCCCGCGGCCAGCAGGGTGATGCCCCAGGGGAGACCGGTGGGGGCGGCGGTGGGGGAGCCGCCGGTCACGGGCGCCGCCGGCAGGGCCGCCGCGAGGACGGCGGGGTCGTCGGCCCCGCGCGCCGCGGCCGGGTACGGGGCGGACCGGGGCCCGGCCGACCCGGCCCGGGCCGGGGCCATGCCGGCGCGGACCGGGGTCACGGGGTCCGACGGGTCGCCCTCGGAGCGGGCGGTGCCCGGCCGGCCGGGCACCCCCGGCTGCCGGGCCGGGTCACCGTCGGGCCGGTCGGCGCCCGTGCCGTCGGGCGTCGCCGGGTGCCGGGCCGGGTCGCCGTACGGGAGGACCGCGCTCACCACGTCGCGTGCGGCGGGATCCGCGAGCGCGCTCACGGCACCGCCGGCACCGGCGCCCTCTCCCGCACCGGCACCGGCACCGGCACCGGCACCGGCACCGGCACCGGCACCGGCACCGGCACCGGAGCCGGAACCTGCGCCTGTGCCCGGGCCGGAGCCGGAGCCTGTGCCCGGGCCGGAGCCCGTGCCCGGGCCGGGGACGGCGCCCGGGCCGGAGCCCGAGCCCGAGCCGTAGCCGTAGGCGTAGCCGGAGACGGTGCCGGAGCCTGCGCCCGAGCCGTAGCCGGAGACGGTGCCGGTGCCTGCGCCCGAGCCGGAGCCTGTGCCGGAGACGGTGCCGGTGCCTGCGCCCGAGCCGGAGAGGGTGCCCGAGCCGGAGCCCGAGCCGGAGCCGGAGCCTGTGCCCGAGTCGGAGCCTGTGCCCGGGCCGGAACCGGAGCCGGAGCCTGTGCCCGGGCCGGAGACGGTCGCTGTCGTGGCCGGTTCGCCCGTGCGGGCCTGCGGGGGGCCGCCCTGCGCCGCGGTGTCGGCGGAGTCGTCGCGCGTGGGCCGGACGATCTGCCGTCCGAACCGGCCGTACGCCCCGAAGGTTTCCCGCTTGCTCTCACGCCGGTACGCGCCGAAACGGCCGTACGTCCGCGGCGCCCGGGGCGCGGCCGGTTCCGCCGCCCGGGGCCGCAGGGCCAGCGCCACGGCCGCCGACGCGCAGACGGGGACGAGGGCCAGCAGTGTCAGGGTGCCCGCCAGCGGCAGCGGCTGGTTCGCGGCGAGCGACCCGGCGGCCGCCCCGTCGAAGGGCAGGCCCGACAGATCGCCCCGCAGATGCAGGAAGACGAGCAGGGCCAGCGCGGAACCCAGCGTGCAGGACAGGGCCGTCGCCGTCGCCGAGAGCGCCATCAGGCGCAGCGGGCCGAGGCCGATCGCGGAGAGGCCGGGGCGGGGTTTCGTGGCCGGGTCGGTGCGCGCCACCGCGACGGCGAAGTACACCGTGGCGGCCAGCGGGGCCGCGCACCAGGCCAGGCGCATCAGGGAGTCGCCGGTGGCGCCGGGGTGCCCGAGGGCGTGGCCCAGGGCGCACAGCACCAGCAAGCTCGTGCCCGCCGAGGCCGCCGTGACGAGGAGGCGGCGCAGGTGGACGGCGGGGTGGGCGCCGCGGGTCAGACGGAGAGCGAGCACGCGGCCCGGCCTTCCGGCTCGGCGGTCTCGGCGACCGGCGGCAGGTGCACCGTCTGCACGCGCCGCCCGTCGAGCAGCGACACCGTGCGGTCGGCGAGGGCGGCGGTCTCGGGGTCGTGGGTGGCCAGGACGACGGTGATGCCGTGCGAGCGGGCCGCCGTGGTGAGGGTGCGCAGCACGTGCGAGCGGTCGGCGCGGTGCAGCGGCGCCGTGGGCTCGTCGGCGAACAGCACCGAGGGGGCGGTGGCCAGCGCGCGGGCGATGCAGACCCGCTGGCGTTCGGCCTGCACCAGCTGGTGCGGGCGCTTGCGGGCGCCGTCACCGATGTCGAGGCGCTCCAGCCACTCCAGGGCGGCGGTCTTGGCGCGGCGGCGGCCGGTGCCGCGCAGCATCAGCGGCAGGGCGGTGTTCTCCCAGGCGTTGAGCTCCGGGACCAGGGAGGGGGCCGGGTCGATCCAGCCGAAGCGGTCGCGGCGCAGCCGTTCCCGGGTGAGCGGGCCCATGGTGTGCACGGGCACGCTGTTGAACCAGACCTCGCCGCGCCGGACGGGGACCAGACCGGACAGACACCGCAGCAGAGTCGTCTTCCCGCTGCCGCGCGGGCCGCTGACGGCGAGGATCTCGCCTTCGCGGACGCCCAGCGAGACACCGCAGAGCGCGGGCGAGCCGTCGTCGTGCTGGAAGTGCAGGGCACGTGCCCAGAGCACGTCGCTGTCCGGCTTGGCCTCCATGGGCGCACACCTCGGTTCAGATCCGTAGTTCCCGTGCCATCCCCCGTGCGGGGGAACGAAGGCAGGGCCGATCGGTCACTGGGCACGCTAGGCAGAAAGGCGGCCCGGCTCCGGACAGCACACGGCCCCGGGCCGCCGTTTCTCACTCGAACGGGCGGCACCGGGGCCGGTGTTGATCATCCAGGCAGACGATCGGAGCGACGCTGGGGGCGTCGGCCGGTCAGAGCTTGGTCCACGCCTCCGAGAGGGTGGCGCGCAGGATCTGCTCGATCTCGTCGAACGTCGACTGGTCCGAGATCAGCGGCGGCGCGAGCTGCACGACCGGGTCGCCGCGGTCGTCGGCCCGGCAGTACAGGCCGTTCTCGTACAGCTTCTTGGAGAGGAAGCCGTACAGGACCCGCTCGGTCTCGTCGGCGTCGAAGGACTGCTTGGTGGCCTTGTCCTTGACGAGCTCGATGCCGTAGAAGAAGCCGTTGCCGCGGACGTCGCCGACGATCGGCAGGTCGTGGAGCTTCTCCAGGGTGGCGCGGAAGTTGCCCTCGTTGTCCAGGACGTGCTGGTTGAGGTTCTCGCGCTCGAACAGGTCGAGGTTGGCCAGGCCCACGGCCGCGGAGACCGGGTGGCCGCCGAAGGTGTAGCCGTGCAGGAAGGTGTTGTCGCCCTTGTAGAACGGCTCGGCCAGGCGGTCGGAGATGATGCAGGCGCCGATCGGGGAGTAGCCCGAGGTCATGCCCTTGGCGCAGGTGATCATGTCCGGCACGTAGTCGAACTTGTCGCAGGCGAAGTACGTGCCCAGACGGCCGAAGGCGCAGATGACCTCGTCCGAGACGAGCAGTACGTCGTACTGGTCGCAGATCTCGCGCACGCGCTGGAAGTAGCCGGGCGGGGGCGGGAAGCAGCCGCCCGCGTTCTGCACCGGCTCCAGGAAGACCGCGGCGACCGTGTCCGGGCCCTCGAAGAGGATCTGCTGCTCGATCTGGTCGGCGGCCCAGCGGCCGAAGGCCTCCGGGTCGTCGCCGAAGAGCGGGGCGCGGTAGATGTTGGTGTTCGGGACCTTGTGCGCGCCCGGCACCAGCGGCTCGAACGGGGCCTTCAGGGCCGGCAGGCCGGTGATGGACAGCGCGCCCTGCGGGGTGCCGTGGTAGGCGACCGCGCGCGATATGACCTTGTGCTTGGTGGGCTTGCCGACCAGCTTGAAGTACTGCTTGGCGAGCTTCCAGGCGGTCTCGACCGCCTCGCCGCCACCGGTGGTGAAGAAGACCTTGTTCAGGTCGCCCGGCGCGTGGTGGGCCAGGCGCTCGGCCAGCTCGATCGCCTTGGGGTGGGCGTACGACCACACGGGGAAGAACGCCAGCTCCTGCGCCTGCTTGAACGCGGTCTCGGCCAGTTCGACGCGGCCGTGCCCGGCCTGCACCACGAACAGGCCGGCGAGGCCGTCCAGGTAGCGCTTGCCCTGGTCGTCGTAGATGTACGTGCCCTCGCCCCGGACGATGGTGGGGACGGGGGCCTTCTCGTACGACGACATGCGCGTGAAGTGCATCCACAGGTGGTCGTACGCGGACTGGGAGAGGTCCTTGCTCACGGCTATCGGGTCCTCACGGTTATCGGGTTCCCCACATGTAGGTCTGCTTCTTGAGCTTGAGGTAGACGAAGCTCTCGGTGGAGCGCACTCCGGGGACGGCCCGGATGCGTCGGTTGATGACCTCGAGAAGGTGGTCGTCGTCCTCGCAGACGATCTCCACCATCAGGTCGAAGGAGCCTGCGGTCATCACCACGTACTCGCACTCGGACATGGCCGTCAGCGCGTCGGCGACCGACTCCACGTCGCCCTCGACGTTGACGCCGACCATCGCCTGTCTGCGGAAGCCCACGGTGAGCGGGTCCGTGACGGCGACGATCTGCATCACGCCCTGGTCGAGCAGCTTCTGGACGCGCTGGCGCACGGCCGCCTCGGACAGGCCGACGGCCTTGCCGATGGCGGCGTACGGCCGACGGCCGTCCTCCTGCAGCTGCTCGATGATGGCGAGGGAGACGGCGTCCAGCTGGGGCGAGCTGCCGTTCCTGGACTCACGGGAGGGCTCGCGGTGCTCCCGCGAGCCCTTCTGGTCTGCGCTTCGACTGGCCACGAGGTCACTGTGCACGAGGTCTCGACACTTCCGCAAGCCTCGATCGATGAAATCCGTTGTTTCGATCCCCCGCTCCTGCGGATTCCGTATGAGCGGAGGGAGCGGGGGTGTTGAAAACGTGGGTCGGCCGACTAGGGTGGGTGTCTCAAGTAATGGACATCCGAACTGGAGGGCCGGCAGTGAGCACCGAGCTGCGTCGTCTGCGCAACTACATCGGCGGTGAGTTCCGGGACGCCGCCGACGGACGGACCACCGAGGTGGTCAATCCCGCGACGGGCGAGGCGTACGCGACCGCTCCGCTGTCCGGGCAGGCGGACGTGGACGCCGCGATGGCGGCGGCCGCCGAGGCCTTCCCCGGCTGGCGCGACACCACGCCCGCCGAGCGCCAGAAAGCCCTGCTGAAGATCGCGGACGCCTTCGAGGAGCGCGCCGAGGAACTGATCGCGGCCGAGGTGGAGAACACGGGCAAGCCGGTCGGGCTGACCCGCTCCGAGGAGATCCCGCCGATGGTCGACCAGATCCGCTTCTTCGCGGGTGCCGCGCGGATGCTGGAGGGCCGCTCGGCCGGCGAGTACATGGAGGGCCTCACCTCCATCGTCCGCCGCGAGCCGGTCGGGGTCTGCGCGCAGGTCGCGCCGTGGAACTACCCGATGATGATGGCCGTGTGGAAGTTCGCCCCGGCGATCGCGGCGGGCAACACGGTCGTGCTGAAGCCGTCCGACACCACCCCGGCCTCCACGGTCCTGATCGCGGAGATCCTCGGCGGGATCCTGCCCAAGGGCGTCTTCAACGTCATCTGCGGCGACCGCGAGACCGGCCGCATGATGGTCGAGCACCCGGTCCCGGCGATGGCCTCCATCACCGGTTCGGTGCGCGCCGGCATCCAGGTCGCCGAGTCCGCCTCCAAGGACGTCAAGCGCGTCCACCTGGAGCTGGGCGGCAAGGCGCCGGTCGTGGTCTTCGAGGACACCGACATCACCAAGGCCGTCGAGGACATCTCGGTCGCGGGCTACTTCAACGCCGGCCAGGACTGCACCGCCGCCACGCGCGTGCTCGTCCACGAGTCCATCCACGACGAGTTCGTCTCCGCCCTGGCCAAGGCCGCGTCCGAGACGAAGACCGGGCAGCCGGACGACGAGGACGTGCTGTTCGGCCCGCTCAACAACCCCAACCAGCTCAAGCAGGTCGAGGGCTTCATCGAGCGCCTGCCCGCGCACGCGCGCGTGGAGGCCGGCGGCAAGCGGGTCGGCGACCAGGGCTACTTCTACGCCCCGACCGTCGTCTCGGGCCTGAAGCAGGACGACGAGATCATCCAGAACGAGGTCTTCGGCCCGGTCATCACCGTGCAGTCCTTCCGTGACGAGGACCAGGCGGTGGAGTGGGCCAACGGCGTGGAGTACGCGCTCGCCTCCTCGGTGTGGACCAAGGACCACGGCCGTGCCATGCGGATGAGCAAGAAGCTCGACTTCGGCTGCGTGTGGATCAACACGCACATCCCGCTGGTCGCGGAGATGCCGCACGGCGGCTTCAAGAAGTCCGGCTACGGCAAGGACCTCTCCGGCTACGGCTTCGACGACTACACGCGCATCAAGCACGTCATGACGTCGCTCGACGCGTAGTCACCGGCGCAGGCCGCGGCGGCCCCGGACGGTACCTCCGTCCGGGGCCGCCCGTGTGTCCGGGGGTTTCCGTGCGGCGTGAGCGCGCCGGCAGGGGTGACGGAGTGGGGGCGGGGCAGGCCGAGGCCGGGGCGGGGGCGCGTCCCTCCCCGCCGCGGGTGCTCTCGGCGTGCGGCCCGCCCCCTGCGGCGCTACCGCGCCGGCGCCACCGCACGGTCGAGGACGGCGCGCAGGACGTCCACGCGGTTGGTGGTGATCGAGTCCACCCCTGCCCGCAGCAGGCGCCGCATGGAGCGGCGCGTGTCGGGCGTCCAGACGGACAGCAGGCAGCCGTCGCGGTGGACGCGTTCGGCGAGGGTGCGGTCGACCAGCGGGAACCGGTAGTTGAGCCAGCGCGGGCGGATCGCCTCCAGCAGGACGGGCCGCGGCGGGGCCAGGGTCGTCCAGGTGAGGGCGATCTCGGCGGCCGGGTCCGCCGCGCGCACGGCGAGCATGGCGTCGGCGCCCGCGCAGTAGTAGACGCGGTCCGCCGCACCGGCCTCCGTCACGGCGTCCATGATCCGGCGCACCGCCCGCACGTCCGGCGAGCCGGGCAGGTCGATCATCATGCGGTGCCCGTCGGTCGCGGCCAGTGCCGCCGTGAGCGTCGGCACCCCGCCGCCGGTCAGCCCACGCACCTCCTCCCAGGACAGCGCGAGCACCGGCCGCTCGTGCTCCCAGAGCCGCCTGAGCGTCGCGTCGTGCAGCAGCACCGGCACACCGTCCCGGGTCAGCCGTACGTCGACCTCCACCGCGTCCGCGCCCCGGCGCAGCGCGGAGCGCAGTGAGGCGACGGTGTTCTCGCGGACGCGGTACGGGTCGCCCCGGTGGGCCACGGCGAGCGGGGTGTGCGTCACCGGGAGAGCCACTGCGCGGTGTACGCGTCGATCTCGTCCGTGATCCTGGCCTTGCCGGGCGCGTCCAGGAAGGACGCCTCGACCGCGTTCTTCGCCAGCGCGGCCACGCCGTGCTCGTCGAGGCCCAGCAGCCGGGCGGCGACCGCGTACTCGTTCTCCAGGTCGGTGCCGAACATCGGCGGGTCGTCGGAGTTGATCGTGACGACCACCCCGGCCCGCACGAACTCCCTGATCGGGTGCTCGTCGAGGGTGCGGACCGCGCGCGTGGCGATGTTCGAGGTCGGGCAGACCTCCAGCGCGATGCGGTGCTCGGCGAGGTGCGCGAGCAGCTTCGGGTCCTGCGCGGAGCTGGTGCCGTGCCCGATGCGCTCGGCCCGCAGATGCGTCAGCGCGTCCCACACCGTCTCCGGGCCGGTGGTCTCTCCGGCGTGCGGCACCGAGTGCAGCCCGGCCGCGATCGCACGGTCGAAGTAGGGCTTGAACTGCGGCCGGGGCACTCCGACCTCCGGGCCGCCGAGCCCGAAGGAGACCAGGCCCTCCGGGCGCAGCCGGTCGTCGGTCGCGAGCCGGGTCGTCTCCTCGGCGGCCTCCAGACCCGCCTCGCCGGGGATGTCGAAGCACCAGCGCAGCAGGGCCCCGAACTCCGCCTCGGCGGCCTTGCGGGCGTCCTCGATCGCGTCCATGAAGGCCCGCTCGTCGATGCCGCGCCGGGTGGACGAGAACGGCGTGATGGTGAGCTCGGCGTACCGCACCTGCTGCCGGGCCAGTTCCCGGGCCACCTCGTAGGTCAGCAGCCGGACGTCCTCCGGGGTGCGGATCAGGTCGACGACCGACAGGTACACCTCGATGAAGTGCGCGAAGTCGGTGAAGGTGAAGTAGTCGGCCAGGGCCTCGGGGTCGGTCGGGACCTTGGAGTCCGGGTGCCGGGCGGCCAGTTCGGAGACGATCCGGGGGGAGGCGGAGCCCACGTGGTGCACGTGCAGTTCGGCCTTGGGCAGTCCGGCGATGAACGCCTTCAGATCGCGCGGGGCCTGGGGGTCGACGAGATGCTCGGTCAAGGGTTCCTCCCCGGAACGGCGCCGGGCCGGCACGGAGGCGGGCGGGCGCGGGTGATCGGCTGATCGATGACTCGGGATTCATCCTAGGCGGGGGAGCGGCGCACAGACGGGCACGGGGCCGCGACGGCCTCCGGCTCCGACGTGGGGTGCGGCAACTTCCGCGGTGGCGCGGCGGCCCCTGCCGAGGCGGGGCGGCCCGTGCCGTGGGGCGAGACGTCTCCTGTCCTGGGGCGTGATGCCTCCTGCCCTTGGTGCGGCGACCCCTGCTGTGGCTCGGTGCCCCCTGCCGAGGCGCGATGCCCCCTGCCCCGGGGCGAGATGGCCCCTGTTCCTGGGGGGTGATGCCTCCTGCCCTTGGTGCGGTGCCCCCTGCTGTGGCGCGGCGATCCCTGCCGAGGCGCGGCGGCCCGTGCCGTGGGGCGAGATGCCCCCTGTCCTGGGGCGTGATGCCTCCTGCCCTTGGAGTGCGGCGATCCCTGCTGTGGCGGCGCGGCCCGTGCCGTGGGGCGAGATGTCTCCTGCCGTGGGGTGCGGCACTCCTGCCCGGTGGCGCGGCAACTCCCGCCCGGCGGCGGGGCCATCCGGCGCGGCCACCCCCGGCGCGGTGCCCGTCGACCCCGCCGCACGGCCGTGCGGATCCCCCCGTACCCGCCCTGTGGTCCGTGCCGGACGGCCCCGTAGCATGGCGACACGATCGACCCAGGGGGGATGCACAGATGACGGACCCGACGCAGCCCGGTCCGGGCGGCGGCCACGACCCGTGGGCGCCCCCGGACAACAAGCCGTCGCTCGACAAGGGCCAGCCGCCCACCCAGGGGCCGCCCTCCGTGCACGACCAGGCCACGGTCACCTCGATGCCCAGCGCGGCCGGTTTCACCCCGCCCGCCGGTACGCCCTCGTACGACACCTCCGGCACCGTTGCGGTCCCGCCCCCGCCCGTCGCCCCGGGCGGCCCCGGCAGCTACGGGTACCCCGGCTATCCCCAGTCCGGCTACGGCTGGCCCGGGATGCCGATGGCCCCGCAGAACGGCATGGGCATCGCCGCGATGGTGCTCGGGATCGTCTCCTGCACGCTCTTCTGCCTGTACGGCGTGGTCTCCCTGGTCACCGGCATCCTCGCCGTCGTCTTCGGCATCAAGGGCCGCAAGCGCGCCGAGGCCGGGGTGGCCACCAACCACGGCCAGGCCCAGGCGGGTCTGATCATGGGCATCATCGGGATCATCCTCGGCATCACCGTGATCGTCCTGATCGCGGTCGGCATCACGGCCGCCATCAACAGCGACGAGTACGACGACGACCCGTACTACGGCGCCCTGCGCCCGGCCGCCACCGCACCCGCCCCGCGCTGAAACTTCCGTACTCCCCGGCCGACTTGGCCACTACGATTCCCTGGTCTGACAACGGAGGGGAGCTCGTCCATGTCCAACACCAATCCCACGCCCGGTGGCTTCGGCCCGCCGTCCCAGCCTCCGCAGCAGCCGGCCCCCGGCTACGGCTACCCGCAGCAGTCCGGCCCGGGCTACGGCTACCCGCAGGGCGGCCCCGGCTACCCGGCCGCACCGCCCGTGGGCTACCCGCAGGGCCCCGGCTACGGGATGCCCGCGCAGCCGAGCAACGGCATGGGAACCACGGGACTGGTGCTGGGCATCATCGGCGTGGTGTGCAGCGTGACCTTCCTGCTGTGGTTCTTCGGCGTGATCCTCGGCATCCTGGCGATCATCTTCGGCGCCGTCGGACGGGGCAAGGCCACCCGGGGCGAGGCCACCAACAAGGGCGCGGCGACCGCCGGCCTGGTCTGCGGCATCATCGCCACCGTGATCCTGCCGCTGCTGGGCTTCCTGCTGTTCGCCAGCATCATGGGCGGACTCGGCGCGGCGTCCTGAGCCAAGCCGCGAGAGCTCGACCGAGGGGCCGGTCCCAGACCGGCCCCTCACTCATACCTCCGCCGCCCGCAGCCGCTCCCGCGCCGCCATCAGCGCGAAGCCCAGCAGATTCGGCCCGCGCCACCGCTCCGGGTCCGTCGCCGCCTCGTCCTCCGCGGCCAGCCCGATGCCCCACACCCGGTCCACGGGGCTCGCCTCCACCAGGACACGGTCGCCCGTGCCCAGCAGGAAGCCCGCGAGCTCCGGATGCGCCCCGAACTTGTGGACGCTGCCCTCGACGACGATCCGGAACCGCTCCCGGGCCCATATCGCCTCGTCGAAGCCGCGCACCAGCCGCCCGGCCTTCTTCGCCCCGGCGGGATGCCCCGCGGCCAGCACGGCGCGCTCGGCCGCCGCGTCCTCGAAGAGCCTGGCCTTGGCGGCCATCATCCAGTGCTCGGCCGTCGCGTACTCCACGCCGTCCACCGTGAACGGCGACGGCCACCACTGGCTCAGGCAGCTGGGCCCGATCCGGCCGTCGGGCCGCGGCCGGTGCCCCCAGAAGTGCAGATACCTGACCCTGGCCCCCGCGCGGACCGCCCTGATCAGAGCCTCCCGCGAGTCGGCCGCCCCCGTGATCCTCTCCATGCACGCGAGTCTGGCACGCACCACTGACACAGCGTCCCGCCTTTTCCTGGCGGACTCGACACCTGGTCGACAGATTCCGTCGCGTAACCAAAAATCAACAACGGAATCACTTGTTGGAGTCCCGTACCTCTGTCAGGATCGGCACTCAAATCGAGCCTGAGCCACGCCGGCCCCGTTGTGGGGACACGGAGGAGAGCGACATGCACAACCCGGGCAACGCCACCCCGGACCGATTCCCGGCCGAGGAGCGCTTCCAGGACGGCGCGCAGTACATCGCGGGCCGCCTGACCAGGGGCACCTCCGGCCGTACGCACGCGGTCGTCGACCCGGCCTCGGGTGAGGAGGTGCTGCGCTACGAGCTGGCGGGCACGGCCGACGTCGACCGGGCCGTCGCCGCCGCCCGCGAGGCCTTCCCGGGCTGGGCCGGAGCCACCCCCGGCGAGCGGTCCGACGCCCTGCACCGGTTCGCCGCGGTCCTGGCCGACCGGGCCGAGGACTTCGCCCGCGCCGAGTCGCTCCAGTGCGGCAAGCCGCTGAAGCTGACCCGCGAGTTCGACGTCCCCGGCACCATCGACAACACGGCCTTCTTCGCCGGTGCCGCACGCCATCTGCAGGGGCAGTCCGCCGGTGAGTACTCGGGCGACCACACCTCGTACGTGCGGCGCGAGCCCATCGGGGTCGTCGGGTCGATCGCGCCCTGGAACTACCCGCTGCAGATGGCCGCGTGGAAGATCCTCCCGGCGATCGCCGCGGGCAACACCATCGTCCTGAAGCCGGCCGAGCTCACTCCGCTGACCTCGTTGCTCTTCGCGCAGGCGGCGACCGAAGCGGGCATCCCCGACGGCGTGATCAACATCGTCACCGGCACCGGCAGGGAGGCCGGAGAGCACCTCGTCGGCCACCCCGACGTGGCCATGACCTCCTTCACCGGCTCCACCGCCGTCGGCAAGCGGGTCGCCGAGGTGGCCACCGCCACCGTCAAGCGCCTCCATCTGGAGCTCGGCGGCAAGGCCCCCTTCGTGGTCTTCGACGACGCCGACCCGGAGGCCGCCGCCCACGGCGCGGTGGCGGGCGCGCTCATCAACACCGGGCAGGACTGCACGGCCGCCACGCGCGCGTACGTGCAGCGGCCGCTGTACGAGCAGTTCGTGGCGCGGACCGCGGCCCTGATGGAGACCGTCCGGCTCGGCGACCCCTTCGCCGCCGGGACCGACCTGGGACCGCTGATCTCGCACGTCCAGCGCGACCGGGTCGCCGGCTTCGTCGACCGGGCGCGGGCCTACGCGCGCGTGGTGACCGGCGGCGAGGCACCCGGGGGCGAGCTCGCCAAGGGCGCCTACTACCGTCCCACCCTGATCGCCGACGCGGCCCAGGACAGCGAGGTCGTCCAGTCGGAGATCTTCGGGCCGGTCCTGGTCGTGCTGCCGTTCGACACCGACGACGAGGGCATCGCGCTCGCCAACGACACCCCCTACGGGCTGGCCGCCTCGGCCTGGAGCCGGGACGTCTACCGGGCCAACCGGGCCACGCGCGAGATCAAGGCGGGCTGCGTGTGGGTCAACGACCACATCCCGATCATCAGCGAGATGCCGCACGGCGGCTACAAGTCCTCCGGCTACGGCAAGGACATGTCCGCATACTCGTTCGAGGAGTACACCCAGATCAAGCACGTCATGTTCGACAACACCGCGGTGGCAGCGAAGGACTGGCACCGCACCGTGTTCGGGGACCGATAGCCGTTCGCAGGCCGCCTGACCAACGGCCGTCCACCCTCCGAAAGGGCACCACGCGCATGGAGCAGTACGAGCCCGACCGCCTGTCCCCGGCCCGAGCGGCCGCCATGCGGCGCAGTCTCACCAACGGCAGGGCCGCCCTCACCCGGCGGTCGCTGCTGCGCGCCTCCACGGGCGGCGCGCTGGCGATCGGCGGGCTGGGGACGCTGAGCGCCTGCGGCATCCCGGCGGCCGGTCAGTCGCAGGGCGGCGTCCCGGCCGAGGACCGCTCGGCCAAGGAGAAGACCGTCAACTTCTCCAACTGGACCGAGTACATGGACGTCGACGACAGCGGCAAGCACCACCCGACGCTGGAGCAGTTCACGAAGCGCACCGGCGTCAAGGTCAAGTACACCGAGGACATCAACGACAACAACGAGTTCTTCGGCAAGATCAAGCCGCAGCTCGCCGCGGGCCAGGACACCGGCCGCGACCTGATCGTCCTCACCGACTGGCTGGCCGCCCGCCTCATCCGCCTGGGCTGGGCGCAGAAGCTCGACCCGAGCAACCTGCCGCACGCCTACGCCAACCTGTCGGCCCAGTTCCGCACCCCCGACTGGGACCCGGGCCGCGCCTACTCGTACGTCTGGCAGGGCATCTCGACGGTCATCGCGTACAACAAGAAGGCCCTCGACGGCGTCGAGGTGAGGTCGGTCTCCGACCTGCTCGACAACCCGAAGCTCAAGGGACGCGTCGGCTTCCTGTCGGAGATGCGCGACAGCGTCGGCATGACGCTGCTCGACATGGGCAAGAACCCGGCCGACTTCACCGCCGACGACTACGACGCGGCCATCGCCCGCCTGCAGAAGGCCGTCGACAAGGGCCAGATCCGCCGCTTCACGGGCAACGACTACACCTCGGACCTGACCAGCGGCGACTTCGCGGCCTGTGTCGCCTGGGCCGGTGACGTCGTCCAGCTCAAGGCGGACAGCCCCGACATCGACTTCCTCATCCCGGACAGCGGCTACATGACGTCCACGGACAACCTGCTGATCCCCAACAAGGCCCGGCACAAGACGAACGCCGAGCGGCTCATCGACTTCTACTACGAGCCGAAGCCGGCCGCCGAACTGGCCGCGTACATCAACTACGTGTGTCCCGTCGACGGCGTCAAGGCCGAACTGGCGAAGATCGACGAGGACGCGGCCAACAACCCGCTGATCATCCCGGACAAGGCCATGGCGGCCAAGTCGCACGCCTTCCGCTCGCTGAGCTCGAAGGAAGAGACCGAGTTCGAAGAGAAGTTCGCGAAGCTGACGGGGGCGTGACCACCATGACGAACACGACGGACCCGGGCGGCGACGTCCGCCTGACGGGCATCGCCAAGACCTACGGCGCCTTCACCGCCGTCCACCCGCTCGACCTGACCGTCCCGCAGGGCTCCTTCTTCGCCCTGCTCGGCGCCTCAGGCTGCGGCAAGACCACCACCCTGCGCATGATCGCCGGCCTGGAGGAGCCCTCCGCCGGCACGGTCTTCCTGGGCGACCAGGACGTCACGGCGCTGCCGCCGTACAAGCGCCCGGTGAACACGGTCTTCCAGTCCTACGCCCTCTTCCCGCACCTCGACATCTTCGAGAACGTCGCCTTCGGCCTGCGCCGGCGCGGCCTGAAGTCGGTGAAGAAGCAGGTCGAGGAGATGCTGGAGCTGGTCCAGCTCGGCGAGCAGGCCCGCAAGAAGCCGCACCAGCTCTCCGGCGGCCAGCAGCAGCGCGTCGCCGTGGCCCGCGCGCTGATCAACCACCCCAAGGTGCTCCTGCTCGACGAGCCGCTCGGCGCCCTCGACCTCAAGCTGCGCCGCCAGATGCAGCTGGAGCTCAAGCGCATCCAGACCGAGGTCGGCATCACCTTCATCCACGTCACGCACGACCAGGAGGAGGCCATGACCATGGCCGACACGGTCGCCGTGATGAACGCGGGCCGCGTCGAGCAGCTCGGCTCGCCGGCCGACCTGTACGAGAACCCGCGCACCACGTTCGTCGCCAACTTCCTCGGCACCTCGAACTTCATCGAGGCCGAGGTGGACTCCCGAAGCGGCGAGGAGATCGTGCTGAAGGCGGGCGGCGGCAAGCTCGTCCTGCCCGAGGCCCGCTGTTCGGCGCCCACGGCCACCGGCGGCAAGGTGCTGGTCGGCGTCCGCCCGGAGAAGATCTCCCTCACCCGCGCGGACGACGCCGGCGAGATCCCCGACGGCCGCAACCGCATCACCGGCCGGATCGCGGACTCCAGCTTCATCGGCGTCTCGACGCAGTACGTCGTCGACAGCCCGGTCTGCTCCGACTTCGAGGTCTACGCCCAGAACATCGACCGCGACCCGCGTCTGGTGCCCGGCACCGAGGTCGTCCTGCACTGGAACCCGGCCCACACCTTCGGCCTGGACGCCGCACAGGACGCCGAGGCCGGAGTGGAAGAGGCGGTCTGATGAGCACACTCACCGAGGCGCCACCACCGCTCGCACCCCAGGCGCCCCAGCCGAAGCCGCGCAGGCGCCGGGGCCGCTTCACGCCGTACTGGCTGCTGCTGCCCGGCATCCTGTGGCTGCTGGTGTTCTTCGCGCTGCCGATGATCTACCAGGCCTCCACGTCCGTGCAGACCGGCTCCCTGGAGACGGGCTACAAGGTCACCTGGCACTTCGCCACCTACTGGGACGCGCTGTCGGCGTACTGGCCGCAGTTCGTCCGCTCCGTGCTCTACGCCGGCACCGCCACGATCCTGTGCCTGCTGCTCGGCTACCCGCTCGCCTACCTGATCGCGTTCCGGGCGGGCCGCTGGCGGAACCTGATCATGATCCTGGTGATCGCGCCGTTCTTCACCAGCTTCCTGATCCGCACCCTGGCCTGGAAGACCATCCTCGCGGACGGCGGCCCGGTCGTCGGCGCGCTCAACACGCTGCACGTGCTGGACGTGACCAGCTGGCTGGGCCTGACCGCGGGCGACCGCGTGCTGGCCACCCCACTGGCGGTCATCTGCGGCCTGACCTACAACTTCCTGCCGTTCATGATCCTGCCGCTGTACACCTCGCTGGAGCGCATCGACGGCCGGCTCCACGAGGCCGCCGGGGACCTGTACGCCCGGCCCTGGACGACCTTCCGCAAGGTCACCTTCCCGCTGTCGATGCCGGGTGTCGTCTCCGGCACGCTGCTGACCTTCATCCCGGCGGCCGGTGACTACGTCAACGCCGACCTGCTCGGCTCGACCGACACCCGCATGGTCGGAAACGTCATCCAGACGCAGTTCCTGAGAGTGCTCGACTACCCGACGGCAGCGGCGCTCTCCTTCATCCTCATGGCGGCCATCCTCCTCATGGTCACCTTCTACATCCGCAGGTCCGGGACGGAGGATCTGGTCTAAATGCCCTTCGTCAACTGGCTCAAGAGACATCTCGTCGTCATCGCGGGACTTCTGACCCTCGCCTATCTGCTGCTGCCGAACATCATCGTGACGGTGTTCTCCTTCAACAAACCGAAGGGGCGCTTCAACTACGAGTGGCAGCAGTTCTCCCTGGACGCCTGGAAGGACCCCTGCGGGGTCTCTGACCTGTGCGGCTCGCTGTCGGTCAGTCTCCAGATCGCGTTCTGGGCGACCCTCGGCGCCACGCTGCTCGGCACGCTCATCGCGTTCGCCCTGGTCCGCTACCGGTTCCGCGCCCGCGGGGCCGTGAACTCGCTGATCTTCCTGCCGATGGCGATGCCCGAGGTCGTCATGGCCGCCTCACTGCTCACCCTGTTCCTCAACATGGGCGCGCAGCTGGGCTTCTGGACGATCCTCATCGCGCACATCATGTTCTGCCTGAGTTTCGTGGTCACGGCCGTGAAAGCCCGCGTGATGTCGATGGACCCGAAACTGGAGGAGGCGGCACGGGACCTGTACGCGGGCCCGTTCCAGACCTTCGTCCGGGTCACCCTGCCGATCGCGGCACCGGGTATCGCGGCGGGCGCGCTGCTCGCCTTCGCGCTCTCCTTCGACGATTTCATCATCACCAATTTCAACGCCGGCTCGACCGTCACGTTCCCCATGTTCGTCTGGGGTTCGGCACAGCGCGGAACGCCCGTCCAGATCAATGTCATCGGGACGGCCATGTTCGTCGTCGCCGTGCTGTTCGTCCTGATGTCCATGGTCATCGGAAATCGCCGCAACAGACAAAAGGCATAACCGTAGGGAGTTGAAATCATGGCCCCTGGCGCCATGAACCGGTGGACTCATTCGCTCTCCGACGCCCAGCCGGTCCCGTACTGGCTGGACGACCCCGGCCGGCCCCGCCCCGAACCCGCCCTCACCACCTCCGAGACCTGCGACCTGCTGGTCGTCGGCGGCGGTTACAGCGGACTGTGGACGGCGCTGATCGCCAAGGAGCGCGACCCGCAGCGGGACGTGGTGCTGGTGGAGGGCCGCGAGGTGGGCTGGGCCGCCTCCGGCCGTAACGGCGGGTTCTGCGCCGCCTCCCTCACCCACGGCCTGCCCAACGGGCTCACCCGCTGGCCCGACGAGATCCACACGCTCCAGGAGCTGGGCGCCCGCAACCTCGACGCGATCGAGGCGGCGGTCGCCCGGCACTCCATCGACTGCGACTTCGGACGCACCGGTGAGATCGACGTCGCCACCGAGCCCTACCAGGCGCGGGAACTGCGCGAGTGGCACGAGGAGACCTCCCGCCGGGGCCTCGCCGAGGGCGTCGAGTACCTGGACGCCGACGCCGTACGCGAGCAGGTGGACTCACCCACCTTCCAGGCGGGCCTGTGGGACCGCAGGGGCGTCGCCATGCTGAACCCGGCGAAGCTCGCCTGGGGCCTGAAGCGGGCCTGTGCCGACCTGGGCGTGCGCGTGTACGAGCACACGCCGGCCCTCACACTGAAGCCGTACGGCGCGGGCATGGCCGTGCGCACCCCCTACGGCCGGATCCGCGCCCGCCGCGTCGCCCTCGGCACCAACATCTTCCCGAACCTGGTCCGGCGGGTCCGCTCCTACACCGTCCCCGTCTACGACTACGCCCTGATGACCGAGCCGCTCACCGCCGACCAGCTGGCGTCGATCGGCTGGAAGAACCGCCAGGGCCTCGGCGACAGCGCCAACCAGTTCCATTATTTCCGGCTGTCCGCCGACCACCGGATCCTGTGGGGCGGCTACGACGCGGTCTATCCCTATGGCGGACGGGTCCGCGCCGAGTACGACGACCGCCCCGAGACCTACGCCAAACTCGCCGGGCACTTCTTCACCTGCTTCCCGCAGCTGGAAGGCGTCCGCTTCTCGCACGCCTGGGGCGGCGCCATCGACACCTGCTCCCGCTTCTCGGCGTTCTTCGGCACCGCCCACCAGGGCAAGGTGGCCTACGCGGCCGGGTACACGGGGCTCGGCGTCGGGGCCACCCGGTTCGGCGCCGAGGTGATGCTGGACCTGCTGGCCGGGGAGCGCACCGAGCGGACCGAGCTGGAGATGGTCCGCAGGAAGCCGCTGCCGTTCCCGCCGGAGCCGTTCGCCTGGACGGGCATCGCCCTCACCAAGTGGTCCCTGGCCCGCGCGGACGCGCAGGGCGGCCGCCGCAACCTGTGGCTGCGGACGATGGACCGGCTGGGGCTGGGCTTCGACAGCTGAACGCGCCGGACCGGCCGAGCGAGCCGGTCGAGCCGCACCTGCGGGTGTGATCCGGTTCACTCCAACGAGAGCCCACAACCCGCGTAATGACCCCGGGCATTCCCCCTTCTCCCTCGTGACGCCCTCGGGACGCGCCACGCGTCCGCGAGAGCCACGAGCTTCACGGAGAGAAGGGGGTCTTCCTCATGACAGGGGCCAAGACGGCGGTCGAGTGGCTCGCATCCGTCGCACCCGATCCCGAGGCCTGCCGCTGGGAGTGGGAGCGCAACCCGCTCGGGGTCGCGCTGCTGCCGGCCGGCAGCGCCTGGGACGTGCTCATCCTGCCCGGTGCGCTCGGCTACGCCACGCTCGACGTGCTGAGCCGGGTCCTCGACCAGCCGGGCCCCGTGCTCGTCGACTTCGGCGACGCGCGCATGGGGTTCTTCGTGCCGCCCGGCACCGCGGCCCGCTGGCTCGGCACGGGCATCCGCACGGCGGGCGCCGGCACCTGGATCGTCGTGCCGTACCCGGGGCGTTCCTCACCCGGCGGCGTCCGCTGGCTGGTCCCGCCGGACGGCTCCGGGCTGCTCACGGACCCCGCGCTGCTGGAACTGGCCATGCACGAGGCGGCGGCGGGGCTGGCGACGGAGCACGGTGACTAGGCCCTACCCGGCGGGCGGCCCGGACGGCGCCGTCCGCCGCAGGAACAGCCACAGCGCCGCCAGCAGCACCGCGCACAGACACCAGCTGCCCAGTACGTCCAGGGGCCAGTGGTAGCCGCGGCGGACCAGGCCGTAGCTCACGCCGAGCACGAGGACACAGCAGACGGCGACCAGGACGCGGCGGGCCAGGACGGTGCGCAGGTGGGGGAGGAGCAGCAGGGCGGCACCGCCGTAGGCGACGGCGGCCGTGGCGGTGTGACCGGAGGGGTAGTAGCCGGTGCCCGCGGACACGACCGGGGGCCCCGGGCGGTCGGTGAGCTCCTTCAGCGGGACGACCAGCGCCGGGACCAGCACCATGAGCAGGGCGGCGGCGGCCACCGGCGGCCAGCGGCGGCCGCGCAGGGCGACGTACCCGAGGGCGACGGCCAGCACCGGGACCGCGACCGCGACGTTGCCCAGGTCGGACAGCAGCTCGGAGAAGCGGTCGGGGTTCAGCAGCACCCGGCTCAGCCGCGCGTCGAGCCCCAGCAGCGGGCCGTCGGCGACGACCTGCCAGGTGATCAGCGCGAAGAGCAGGGCGGGAAGGCCGAGCAGCGGGACCAGGGCGCCGGGGTGCTCGCGGGAGGGGGCCTGTGCCTGATGCGCGGAGATCGGCATGGAACACAGCTTGACACGAGCCCGGACGTCCGCGGACGCACCCTGTCCGTGCCGGATGCGACACTGCGCGGCATGCCGGCACCGCGCCTCGGGTGGCTGAGGGAAGAGGGAGGTCGGCCGCCCCGGAACAGGGGGGGTGGTTCCGAGGCGGCCGTCCGGATCGGGGCGTCGCGCGCCCCGGGGGGTTTGGGGCGGGCGACTGTCCGATCGGTGAGGAGATCCAGAGCCTCAGGCTCCGGTTGTGT
Organism: Streptomyces sp. DT190; assembly: GCF_049846985.1. Classification (NCBI taxonomy): domain Bacteria; kingdom Bacillati; phylum Actinomycetota; class Actinomycetes; order Kitasatosporales; family Streptomycetaceae; genus Streptomyces; species Streptomyces sp. DT190. The sequence continues at coordinate 40,012 of NZ_JBNCNM010000014.1, read as the reverse complement.
GCGCGAGGGCACGACCAGGTCGAAGCTGGGGAGGCCCCGGCCTGTTGTCACCCACAGTCCCCTGTGGGCGGGGTGTATCTCTCATCTGGGTAGAACCTACGACAGGGGCAGGGCTCAGGACAGGCCGTAGGGCGCCCTGTCATCCACCCCGCACACCTTCTTCACACGCTCTGCCGCTCGCCGCCCCGGTAGCGGAACCGGGGCGGCTCACCTGCCCCGACGGGGGCTCAGATGCGCGCGGTGGAGGGTCAGATGCGGGCGAAGGCCTGCTCGATGATGTCGAGGCCCTCGTTCAGCAGGTCGTCGCCGATCACCAGCGGCGGCAGGAAGCGGAGCACGTTGCCGTAGGTGCCACAGGTCAGGACCAGCAGGCCCTCCTGGTGGCAGGCCTTGGCCAGCGCGGCGGTCGCCTCCGGGTTCGGCTCCTTGGTGGCGCGGTCCTTGACGAGCTCGATGGCGATCATCGCGCCACGGCCGCGGACGTCGCCGATGATGTCGAACTTCTCCTGCATGGCCGAAAGGCGCGCCTTCATCAGGGCCTCGATGTTCTTGGCCCTGGCGTTGAGGTCGAGCTCCTTCATGGTCTCGATCGCGCCCAGCGCGCCCGCGCAGGCGACGGGGTTGCCGCCGTACGTACCGCCCAGACCGCCCGCGTGCGCGGCGTCCATGATCTCGGCACGCCCGGTCACGGCCGCGAGCGGCAGACCGCCGGCGATGCCCTTGGCGGTCGTGATCAGGTCCGGGACGATGCCCTCGTCCTCGCAGGCGAACCACTGGCCGGTACGGCAGAAGCCGGACTGGATCTCGTCGGCGACGAAGACGATGCCGTGGTCGGAGGCGAACTTGCGGACGGCCGGCAGGAAGCCCTTGGCCGGCTCGATGAAGCCGCCCTCGCCGAGCACCGGCTCGATGATGATCGCGGCGACGTTCTCGGCACCGACCTGCTTGCTGATCTGGTCGATCGCCTGGGCGGCGGCCTCGGGGCCGGCGTTCTCGGGGCCGGTGGGCCAGCGGTAGCCGTACGCCACGGGCACCCGGTACACCTCGGGCGCGAACGGCCCGAAGCCGTGCTTGTACGGCATGTTCTTCGCGGTGAGCGCCATCGTCAGGTTGGTGCGCCCGTGGTACCCGTGGTCGAACACGACGACGGCCTGCCGCTTGGTGTACGCCCGGGCGATCTTCACGGCGTTCTCGACGGCCTCGGCGCCGGAGTTGAACAGCGCGCTCTTCTTCGCGTGGTCACCCGGGGTCAGCTCGGCGAGCGCCTCGGCGACCTCGACGTAGCCCTCGTAGGGCGTGACCATGAAACAGGTGTGGGTGAAGTCGGCGAGCTGCGCCGACGCCCGGCGTACGACGGCCTCGGCGGAGGCGCCCACGGACGTCACGGCGATGCCCGACCCGAAGTCGATCAGCCGGTTCCCGTCGACGTCCTCGATGATGCCGCCGCCCGCGCGCGCGGTGAAGACCGGCAGCACGGAGCCCACGCCCTGCGCGACCGCGGCGGTGCGGCGGGCCTGCAGCTCCTGCGACTTCGGGCCGGGGATGGCGGTGACGACACGACGCTCCTGCGGCAGTGCGCTCATGCGGGGCTCCTGGGGGTGGTGCGGACGGGCCTGTACAGACACTGTGACTTCTTTTCCCGCAGGCTAGGGCGGGGGGAGGGGAGTGGGCATGCTCCATGTGGGCGTTGTCGGCGGAGCGGCTTGTCCGGGGTGGACATGGCAGTATCGGCCACCTGTGCCCACGACGCGGCCGTGCAATCGGTGAACTCCCCAGGGGAGGGCGTTAGATTGACTCGCTGATGGTGGACGGAGCGGCTGGTCAGGGGGCAAGGGCGATGGACAGCGACGGGACGCAGGAGGCCCGGGGCACGCACGCGAACCCCGTGCCGCGTCCGGCGGGGCCGCCGGAGGTGCCCTCGATGCCTCCCCGGCCGCCCCAGGCACCGGCGGCGCCGCCGCTGCCGGACGGGTCGGCCTTCCTGGCCTGGCTGCGCGCGCCCCGGCCCGAGGCCGCGCCGGGCGTGTGGCGCTTCGGTCACCGGCCGCGGCCCGCCGAGGAAGCCGACGCCACCCCCACCCGCCAGCTGCTGAGCGGGGCGGTGATCGCCTTCCTGGTGGGCTGGCTGATCTGGTCGCTGCTGCAGAACGGGTACCTCGGCAACTGGTGGTGGGTGCCGTTCGACCTGATCGTCCCCGACGCCTGGCGCGGTGCCGACAGCGATCTCGGCGAGACCGGCACGTTTCTGGTGTACCGGGGGTACGAGCTGCTCGTCGCCCTGGCGATCATGGTCGGGGTGGCCCGGCTGGGCCGCTGGGGCGAGGTCTGGCGCCGTGTCGTCGGCACGCGCCTGCGCCGGCCCGCGAACCGGACGGCGCCCGCGGCGCCCGAGGACGACCCGGCCCAGTGGAACGAGCTGCGGGCCGCCGGTGCCGTGGACGCCGCCGAGCGGCTCGCCGCCGACGCCCGCTCCGGCCTGATGCGCGACGTCGACCACGCCCGGATCCAGCGCGCCTGGCAGGGCGTGCGCACCGGGCGGCACAGCCTCGCCACCTTCAGCGGCGCGGTGCTGAAGGACGGCGCGGCCGCCTGTCTGCACCCTTCGGGAGAGCGCGACCTGCCGGCCCGGCTCGCCCGCCACGACCTGCTCACCGGACAGGTGCGGCTGGGCACCACCGTGGACGACACCCGCAACCCCCACACCTACCGCGGCGCCGGGCTCGCCCTCGGCCCGGACCTGCTCGGCACCTCGCTCGTCGCCGTCGGCCCCGCCGGATCCGGTAAGACCGGGGCCGTCGTGCGGCCGCTCGCCGAGTCGTTGTGTCTGCACGCCCTGGCCGGGCGGGCCGCCGTCGTGGTGGTCGGCGGGGCCGGGGCGGGGCTCGGGCCCGCCGACGCCTACGACGTGGTCGTGCGGATCGGGAACCAGGAGTCCGAGTACGACCTGGACCTGTACGGCGGCACCGCCGACCCGGACGAGGCCGCGGCCGTGCTCGCCGAGGGGCTGGTCGGGGACCTCGCCGACCCGCACCCGGGCAGTGACACCCGGCGCTCGACCACCGTGCTGGCGCAGCTGCTCGGCCCGTTCCATGCCGTCCACGGGCGTTTCCCCTCCGTACCGGAGCTCCGGCAGCTGCTGGACGGCGCGCCGGGGCCGTTCGCCGCGCTGCGGCAGGGACTGCTGGAGTCCGGGCAGGAGTCGCTGCTGCGCGAGCTCGACGCCCGGGAGCGGCAGATGGGGCAGCCCGGGGACGTCGGCGGGGTGCTCGCCGACCGGGTCGCGCTGCTCGACCGGCCCGCGTTCGCCGGGTTCTTCGACACCTCCGGGCAGTCGCGGCCGTTCACGCTGAAGGCTCTCGACCATCCCGTGCGCGTCCGCATCGACCTGCCCGAGCGCGGGCACGCCGACGCCTCCCGGATGCTGGCGCGGCTGGTGCTCGCCCAGTTCACGGCCAGTGTCGCCGTCCGCGAGGACCGGTCGCTGTTCGCCTGCCTGGTGCTCGACGACGCGACCGGCGTCGTCACGCCCGAGGCCGTGCGCGGCATCCAGCGGCTGCGCTCCGGCAACGCCGGTGTCGTGCTGACCCTGCGGACGCTGGACGACGTGGCCCGGCCCCTGCGCGGGCCGCTGCTCGGCGCCACGGGGTGCCGGATGGCGCTGTCGGGGCTCACGCCCTGGGACGGGCAGGACTTCGCCGAGGTGTGGGGCAAGGAGTGGACCGAGGCCCGCGACGTCACCGACCGGCAGATCATCGCCGAGACCCCGGCGGGCAAGGCCCTGCACGCGGTCCGGCGGGTGATCACCGGCAAGGCGCCGACCGCCCGGGCGGTGACCGTGCGGCAGGTCGAGCGCGAGCGCTGGTCCGCCTCCGAACTGGCCCACGGCGTGCCGGCCGGGCACGCGGTGCTGTCGCTGACCACGGTGCAGGGCGAGCACGCACCGCCCCTGCTGGTGAACCTCCGGGGCTGAGCGGGCACGGTCCCCGCGCGCTGGAGCGGTACGCGGGGACCGTACGGTGAGGCAGAATCGTCACAGGTCGTTCATACGCGGCGGCCAAATGAGCACACCGATCACACAGCCCTGACGCAGACCTGAAGGCCTCATGCCCCCGACGCTCGCCTCGCTCGTCCACCACTCCGCGCTGAAGCTGACCGTGCGGGCGGGGCGGGACCGCCTCGACGTGCCGGTCCGCTGGGCGCACGTCAGCGAGCTGGCCGACCCCGTGCCCTACATGGAGGGCGGGGAACTGCTGCTGATCACCGCGCTGAAGCTGGACGCCGAGGACCCCGAGGCCATGCGCCGCTACGTGCGCCGGCTGGCCGGTGCCGGGGTGGTCGGGCTCGGCTTCGCCGTCGGCGTCAACTACGAGGAGATCCCCGAGGCGCTCGTCGACGCGGCCGAGGCGGAGGGCCTGCCGCTGCTGGAGGTGCCGCGCCGGACCCCGTTCCTCGCCATCAGCAAGGCCGTCTCCGCCGCGATCGCCGCCGACCAGTACAAGGCCGTCACCGCCGGGTTCGCCGCCCAGCGTGAGCTGACCCGGCAGGCGCAGACCGGCGGGCCGGAGGGGTTGCTGGCCGCGCTGGCCTCGCAGGTCGACGGCTGGGCGGCGCTGTACGACGCGTCGGGCGCCGTCGTGGCCGCGGCTCCGGAGTGGGCCGGACGGCGGGCCGCGCGGCTCACCGGCGACGTGCAGCGGCTGCGGGACCGCCCCGCGCCGGCCTCGTCGGTGGTGGGCGGGCCGGAGAACGAGGACCGGGTCGAACTGCACACCGTGGGGACCGGCCGGCGGTCCCGGGCCGCGCTCGCCGTCGGCACGGCCGCCACCCTGGGCACCGCCGAGCGGTACGCCGTCCACTCGGCCATCGCCCTGCTGACCCTCACCACGGAACGCTCCCGCTCCCTCCAGGCCGCCGAGCAGCGGGTCGGGGCCGCGGTGCTGCGCATGCTGCTGGCCGGGGAGCCGGACCACGCGCGGGCCGTCGCCGGGGACCTGTACGGCGGGCTGCTGGACGCGCCGTTCCGGATGGTGATCGCCGAGCGCGTGCCGGTGTCCGCCTCCGCGGCGCTGGCCCGTGCCGAGGGCCGGGCCGGCGCACCGGGCCCCGACCGGCCCTCCGCCGCCGCGCTCGCCGCGGCGGACACGGGCGGCGAGCCCCTCGCGGCGCTCGCCGACGTCGTGGAGTCCGCCGCGGCCCGGGCCGGTGAGGCCGTGCTGGTCGTGCCGGAGGGGGAGCGGCTGGTGGTGCTGGCCGCGGACGGCGGGTCCGCGGCGGCGGCCTGCGGCGCGTACGCGGCGGCCCTGGAGACGGCCCGGGCCGGTGTGCGCGAGAAGGTGCCGGGCGGCGAGGAGGACGAGCTGGTCGTGGGCCTGTCGGCGCCGGCCGGGCCCATCGCGGCGTCCGCCGCCTACAAGCAGGCCGAGCAGGCCCTGTCGGTGGCCCGGCGGCGCGGGCGCGTGCTGGTGGAGCACGAGCAGATGGCGGCCGGGTCCGTACTGCCGCTGCTCGCGGACGACGCCGTGCGGGCGTTCGCCGACGGCATGCTGCGCCCGCTGTACGAGCACGACGCCACGGGCCGCGGCGACCTGGTCGCCTCCCTGCGGGCCTGGCTGTCCCGGCACGGCCAGTGGGACGCGGCGGCGGCCGACCTCGGGGTCCACCGCCACACCCTGCGCTACCGCATGCGCCGCGTGGAGGAGATCCTCGGCCGCTCCCTGGACGACCCGGACGCCCGGATGGAGCTCTGGCTGGCGCTGAAGGCCACCAGCTCCGACTAGCCGAACCGTAGTGTCCCCGGCCGCCACTGCTACGCCCCGGACAAACGCCCCGTGGCCGCTCCGCCCCTACCGTTGACCCGTAGTACTGATCATCCCCCTACGCCGAAGGGCCGGAACGAACATGACCTCCACCCACGCCTTCTGGCTCGCCGGCCGCCAGGCCACCGGCGAGGACACCTTCGACGTCACCTCCTCGTGGGACGGCCGGCTCGTCGGCACCGTGAGCGTGCCGACGGACGCGCAGGTCGAGGAGGCCGTGGCCGCCGCGTACGCCGTGCGCGACGAGTTCGCCGCCACCCCGGCCCACGTGCGCGCCGCCGCCCTCGACCACGTCAGCAAGCGGCTCGTCGAGCGCACCGAGGAGATCGCGCAGCTGATCTCCGCCGAGAACGGCAAGCCCGTCAAGTGGGCGCGCGGCGAGGTCGGCCGTGCCGTCTCGGTGTTCCGGTTCGCGGCCGAGGAGGCCCGGCGGTTCAACGGCGGCGAGGCCCAGCGCCTCGACACCGACCTCGGCGGCCAGGGCCGGCTCGCCCTGACGCGCCGCTTCCCCAGGGGCGTCGTGCTCGGCATCGCGCCCTTCAACTTCCCGCTGAACCTCTGCGCCCACAAGGTCGCCCCGGCCATCGCCGCCGGCGCCCCGATCATCCTCAAGCCGGCCCCGGCGACCCCGCTGTCCGGCCTGATCATCGGCGAGCTGCTGGCGGAGACCGAGCTGCCCGCCGGCTCCTGGAGCATCCTGCCGGTCGTCAACGACAAGATGCCCGCCCTGGTGCAGGACGAGCGCCTGCCCGTGATCTCGTTCACCGGCTCCGAGAAGGTCGGCTACGCGATCATGGACTCGGTGCCGCGCAAGCACTGCACCCTGGAGCTGGGCGGCAACGGCGCGGCGGTCGTCCTCGCCGACTGGGCGAGCGACGAGGACCTCGACTGGGCGGCGAACCGCATCGCCACCTTCTCCAACTACCAGGGCGGCCAGTCCTGCATCTCCGTCCAGCGGGTCATCGCCGACGCCTCGGTGTACGACCGGCTGCTGCCGCGGATCGTCGCCGCGGTCGAGGCCCAGGTCACCGGCGACCCGGGCGACGACGCCACCGACGTCGGCCCGCTGGTCAGCGAGGACGCCGCGCGGCGCGTGGAGTCGTGGGTGCGCGAGGCCGTCGACGCCGGCGCGCAGCTGCTCACCGGCGGCAAGCGGGACGGCGCCACCTACGCGCCGACCGTCCTGGCCGAGGTCCCGGCCGACGTGACGATCTCCTGCGAGGAGGTCTTCGGGCCGGTCCTCACCGTGCAGAAGGTGGACGGCGAGGCCGAGGCCTTCGCCGCCGTCAACGACTCCAAGTACGGCCTCCAGGCGGGCGTGTTCACGCACGACCTGCAGGTCGCCTTCCGCGCCCACCGGGCCCTGGAGGTCGGCGGCGTGGTCGTCGGCGACGTCCCCTCCTACCGCGCCGACCAGATGCCGTACGGCGGCGTCAAGCAGTCCGGCGTGGGCCGCGAGGGCGTGCGGTTCGCCATGGAGGACTACACCTACGAGCGCGTGCTGGTCCTGACCGGCATCGCTCTCTAGCCACCCCCTGGCTCATGGGAACCATTTTCATATAGGCTCTGTGAAGAGGCCCGGCACCGATGCCTTCCGGTGCCGGGCCTCCTCTGTGTGCCGGACTGCTCCGGACCCTCAACCGGAGAAGCCGACGTGCGCGAGCCGCAACGGGCCGCGCAGCCTCAGGTGCACGTCGTGGATCCCGGCGGCGGCGACGGCGGCGACGAGCGGGACGTAGTCGTACGGGCCCGAGGTGGGTGCGGCCGTCGACAGCACCGCGAGCACGGGGCCGCCGTCCAGGGACAGCTCGACCGCGCCCGAGCCGGCCGCCTCCACCGTCACCCCGGAGATGCCGCGCCCGAAGTCGCAGGAACGGTAGACCAGTTCGCCCCCGGCCGGGTCCGCCGGCGTCACCGCGTCGCCCGACACCTTCGTCCGGTCGACGATCTCGATGCCGCGCTGCTCGTCGAACGAGGCCGCGGCCAGGCCGTCCGCGACGACCGCGCGCGGCAGGGCGGGCTCGCCCTCCAGCGTGACCGTCGTCCGCAGCCGGACGTCCTCACTGGACGCCCCCGCCAGCAGCTCGTACGCGCCCGGCTCCACCCGCCACCGCTCCCGGGCCACGTCCCAGAACGCGAAGGCGGACAGCGGGACGGTGAAGACCTGCTCGGCCGCCGCGCCCGGGGCGAGCGTGATCCGGCGGTGGTCCAGCAGTTCACGCCGGGGGCGGGGGACGGAGGGATCGAGCGCCCGGGCGTAGAGCTGGACCACCTCGTCGGCGGTGACCTCGCCGGTGTTGGTGACGGTGAAGGAGACCCGCACCCCTTCACCCTCGACCCGGGCCGTCGGACCGCCGTAGGAGAACGAGGCGTAGGACAGGCCGTGCCCGAAGGGGAACAGGGGCGTCCCCTCGAAGTAGAGGTACGTCTGGCGGCTGCCGATCACGTCGTAGTCGAGCAGGTCCGGCAGGTCGGCGTCGGAGGCGTACCAGGTCTGCGGGAGGCGGCCGGCGGGGGAGACGTCGCCGGCCAGGACCCGGGCCAGGGCGGTGCCGGCCGCCTGGCCGCCGTGCGCGGTCCACAGCACGGCCGGCAGGTCCGCCGGGTCGACGGCGTACGGGTAGGCCGAGACCAGGGCCAGCACGGTGGCCGGGTTCGCCGCGCGGGCCGCCCGCAGCAGCCGCTCCTGGTGGTCCGGCAGGCGCAGCGTCGTACGGTCCTCGGTCTCGCGGCCGTTGATGTGCGGGTCGTTGCCCGCGACCACCACGACCACGTCCGCCCGCCCGGCGGCGCGCGCCACGGCCTCCTCGCCGCGCTCGGCGACGACCAGCTCGAAGACCTCGGGATCCTCCTCGGCAACCTTCACGCCGTCGGCGGAGACACAGACGTGACGACCCGTGCCGAGATGCTTGAGGAGGTGCCCGTTCCCGTGCGGTTCCAGGCTGAACGTCTCCTGCACGACCCAGCCGCCCGGCTGGTCGGCGGCGGCGCGGACGAACCCGTCCGCGGCGACCGAGAGGTACCGGCCGTCGGGTGCCCGCAGGGTCAGCACGCCCTCGCCCCAGTCGGCCAGCGCCAGTTCGGTGCCGGCCGGATCGGTGGTGAGCGGGGGCAGGTCGGTGCGGCCCGCGAGGAGCGCCGGGTCGAGCGCGCCCTCGGCGCCGCGCACCGCGTCGGTGGCGTCCCCGGCCGCCGGCACGTGCAGGAACGCGCCCGAGGCGGTCCGCAGCCGGACGCGGTCCACGCCCTCGGCGAACTCCACCCGCTCCGGCCCGAACCGCTCGTACAGGCCCTCCAGCGGGGTCGAGCGGTGGATCAGCGTGCCGCTGTACCAGTCGAGCTTGCACTCGTCGGCGAGCAGCCCGACCACCGCGACGCGGGTGCCGGCGCCGAGCGGCAGCAGTCCGTCGTTCTTCAGCAGCACGATCGCCTGCTCGGCGGCCTCCTGCGCGAGGGCGCGGTGTTCCGGGGTGTCGAACGCGGCCGTCGCCCGGTGCGGATCGTCCTGCGGGTCGAACTCGCCCAGCCGGAAGCGGACCGAGAGCTGACGGCGGACGGCCCTGTCGAGGTCCGCCTCCGTCACCAGGCCCCGCTCCAGGGCGCCGCGCAGCCGCCCGGTGATCGGCGCCGAGTCCGTGCCGTGGTCGGTGAAGCTGTCGACGCCCGCGAGGAGGGAGGCGGCGGTCGCCTCCTCGTGCGTGTCGAAGTAGTGCTCGGCGTCGACCAGGTTGCTCGGCGCGCCCGCGTCCGAGCAGACCAGCAGCTCCTGGTCGGTCCAGGTGCGCAGGTGCGCGCGCAGGTACGGGGAGACGTGGTTGGGGCGGCCGTTGACCAGGTTGTACGCCGGCATCACCCCGGCCACGGCGCCCGCCTCGACGGTGTCGCGGAACGCCCGCAGGTCGTACTCGTGCAGCACGCGCGGGCGCACCGAGCTCGACGAGGTGGCGCGGTCCGTCTCGTTGTTGTGGGCCAGCCAGTGCTTCAGCACGGGCGCGGTGCGCCAGTAGGCGGGGTGGTCCCCGCGCAGGCCGTGCGTGTAGGCGGTGGCGATCGCCGAGGTCAGCTTCGGGTCCTCCGCGTAGCCCTCCTCGTTGCGGCCCCACAGCGGGTGGCGCAGCAGGTTGACCGTCGGGGACCACACGTTGAGGCCGACCCGGTCGTCCTTGGCGCGCATCGCCCGGGCCTCCCGGGAGACCGCGTCGCCCACCCGCCGCACGAGGTCGGTGTTCCAGGTCGCGCCGAGCCCGACGGCCTGCGGGAACACCGTGGCCGGGCCCATCCAGGCCACGCCGTGCAGCGCCTCCTGGCCGGTGCGGAACGCGTCGATGCCGAGCCGTTCGACGGCCGGCGCGAACTGGTGCAGCAGGGAGATCTTCTCGTCGGGGGTGAGCCGCCCCAGCAGGTCCTCGACGCGTTCCGCGAAGGACAGCCGCGGATCGCGGAACGGTTCGGTGGGCGGCGTGTGTGCGGTCACGTGGGGATCCCTTGCACTGGATCGGCGAGGCGCGTTCGAAGCGCTTCGATGCTCATTCGGCCCCGGCTCGGTGTCAAGAGACCGACGTCATCACTTCAAGTGGTGCATGAGGAATGGTCAGTTCTCGGCCCATGGAGAAGTTGCGGGACGACCCTTGTGCACCCTGGGGCGTTCACTTAACCTCACAGCAACATCGAAGCGCTTCGACGCCGGAAGACCCGATGCACAGGTCGAAGTTCCGCTTCAGCTCAGCCAGTTCCACTCGAGACACCGCAGCCGACGGCCTCCGCCGGGTGTCCTGGTGTGCCATGAAGGGTTGACGCAATGACGCCGAACGCCGCCTCCGCCTCCTCGGGACCGAGCCGGAGAACTTTCCTTGCCTCCACGGCGGTCGCCACCGCAGCGGTGGCCGGCGGGGTGCCGCTGCTCGCCGCGTGCGGCGGCTCGGACAGTGGATCGCGGGACGGCACCACCTCGGGCAAGGACGCGGAGAAGATCCTGCCCGCCTACGTGGCGAGCAACGTGGTCAAGCCCGACATCCCGTCCAGGCACGGCTCGGCGATCGGCTTCACCGGCAAGCTGGACCTCGCCACCCTCAAGACCTCGGTGCCGAAGAAGCTCGGCAAGGGCGGCAAGGTCACCGTCATGTCGCCCTTCTGGGGTTCGCCGCCCAAGCAGGACAACGCCTACTACACGGCGATGAACGACCTGATCGGCGTCGACGTCGTCTGGCAGAACCAGGACGGCAACACCTACGACCAGAAGCTCGGCGCGGTCCTCGCCTCCAGCGACGTCCCGGACGTGGTGGTCGTCCCCGGCTGGAACATGGGCGGCAAGATACCCAGCGCCATCATCAGCAAGTTCGCCGACCTCGGCCCCTACCTCTCCGGGGACGAGGTCAAGGAGTATCCGAACCTCGCGGCGATCCCCACCGACGCCTGGCGGCGTTCCATCTTCGGCGGCAAGCTGCGCGGGCTGCCCATGCCGGCGCCGTCCGCCCCCTCCATGGTGCCCCTGTACCGGCAGGACGTCTTCGAGAAGGAGGGCTACGAAGTCCCGCGTTCCTGCGACGAGTTCATGGACCTGGCCAAGGAGATCACCAACGCCAGGGCCAGGCGGTGGGCCTGCCTGGACATGAAGTGGACCGCCTTCCAGGCCTTCGGTGTGCTCTCGGGCAGCGAGAAGCCGCTCGGCTGGCACCTCGTCGACGGCAAGCTCGTCAACCGCATTGAGACCGAGGAGTACCTGGAGGCGCTGGAGTGGTCCCGCAAGCTCTTCGCCGCGGGGGTCGTCCACCCCGACTCCAGGATGGGCAAGAACGCCCCCGACGCGGGCCCCAAGTTCGCGGCGGGCGAGTTCCTGATCTACCCCAACAACATCTCCCAGTGGTGGGGCCGCACCGCTGAACAGGCCACGCAGAACCCGGACTTCAAGATCTGGGGCATGGACGTCTGGGGCCACGACGGCGGCGACCCCACCCTGTGGGCCGATCAGCCCGCCGGCATCTTCGCCTTCGTCAGCAAGAAGGCCTCCGAGTCGGTCGTCCGCGACGTGCTGGCCGTCGCCAACGTCACCGCGGCGCCGTACGGCACCAAGGAGTACATGATGACCAACTACGGCGTCGAAGGCACCCACTACACCGTCGAGGACGGCGTCCCGGTCAAGACCGACAAGGGCAACATCGAGGTGATGAACGCCTACGTCATGGTCGCGTCCCCCGCCGCGACCCTCGCGCACCCCGACTTCCCCGAGGTCGCCAAGGGCCAGGTCGAGTGGCAGCAGCGCATGGGCGCCCTCACCAGGAAGTCCTCCTTCTGGGGCATGCAGATCACCGAGCCCGCCCGGTACACCAACCTCTCCAACGACGCCGAGCAACTGGAGGACGACATCGTCCGCGGCCGGAAGAAGATCGGCGACATGCAGCAGTTCGTCTCCGACTGGCGGAGCAAGGGCGGCGACAAGCTGCGCGACTGGTACCGCAAGCTCCTCGACGACAACGGCCCGGCGGCGAACTGACCCGACTCTGAGGCAAGGAGAACAGCCGTGTCGCACAGCACGGTTCCTCGGAGCGGCACCGAGGCCGGAACGCAAGAGAAGACCCCGGTGGCCTCCGGCGACGCCCCCGGTCCCCGCGGGAAGCCGCCGTCGGGCAGAGCGGGCCTGCGGCACAGGTTCCGGCGCGACCGCGTCCTGATCCTGATGACGCTGCCGGCCGTCCTGCTGGTGCTGGTCTTCAACTACCTGCCCATCCTCGGCAACGTCGTCGCCTTCCAGGAGTACGACCCCTACCTCAGCGACAACGGCGTCGTCTCCATCCTGAACAGCCCCTTCGTGGGCCTGGAGAACTTCCAGCGGATCTTCGAGGACTCCGCCTTCTGGAACGCCGTCGAGAACACGCTGGTGCTGTTCTTCGTCCAGCTCGTGCTGTTCTTCCCGATCCCGATCCTGCTCGCGCTGCTCATCAACAGCGTGGTCAGGCCCCGCGTGCGGGCCGTCGCGCAGGCGGTGCTGTACCTGCCGCACTTCTTCTCGTGGGTGCTGGTCATCGCCGTCTTCCAGCAGATGTTCGGCGGCGCCGGGATGCTCTCGCAGTTGCTGCGGCAGAACGGGTACGACGGCATCGACATCATGACCAACCCGGACACCTTCCCCTTCCTGCTCACCGCGCAGAGCGTGTGGAAGGACGCCGGGTGGGGGATCATCGTCTTCCTCGCCGCCCTGGCCTCGGTGCCGCAGGACCACTACGAGGCCGCCGCGATGGACGGCGCCGGACGCTGGCGCCGCATGTGGCACGTCACCCTGCCGGCCCTGCGCCCGGTGATCGCCCTCCTCCTCGTGCTGCGCGTCGGCGACGCCCTGACCGTCGGGTTCGAGCAGATCCTGCTGCAACGCGACGCCGTCGGACCGGGTGCGGGAGAGGTCCTCGACACCTTCGTGTGGTGGAACGGCGTGCGCAACCAGGACTTCAGCTACGCGGCCGCCGCCGGACTGATCAAGGGCGTGGTCAGCATCGGCCTGGTCCTCGCCGCGAACAGGGTGGCCCATCTCATGGGCGAGCAGGGGGTGTACAGGAAGTGACCGCCGTCGTCGACAAACAGCCGGGCAGGCCGCGCCCGTGGGCCGCGCCGCCCCGCCCCGCCTGGGAGGAGCCGCCCTCGAAGGCCGGCCTCGCGGGCAAGGGCGTCGCCCTGTCACTGGCCTGCCTGGCGATCCTCTTCCCGCTGTGGATCGTGATCGTCACCAGCCTCTCCTCGCGCAGGACCATCGACGAGGCGGGCGGCCTGGTGCTGGTGCCCGAGGACATCACCTTCATCGCGTACCGGGAACTGCTCGGCGGCGGCCAGGTCACCCGCGCCGCGGTCGTCAGCATCCTCGTCACCCTGGTCGGCACGCTGTTCTCCATGACGGTGTCCGTGCTGTGCGCCTACGGCCTCTCCCGCAGCGGCTCCCTCGGCCACCGCTGGATCCTGATGACCCTGCTGGCGACCATGTTCTTCAGCGCCGGCCTCATCCCCACGTACCTGCTCGTGCAGTCCCTCGGACTGACCGACAGCTATCTCGCGCTGATCCTGCCGAGCGCGATCAGCGTCTTCAACATCCTGGTGCTGCGCGGCTTCTTCATGGAGATCTCGCCGGAACTCATCGACAGCGCCCGCATCGACGGCGCCGGGGACCTGCGGATCCTCCTGCGGATCGTCATGCCGCTGTCGCGGGCGGTCCTCGCGGTGATCACACTCTTCTACGCCGTCGGGTACTGGAGCGCCTGGTTCAACGCGTCGCTGTACCTGAACGACCAGGACATGATGCCGCTGCAGAACGTGATGATCCAGCTCGTGCAGAAGCAGGAGGCGCCGGTCGGTCTCGGCCAGGCCATCAAGACGGGGCAGTTGTCGGGCCTGGCGGTGCAGATGGCGGTCATGGTGATGGCCCTGCTGCCGGTCGCCGTGCTGTCGCCGTTCGTCCAGCGGCACTTCAAGAAGGGGATGCTGACGGGCGCGGTGAAGGGCTGACGCCCCCGGGCCGTCCGTCGCCGTCCGTGTGCGGCCTTCGCCGTGGTCGATCGCGCAGTTCCCCGCGCCCCTTCGGGGACGCCGTCCCTCCTTCCCACCCAGATGCCGAGGTGTGCCATGCATGCGTCCAGCCCGAGCAGAAGAACCGTCCTCGCCGGGGCCGCGGCCGCCGCCGCGCTCACCGCCGTCCCCGCCCTGCCCGGGCACGCGCACGCCGCCGGGGCGGCCGTCCCCGCCGCCCGGCCGTACCGGTGGCGCAACGTGGTGCAGGGCGGCACCGGATTCGTGACCGGCGTGCTGTTCCACCCCGCCGTCCGCGGCCTCGCCTACGCCCGGACCGACATCGGCGGTGCCTACCGCTGGGAGGACCGGACCGGCCGGTGGGTGCCGCTGACCGACCACATCGGCTGGGACGACTGGAACCTGCTCGGCGTGGAGGCCATGGCCGTCGACCCGGCCCGTCCGGACCGGCTGTACCTCGCCCTCGGCACGTACACGCAGTCCTGGGCCGGCAACGGGGCCGTGCTGCGCTCCGAGGACCGCGGGGCCACCTGGAAGCGCACCGACCTCGCCGTGAAGCTCGGGGCCAACGAGGACGGGCGCGGATGCGGGGAACGGCTGCTCGTCGACCCCCGCGACGGCGACACCCTGTGGCTCGGCACCCGGCACGACGGGCTGCTCACGTCGGCCGACCGGGGCGCCACCTGGCAGGCGGCGAGCTTCCCGGCCGCACCGAGCGCCACCGGCCAGGGCATCACGCTCCTGGTCGCGGCGGGCCGCACCGTGTACGCCGGCTGGGGCGACTCCGACGGCACCACCGCGAACCTGTACCGCACCGCCGACGGCACCACCTGGGAGGCCGTCCCCGGACAGCCCGCGGGCAGGGCCGCCAAGGTGCCGGTCCGCGCCGCCTACGACCGGCACACACGCGAGCTGTACGTGACGTACGCCGACGCCCCGGGCCCGAACGGCCAGTCGGACGGCAGCGTGCACAAGCTCCGCACCACGGACGGGAGATGGACCGACGTCACGCCCGTGCGGCCCGGCGGCGCGACGGGCGACGGCGGGACCGACTCCTTCGGCTACGGCGGCGCCGCCGTCGACGCCCGCCGCCCCGGCACGGTCGTCGTCTCCACCAACAACCGCTGGGCGCTGGTCGACACCCTGTACCGCACCACCGACGGCGGCCGCACCTGGACGTCCCTGAAGGACACGGCCGTCCTCGACGTCTCCGAGACGCCCTACCTCACGTGGGGCGGCGACGCGCCCAAGTTCGGCTGGTGGATCCAGGCCGTCGGCCTCGACCCGTTCGACTCCCGGCACCTCGTCTTCGGCACCGGCGCCACCCTCTACGGCACCCGCGACCTGACGCACTGGGCCCCGCAGATCCGCGGCCTGGAGGAGGCCTCCGTCCGCCAGCTCCTGTCGCCCCCGGCCGGCGAGGCGCACCTGCTCAGCGGCTGCGGCGACATCGGGGTGATGTACCACGAGCGGCTCACGGCGTCGCCCTCGCGCGGCATGGCGTCGAACCCGGTGTCCGGCACGTCGACCGGCCTGTCGCTGGCCGCGGCCGCACCGTCGTACGTGGTCCGGGCGGGCTGGGGCGACCACGGCAACGGCGCCTTCTCGCACGACGGGGGCCGGACCTGGGCCCCGTTCCCGGCCCAGCCGGCCCTGGCCGCGAGCGCGCCGGGGCCGATCGCCACCAACGCCGACGGCAGCGTGCTGCTGTGGTCCTTCGGCCCGGCCAACCCGGGCTTCCGTTCGGCGGACAACGGCGTCACCTGGTCGGAGGTCGCCTCCTTCCCCGAGGGCGCCGTCCCGGTCGCGGACCCGGTCGACCCGCAGCGCTTCTACGCCTTCGACACCGCCACCGGCACCCTCTTCGCCAGTACGGACAGCGGGCTGGCCTTCACCGCGCGGGCCACCGGTCTGCACGCGGGCGACACCGAGTTCCAGCTGGCCGCCGCCCCGGGCCGCTCCGGCGACCTGTGGCTCAGCCTGAAGGGGAACGGGCTGTACCGCTCCACCGACGGTGGTGCCACCTTCACCGCGGTCGCCGGCTGCTCGGCGTCGTACACCCTCGGCTTCGGCAAGGCCGCGCCGGGCGCCTCCTACCCGGCCCTCTACATGGTCGGCGCCACCGGGAGCGGCACCGCCGTCCACCGCTCGGACGACGAGGCGAAGACCTGGGTGCGCGTCAACGACGACCGCCACCAGTGGGGCTGGATCGGCGCCACCATCACCGGCGACCCGCGGGTGTACGGCCGGGTCTACGTCGCCACCAACGGGCGCGGCATCCAGTACGGGGCGCCCGCCTGATGCCCGCCCTGAGCGACGCGACCCGCGGCCGGCTCCTCTACGGCGGCGACTACAACCCCGAGCAGTGGCCGGAGGAGACCTGGCACGAGGACGTCCGGCTGATGAAGGCCGCCGGCGTCAACTCCGTGACCCTCGGGGTGTTCTCCTGGTCGACACTGGAACCGGAGCCGGGCGCCCGGGAGTTCGGCCTGCTGGACCGGCTGATGGACCTGATGCACGACCACGGCATCGGCGTCGTCCTCGCCACCCCGACCGCCTCGCCCCCGCCCTGGATGGGCCGGCTGCACCCCGACACGCTGCCCGTCACCGAGGACGGCCGCACCGAGTGGTGGGGCGGCCGGCAGCACTTCTCGCACTCCAGCGCCACCTACCGGCGCTACGCCGCCGCCATCACCGAGGACCTGGCCGCCCGCTACGGCGGCCACCCGGCCCTGACCATGTGGCACATCAACAACGAGTACTGCACCTACGACTACGGCGACCAGGCCGCGGCCGCCTTCCGGCGCTGGCTGCGCACGCGGTACCGCACGCTCGACGCCCTCAACGAGGCCTGGGGCACCGCCTTCTGGAGCCAGGGCTACGACACCTGGGACGGCATCCTGCCGCCCCGCCTGCCGCACTACCTGCGCAACCCCGGCCAGGTCCTGGACTTCCGGCGCTTCACCTCCGACATGCTCCTGGAGTGTTACACCGCCGAGCGGGACATCGTCCGGCGGCACACCCCGCACATCCCGGTCACCAGCAACTTCATGCCGCTGTGGTCCGGGCAGGACGCGTGGCGCTGGGCGGTCGAGGAGGACGTCGTCTCCGTCGACCTCTACCCCGACCCGCGCGACCCGCTCGGCGCGCAGAGCGGCGCCCTGGTCCAGGACATGACCCGCTCCCAGGCGCGCGGGCCGTGGATGCTCATGGAGCAGGCGGCCGGGCCGGTCAACTGGCGGGGCGTGAACCACCCCAAGCCGCGGGGCCTGAACCGGCTGTGGTCACTGCAGGCCGTGGCCCGGGGCGCCGACGCCGTCTGCTACTTCCAGTGGCGGCAGTCCCGGCAGGGCGCCGAGAAGTTCCACTCCGGGATGGTCAGCCACGCCGGGGAGGAGGGCCGGACGTACCAGGAGGTCAAGCAGCTCGGCGCCGACCTGGCGCGGATCGCCCCCGCGGTGACCGGCCGGCACGTCACCGCGGACATCGCCGTCCTGCACGACTGGCACGCCTGGTGGGCCGGTGCCCAGGACGGCCGCCCGTCCGGCCGGGTGGAGTACCCCGAGGTCCTGAGCGCCTGGCACCGGGCCCTGTGGCAGGCGCACCTGACCACCGACTTCGCCCACCCCGAGCACGACCTGACGTCGTACGCGATGGTCGTGGTGCCGCAGCTGTACGCGCTCACCGACACGGCGATCGGCAACCTCCTGGCCTACGTGCACCAGGGCGGCACCCTCGTCTGCGGGTTCCTGACCGGCGTCGCCGACGAGGTCGACCGGGTCCGCCCCGGCGGCATGGACGCCCGTCTGCGGGAGCTGTTCGGCATCCGCACGCTGCACGAGTGGTGGCCGCTGGAGGCGGGGGAGACCGTCGGCTGCGAGGGCTTCCGGGGCACCCTGTGGTCCGAGGAGCTGGAGGGCGACGGCACCGCCGAGGAGAGCCTTTCCTACCGGGGCGGTGAGCTCGACGGGCTGCCCGCGGTGCTGCGCAAGGGCCGGGCCTGGTACGTCTCCACGCTCCCCGAGCCCGGGGCGCTGAGCGGACTGCTCGCCCGGATCGCCGGGGGAGCGGGGGTACGGCCGGTGCTGGAGGGCCTGCCCGGGCAGGTCGAGGCCGTACGCCGGGGCGAGGTGCTGTTCGTGCTCAACCACGGCCGCGAGCCGGTCACCGTCGACGTGCCAGGCCCCCACCGCGACCTGCTGACCGGGACCGACGTCACCGACCGGATCACGCTCGGCCGCTACGGGGCGGCGGTGCTCCGGTCATGACCGGCTCCGCCCCCGTCCACGGCACCTGGGAGCCGCACCCGGCCGGCCGCTGGGAGGACGGCTTCCTGAGCGGCAACGGCCGCCACGGCGCCCTTGTGTTCGGTGACCCGAACGCCGGGCAGGTCGTCGTCACCCACCACACCCTGGTGCGGCCCAACGGCCGCGACGACCGGCCCCCGCAGCTCGCGGCCTCGCTCGCCGCCCTGCAGGACCGCCTTCTGGCGGGCGAGACGACCGCCGCCGAGAGCTTCACGGACGGCCGCCCGCTGCAGTGGGTGCAGCCCTTCCACCCCGCCTTCCGGATCCGGCTGAAGGGGCCGGCCGGCGACCTCGCCGGCTACCGCAGGGCCGTCGACTTCACCACCGGCGTGGTGAGCGCCACCTGCGACGGCCGGCACGAGCGGGTCTTCGTCTCCCGCGCCGACGACGTGATCGTCCAGCACCTCACGGGCCCCGCCCTGACCCTCGACGTCGACCTCGACCACCGGCTCCCGGGTGCCCCCACCGCTCTGGGCGTCGGCCACGGAGCCGTCCTCACGCCCGAGGGCGCCCTGCTCAGCCTGCGCGCCCGCTACCCGGACGACGACCGGGCCTGCACCGGCGTCACCCGGATCACCGTCACCGGCGGCACGACGACCCTGGTGCCCCCGGGCGTGCGCATCGAGGGCGCCCGGTCCGTCCTGATCCTCACCCGGGTGTTCCGGCACACCGGCGAACTCGACGTGGTCGCCGAGGGACGGGCCCTGCGCGACCTGCCCCCGGAACCCGGCGAACTCCTCGCCCGCCACATCGCCCTGCACCGCACCGCCTACCGGCGCGTCACCCTCGACCTCGCCGCCGACCCCGCCGAACGCGCCCTGCCGGGCTCGGAGCTGCTCGAGCGGCCCCGCAGCGCCGCCCTGCTGGAGCGCCTCTTCGCCGCCGGCCGCTACCACCTGCTGAGCGCCAGCGGCCTCTTCCCGCCCCGGCTGACCGGACTGTGGACCGGCGACTGGAACACCGCCTGGTCGGGCGCCTTCACCCTCGACGCCAACCTCAACCTCCAGACCGCCTCGGCCGCGGCCGCCGACCTCCCCGAGGTCACCGAGGCCCTCGCCGGCCTCGTCCACCGCCAGCTGCCCGACTGGCGCGACAACGCCCACGCCGTCTTCGGCACCCGGGGCGCCGTCGCACCCGCCCACACCGACGGCGAGTCCGGCCACTCCCACCACTTCGACCGCGAGTACCCGCTGCACCTGTGGACCGCCGGCGCCGACTGGCTGCTCAAACCGCTCGTCGACCACGACGACACCCGGGGCACCCGTGACCCGCGCACCGCCGCCGCCCTCGCCGAAGTCGCCCTGTTCTACGAGGACTTCCTCACCCGCACCGACGACGACGGCCACCTCGTCGTCGTCCCCTCCTACTCGCCCGAGAACCGTCCCGCCAACGCGAGCTGGGGCACGATCAACGCGGCCATGGACCTCTCCGCGGCCCGCCACGCCCTGCGCACGGCCGCCGCCTACCACCCGGGCACCCCGGACGCGGAGCGCTGGAACGCCCTCGCCGACCGGCTGCCCCCGCACCGCGTCAACGCGGACGGAGCCCTGGCCGAATGGGCCTGGCCGGGCCTGGAGGACTCCTACGACCACCGCCACCTCAGCCACCTCTACGGCGTCTGGCCGCTCGACGAGATCACCCCGTACGACACCCCCGAGCTCGCGGCCGCCGCCCACCGCGCCCTTCGCCTGCGCGGCGCCGAGAACGACTCCGCGCATGGCCATCTGCACCACGCCCTCGTCGCGGCCCGGCTCCGCGACGGCGAGCGCGTCGCCGACGCCCTCGGCCGGGTCCTGGACGGCGACTTCTTCCACGCCTCCCTGATGAGCGCCCACTATCCCGGCCGGGACGTCTACAACGCCGACGCCGCGCACACCCTGCCCGCCGTGCTGATCGAGATGCTCGTGCAGTCCACCCCGGACCGGCTGGTGCTGTTCCCCGCGCTCCCGGCGGACCTGCGCGGCGGTGCACTGCGCGGCGTGCGCACCCGGTTCGGCGCCGGGCTGGACCTCACCTGGAGCCAGGACGGCACCGCCACCGCCGTGCTCCGCCCGAGCCGCAGCGTCCGCGTCGAACTCAGGACTTCCTCCGGTGCCGAGTCCCTCGACCTCGTCGCCGGAGAAGACCGCGTCCTCACCGTGAGAGCGCGGTGATCCCCCCGCACCTCCCCCCACCCATGGAAGGGACACCATGGCAACACGCACCCTGAGCAGGCTCACCAAGGCCCTGCTGGCCCCGGCCCTCGCGCTCGGCGCCACCGTCGGCCTCGCCTCCGCCCCGGCCTCGGCGGCCGTCTGGAACTCCTGCGACCAGTGGGGCAACACGAGCCTGAACGGCTACACGCTCTACAACAACATCTGGGGTTCCGGCGCCGGCAGCCAGTGCGTCTGGGCCAACTCCGGTACGAACTGGGGTGTCTGGGCCGACCACCCCAACACCGGCGGCATCAAGTCCTACCCGAACGCGAAGAAGGTGATCAACAAGACGATCACCTCCCTCACCTCGCTCACCAGCACCTACAACGTCACCGTCCCGTCGTCCGGCGCGTACAACACGTCCTACGACATCTGGGACACCGACTACGACTACGAGATCATGCTCTGGGTCAACCACAACGGGGCCGTCGGGCCGCTCGGCACCTCCCAGGGCAGCGTCACCCTCGGCGGCCACACCTGGAACGTCTACAAGGGCAACAACGGCGCCAACGAGGTCTTCTCGTTCCTGCGCACGTCCGACTCCAGCTCCGGACGTGTCGACATCCTGCCGGTCCTGAAGTGGATCAAGGACACCAAGAAGTGGATGGGCAACGAGACCATCGGTGACGTGCAGTTCGGCTACGAGATCACCTCCTCGGCCGGCGGCCTGAACTTCACCACCAACAACCTCACCGTCAGCGGCGGCTGACCCGGCCGGGGGCGGCCGGACGGCCCCGCGGCCGTCCGGCCGCCCCTCCCGGCACTGCTCCGCCACCGGCAAATGCGCCCCGTCCCGCAGGAACAACGGCATCCATTCCGGCGGGGCGTCGGCCGAGAGGGGCAGGAGCCGGGGGCGGGGCGGTGGGCCGGGGCCCGGGGTGCCTACGAGCGGCTCGGCGCCACTCCGGTGCTGGCCCGGACGGTCAGCTCGGGCGCGAGCAGCACGACGTCGTCGCTGCCGCGTCCCTCCAGCTTGGCGACCAGGTGCTCCACGGCGCGCCGGCCCATCTCCTGCGCGGGCAGGGAGACCGACGTGAGCCGCACCGAGGCCTGCGTCGCCACCTGGTCGGGGCAGATGGCGACCACCGACACGTCCTCCGGCACGGCCCGGCCCTGCTGCCGCAGCAGGGCGAGCAGCGGTTCGACCGCCGACTCGTTCTGCACGATCAGACCCGAGGTGCCCGGACGTTCGTCGAGGATCCGGGCGAGCGTCACCGCCACGGCGTCGTACCCGCCCTCGCAGGGCCGGTGCAGCAGCCGCACGCCCAGCTCCCGCGCGCGGGAGCGCAGGCCGTCGAGCGTGCGCTCGGCGAACCCGGTGTGCCGCTCGTAGACCGCCGGCGCCTCACCGATGACAGCGATGTCGTGGTGCCCCTGCTTGGCCAGGTGCTCCACGCACAGCGCGCCCGTGGCCCGGAAGTCCAGGTCGACGCAGGTCAGTCCGGCGGTGTCGGCGGGCAGCCCGATGAGCACCGACGGCTGGTCCGTCGCCCGCAGCAACGGCAGCCGCTCGTCGTCGAGTTCGACGTCCATCAGGATCATCCCGTCGGCGAGTCCGCTGCCCGCGACGCGGCGCACCGCGTCGGGCCCCTCCTCGCCGGTGAGCAGCAGCACGTCGTACCCGTGCGTGCGCGCGGAGGTCGCCACCGCGATGGCGATCTCCATCATCACGGGCACGTACATGTCCGTGCGCAGCGGGATCATCAGCGCGATGATGTTCGACCTGCTGCTCGCCAGGGCGCGGGCCCCGGCGTTCGGGTGGTACCCGAGCTCGCGGATGCTCCGCTCGACCCGCTGCCGGGTGGTCGAGGAGATCGACCGCTTGCCGCTGAGGACATAGCTCACCGTGCTCGCCGAGACTCCGGCGTGCTGGGCGACCTCGGCGAGGGTGACCATCCAGCTCTCCAAGTTGTTAGTGAAGCGCTTCGACAGTGCGCCGTGCTGATATGAACAGGTGAAGGTGGTTCGACAGTAGCCTCAGGGCGGTTGGGTGTCCATAGGGTGTCGAAGCGCTTCGATACCGAACTCCGGCCCCCGGACCGGCCTTCGGGAAGGCACCTCGATGCAACACCGCCGGCGGTCGCCCGGCAAGTCTCGCGCGCCGCGCCCCTTCGGCCGAACGGACGCGCGAGGACTGGTGGGAGCGTCCGGTTTCGGGTACCAACGATCCAGTAGCACTGGTCGGTAACGTACAGTCATCAATATTCCTAGATGCGGCGAGGTGACCCTCATGTCCGCTTCCACCACTCCCTCATCCCGTCCCGCCGTCACCGAGCGGGAGGCCCGTGAGGTGGCGGAGGCCGCCCGGGAACAGCACTGGCGCAAGCCCAGCTTCGCCAAGGAGCTGTTCCTCGGCCGCTTCCGGCTCGACCTCAT
The DNA here is from genome assembly GCF_049846985.1 of Streptomyces sp. DT190. Classification (NCBI taxonomy): domain Bacteria; kingdom Bacillati; phylum Actinomycetota; class Actinomycetes; order Kitasatosporales; family Streptomycetaceae; genus Streptomyces; species Streptomyces sp. DT190. The sequence goes on along the minus strand of NZ_JBNCNM010000014.1, from coordinate 16,813 downwards.
CCACCCCCACCCCGTCCCCGAGGAGGAGGCCGCCCAGCGCGGCGAGCAGTTCCTCGCCAAGCTGCGCGACTTCGTCGAGACGAAGGTCGACCCGGCCCTCATCGAACGCGAGGCGCGGATCCCCGACGAGGTGATCGACGGGCTGAAGGAGCTGGGCGCCTTCGGCATGAAGATCGGCACCAGGTACGGCGGTCTCGGCCTCACCCAGGTGTACTACAACAAGGCCCTCGCCCTGGCGGGCTCCGCCAGCCCCGCGATCGGCGTGCTGCTCTCCGCCCACCAGTCGATCGGCGTGCCCCAGCCGCTGAAGCTGTTCGGCACCGAGGAGCAGCGCGAGCGCTTCCTGCCGCGCTGCGCCCGCACCGACATCAGCGCCTTTCTGCTCACCGAGCCCGACGTCGGCTCCGACCCGGCCCGCCTGGCCACCACGGCCGTGCCGGACGGCGACGACTACGTCCTGGACGGCGTGAAGCTGTGGACCACCAACGGCGTCGTCGCCGACCTGCTGGTCGTCATGGCCCGGGTGCCGCGCAGCGAGGGCCACAAGGGCGGCATCACCGCCTTCGTCGTGGAGACGAACGCACCGGGCGTCACCGTCGAGAACCGCAACGCCTTCATGGGCCTGCGGGGCATCGAGAACGGCGTCACCCGCTTCCACCAGGTCCGCGTCCCCGCCGCCAACCGGGTCGGCAAGGAGGGGCAGGGCCTGAAGATCGCCCTGACCACGCTCAACACCGGGCGGCTGTCCCTGCCCGCCTCCTGCGTCGCGGCCGGCAAGTGGTGCCTGAAGATCGCCCGGGAGTGGTCGGCGGCCCGCGAGCAGTGGGGCAAGCCCGTCGCGCACCACGAGGCGGTCGGCGCCAAGATCTCCTTCATCGCGGCCACCACCTTCGCCCTGGAGGCCGTGACGGACCTGGCCTCGCAGATGGCCGACGAGGACCGCAACGACATCCGCATCGAAGGCGCCCTGGCCAAGCTGTACGCCTCCGAGATGGCCTGGACGATGGCCGACGAACTCGTCCAGATCCGCGGCGGCCGGGGCTTCGAGACGGCCGAGTCCCTGCGGGCCCGCGGCGAACGCGGCGTCCCGGCCGAGCAGCTGCTGCGCGACCTGCGCATCAACCGCATCTTCGAGGGCTCGACGGAGATCATGCACCTCCTCATCGCCCGCGAGGCCGTCGACGCCCACCTCTCGGTCGCGGGCGACCTCATCGACCCCGAGAAGTCCCTCGGCGACAAGGCCAGGGCCGGCGCGAACGCCGGCGTCTTCTACGCCAAGTGGCTCCCCAAGCTGGTCGCGGGCCCGGGCCGGCTGCCCACCTCCTACGGCGAGTTCAAGCACGAGGTCGACCTCTCCGGGCATCTGCGCTACGTCGAGCGCGCCTCCCGCAAGCTGGCCCGTTCCACGTTCTACGCGATGTCCCGCTGGCAGGGCCGCATGGAGTCCAAGCAGGGCTTCCTCGGCCGGATCGTCGACATCGGCGCCGAGCTGTTCGCCATGAGCGCGGCCTGCGTCCGGGCCGAGCACCTGCGCGCCCGCGGCGAGAACGGCCGGGAGGCCTACCAGCTCGCCGACGTCTTCTGCCGCCAGGCCCGCATCCGTATCGAGGAGCTCTTCACCCGTCTGTGGACCAACACCGACGACCTCGACCGCAAGGTCGTCAAGGGCGTCCTGTCCGGCACCTACGCGTGGCTGGAGCAGGGCATCGTCGACCCGTCCGGCGACGGCCCCTGGATCGCCGACGCGACACCGGGACCGTCGCGGAAGGAGAACGTCCACCGGCCGATCCGCTGACCCGGCCCTCCTGGGGGCGCGAACCGCTGCGGCGCGCGCCCCCAGGAAGGGGATGCGCTGTCCTCACAGCCGACGCTTACGGCAACAATGGAGGGATGAGCGACAGTCCAGCCCCCCTCGCCGACCCGCACCTCGTCTACGACCCGGTGGCGGGCGACGGCCCCAAGGACGTGGTGATCCTCGGCTCCACCGGGTCCATCGGCACCCAGGCCATCGACCTCGTGCTGCGCAACCCCGACCGGTTCCGGGTCACCGGCCTGTCGGCCAACGGCGGCCGGGTCGCCCTCCTCGCCGAGCAGGCGCACCGGCTCCGCGTGCGCACGGTCGCCGTGGCCCGGGAGGACGTCGTACCGGCCCTGCGCGAGGCGCTCACCGCGCAGTACGGCACCGGCGAACCGCTCCCCGAGATCCTCGCCGGCCCGGACGCCGCCACCCAGCTCGCCGCCGCCGAATGCCACACCGTCCTCAACGGCATCACCGGCTCCATCGGACTCGCCCCGACCCTCGCCGCCCTGGAGGCGGGCCGCACCCTCGCGCTCGCCAACAAGGAGTCGCTCATCGTGGGCGGCCCGCTGGTCAAGGCCCTCGCCAAGCCCGGGCAGATCATCCCCGTCGACTCCGAGCACGCCGCCCTCTTCCAGGCCCTGGCCGCCGGCACCCGCGCCGACGTCCGCAAGCTGGTCGTCACCGCCTCCGGCGGCCCCTTCCGCGGCCGTACGAAGGCCGAGCTGGCGGACGTCACCGTCGAGGACGCCCTCGCGCACCCCACCTGGGCCATGGGCCCGGTCATCACGATCAACTCCGCGACCCTCGTCAACAAGGGCCTGGAGGTCATCGAGGCGCACCTCCTCTACGACATTCCCTTCGACCGCATTGAGGTCGTCGTACATCCCCAGTCGTATGTCCACTCGATGGTTGAGTTCACGGATGGATCGACACTGGCCCAGGCGACCCCGCCCGACATGCGCGGGCCCATCGCCATCGGCCTCGGCTGGCCCGAGCGCGTCCCCGACGCCGCTCCCACCTTCGACTGGAGCAAGGCCTCGACCTGGGAGTTCTTCCCGCTCGACAACGAGGCCTTCCCCTCGGTGAACCTCGCCCGGCACGTCGGCGAGCTCGCGGGCACCGCCCCGGCGGTGTTCAATGCGGCCAACGAGGAGTGCGTGGAGGCGTTCCGCCTGGGCGCGCTGCCGTTCAACGGGATCATGGACACCGTCACCCGGGTCGTCGAGGAGCACGGCACCCCGCGTACGGGAACCTCGCTCACCGTGTCGGACGTCCTCGAAGCGGAGACCTGGGCGCGCACCCGGGCCCGGGAACTGGCGGCACAGACGGCGGAGGCCCGTGCATGACGACCCTGATGTTCATCCTCGGCATAGTCCTCTTCGCGGTCGGCCTGCTGTTCTCGATCGCGTGGCACGAGCTGGGGCACCTGTCCACCGCCAAGCTCTTCGGCATCCGCGTGCCGCAGTACATGGTCGGCTTCGGACCGACGCTCTTCTCACGCAGGAGAGGTGAGACCGAGTACGGCGTCAAGGCCATCCCGTTCGGCGGCTACATCCGCATGATCGGGATGTTCCCGCCCGGCCCCGACGGCCGCCTGGAGTCCCGCTCCACCTCCCCGTGGCGCGGCATGATCGAGGACGCGCGCTCCGCCGCCTACGAGGAGCTCCAGCCGGGCGACGAGAAGCGCATGTTCTACACGCGCGCCCCCTGGAAGCGCGTGATCGTGATGTTCGCGGGCCCCTTCATGAACCTGATCCTGGCGGTGGTGCTCTTCCTCACCGTCCTGATGGGCTTCGGCATCACGCAGCAGACCACCTCGGTCAGCTCGGTCTCCCAGTGCGTCATCGCGCAGAGCGAGAACCGCGACAAGTGCGAGAAGGGCGACCCGGCCTCCCCGGCCGCGGCGGCCGGCCTCAAGGCGGGCGACAAGATCGTCTCCTTCGGCGGTACCCGCACCGACGACTGGAACGAGCTGTCCGACCTGATCCGCGCCAACCCCGGCAAGGAGGTGCCGATCGTCGTCGAGCGGGGCGGCCAGGATGTCACCCTGCACGCGAAGATCGCCACGAACCAGGTCGCCAAGAAGGACTCCGGCGGCCAGATCGTCGAGGGCCAGTACGTCCAGGCCGGCTTCCTCGGCTTCAGCGCCGCCACCGGCGTGGTCAAACAGGACTTCGGCGACTCCGTGACGTGGATGGGCGACCGGATCGGCGAGGCCGTCGACTCCCTCGCCGCCCTCCCCGGCAAGATCCCGGCCCTGTGGAACGCGGCCTTCGACGGCGCCGAGCGCGAGGCCGACTCCCCGATGGGCGTGGTCGGCGCGGCCCGGGTCGGCGGTGAGATCTTCACCCTCGACATCCCGCCCACCCAGCAGCTGGCCATGGCCCTGATGCTGGTCGCCGGCTTCAACCTCTCCCTGTTCCTGTTCAACATGCTGCCGCTGCTGCCGCTCGACGGCGGCCACATCGCGGGCGCCCTGTGGGAGTCGCTGCGCCGCAACCTCGCCCGGCTGCTGCGCCGCCCCGACCCGGGCCCCTTCGACGTGGCGAAGCTCATGCCGGTCGCCTACGTGGTCGCGGGGATCTTCATCTGCTTCACGATCCTCGTCCTGATCGCGGACGTGGTGAACCCGGTGAGAATCTCCTAGTCATACGGAGTTCACGGCGGTCCGGCAGGGTTTCGGCCGGGCCGCCTCCCATCGGGTGGCACTGCGGGTGGGATGTGCCCGCGCCCGGGCCGGTGCCGTAATCTCGAAGCTCGGAGCCCGCTGCTCACGGGACCGGACCTTGATCCACGACTTGGGGTTGCACAGCAGATGACTGCGATTTCTCTCGGCATGCCGTCCGTTCCGACCAAGCTCGCCGAGCGCCGGAAGAGCCGCCAGATCCAGGTCGGGTCCGTCGCGGTCGGCGGAGACGCCCCCGTCTCGGTCCAGTCGATGACCACCACGCGCACGTCCGACATCGGTGCGACCCTCCAGCAGATCGCCGAACTGACCGCCTCCGGCTGCCAGATCGTCCGCGTCGCCTGCCCCACCCAGGACGACGCCGACGCCCTGGCCACCATCGCCCGCAAGTCGCAGATCCCGGTCATCGCCGACATCCACTTCCAGCCGAAGTACGTCTTCGCCGCGATCGAGGCCGGCTGCGCGGCGGTCCGCGTCAACCCCGGCAACATCAAGCAGTTCGACGACAAGGTCAAGGAGATCGCCAAGGCGGCCCGCGACCACGGCACCCCGATCCGCATCGGCGTCAACGCCGGCTCCCTCGACCGGCGCCTGCTGCAGAAGTACGGCAAGGCGACCCCCGAGGCCCTGGTCGAGTCGGCCCTGTGGGAGGCGTCCCTCTTCGAGGAGCACGACTTCCGCGACATCAAGATCTCCGTCAAGCACAACGACCCGGTCATCATGATCGAGGCGTACAAGCAGCTCGCCGCCCAGTGCGACTACCCGCTGCACCTCGGCGTCACGGAGGCCGGCCCCGCCTTCCAGGGCACCATCAAGTCGGCGGTCGCGTTCGGCGCGCTGCTCTCCCAGGGCATCGGCGACACGATCCGGGTGTCGCTGAGCGCGCCCCCCGCCGAGGAGGTCAAGGTCGGCATCCAGATCCTGGAGTCCCTGAACCTCAAGCAGCGCGGCCTGGAGATCGTCTCCTGCCCCTCCTGCGGCCGCGCCCAGGTCGACGTCTACAAGCTGGCCGAAGAGGTCACCGCCGGCCTCACCGGCATGGAGGTCCCGCTCCGCGTGGCCGTCATGGGCTGCGTCGTCAACGGCCCCGGCGAGGCCCGCGAGGCCGACCTCGGCGTCGCCTCCGGCAACGGCAAGGGCCAGATCTTCGTCAAGGGCGAGGTCATCAAGACCGTCCCGGAGTCCAAGATCGTGGAGACCCTCATCGAGGAGGCCATGAAGCTGGCCGAGCAGATGGAGGCGGACGGCGTGGCCTCCGGCGAGCCGTCGGTGGCGGTCGCGGGCTGACCCCGCACGGCCCACCCGGCCGAGAGGACGACACCCAGCACCCTCCCGGCCACCCCACGATCACCGAGGGCGTCCCCTGCGTCCACGGTGCGCGGCGCGTCCCTCAGGGTCGCTCAGTACGCTGCCCGGCCCCCGGGGACGCGCGACGGGTGAGCTCAGGCGGCGGCCCGGCGGCCGGGCGCACCGGGCGCCGGGAGCCGGCCGCCGCCGTGCACCGGCCGGACGGCGGGCGGCACTCCCCAGCTCCGCCAGGTACAGTGCGGGGAATCAGCCGACCCCAGTGTGTGAGGCCCCGCCACGTGTTGACGCAGACCACCTCACGGGTCCTCGAACCGAGCGACCTCGACGCCGCGCTCGCCGTCCTCGACCGCGAGCCGGTCGCGAACGCCTTCGTGACGTCCCGGGTGCAGATCGCCGGACTCGACCCGTGGCGGCTCGGCGGCGAGATGTGGGGCTGGTACGAGGACGGCATCCTCACCTCCCTGTGCTACGCGGGCGCCAACCTCGTCCCGATCTGCGCCGGACCCCGCGCCGTCCGCGCCTTCGCCGACCGCGCCCGCCGCTCCGGCCGCCGCTGCTCCTCCATCGTCGGCCCCGCGGGACCCACCGCCGAGCTGTGGCGGCTCCTGGAGCCCCACTGGGGCCCGGCCCGCGAGGTCCGCCGCCACCAGCCGCTCATGATCACCGACCGGCTGCCGGACGACGTCACCCCGGACCCCTACGTCCGCCGCGTCCGCAAGGACGAGATGGAGACGATCCTGCCGGCGTGCGTGGCGATGTTCACCGAGGAGGTCGGCGTCTCGCCGCTGGCCGGCGACGGCGGGCTCCTCTACCAGGCCCGCGTGGCCGAACTCGTCGGCTCCGGCCGCGCCTTCGCCCGCTTCGACGCGGAGGGCAAGGTCGCCTTCAAGGCCGAGATCGGCGCCGCCACGGACCGCGCGTGCCAGATCCAGGGCGTGTGGGTGGCCCCGGAGTACCGGGGAACCGGCCTGGCCGCCCCCGGCATGGCGGCCGTCCTGCGCTACGCCCTGGCGGACGTGGCCCCGCTCGTCAGCCTCTACGTGAACGACTTCAACACGGCGGCCAGGAGGACGTACCGGCGCGTGGGCTTCCAGGAGGTCGGCGCCTTCATGAGCGTTCTGTTCTGAAGCGCCCGGACGGCAGCGGAAACGCCCCTGTAGGCTCCCCGCCATGGACCTGGTGATCGGCCCCCTCGACCTCTCCGCCCACGTCGACGAGGCCCTGGCCGTGCAAGCAGTGGCCTTCGGTCTCGGCCCCGACGAAGTCGCCGTCCGCCGCCAGATCGTCCTGCGCCACATGACCTACCCCGGTGCCCGCGCCTTCGGCGCGACCGCCGGCGGACGCTTGGTCGGCTTCGTCTACGGCATGCCCAACGACCGCACCCACTGGTGGTCCACCGTCGTGGAGCCCTACTTGCGCGCCCTGCACCACGACCACTGGCTCGACGACTCCTTCGTGATCACCGAGCTGCACGTGCACCCCGGCCACCAGAACCGCGGCATCGGCCGCTCCCTGATCACCACGATCACCGACGGCGCCGACGAACCCCGCTCGATCCTCTCCGCGATCGACACCGACAGCCCCGCCCGCGCCCTCTACCGCTCCCTGGGCTACCGGGACCTGGCCCGCCAGGTGCTCTTCCCGAGCGCGCCCAAACCGTACGCCGTGATGGGCGCCCCGCTGCCGCTGCGCCGCCGCTAACCGATTTCCACCGCCCCGCACCCCCCGGATAACCTCCTGCCAACACCTTCCCCCGGGCTCGGCTCCGCTCGAGCGGGGGGACCCCCAGCAGCAGGAGCAGAGAAACCATGGCGAACGCACCGGTCCAGCGCATGTCCCAGTTGTTGGCGAAGACGCTGCGCGACGACCCGGCCGACGCCGAGGTCCTCAGCCACAAGCTCCTCGTCCGCGCCGGCTACGTACGCCGCACCGCCGCCGGCATCTGGAGCTGGCTGCCCCTCGGCAAGAAGGTCCTCGCCAACGTGGAGCGCATCGTCCGCGAGGAGATGGACGCCATCGGCGCCCAGGAGGTCTCCCTGCCCGCCCTGCTGCCGCGCGAGCCCTACGAGGCGACCGGCCGCTGGAGCGAGTACGGCGCCGAGCTCTTCCGCCTCCAGGACCGCAAGGGCGGCGACTACCTCCTCGGTCCCACCCACGAGGAGATCTTCACCCTGCTGGTGAAGGACCAGGCGTCCTCCTACAAGGACCTGCCCGTGATCCTCTACCAGATCCAGAACAAGTTCCGCGACGAGGCCCGGCCCCGCGCCGGCATCCTGCGCGGCCGCGAGTTCCTGATGAAGGACTCCTACTCCTTCGACACCGAGGACGAGGGCCTCGCCCGCTCCTACGCCCTGCACCGCGAGGCCTACCAGCGGGTCTTCGCCCGTCTCGGCCTGGACTACCGCATCTGCGCCGCGACCGCCGGCGCGATGGGCGGCTCCAAGTCCGAGGAGTTCCTGGCCCCCGCCGAGGCGGGCGAGGACACCTTCGCCGACTGCCCCAACTGCGACTTCGCCGCCAACACCGAGGCGATCACGTACGAGCTGAAGTCCGTCGACGCCGCGGACGTGCCGGCCGCCGAGGACATCCCCACCCCGGACACCCCGACCATCGAGACCCTCGCGGCCTCCCTGGGCGTCCCGGCCTCGGCCACCCTGAAGAACCTCCTCGTGAAGGTCGACGGCGAGATCGTCGCCGTCGGCGTCCCCGGCGACCGCGACGTCGACATGGACAAGGTCGAGGCGCACTTCGCCCCGGCCACCGTCGAGCTGGTCACCGAGACGGACTTCGCGTCCCGGCCCGACCTGGTCCGCGGCTATGTCGGACCGCAGGGCCTGGACAAGGTCACGTACATCGCCGACCCGCGCGTCGCCCCGGGCACGTCCTGGATCACCGGTGCGAACAAGGCCGGCACGCACACCAAGAACGTCGTCGCGGGCCGTGACTTCGAGGTCGACGCGTACGTCGACGTGGTCGTCGTGCAGGACGGCGACCCCTGCCCGAAGTGCGGCACGGGCCTCGTCCTGGACCGCGCCATCGAGATCGGCCACATCTTCCAGCTGGGCCGCAAGTACGCCGACGCCCTCAAGCTCGACGTCCTCGGCCAGAACGGCAAGCCGGTCCGCGTCACCATGGGCTCCTACGGCATCGGCGTCTCCCGCGCGGTCGCCGCCCTGGCCGAGCAGAGCGCCGACGACAAGGGCCTGTGCTGGCCCAAGGAGGTCGCCCCGGCCGACGTGCACGTCGTCGCAGCGGGCAAGGCCCTGCAGACCGAACTGGCCCTCGACATCTCCGCGAAGCTGGCCGCGGCCGGTGTCCGCGTCCTGGTCGACGACCGGGCCGGCGTCTCGCCGGGCGTCAAGTTCACGGACTCCGAGCTGATCGGCGTCCCGCAGATCCTGGTGGCGGGCCGCCGCGCCGCCGAGGGCGTGGTCGAACTCAAGGACCGCCGCACCGGCGAGCGCGAGGAACTGACCGTCGAGGAAGCCGTCGCCCGCCTCACGGCGTAACGCCGGCGGCGGTGCCGGGGTGAGCGCTCCGGGAACCCGGAGCGCTCACAGCCAGCCCGCGAACTCCAGCAGCAGTTCCGCGTCCCGGGGCCGCCCCACCCGCGCGGCCCGCACACCCGACTCCACGGCCCGGAACAGGGTCCAGCCGCGCAGCCGCTCCTGGTCCACGTCCAGGGACTCGGCCAGCCGCTTCACCCTGCGCCGGGTCGTCGCCGCGCCGGACGGCTGCGCGATCAGGTCCTCCACCCGGTCGCGGACCAGCCGGGCCAGATCGAAGGCGCACTCGCCGACCACCGGGTCCGGCCCCACGGCCAGCCACGGCATCCGCTCCCCGGCGAGCACCTTGCTCTGCCGGAACGTGCCGTGCAGCAACCGGTGTTCGGGCGGCGCGGCCAGCAGCTCCTCACGCGCCGCGAGCGCCGGCTCCACCAGAGGCGCCACGGCCGGATCGGCCTGCGCCCGGGCCCGCATCGCCTCGGCCTGCCGGCCGGTCCGCTCGGCCACCGTCTCGAAGGGGAAACCGGCGGGCGGCTCGACCCACAGCCGGCGCAGCGTCCCCGCCGCCTCCAGCAGGGCCTTCGCCTCGGGCAGGGACCGCACCGACACGTCCGGATGCAGCCGCTCCAGCAGCAGCACGCCCTCGCCCGACGCGGAGACCTCACCGTCCGCGGGCAGTTCGGACCCCGGCGCGGGTTCCAGCAGCTGTACGGCGCCCCGCCCGGCCCAGTGCGCGAGTGCGGCCCGCTCCGCCTCCGGCCGGGCCCGCCCCGGCGCCAGCTTGAGCACGGCGGGCGTCCCGCCGGCCGTCCGCACCAGCACGACCAGGCTGCTGCGCCCGCCGGGCACCTGCACCCGCTCCACGGTCAACTCGCGCAGCGCGACGGCCTGCTGCGCCGTCTCGGGCAGCTTCTCCAGCCAGTCGTCACCGTCCGGGGCCGTCTCACCGAGCGCCCTGACCAGGCGCTGCGGCGGTTCGAAAACCATGCGCGAGTGGTTCCCTTCGTGCTCGTGGCGGTGCGTGCCCCGCGCGGGTCACGCCGTCGGCGCCGCCGAGGGCGGGACCGTGCCCGCCCGCTCGGCGAGCCCAGGGAAGGCTACGCTCTCCCCGCGCCAGCGCACCGCCCGCACCGCCGCCTCCCGCAGCGCCTCGGCGGCCAGGGACCGCCGCTCGCCGTCCGCGGCGCGCACCAGGTCGGAGTAGACCCCGGCCACCCGGTCCTCCAGCTCGGCGGCGAGACGCGCGGCCGCCGCCGCGTCCGGCACCGCGAAGGGCAGCGCGTACCCGGCGGCCGCCGCCACGGGCCGGCCCCCCAGGTCCTTCACCCCGCGCACCAGCGCGTCCCGGCGCGCGCGGTGCGCGTCGAACGCCGTCCGTGCCTCCGCGCGCTGCCCGTCGCCGACCTTCCCGCCGACGACCCCGTAGCCGTACACCGCCGCGTGCTCGGCGGCCAGGGCCGCCTGCAGCGCCCGCAGCTCCCGGTCCTTCGCCTCGCTCACGCGTCCCCCTCCGTCAGCAGATACACGTGCGCCGCCCCGGCCGCCGCCACCGACGCCAGCAGCCGCGCCAGCTCGCCCGGCATCCCGAGCAGCTCCTCGGACCGCCGGTCGGCGAGCTCCCGCTCCGCAGCGGCGAGACCGGCCAGGGCGTCCTTGTCGTCGCCCGGCACGGCGGCCGGCGACGGGGCCGCGGCGCCCGGCGACGCGGAGGAGGACGCCGAGGAGGAAGGCGAGGGGGATGCTTTTCGGCCACCTCCGAACGCCTGGGCGTGCCGTACGACGTTCTCCCGCAACGGTGCCAGGCGCCCGGCCAGCGCCGGCCGGGCGGCGATCACCGCGTCGTAGCGTTCCACGAGCCTCTCGCTGTCCCGGGCCGCACGCGCGCGTGCCCGCCGCTCGGCGGCCGAGGGGCCGTCGCCCGCGTCCGCGGACCCTTCCGTGCCGCCGGTGCAGCCCGCCAGGGCGAGGGCCGCGGGCGCGACCGCGAGCAGACTCCTTCTGCGCGGCCCCGAGCGGGCGCGCGGCGATGGGGGGAACGGCACGACAGACGTCCTCGGGGGCTCGTGGTGAGAAACATGCGAGAGGGAAGGGACCGCAAGGGCTGCACGCCCGTGATCACGGTACCCGGGCCGCCGCCCGGGACCACTCAGCGGCACCGTTCGTCACCGGGTGGACGGCAACACTCCCTGCGACCGGATACCCTTTGACCAGACACGCGACCCATCCCACAACAGCACACGCGGCCGAGGAGTCACCCGGATGAGCACCACCCAGAGCGAGAGGCTGCGAGAACTGCTGGAACCGCTCGTCACCTCCCAGGGCCTGGATCTCGAAGAGATCGAAGTGGACTCCGTCGGCCGTAAGCGTGTGCTGCGCGTCACCGTCGACTCGGACACGGGCGCGGACCTGGACCAGATCGCCGATGTGAGCCGCGAGCTCTCGGCGAAGCTCGACGAGACGGACGCGATGGGAGCGGGGGAGTACACCCTCGAGGTCGGCACCCCGGGCGCGGAGCGCCTCCTCACGGAACACCGGCACTACGTCCGCGCCACGGACCGGCTGGTGAAGTTCCAGCTGGCCGAGGGCGGCGAGCTGGTCGCCAGGATCCTGAAGGTCGACGACGACGGCGTCGACACCGAGGTGCCGGGGGTCAAGGGCCGCAAGCCCACCGCACGCAGACTCGCCTTCGACGAGATCGTCAGGGCCCGCGTGCAGGTCGAGTTCAGCCGCAAGGACAAGAAGGAAGAGGAGGCGTAGCCGTGGACATCGACATGAGTGCCCTGCGGGGCTTGGTTCGGGAGAAGGAGATCTCCTTCCCCCTGCTGGTCGAGGCGATCGAGTCGGCCCTCCTCATCGCCTACCACCGCACCGAGGGAAGCCGCCGCCACGCGCGCGTGGAGCTCAACCGGGAGACCGGCCATGTGACCGTGTGGGCGAAGGAGGACGCCGACGACCTCGAGGAGGGCCAGGAGCCCCGCGAGTTCGACGACACCCCGTCCGGTTTCGGCCGTATCGCCGCCACCACGGCCAAGCAGGTCATCCTGCAGCGCCTGCGCGACGCCGAGGACGACGCGACGCTCGGTGAGTACGCCGGCCGTGAGGGCGACATCGTCACCGGTGTGGTCCAGCAGGGCCGCGACCCGAAGAACGTGCTGGTGGACATCGGCAAGCTGGAGGCCATCCTGCCGGTGCAGGAGCAGGTGCCGGGCGAGACCTACCCGCACGGCATGCGGCTGCGGTCGTACGTCGTCCGGGTGGCCAAGGGCGTGCGCGGCCCGTCCGTGACGCTGTCGCGCACGCACCCCAATCTGGTGAAGAAGCTGTTCGCCCTCGAGGTGCCGGAGATCGCCGACGGGTCCGTGGAGATCGCCGCGATCGCCCGTGAGGCCGGTCACCGCACCAAGATCGCCGTACGGTCCACCCGATCGGGCCTGAACGCCAAGGGCGCCTGCATCGGCCCCATGGGCGGCCGGGTGCGGAACGTGATGGGCGAGCTGAACGGTGAGAAGATCGACATCGTCGACTGGTCGGACGACCCGGCCGAGATGGTGGCGAACGCGCTCTCCCCGGCCCGTGTCTCCAAGGTCGAGATCGTCGACATGGCGACCCGGTCCGCCCGGGTGACCGTGCCGGACTACCAGCTGTCCCTGGCCATCGGCAAGGAGGGCCAGAACGCCCGCCTCGCGGCCCGGCTGACCGGCTGGCGGATCGACATCCGGCCGGACACGGAGCAGGCCGCGGAGTAGCCCCGGAGACTGGCCGAAGATCGACGGCGGATCCGCGCCCCACCGGGGAATGGATCCAAGCCGTGGGTCGTTCAGATCACGACAGCTTCACGCGCTGCAACTGTTCGAATGCTGCCCCGCAGGGGTGAGGCGCGTGCGGGGAGGTAGACTTAACTGTGTCTGGCCGGACACGCGACCGAGCATGCCCTGAGCGCACCTGTGTGGGGTGCCGGGAGCGAGCGGCCAAGGCTGAACTGCTGCGGATCGTGGCGATCAAGGACGAGTGTGTCCCTGATCCACGCGGTACGCTGCCCGGCCGGGGTGCGTACGTACACCCCGCCCAGGTCTGTCTGGACCAGGCGGTACGCCGCCGGGCGTTCTCGAGGGCACTGCGCGTCCCGGGAGCGCTCGACACAAAGGCGTTGCGCCGATACGTCGAGCAGACAACAGTTGCCGATCAGGCAACGCCGTAAGAACGTGCCGCACGGAACACCGTGTGGTCTAGGTACCTCGCGAGTCGAAAGCAGGTCGAGATTGCGATGAGCACTCGATGAGTACGCGATGAGTACGCCCATGAACTAGCGACGGTCCGGACGCAACCCGGACCTCAAAGGAGCGAAGTGGCTAAGGTCCGGGTCTACGAACTCGCCAAGGAGTTCGGTGTCGAGAGCAAGGTCGTCATGGCCAAGCTCCAGGAACTCGGTGAATTCGTCCGTTCGGCGTCTTCGACGATCGAAGCGCCTGTTGTACGCAAGCTGACGGACGCCCTCCAGCAGGGCAACGGAGGCGGCAAGTCCGCCCCTGCCCGCAAGACTGCCCCGGCGAAGCCGGGCGCCCCCTCACCCGCGCAGGCTGCCCGTCCGGCCGCCCCGCGCCCGCCGGCTCCCAAGCCGGCAGCCGCCGAGAAGCCGGCGGCTCCCGCCGCGCCGGCCACTCCCGGCCCCCGTCCCACCCCGGGCCCGAAGCCCGCGCCGCGGCCCGCCCCGGCGTCCCCGGCTCCGACCACGCCCGAGTTCACCGCGCCGCCGGCGGCTCCCGCCGCGCCGTCGCAGGGCTCCGGCCCGCGTCCGGGCGCCCCGCGTCCGGCCGGTCAGGCGCCGCGTCCGGGTGCTCCGCGTCCGGCCGGTTCCGGCCAGGGCGGCCAGGGTCGCGGTGACCGTGGCGAGCGTCCCGGCGCTCCGCGTCCGGGTGGCGGCGCTCCGCGTCCCGGTGCCCGTCCGGCGGGTCCCCGCCCGGGCAACAATCCCTTCACCTCCGGTGGCTCCACCGGTATGGCGCGTCCGCAGACGCCCCGTCCCGGCGGCGCGCCGCGTCCGGGTGGCCCCGGTGCCCCCGGTGGCGCCCCGCGTCCGCAGGGCCAGGGCCAGGGCGGTCCCCGTCCCCAGGGTGCGGCGGGCGGTCCCCGTCCGCAGGCCCCGGGCGGCGCGCGTCCCACCCCGGGCGGCATGCCCCGTCCGCAGGGCGGCGGTCCGCGTCCCGGCGGCGGTCCCGGTGGTCCGCGTCCCAACCCCGGCATGATGCCGCAGCGTCCGGCTGCCGGCCCGCGTCCCGGTGGCGGTGGCCCCGGCGGCCGCGGTCCCGGTGGCGGCGGTCGTCCCGGTGGCGGCGGCGGTCGCCCGGGTGGCGGCGGCTTCGCCGGTCGTCCCGGTGGCGGCGGTGGCGGTTTCGCCGGCCGTCCCGGTGGTCCCGGTGGCGGTGGCGGCGGTTTCGCCGGCCGTCCGGGTGGTCCCGGTGGCGGCGGTGGCCGTCCCGGCTTCGGTGGTCGTCCCGGTGGCCCGGGTGGCCGTGGTGGCACGCAGGGCGCCTTCGGCCGTCCCGGCGGTCCCGCGCGTCGTGGCCGCAAGTCGAAGCGGCAGAGGCGCCAGGAGTACGAGGCCATGCAGGCCCCGTCGGTCGGCGGCGTGATGCTGCCTCGCGGCAACGGCGAGACCGTTCGCCTGTCGCGCGGTGCGTCCCTCACCGACTTCGCGGAGAAGATCAACGCCAACCCGGCGTCGCTCGTCGCGGTCATGATGAACCTCGGCGAGATGGTCACGGCCACGCAGTCCGTCTCCGACGAGACGCTCCAGCTCCTCGCCGACGAGATGAACTACACGGTTCAGATCGTCAGCCCGGAGGAGGAGGACCGCGAGCTGCTCGAGTCCTTCGACATCGAGTTCGGCGAGGACGAGGGCGACGAGGAGGACCTGATGGTCCGCCCGCCGGTCGTCACCGTCATGGGTCACGTCGACCACGGCAAGACCCGGCTCCTCGACGCCATCCGCAAGACGAACGTCATCGCGGGCGAGGCCGGCGGCATCACCCAGCACATCGGTGCCTACCAGGTCGCGACCGAGGTCAACGACGAAGAGCGCAAGATCACCTTCATCGACACCCCGGGTCACGAGGCGTTCACCGCCATGCGTGCCCGTGGTGCCCGGTCGACCGACATCGCGATCCTGGTCGTCGCGGCCAACGACGGCGTCATGCCGCAGACGGTCGAGGCGCTCAACCACGCCAAGGCGGCCGAGGTCCCGATCGTCGTCGCGGTCAACAAGATCGACGTCGAGGGTGCCGACCCGACCAAGGTGCGCGGCCAGCTCACCGAGTACGGGCTGGTGGCCGAGGAGTACGGCGGCGACACCATGTTCGTCGACATCTCCGCCAAGCAGGGTCTGCACATCGACTCCCTGCTGGAGGCCGTGGTCCTCACGGCCGACGCCTCGCTCGACCTGCGTGCCAACCCGCACCAGGACGCGCAGGGCATCGCGATCGAGTCCCGTCTCGACCGCGGCCGCGGTGCCGTGTCGACGGTCCTCGTCCAGCGCGGCACGCTGCGGGTCGGCGACACCATGGTGGTCGGCGACGCGTACGGCCGAGTCCGGGCGATGCACGACGACAACGGCAACCTCGTCACCGAGGCGGGCCCGTCGACGCCGGTCCAGGTCCTGGGCCTGACCAACGTCCCGGGCGCGGGCGACAACTTCCTCGTCGTCGACGAGGACCGTACGGCCCGTCAGATCGCGGAGAAGCGCGCCGCCCGCGAGCGGAACGCCGCGTTCGCCAAGCGCACGCGCCGCGTGTCGCTGGAGGACCTGGACAAGGTGCTCAAGGCCGGCGAGGTCCAGCAGCTGAACCTGATCATCAAGGGTGACGCTTCCGGTTCCGTCGAGGCCCTCGAGTCCTCGCTGCTCCAGCTGGACGTCGGCGAAGAGGTCGACATCCGCGTCCTGCACCGCGGTGTCGGTGCGGTCACCGAGTCGGACATCGACCTGGCGATGGGCTCCGACGCCATCGTGATCGGCTTCAACGTGCGCGCCGCCGGGCGTGCCGCGCAGATGGCCGAGCGCGAGGGTGTGGACGTCCGGTACTACTCGGTCATCTACCAGGCGATCGAGGAGATCGAGGCGGCCCTCAAGGGCATGCTCAAGCCGGAGTACGAGGAGGTCGAGCTCGGCACGGCGGAGATCCGCGAGGTCTTCCGTTCGTCCAAGCTGGGCAACATCGCGGGTGTGCTCATCCGCTCCGGCGAGGTGCGCCGCAACACCAAGGCACGCCTCATCCGCGACGGCAAGGTCATCGCGGAGAACCTCAACATCGAGGGTCTGCGTCGCTTCAAGGACGACGTCACCGAGATCCGCGAAGGGTTCGAGGGCGGTATCAACCTCGGCAACTTCAACGACATCAAGGTCGACGACGTCATCGCGACGTACGAGATGCGCGAGAAGCCGCGGGTGTAACACCCACGGATCACCGGCCGGGGGGGGGGGGGGGGGGGGGGGCGGCGCGGGGGGGGCGGGGGCCGGGG